>DATKRN010000042.1:0-37004 GCA_035532155.1 Verrucomicrobiia bacterium | reverse complement strand
CAGCCGGGGCCTCCCCAGCCGCCCCTCATCGAACCGGACATGAGGTTTTCCCTCATCCGGCTCTCCGACGGTGTTCACATGGCCCCTGTCGCGGGATAGGCATAACGGACCGTCCCAGAGAGGCTGTGCAGACCCAAGCCGCCAAACCAGGCGGAGGTGTGCACCGTGCCCCATCTGCGTCCGCGCTTCTGGCGTTTCTTGCTGTCGAAGAGCGCCAGACGCTCGCGAACGTAGCTGTCGATCTGGGTGAACTTTCGGGCGGAATTGCCCCACCGAAAGTAGTTGCCCCAGCCCCTCAGCACCGGGTTGAGCTCGGCCACGAGGACCCCGATGGGCTGCTTCAGTCGAGACCGTGGGGCCGTGATCGCCTTGACCTTGGCCCGAATACTCGCCATAGCGCGGGCCGAGGGCCAGCGCTGGCAGTACCACCGTCTATACCTCCACGACCTCACCATCCGCAGGTGAAACCCCAGGAAGTCGAAACCGTCCACCCCGTCGCGAAGATCCACGATCCGGGTCTTGTCCGGATGGAGAACCAGCTTGAGGGCGTGGGCTCTGCCCTGGAGCCATCGGTAGGCGTGCTGCGCGTCGGCCTCGCACCGACACAGGATCATCAGGTCGTCCGCGTAACGGACAATCGTGCCGAGGTGGCTCGCCTCCTTCGCCCAGAGGGCGTCCAGGGCGTGTCCGTAGACGTTGGAAAGCAGCGGTGAAATCGCGCCGCCTTGCGGAACGCCGGTCGCGGTGGAGATGGTCACGCCATCCTCCATCACGCCCGCATGTATCCACTTCCTAATCAACCGGAGCACCCTGCGATCGCTGATCCTCTGCGCCACCAGACCCACGAGCAGGTCCGGATCGAGACTCCCGAAGAAGTCTTTGAAGTCGACCTCCACCACCCACCGTGAACCCTTATTGACCTCCTTCCGAATGGACTCCAGCGCCTGATGGGCGCTGCGCCTGGGTCGGAAGCCGTACGAGCACGGCAGGAAGCTGGCCTCGAAGATCGGTTCGAGCACCAGCCTGGCCGCGGTCTGGACGATCCGATCTCTCACCCGAGGGATCGAGAGCGGCCGCCTTTCCGTGGGCCTTCCCGGCTTCGGGATGTAGACCCTGCGAGTCGCCTGGGGGCGGTACTTCCCGCTCATCAGCCGCTCGCGCAACTCCGTCAGCACCTGCTCCACCCCTTGGGCCTCGATGGCTGTGAGGGTCTCGCCGTCAATGCCGGCGGCACCGTTGTTGCGCCGGACCTGTTCAAAGGCCCTTTGCAACACGTCCGGCCGAGCGATCCGGTCGTACAGGGCGGGGAACTTCCGCCTGCCGTTCCGCTTCGCGGCCACATACAGCGCGCGCTGAAGTGCACGGACGTTTTCCCGGGGGGAGTTGGCCTCAGCCATGCCCTGACCCGTCCCTTGCAGCTCGCGCATCACCGAAGTGCGGGGCCTTTCCTACGCCGAGTTGTGTTGTCTCGGCGATCCTCGGTACTGTGCCCCGCTCCGACTGCCTCCGCACCGCCCTGGATTTCGGGGTGACCTTATACCAGGGCCTGCTTCCGGGGCGATCGACCTCGACCCCGGGCACGGGAGGCTCTCCCCAGTTGACCGATCGGCCTTCGCTGCATGCCGCCTCCTCTACGCCGGAGCGGTTCCGGGCTGCTCCAGAATCCCAAGCCCGGACTGCTGCCTTCGCCTCTATGGGCAAGGCTCGGCCCGCTCGGCCCCTCACGGGGACAAGTTTCGACGCGGCAGAGTTCACTCTCGTTACGGCCTGCAGCTTCGCTTCTCCTCGCTTCGACGCCGGGATCTCGCCCGACGCCGGAGGTTGACTACCGGGCTCCTCTGGCGGCTTGCCCGGGCGGGACTCCCACCCGCCGGTCGATCGGCCCTTCGCTGGGCGCACCCCATAGCCTTGTCCTTCTCACGCCGTTCGCCCTCCCTTCCCTTCGGTCGTCAAGCAGCCAGAAAGGTAGGTGGCAGCGGCGTGTTCTCGTTCAGGTGGCGCTCAACCGACCCACAGATTGGTCAGGAGAGCCCAAATGGTTGAGAGCGGGGCGGCCAGGGGCACACGGGGAGACGGCTACACATCCACAAGCTGACAAGGCTGCGCGGACGGGGCCGCCCCGCATCCGGCAGCTTTGCACACTGATTGGCGGGTGTCCACGCCCAGCTGCATGGCAGCGCCATCACGACAGGGCGGCGTCCCCACCCCTTTGGACCCGCACATCCGTCCGGTCGTCGGGCCTGCCGGATTCGAACCGGCGACCTCCGCCTCCCAAAGGCGGCGCGCTACCAGCTGCGCTAAGGCCCGCAGGGAAAGGGTACCGCAGGGCCCGGATGGCCGGTACACTCTCCCCGTGGGCGACACGATCCTTCGCCTGGTCGACCCCTCGGCTCGCCGGGGCAGCGTCCTCGATCCCGACCGCGTTCGCGAGGGCATTCGAGCCCGTGGCTTCGAGGACGCCGAGTTCGCCAAGGTCGCCGGCATCGATCGACAGACCCTCACCGCCTGGCTGCGGGGGGCCCGTCGCATCCAGGTCGCGAAGGAGCTCAGGGTCATGCGAGCCCTGCGGCAATATCCCGTCGTCATCGGAGATGACCTCATGGATGTCCCGC
The DNA here is from genome assembly GCA_035532155.1 of Verrucomicrobiia bacterium. Classification (GTDB taxonomy): domain Bacteria; phylum Chloroflexota; class Dormibacteria; order Aeolococcales; family Bog-877; genus DAHUZL01. The sequence goes on along the minus strand of DATKRN010000042.1, from coordinate 34,392 downwards.
TTCCCCCACCCGCGCTGAAGGTCCTGCCCGATCAAGCCACGGTGAGCGCTGCCGCGCGCGAGCGCGAGCTCCTACGGCGCGAACTCGCTGGGCCGACTGCCAGCGAGACGGCTGCCTACCTCGGGGCCCTGGTCAGTGTTCATCCGTTCACGGCTCTGACGGGCTATGGCTATGTCGTGTCAGCATCAGGCCCCACCCGGCGGCCCTCGTACGGGGAATGGACCGACGATGGCATCACTCATCACCTGCACTTCCCCGGTAGCACCCTGACCTGCGATGAGCATGCTCCCGATGGCTTCGACGATGGTCCTCTTGGCAAGCTGGCACGGCTCGCCGGTGAGCAGCGGCCTGCGTGCTGGACCCTGCACCATCGGATCGGTCAGCTGCGCCTCGGCCCCGCCTTTGTCCGGCGTGGCTTTACAGCCTGATCCGGGACGGCTCCGAACCGCACCATCCCCAGCGACTCTGCCATGTCGGCGCCCACCACATTGACGTAGCGCATGACCATCTCCAGCGTGCTATGCCCAAGCAGATCGCGCACCACTGGGAGGGACACCCGCTGCCGGATGAGCCGGGTGGCAAAGGTGTGGCGAAACTTGTGGGGGAACACGTCATCCACGCCAGCACGCGCTGCGGCCCGATCCAGGAGGGTCGTCACGGTCGCTTTTGTCATCGGTGGATAGCAGACTGATCCATAGGGCTTGCGCAGCTGCAAGAAGAGCACCGAGCTGCCCCCATCGTCCTTGGGCCGGATGCGGTCCTGATAGACACGCAGCGCCTGCGCTAGATCGAAGTCCTCGGTGACGAGCGGGATCGATCGGTGCGACCGACTGCCCTTGGTCTGCTCCACCAGCAGCCCGTCACTCCCGATCGCGCTCACCTTCAGACGTAGCAGCTCGCCCAGGCGGATGCCCGTGCGGATCAGCACCTCCAGGATCACCCGATCGCGTGGGTTGTCCGCCACCGCCTGGCGGAGCCGCGCCAGCTCGTCGTCCTCGAACCAGACGATGCGCCCCTCGGTAGCGACGGGCGCCTTGACATCAAAGGTGATCAGCGAGCGCCCTCGTCGCTGGTAGCGGTCCTGCCGGGCGCACCAACGCAGGAACTGGCGCAGAACCCGAAAGTGCTGATCAATGGTGTCCGCCGAGAGGGGCTGGCCATCGGGCTTGCGTGCCGAATCCAGCTCGACCAGGAACTGCTCAACGGCGCGACGGTCGAACTGCTCGGGGGACGTGATCGGCGCCCGAACGATGCGGGCGGCCGAGCGCGTGGTGTAGGCCCCGCGAAAGGCGGCGAGTCGCTTGGACGCGTAGTCGTACACCGCCAGGGTTGCCTGAGAGAGGCGCCGGGCCCGCTGGGTGCCGACCCACTCGTCCCAGTCCAGGTCCCAGGCGGTTGGGGACGGGGCCAGTGGCACGGTTTGCCGCTTGGCTACGGTCAGTCGGCATCTCCGTAGGCCGCCGATCCATAAGCAGATTATCTAAGGCTGCTTAGTTCACCTTACTCCCTCAGTTGACCCCGGTGTTGGCATGGGTTGAGGCGAAGCCCAGCCGCAATACGACGTGATCTCATCCTCGCTTCTCGGGTGGGAGAGGTCTCATGCCGTCTAGCATGGCCTTATTCCAAAGCAGGTGCGCTACCCCTGCGCCACGCCCCGCGGCGACCCCGGGCTGCGCGTGCCTGCCCCCGCGGAGCCGTGCACCCACCGTGCCATCGGCAGCCCCAGTTACTGGCCCCGAGGTCGGCCGGAGGCCGGGACGTGCCCGCGGGTGCCCCCCCGTCAGGGAACCGCCGCCACCGCGGCGGCGACGCTCACCGGGAGCTCGGGGTCGAGACGGTAGAAGGTCCAGATCCCACGCCGGTAACTGGTGACCAGGCCGGCCGCGCGAAGGCGCGCCATGTGGTGGCTCACGGTCGGCTGGCTGAGCTCGAAGGCGGCGGTGAAGTCACAGATGCAGATCGGGTCGACGCTCGCCCGGAGCATGTGCACCATCTGCACCCGAGTGGGGTCGCCAAGAGCACGGAAGACCTGCGCGGCCCGGGCGGCTCGCTCAGGCGCCATCGGGCTCACGGGCGGACCCAAGCCGCCTCGAGTGCGGGTGGGAGCCGTGGTCGAGCCCGCGGTGACGCTCACCGCGTGAGTCTACCCATTGACAGCCGCCCATGCGTCGGCTGACACTACCCATCGAGATACGGCTATCACTTGGGGTGATCGGCGTGAGCAAATGCCCGACCCCGCCCGATGGGGAGTGTGGGGTGAGCGGTGGGAGTGGATCCGAGCGGCCGCGATGACGGCTGGATCGGCGATGCTGAGCGGCGGCTCGCCGGCGCGTTCCCGGGCGTGTTCTCACCCGAGACGGTGCGTGAGGCGCTCCACGCCGCCTACGATCGGCTGGCGGGAGGCGCCACCGTCGCCACCTACCTGGTCACGCTGGCGGAGCGCGCCACCCGCCAGCGGTTGGAGGCGAGCGCCCGGCCCGGTGCCAGCGCCATGAGCCCGATCCCCGAGGTCCTGTTCGTGTGCGTGCACAACGCCGGCCGATCACAGATGGCCGCGGCCCTGCTGGCGCACCACGCGGCCGGCCGGGTCACCGTGCGCTCCGCCGGCTCCGCCCCCGCCACGTCTCTCAACCCCGCGGTGGTGGCGGCGATGGCCGAATGGGGTCTCTCCATGGAGACGGCCGTGCCCAAAGCGCTGAGCGGCGAGAGCGTGCGGACCGCCGACGTAGTAGTCACGATGGGCTGCGGCGACGCCTGCCCGGTATACCCCGGCACCCGGTACCTGGACTGGGTGCTGCCGGATCCGGCGGGGCGCCCGCTCGCCGAGGTCCGCCCAATCCGCGATGAGATCGACCGCCGGGTACGGGCGCTGCTCCACGAGCTCACCGGTCGATCCTGATCGGACGCGTCCCCGCCCGCCGGGCGGGGACGCGTCCGCTGGCGTGTGAGGGCCCACACGCCCTCCTCACCTGGTCGGAAGGCGAAGCTGCCAGGCTCGGGTCATGGACGCCGTCCCCCACGGCCTGACCCCGAGACCGTCGACCCGGGCCCCGCCCGGACCGCCGCGACCAGCACAGTCCTTCCCCCACGATCAATCCCATCGGGGACGGCGCTCCCTCCACCCGGGGGCGCCGCCCCACCCGCACTAGGAGCCCCACCCCATGAGAGACCGTCTCCGACGCCACTCCCTGGCTCTCGCCCTGGCGACCGCGCTGGCCGCCGCCGGGCTGGGTGCTGGGCTCGCCGTCTCGAACGTGGCCGCGGCCGCCTCGGCCGCCACGCTGGCGGTCACCGCGACCCCCACAACCACGCCCGCCACCGCCACCCCGTCTCACTCGTGCTCAAACCGCCCGGGCAGCGGCGCCACCGCCACCTAGCTCACCCCCCCTGATCCGGGGGCGGTCCGCCGCCACCGCGGCGGCGGACCCGCCCCTTCGTGAGCTCCGGGGCGGGCTCCAGGAGGCGGAGCAGTTCCCGGGTCGCGGCGCCGCGATGGCTGACCCAGTCCTTGGCCGCGGGCGCCATCTCGCCGGTGGTGCGGGAGAAGCCTCTGGGAATGAAAATTGGGTCGTAGCCGAAGCCTCCTGCGCCGCGGCGGTCGCGGGTGAAGCGGCCATCGACCCGGCCCGTCGCCTCGGCGACCACGGTCGCGGTCCCACCATCGGCGGGAGCGGCCAGGGCCAGGGCGCAGACGAAGGCGGCGCCCCGCCGGCCGGGTCGAAGACCGCTGAGCCGGTCCATCAGGGCTGTCAGCCGGTCCTCGTCGCTGGCACCCGGCCCGAGCCAGCGCGCCGAGGCGATCCCGGGCCAGCCGCCCAGGGCCGTGATCTCGAACCCGCTGTCATCGCCAAGCGCGAACCCGCCCAGCGCCGACGCCACGCTCAGAGCCTTGATCAGCGCGTTGCTGGCGTAGTCAGGCCCGTCCTCCTCCCACGCCACCCGGGGCCCTCCCGCCAGGTGGTCGAGGCCAACTAAAGCCCAGCCCGTGGGCGCCAACAGGCGCCCGAACTCGATCAGCTTGCCGGGATTGCGGGTCGCCAGGACGACCCGGTCGCCGGCCCGGGGACCCTCGGCCCGCGGCGCCCTCAGGGAGCGTCCGCGATCGCCGCCCGCTGCAGGCGGATGAGCTCGGCGACCCCACCCCACGCCAGCTCGAGGAGCCTGTCCAGCTCGGCCCGGCTGAAGGGCTCGCCCTCGGCGGTCCCCTGCACCTCGACCAGGCGCCCGTCGTCGGTGCCGACCACGGTGAGGTCGGTGTCGGCGACCAGGTCCTCGCGGTAGTCGAGGTCGAGACAGGCACGCCCCGCGACGAGGCCGACGCCCACCGCCGCCACCTGGCGGCGGATCGGGTCGCGTCGCACCAGCCGGGCCGCCTGGAGGCGACGACAGGCGGCGTGGAGGGCGAGCCATCCCCCCGTCACGGCGGCGGCGCGGGTGCCGCCGTCGGCCTCCAGCACGTCGCAGTCGATGATCACCGTGCGCTCCCCCAGGGCGGCGAGATCAACCGCGGAGCGCAGCGACCGGCCGATCAGGCGCTGGATCTCCTGGCTGCGCGCCCCCAGGTGGCCCCCGCGCTCACGCGGGGTCCGCTGAACCGTGGCGCGTGGCAGCATCGCGTACTCGGCCGTGACCCATCCCCCCCCGGTGCCGCGGCGGTGGGGCGGGACCCGATTCTCGACGCTGGCGGCGCAGAGCACCCGCGTGCCGCCCATCGCGATCAGCGCCGACCCCTCCGCATTCGCGCTCACCGCCGGTTCCAGCCGGACCGCGCGGAGCTGGTCGAGGGCCCGCCCGTCCGGGCGCGGGGCGGCGGCCGCCGATTCAGCCGAGCTCATCGCCCGAGGGGATAGCGCACGACCAGAATGCTGGCCTCGTACAGCACCAGCAGCGCGATCGACAGGAACGTCGGGGTGAAGGGGTCGGCCCCGGGGGTGACCACCAGCGCCACCGCGACAATGCAGAAGTAGGCGGGCCGGCGCCACCGTCGCAGCCGGCGGCTGCTGACGATGCCGAGCGCTCCCAGCAGGCTGAGCACCACCGGCATCTCAAACGTGACGCCGAAGATGAGGATGACGAGGGTGAAGAACGTCAGGTAGCTGGCGAGATCGGGCAGATAGACGGCGTTGCTGCCAAGGAAGGTGGCCAGGAAGCTGAGGCCCACCGGCATCACCAGGTACGCGAAGACGGCCCCCAGCGCGAAGCAGGCACAACTGGCGCCGATGAAGGGGCCTGCCAGCCGCCGCTCGCTGCGCCGCAGGCCCGGGGCGACGAAGGTCCAGATCTGCCAGAGGACAACCGGCAGGGAGAGGACCACGCCGGCCGCCGCCGCGACCTTGAAGGGGATGGAGAGGCCCTCGATCGGGCTGGTGACGATGACCACCCCGCCGAACGGCGAGGCACGGCGATGCGCCAGGGCAAGATGGAGGGGACGCTCCAGCAGCTGGATCAGCGGGTGGTTGAAGGCGAAGGCGAGCACGCTCGCGGCCGCCCACGCGACCAGCGACACGATCACGACCCGGCGCAGATCCTCCAGATGCTCGACCAGCGTGAGCCGGGGTGCCTCGTCGTCGTCGGCCGGGACCCCGGCCCGACCGGGCGCCACCGCCTCACTCACGGGACGGGCCGCCGCGGCTCACGCCGGTCGCCCCTCAGGGATGCGGCGTGTCCCCGCTCCACCCGCCGGGATCGGGGGTCTCGGGCGCCGGCCCCGTGCGGGTCCCCACCTCGTCGCCGGTCGGGTGCACGTCCGTCACGGACCGCAGCTCGGTCGCGGCCGCGCTCGAGGCCCGCTTGAACTCCTGGATCGCGCGCCCGACGCTGGCGCCCAGTTCGGGGAGGCGCTTGGGGCCGAAGACCACCAGGGCCAGGAGGATCAGCAGGGCGAGCAGCAGCAGGTGCGACGGCGCGAGCATGGTCAAACCCTCAGGGATCGCTCGGCGCGAGTATAGCACTGGCCGCTTCTGCTCCCGGTCCGCCGGCCGGCGGACCGAGGGCCCGGGCGAAGGCATCGACCACCGTGTCCACGGACGCCTCGTCGTGGGCCAGCGAGAGGAAGCCGGCCTCGAACCCAGAGGGCGGCCAGTACACCCCCCCGGCGAGCCAACCGCGATGGACCCGGGCGAAGCGGTCGCGGTCGCTGCGGCGGGCGGAGGCGTGGTCGACGACCGGCTCCGCGCAGAAGAACGGCGTCAGCATCGAGCCCACCCGATTGACCGTGCACGCCACCCCGGCCGCCGCCGCCGCCCCGCTGAGACCGCGCGCCAGGCGGCCCCCCAGCTGCTCCAGGCGCCCGTAGGCGTCGGGGATCTCGAGCAGGCGATCGAGGGTGGCGATTCCGGCCGCCACCGCCAGCGGATTGCCGCTCAGCGTGCCCGCCTGGTAGACCGGACCGGCGGGAGCCACCTGCTCCATCAGCGCGCGCGCGCCGCCGTAGGCGCCGATCGGAAGTCCACCCCCGATCACCTTGCCCAGGCAGGTGAGGTCGGGACGCACCCCGAAGCGCTCCTGGGCGCCGCCCCACCCAACTCGAAAGCCGGTGATGACCTCGTCGAACACGAGCAGGGCGCCGAACGCGGTGGTCACCCGGCGCAGCCCCTCGAGGAACCCCGGCTGCGGGGGGACCACCCCCATGTTGCCGGCCACCGGCTCGACCAGGATCGCGGCGATCTGCTCGCCCTCACGGGCGAACACCGCCAGGGTCCGGTCGAGGTCGTTGTAGGGGAGCACCAGGGTCTCCGACACCGTGGCGGGGGGCACCCCAGGGGACCCCGGGATCCCCAAGGTCGCCACCCCGGACCCCGCCTGGGCCAGCAGAGCGTCGCTGTGGCCGTGGTAGCCCCCGGCGAACATCAGGATCCGCGAGCGCCCGGTGGCCGCACGGGCGAGGCGGACGCAGCTCATCGCCGCCTCGGTGCCGCTGTTGACCAACCGCACCATCTCGACCGCGGGGAGAGCGCCCGTGATCCGCTCCGCCAGCTGGGTCTCCCGCTCGGTGGGACCACCGAAGGCGGTGCCGCGATCCAGCTGCTCGTGCAGCGCCCGCACCACCTCGGGATCGCAGTGGCCCAGGATCAAGGGGCCATAGGCGCCCACGCAGTCGATGTACGCGTGTCCGTCCGCGTCGACCACCCGGCATCCGGCACCGCTCACAAGGAAGGGGGGGCTGCCCCCCACCGCGGTGAAGGCTCGCACCGGACTGTTGACTCCGCCGGGGATTCGGGTGAGGGCCCGCGCGAAGGCCGCCAGCGAGAGCGGGCCCGCCCCGCCCGCCGGGCTCAGCCGAGCGCCTCGCGCACGGTGATGGTCATCGCCTGGCCCCGGCGCACGCGCCGCGCCACCGCCAGGCCGCGGGTGACCTCCCCGAAGAGGTTGTAGCTGGCGGGCAGGGTGAACGGCTGGAGCGTGACGAAGAACTGGCTGCCGTTGGTGTTGGGGCCGCTGTTCGCCATCGCCACGGCACCCGGGCGATACTGCCCCCCGCGGTAGAGGGGGCCGCGCACCACCTCGTCGGGAAAGGCGAAGCCGGGCCCGCCCGCAGCCGTGTCGCTGGGGCTGCCACCTTGGATCACCGGGCCCCCCGGCGCGGTGGAGGGGTCGCGGACCCAGCTTAGACCGTCGTAGAACCGGTTCCGCGCCAAGGTGACGAACACGTTGACGGTGTGCGGCGCCCAGCTCGGCACCAGGCACACCTCGAACCGACCGGCGGGGCCGCTGACGGTGGCCAGGTAGAGACGCTGCAGGTTGATCGTCATCGCCGGCTCGCGCGGGTAGCGATGGAGCGTCCGCGGCGGATTGAGCGGGCGCAGCACCGGCCCGAAGCGGGCGTGGGCACAGCCGGCCGCGGTCGCCGCTGCCGCCGCCGCCGCCGGCCGGGTCACCGTCCGGGAGGCGATCGCGTTGATCCCGTAGGCGGTGGCGGCCATCGCCACCACCAGGGCCACCGCCGCCGCCCCGGCCCGCCCGGGACGCGATCCCGACGCGGGCAGCGGCGGCGCCGGGACGGGCGCGCTCACCCCTGCTCCAGCAGCCGGCGGGCGAGGTCGAGCGCGTGGTAGGTGAGGATGAAATCGGCGCCGGCCCGGCGGACGGCCAGGTGCACCTCCCAGGCGGCCGCGGCCTCGTCGAGATAACCCGCGGCGCCGGCGGCCCGGAGCATCGCGTACTCGCCGCTGACGCAGTAGGCGCCGAGGGGTCGGTCCACCAGAAGGCGCGCCTCCGCGAGGATGTCGAGGCAGGTGAGAGCGGGCTTGACCAGCACCAGGTCGGCGCCCTCCTCCAGGTCGAGCATCAGCTCGCGCACCGCCTCGCGCCGGTTGCCGACGTCGAGCTGGTAGCCGTGTCGGTCGCCGAAGCGCGGGGTCGACCCCGCCGCCTCCCGGAAGGGGCCGTAGAACGCCGACGCGAACTTGGCCGCGTAGGCGAGGATCGCCGTGTCGAGGTGGCCGGCGCTGTCAAGACCGCGGCGGATCGCCGCCACCTGCCCATCCATCATCCCCGAGGGCGCGACCACGTCGGCCCCGGCGGCCGCCTGGCTCACCGCGGTCCGGGCGTAGAGCTCCAACGTGGCGTCGTTGTCGACCGTGCCGGCCGCGGTGAGGACGCCGCAGTGGCCGTGGTCGGTGAACTCGTCAAGGCAGGTGTCGGCGATCACCACCAGGCGGTCGCCGAGCCGCTCCTTGATCGCGGTGGAGGCCCGCTGCACCACCCCGTCGGGCTGCCAGGCTCCGCTGCCGAGCGGGTCCTTGTGGGCCGGGACCCCGAAGAGGATGATCGCGGGCAGCCCCAGGCCGGCCGCCTCCTCGGCTCGCGTGACCACGCTGCTCACGCTCTGCTGGCTGACGCCGGGCATGGACTCGACTGGACGCGGCCCCTCGATCCCCTCCGCCACGAACAGCGGCAGCACCAGATCATCGATGCCCAGGCGAGTCTCGCGCACCAGCCGGCGCAGCGCGGGCATGCGCCGGAGCCGGCGCGGGCGCTCGACCAACGTGCTCACCGCGGTCCTCCTGCGACCACCGGCCCTGCCGCTTCCCCGACTCCGAGGCCGGCGCACAGGGCGGCGAGCAATCCCCTCACGGTGTGCTCGGCCGCGATTATATCGACGGGGTGGCCGGCCGCTCGGGCAGCGGCCGCGGTCACCGGCCCGATGCAGGCGATCCGGCACCCCGCCGGCAGCGGGCGCCCGTCCCGCAGATGCTCGAAGTGGCGAACCGTGCTCCCGCTGGTGAACGTGATCGCGTCCAGCGGCTCGATCAGAGCGCCCGCCAGCTGAGGGATCCGGCGGCTCGCGACCCGAGTGCGATAGAGGTGGAGCTCGGTGACCTGGGCGCCCGCCCGGCGCAGCCGCTCGGGCAGCACCGGACGGCCCTCGGCGGCACGCGGCAGCCAGACGCGGCGGCCGGCGACCCCCTCCTCCACCAGCCGGTCCGCCACCGCCTCCGCCACGAAGGTGGCGGGGACAATGTCGGCGGGGCGCCCGGCGCGGGCGAGGACGAGGGCGGTGCCCGGGCCGATCGCGACCAGGGTGGCGTCGACCTGGCCGAGAGCCACCCCGGCCCCCTCAGCGGCCGCCGCCACCAGGCGCACGGCATGCGCGCTGGTGAAGACGATCACTGCCGCCGGGCCGGTGTGGGCGCGCAAGCCGGCGGCGATGAGAGCGTCGGGGGCCAAGCGCCTGCGGCTCATCACCGGCACGACCCGCACCGCCGCACCCAGTTCGCGCAGCCCCGCCGAGAGCTCGTCCCGGCCCGCCCCGGGGCGGGTGACCAGGATCGTGCGGGCGTGCAGGGGCGTCATCGCAACGCCCGCGCCATCTCGGCAGCCAACTGGAGGGCCTCGCCGGCCGGGCCCTCGGACGTGCGCCGTCGCAGGCCGACCCCGGGGCCGGACCCGGGAAGGAACGCCGCCGTCAGCCGGACTCGCTCGCCCGCGACGGTCTCGGCCAGCACCCCCAGGGGGAGCCGGCAGCCCCCACCCAGATGCGCGAGCACCGCCCGCTCGGTCTCGCAGCAGAGGCGGGTCGCGGGGTCGTCGATCGACTCGACGAACACCCACGCGTCGGAGCCGCGCCGGGCCTCCACGGCGATCGCCCCCTGGGCGGGGGCCGGGGTGCACTCGCGGTAGGGGTCGAGCGGCTGCGCCCCGGCAGCCCGTCCCAGCCGCTCGAGCCCCGCCAGCGCCACCACCACGGCGTCCGCCGCACCCTCCGCCAACCGCTCCAGACGGGTGTCCACGTTGCCTCGGATCGGCACGATGCTGAGGTCGGGCCGGACGCTCATGAGCTGGGCCGCCCGCCGGGGCGAGCCGGTGGCCACCCGGGCGCGGGAGGGAAGTCGGCGCCAGGGCGCGCCATCGGCGGTCACCACCGCGTCGCGGGGGTCGGCGCGGGGCAGATAGGCGGCCACCCCCATGCCGGCGGCGAGGCGGCTGGGCAGGTCCTTGGCGCTGTGGACGGCGAGCTCGGCGTCCCCGGTCGCCAGGCTGCGCTCGAGCGCCGAGGAGAACCAGCCCTCGCCGGCCATCGCCTCGGGAAGGGTGTCGGGGGCGAGATCCCCCGCCGCCTGCACCTCCACCGCCGTGAGCTCGGCTACGAACTCCCGACCACGCAGCCTCGCAAGCACGAGCTCGGTCTGCCGCCGGGCGAGGACGCTCCCGCGGGTCGCCGCCCGGATCGCCGGTCTCACCCGGGCGCGGACCCGTCCAGGCCGAGCACCTCCAGCGCCGAGGCGGTGCCGGCCGGGTCGCCGGCGTGAGCCCGCAGGTAGCGGATCGGCGCGTGCAGCAGCTTGGCGGTGAGCGCCCGGGTGAGACGGTCGAGCTGCTCCCGCTCCCGCGAGGACACCGGGCCGAGCCGCCCCAGGGTGCGGGTGAGCTCGGCCTCGCGGACACCGTCGGTGCGTTCCAGCAGGTGCCGGATAGCGGGCGCGGCCCGACGCGCGTCCAGCTCCGTGAGGGTATCCCGGACGGCCACGGTGATCAGGTGGGTGGCCGCGGGAACCTCGTCGCAGCGGGCGGCGAGGTTGGTCCGGATCGCCCGGCCGAGATCGTCGAGGTCGACCAGATCGACCCCGGGCAGACCCCGGACCGCGGGGTCCACGTCCCGCGGCAGGGCGAGGTCGAGCAGCAGCAGCGGGCGGCCGGGCGCCTCCTGCAGACCGGTGACCGCCGCCGCGGTCAGGACCGGGGCAGCCTGGCTGGTGGCGCAGACGACGATGTCGACGGTGGGCCACGACCCGCCCACCTCGGTTGGATGGCAGATGCTGCCCGCGAGCCCAGCCGCGAGCGCCCGCGAACGGGGGCCGCGCTCCGCCACCAGGAACGGGCCGGCACCGCCCCGGCGCAGGAGCCGGGCGGCCCCGGCGCCGATCTGCCCCGCTCCGACCACCAGCACACGCGCCCCCCGGAGCTCACGTCGCCGCCCCGCCTCATCCGCCGCCGCCTGGGCGATCCCCACCGCGCGCCGGCCGATGCCGGTCTCGGTGCGCACCCGCTTGGCCACGGTCACCGCCCGACGCATGACGAGATCGAGGGCCGCGTCCAGGGTCTGGGACTCGTGGGCCAGGCGGTGGGCGCGCTTGAGCTGGGCCAAGATCTGGCCCTCACCGAGGACCATGCTGTCCAGCCCGCTGGCGACGCGGAAGACGTGCCCCACCGCCTCCGCCCCGACGGCGGCGTGGACGTACCGCTGCCCCAGGGGACCCGGCACCAGATAGCGACGGAAGCGGTCGATCGTCTGCGCGGCCCGGGCGGGGTCGTCGGTGGAGACGTAGAACTCGGTGCGATTGCAGGTGGACAGGCACACCGCCCCGCCCAGCCCGGCATGGCGCACCAGCGAGGGCAGGGTGGCGCGCACAGTGGTCCCATCGAGGTGGACGCGCTCCCGCACCGCCACGGGTGCCAGGTGATGGCTGACCCCGACCGCGACCAGCGTCACCGGCGACCTCGGAGCGGCGCGAACGCCCGACGCACGCGGCCAGCCACCGCTCTCGAGTATAGGGAGCCCCTGGCGCGGGTCCCCCCCCCGCGATCGAGGCGGGGCCCGCGGGGGCGGAGCGGCGCGGTCGTCTAGGATGGTGCGCTGTGGATCTCGCCGCCGCCTTCGAGGACGCCCCCGACCTCCCGGGGGTGCCCGATCCGGACCTGCCGACCCATCCCGGAGCTGCCACCGCTCGGCGCCACCGGTACGGACGGCAGCGGGGCGCCCCCGTCCCCGGCAGCGACTTCCGGCCCCGACTCGGCCCGGCCTCGCCCCAGGTGGGGGCTCGGTTCAATGCTCCCCTGCCTCCCGACGCCCTGGGCCTGGAGGCCGAGGCCTCGCTGGTGCCCGCCTTCGACACCCCGATCGATCAGCTGCAGCTGGTCTCGGTGGACTGCGAGACCACCGGCCAGTCACCCCATCACCTGGTCGAGCTGGGCGCCGTCCGCTTTCGGGTCCCGGCGGCCGACGAGCCGCTTGAGCTCTGGGAGGGGGGCCCTCCCCCGGACGCGATGGAGACCTTGGTCCACACCACCGACCACATCAACTCGTACGCCCGGCGGGTGCACGGCATCACCCGGGACATGCTCCAGGGAGCACCGCCGGCCGACCTGGTGCTGCGGCGATTCCTGCGCTTCGCGCGAGGGGCGGTGCTGGTCGAGCACAGCGCGGATGCCTTCGACACGCGCCTGATCGGACGGACCGTGGGACACCCCCTCCCCCACCCCACCCTCGACACTTCTCGGCTCGCCAAGCTGCTCTTCGATCTGCGCGACACGATCGGGTTGGAGCGGCTGTGCGAGCGGCTCGGCGTGACCCAGCACCGGCAGCCCCACCACGCCCTGGCAGACGCGGAGGCGACCGCCGGCTGCTTCGTCCGGCTGGTGCAGCTGGGCCGCGCCGAGCTGGGATGGTCGACCCTCGGCGATCTCCACGCGGTGGGTCATCCCCCCGGCCCGAGGGTCCGCACCGCCCCGGTCCGGCACGCGCGCCTGCGGCGGGGCGGACGCGCCGGCGCGCCCGCCCCGGTCGATCTCCCGGCCAGCGGCGACGCCCTGGTTGCGGCCGACGCCTCGGCCCCCGCGGCGGAATCGGCCCCGCGGCGCCGGCGCCGGCGCGGAGGACGGGGCCGCGGACGGGGCGGCCCGGCCGCGGCCCCCACCGCCCCGACGGCGGCCGGGGACGGCGGGGCCTGAGCGCGACCGCTCAGACGACCTCCCCCAGCGGGCGGGGGATGATGGGGCGCTCGTCCAGTGACCCATCCGGACGGCGCTCGATCCGCCAGCCACGGGCGGGGGAGTCGGGCCGCTCGCTCAGCGCCTCCTGCATCTGCTGGTCGACGAAGTGGAGCCCGACGCCATCGTCGGCGGCCCACCCGGCCGGGATCGCCCCGGTCTGGACCAACCCCTGGTGGGTCGGTCGTCGCCGCAGCTCCTTGTCGTAGTGGGGGCTGAAGCTACCCTCCAGGAAGCCGAGGCCGTCGTGGACCGCTCGCAGCTCGGGACCGAAGGAGTCGGTGGTCCCGGCCTGGAACCAGCAGAGCGCTCCGGCGCTCACCCCTGCCAGCACCACCCCAGCGTCCCACGCCTCCCGAAGCGCCGCGTCCAGCCGGTGGACGCGCCACACCGCCAGCAGGTTGGCGACGCTGCCGCCGTCGACCCAGATCAGGTCCTGCTGGAGCAGATGGCGGCGCGGATCGTCGACCGACGGCATCGGGTGAAGGGCCAGGTGGCTGGGGCGCAGGTCACGTTCGGCCAGCGCCCCGTAGAGCGCCGCCAGGGCGGCCGGAGCGTCGCCCTGGGCGGTCGCCAGCAGGCAGACGCGGGGGCGCTCCCGGCCGGTGAGCGCCAGGGCATGGTCGAAGAGCGCCGCCGGCCGGAGCCGGCCCGCAGGATCCCGCGCAAACCCTCCGCTGGTGGCCAGGATGTGGCGCCGCCCGTCGGCGCTCATGCCGCCCCATCCCCGGGCCGGTCGGGGCTCGGCAGGTGGTCCTCCCCCAGCCGGCGGGCGCGCTCCGCCGCCAGCAGCGGCTCGACCACGGGGTCGAGGTCGCCCTCCAGGATGCGTGCCAGCTGGTGCAGCTTGAGGTCGATGCGGTGGTCGGTGAGGCGAGCCTCGGGGAAGTTGTAGGTGCGAACCTTCTCGCTGCGGTCACCGCTGCGCACCATCGACTGTCGGGTGACGCGGAGCTCCGCGTCACGCTCCGCCTGCAGCCGCTCGAACAGCCGCGCCCGCAGCACCCGCAGGGCCTTGGCCTTGTTCTTGTGCTGGGATTTCTCGTCCTGGCAGGTGACCACCAGCCCCGAAGGCAGGTGGGTGATCCGCACCGCCGAGTCGGTGGTGTTGACGCTCTGTCCCCCCGGCCCGGTGGAGCGGTAGACGTCGACTTTGAGGTCCTCCTCGCGCAGCTCCACCTCGACGTCGTCGGCCTCGGGCAGCACCACCACGCTGGCGGCGGAGGTGTGGATGCGGCCCTGCGACTCGGTGCGCGGGACCCGCTGGACCCGGTGGACCCCGCTCTCGAACTGGAGCCGCTCGTAGGCGCCGGGTCCGCGCACCTCCGCCACCACCTCCTTGATCCCCCCACCCTCGGTCGCGGACTGGTCCACCACGTCGACGGTCCAGCCCCGGCGCTCCGCGTAGCGCAGGTACATCCGCAGCAGGTCGGCGGCGAAGAGGGCGGCCTCGTCGCCGCCGGTGCCCGCCCGCACCTCCAGCACCGCGTCGCGCTCGGCGTCCCGGTTGGCGGGCACCAGCAGTTCCTGCAGCCGGGCGGCCAGCTGGTCGCGCTGGCGGCCCTGCTCGCGGGCCTCCTCCTCCAGGTAGACCTGCATCTCCCCCAGCGTCTCCTCGCGACGCATCGCCTCGGCCTCCTGGACCGCGGAGTCAGCCGCCACCCAGAGCTCGTACAGCTCCACCACCGGGCGCAGCTTCGCCTCCTCCTGCCCGAGCGCCTGCAGGCGTTTGGGCAGGGAGGCGACCTGGGGGTCCTCGAGCGCCTCGCGAAGCTCGCGATGGCGAGCCTGCACCCGCTCCATCCGCGTGCGCAGCGCCGGATGGTCGAAGCGGTCAGCCACCCCGCTCCTCCCGTCCCCCCGGCCACCCCGCGGGCGGCCGCCAGCTCCTCAGGCCCGCGCCGCCGCCTTCTCGGCCCGACGCCGGAAGCGCTCCACCTGGCCGCCGGTGTCGACGATCCGCTGCTCCCCGGTGAAGAACGGATGGCAGACCGAGCAGACCTCGGTCCGCAGCTGCGCCGCGGTCGACCCGGTGGTGAACTGGCTCCCGCAGGAGCAGGTCACCACCACGTCATGGCGGTACTCGGGGTGGATCTGCTTCATGTGAGGTCGCCGTCGAGCTTACCACGGGTCGGGGGGCGCCAAACCGGACCCCCAGCGCCGCTCACCCGACCGCGGTGATGAGGTGCGTTAGGCTGGCGTGGCTCACCTCTAGGCCCAAGGCGGCGGCGAGCACCAGGGCCAGGTAGGCGCCCCCCACCAGCCAGCGGGTCCGCATCGCGACCGCGAGATAGGTCGGCTGGCGGCGCGCCTGGCGGAAGCGCCCCACGGTGCTGTAGCCGGCCACCACCACGATCACGAGCAGGATCGGGCTGGCCGCCTGCGCTCCCGTGAACGCGAAGACCGCATACCCGACCAGCACGATCAGCCCCACCAGGTTCACCCACTTGGACACCGCGGCGGTCACCCGGCCGCCGTCCAGGGGCGAGGCCGGGATCAGGTTGAAGAGGTTGATCAGGCAGCCGACGTACGCCAGCGCGGCGCAGAACTCCGAGCGCAGAGCGAGCGCCAGCCCCAGGCACGCCCAGGACGCCAGGGTCCCCACCGCGGGTCCGGCGATTGCCACCTGCGCCTCACGGGCGACCGTGCGGGGCTGGGTGCGCAGATTGATCAGAGCGCCCAGGCCCGGGATGAACATGGGGGCGCTGACGTCCTCGCCCAGCCGGCGAGCCACCAGGTAGTGACCCATCTCGTGAACCAGGATCAACGAGACGAAAGCCAGCGCGAAGACCGGTCCGAAGAAGAACGAGTAGAAGATGACGCTGATCACCATGGTGATCAGCGTGCCCTTGAAGGCCCCCAGCTTGAGCAGGAGCACCCCGTACTTGACCGCCGCCGCCAGCCCGGCGACGAGGCTCCCCACGAGCCCGCGGCGCCGGCCAGTCGGATGGGCGCCGGGGACGGGGGACACCCCCGCGGGCGGGCCAGCGAGCCCGGGCCAGCCGACCGGGGTGGCCGCGGGGGACCAGGCCGTGGGCCATCCGGGGGTGGCGACGGTCAGGGAGGGGGCGAGGCTCCCGGGGGGAACGACCGCCCCCCCGTCGCCGGCGGACCCGGCCGGCCGCAGGAGCTCGTCGGGGTCGGTCGCCACCTCTCGATCATAGGCCCCGGCCGCGCCGCTCAAACCTCCCCTCCCGACTCCAACGGCCTGCTCGGATCCGCGTCCCGCAGCGTGCCTTCCCCGCGAGGCCGGCAGGGGTGCCCCGACCCGGAGGCGAGAGGCGCCCCCGCTCGGGCGCGGCACCGCCGGCGCCCGGCGACCCGCGGCCGGAGGGCGGACGGCGGGTTGGGGACCCCCAACGGCACACCCGGTGGCTGGCGCGGGCCGCGCGGGGAGGCCGCCCCCGCCCACACCGCGCGATCGCCACGGTCCTCGCTGATGGTGGGGGCCGCACCGCTTGCGGCGCGGCCCACGCCCGTCCAGATGGGCCCAGCGCCGCTCCCGACACCGAGGTCCGGGGCGACCTTGCGCGACCACGCCCCACACCCGCTGGCGCTGACGAGGGCCCGGCGCCTGGCCCGTCCGGGGCGGCGCGGTCCCATCGGCCACCTCGCCCCGACACCTCACCTAAGGGAATGACCGGACGCGGTGAGGCCGCCGGGGCGTTGGGGCCGGAGGGGGGGCGGTCAGGGCCGGGCGGAGGCACTCGGGACGGCGGGTGCCGCCGCCACCGGCCGGGTGAAGTTGCCGAGCCGCAGGCCGCCGAGCTCGCGACCAAGCCGGCCCACCATCTCCGCCATCCCGATCCCCGCCTCCCGCACCGGGATGCGCCGGAGCAGCCACAGCGGGTCGACATTGAGGGTGCGGAGCTGGACCTGTTCGACTCCGCTGGCGGCGAGCGCCGCCAGCGTGCGGTCGATCTCGGTGGGCTGGTCGGTGACCCCCGGAAAGGTGAGCAGGTTGACGGCGACCTGGACGCCCTGCTGATGGAGCCGGCTCGCGGTGAGGCAGACATCCCCGATCGTGTATCCCCGTGGACGGTAGTAGGCGGCGAACAGCTCCTGGCTGAAGCTGAAGACGCTGATCCGGGCGCTGTTGACGCCCGCGGCAGCGAGCCGGACAGCGTCGTCCGGCCGGCTCCCATTGGTGTTGATGTGAATCGTGGCGGCGGGAAAGCGGGTGCGGATGGCGGCCACCACCGGCAGCAGGACGTCGGTGCGCAGCAGCGGTTCCCCCTCGCAGCCCTGACCGAAGCTCACCATCCCCGCGGGGTGCGGACCAAGGTGGTAGACCGCCACCGCCAGCAGGTCTGCGGCGCCGGGGGCGCGCCCAATCCGGGGCTGCGGGGTGGGCGCCCCCGAGTCGGTCTGGAGCGAGATGCAGCCCAGGCAGTCGGCGTTGCACGCCGCCGAGGTCGGCAGGGCACCCTCGTAGCGGCGGTGGAATGTGTTCTGCGCCGTGTAGCAGTTATGCTCGAGTGCACAGGTCCGCAGCTGCGCGATCACCGGATTGCCCGGCAGCGCCGCCTCGGCGGCAGCGACCGCGCCGGGAAGGTCGGAGCGGCGGAAGCGTTCCGGGCGCCACCACGCGAAGTCGTCGGTAGGCATCGCGGCGACCACCGGCCGGCCCCGGCGCTCAGCCACCGCGGTGTAGCCGAACAGGGGAAGGGTCGGCCCCCCGGTGGCGGCCGGCCCGTGCGCCGGCAGCAGGAGCCGCAGGTGCCCCACCGGCAGGATCGCGGCCACCGCCACCCCGCGCTCGAGCGGCCAGGCGGACTCGGCGCCCCCCGTCAGCCCCAGCGCGGCCCGACCGGGAAGCCGGGCGATGGTGGCTCCGGCCGGCATCGGAACCCACTCGCCAGCATCGGTGAGACGCTCTCCCGAGCGTCCCAGCGCGGTCCACTCGGGCGGCGCCACCCGCAGCTCGCCGTCGGCGGTGCTGAAGTACAGGCGCAGGGCCGACCCCCGCGTCCGGGCGGCCCCGGTCATGCCAGCCGGGTCGCCACCGCGCCGCCCGGAAGCTCGGGCTCGATCGCGAGCCCGGCCCGGTCCACGCAGGCGGCCATGAAGGCCAGCACCAGCGGGTGGGGCCGATGCGGGCGGGAGCGGAATTCGGGGTGGAACTGGCTGGCGACGAAGAAGGGATGATCGCGCAGCTCGATGATCTCGACCAGGCGGTCGTCGGGCGAGGTTCCGCTGAAGACCACCCCGGCCTGGGCCAGGCGCTCACGGTAGCGATTGTTGAACTCGAAGCGGTGGCGGTGGCGCTCATACACCAGGGGTTCGCCGTAGGCGCGCTGCGCCCGGCTGCCGGGCAGCAGCTTGCAGGGATACAGGCCGAGCCGCATGGTGCCCCCGAGATCCGTCACGTCGCGCTGCTCGGGCAGCAGGTCGATGACGGGATGCTCGGTGAAGACGTTGAACTCGGTGCTGTTGCAGTCGGGGGTGGCGAGCACGTCGCGGGCCAGATCGATGGTGGCGCACTGCATCCCCAAGCAGAGGCCGAGGAAGGGCACCCGCTCCTCCCGAGCATAGCGCGACGCGGCGATCTTGCCCTCGATCCCGCGGTGGCCGAAGCCGCCCGGGACCACGATCCCGTGGAGGTCATCGAAGGCTGAGCGGTCCGCCACATCGAGCGTCTCGGTGTTGATCCAGCGGAGCTCCAAGCCGACGTCGTGGGCGACCGCGGCGTGGCGGAGCGCCTCGGTGACGCTGAGATAGGCGTCCGGCAACTCCACATACTTGCCGGCGATCCCGATCCGCACCGACTCGGCGGTGGAGAGGATCCGCCCGACCAGTCGCTCCCACTGTCCCAGCTCCGCCGGCCCCGCGCCCACATCCATCTGCTCGAGCAGAAAGGTCCCCAGGCCGCTGTCCTCCAGCAGGAGCGGGACCTGGTAGATGGTGGCGGCGTCGGGCAGGCTGATCACGGCGCGGGCCTCGACGTCGGCGAAGAGCGCGATCTTGTCCCGCAGCCCGGTGCCGAGTCGCTCCCGCGACCGGCAGACGATCGCGTCGGGCTGGATGCCGATCCCGCGCAGCGTCTGCACGCTGTGCTGGGTGGGCTTGCTCTTGTACTCTTCGCTGCCGCTCACGAAGGGCACCAGGGTGAGATGAACGTAGAAGGTGTTGCGACGACCGACGTCGTTCTTGAGCTGGCGAATCGCCTCCAGGAATGGCAGCGACTCGATGTCGCCGGCGGTGCCACCCACCTCCACGATCACCACCTCCGCTCCGCCCGTCTCGGCGACCCGCAGGATCCGCTCCTTGATCTCATTGGTGACGTGCGGAATCACCTGCACGGTGGCGCCGAGATAGTCTCCCCGGCGCTCCTTGGCGATCACCTCGCTGTAGATCTTGCCGGCGGTGACATTGCTGGCGCGGGGCAGGCTGACGTCCACGAAGCGCTCGTAGTGGCCGAGATCGAGATCCGTCTCGGCGCCGTCGTCGAGCACGAACACCTCCCCATGCTGGTAGGGGGACATGGTGCCGGGGTCGATGTTGATGTACGGGTCGAGCTTGAGCAGCGAAACCCGAAGCCCGCGGGCGGTGAGGATGGTGCCGAGCGAAGCGGCGGTGATCCCCTTGCCCAGTCCCGACACCACCCCGCCGGTGACGAAGACGAACTTGGCTGTCATCGAGAGAACCGCAGGGGCCGCTGGCCACACCTCACGGGCCCTCATCGTACCACGGGCCGGGACCGCGGCACTGCGTCAGCGGCGCGGCTCGAGCACCACCACCCGCGTGTCGTCGGCCGCGCCCGGAGAGCCGGTGAGGGTGAGCTTGGACTGAGACGCCCACTGAGCCAAGCCCATCTCCCGCGCGAAGGGCGCGAGCGGCTCCAGTCCGAAGAGCTCGTCGCCGATCGCGTACCCCACCGGCACCACCACCGCCGGCTCGATCCGGGAGACGGCGGCGGCCGCCTGGGCGCCGGTGAGGCCCGGGCCCCCGCCGACCGGGAGCACCAGCACGTCGACCCGACCGATCGCCTCCAGGGCCGCCTCGGCAAGGGTGGCAGCGCCCCGGCCGATGACCGCGATCGCGACGTCGTCGACATCGCAGACGAAGGCGGTGCCGCCGTCCACCGCCACCCCATGGACGGAGACCCCACGGATCTCGTACTCGCCCGGCTGTGCCACCACCGTGGGACCAGTCCCGGGGCGGAGGACGTTCGCGCCGCCGCGGGAGCGAACCACCAGGTCGACGGTGCCGCGACTGCCGGGATCGATGAGGCTGTCGGGGGGATCGAACACCACCCGAACGTCGCGCCCGCGCGCAGCCACGCAGCAGTCGCCCATCCAGGTGAGGTCCATCGCGTGTGCGAGCCTAGCAGGCTCACCCGGTCGGCGGTAGGACCAGGCTCAGGTGGTGGACCACCCCGGCGCGCCAGACCGAGATGCTGGCGGGCCCGGTGACCGCCTGCCGGATCAAGGCGTCCGATACCGAGGCCAGCTGGGACGCGGCGCGACCGTTCACGGCGAGAACGACATCCCCCTCCCGCAGGCCGGCCACCGCCGCGGGCGAGCCGACTTGGACCAGCACCACCAGCGCGCCCACCGGCAACCCCAGGGCGGCGGCGCTGGCCGGATCGAGCGGCTGGCTGACGACCCCCGGGGCGGTGGGCACCAGGGTGGCGGACGCCAAGGCGGAGACCACGCTCTGGGCGGCGGTGGCGTCCAGCGCCACCGTGCTGCCGGCGCCGGGGACAGCCCCCTGGAAGCTGGGACTGGCGGGACCGGCCAGGACGCCGATCACCTGACCGTTCGCGTCGACCAGAGGTCCGCCGATGCCGCCCGCAGGCACCGGTGCGTCGGTCCGGAGCGCCCCGCCCACGGCGACCAGCCCGCCCGATCCCGAGGGGCCGGGGACCCGCACCACCAAACCGGTCGCGCTGACCGTGCCGACATCCACGGCGGGACCCGAGCCCACCGGCTGGCTGAGGGCGATCGCCGCCTCGCCCACGCGCGGGCTGGGGCCGAAGGCGAGCGGCGTCAGGCTGGCACTGGTCGCGATCTGGAGAACGACGATCCCGGTGTCGGGGTCGGCGGCCGCCAGGGTGGCAGGCGTCCGCACTCCAGTCGGCAGCACGACCATGAGGCCGACGGCCCCGGCAACGGCCGACGCCGCGGTCACGACCAGCCCGTTGGCATCAGCGATAAATCCGCTGGCGACGTCGGCCGCGGTGGGGAGGCCGCGAGCCGGCAGCCGCACCACCTGGACGAGGGATGCCTGATCCGCCGCGATCACGGCCGGCAGGGTGGTCGACGCCGACTGCCCGGACGTGGTCACGGTGTGGACGATCACCTGGGGGGGGGGTGCCGAGCCCTGGAGTCGAAGCACCAGGTCGGCGCTGCCTCCGCCCGCCAGCAGCGCCACCACCAGGGTCAGGATCACCGTGGCAGCGAGCCGCCTCGCGGCGGGGAAATCGGAAAGGTCAGCGCCGGGTCCGGTCACCTCGCCGTCCCCCCGGGGTACCAGGTGAGGACGGCCTGCTCGGTCGGGGCGAATCCGCCTCCGGCGTACAGCCGCAGCGCCGGGCGGTTGTCGTGCCGGGTCCAGACGCAGGCGAAGGTCACGCCGCGCTCCTCGAAGAGGCGGGTCGCCGCCTGCAGCAGTCGGCCGGCGAGCCCCCGGCGGCGCCAGGCGGGCGCCACATACAGCTCGGCGATCTCCGCCTCCAAGCCGGTGCCCGGGTCGAAGAGGACGCACCAGCAGAGGCCGACCACGTCGCCGTGCTCCCGCCCCACGAGCAGGTGATTCTCGCCTCGAAAGGTCGCTGGAGCTGCGGGGAGGGTCCGCTCGAGGTCGGCGCGGGTCTGGCGCGGGTGGTTGAAGTGCCCCTGTTCGACCAGCAACAGGTCCAGCAAGAGCCCTCGCGCCTCGGCCAGCCGGTCCGCCGCCAGCACCTCCACCGCGATCGTCTCAGAGCCCGGGCGGTGCTCCCTATCCGCCGAGCCCGGGTCATCGTCCACCCGGCCATGGTACGAAGCCCGCTCCCGCCCAGCCGCCCCAGCGCAGGAGGCCCCAATCGCGGGTGGCGAGCTGGGCGGGAGCACGCGCCCCCCCCGCGACCCTGAGTGCTGCGTCCCCCGCTGCCGGCGGGCGAGACGTCGACCGGCGGGAGCCCGAGCGGAGGCGCGGCACACGGGCGGCGGGACGGCGGCCCGCGCGCCCGCCATCGGCAGCAGCGCCCGGGCGCCTCGGGGCCTCGGTCACGTCCGCGACGCGGAGCTCAGCGCCGAGCCCGAGATCGCCGCCAGGCGCCCCGCTCCCATCCGCACCGCCCCGATGGACGTGAAGTCCAGCTCGGTGGCACGATCCGACAGCTCACGACCGTGGGGGACCCCCGGCCCGTCGGCCGGTGGGCGCGCGGGCGCAGCGGGCTCGGCCAGGCGTGGGCGCCCCGAGCCAGCCGCCCAAGTCGGGTGCACGGGAGGCTGCAGCGAGCTGGGGTCGGGATGGGCACCCGGACCGCCGGCCGGCCTCGGATCAAGCCACCGTGAGTGCGCCTGGCCAACTCCAGGCAGCTGACCTTGGCCGTCGGCGGGCAAGCCGTCGCGGCGGCGGCGGGGCCACGACGGCCGGGCGTCACGCCCCCGCAGCGCCTCCCTCCGCCTGCGCGAACACCCGGCTCCGCAGGATGTCGTCGGCCTCCAGTGTCATCAGCTGGTCGCGATCCAGGACACCTCGCAGGCCCACCAGCCGGCTCGCCTGACGCAGCCGCATCCGGTCGATGGCATTGCGGACGCTGCGCGCGTTCGCGAACTGAGGCTGGGCCATGCGGCGCACGAGGTAGGCTGCGAAGGCCTCCTCGGCGGGCCGCGAGAAGCGGTACTCGAGTCCTCCCAGCATGAGGCGAGCGATCTGGAGGAGCTGGCTCACGTCGAAATCGGGAAAGTCGATGTGATGGGCGATCCGTGACTTCATCCCCGGATTGCTCTGGAAGAAGGTGTCCATCCGGTCCCGGTAGCCGGCCAGGATCACGACCAGGTCGTCGCGGTGCTTTTCCATCACCTGCAGCAGGATCTCGATCGACTCCTGCCCGTAGTCGCGCTCGTTCTCGGGGCGGTGCAGGTAGTAGGCCTCGTCGATGAAGAGCACCCCCCCCAGGGCACGGGTCAACACCTCCTTGGTCTTGGGGGCGGTGTGCCCGACGTACTGGCCGACCAGATCGTCGCGCGTGACGGTCACGAGCTGACCGCGACGGCAGTACCCCAGTCGATTGAGGATTTCGGCCATCCGCACCGCAACCGTGGTCTTGCCGGTGCCCGGACTGCCGGTGAAGCACATGTGCAACGAGGGGCTCGCGCTGGCGAGGCCGGTCTCGGTGCGCAGCCGGTCGATGATGAGCAGCGAGGCGATCTCCCGGACCCGCGTCTTCACCGGGGTCAGGCCCACCAGCTCGCGGTCGAGCTGGTCAACCACCTCCCAGACGGCGGCGTCCCGCCCGGGGTCCCCGGCCTCCGCGGCGACGAGGCTAGGGCCGGCCGGGGGCATCATCCGTCGGGTGGACGGTGAGGCTGTACCGGATCTGTCGGTCGGCGTGCTCCTGGCGCTCGATCGCGAACTCGGGCTCGCTCGTCGGACGGTTGACGATAAAGCTGAGGGCGGTGGTCTGACGCCCCTTGGAGCGGTCGTAGGCGCTCACCCTGACATAGTGCTGGGGGTGGGCGATCCGGCAGGACGCGACCTCAGCGAGCGCGGGAGACGCCCCCGGCAGGTCGAACATCGGCGCCCCCCACATCTGCCAGTAGACGTTGCGGGGGTGGGGGTCGTCGGTGTGCTCGACCAGGATCGACCAGCCGTGGCGCAGGCAGTACTCGAGCTGCAGACAGATCTCATCGTCGCTGAGCTCGGGCAGGAAGGAGAAGGTGCCCTGGGTGATGTGCATTGGCATCCTCGTCGGTCACAGGGTGAGCGTGGGGGTGAGGTCGGGGGTGTCGGTCGACTCATAGTTGAAGCTGACATCACGCCAGGTGTCGAGCGCCCGCGCCAAGGGGCGACAGTGTCGGGCCGCGAGCTCCAAGATTCCCGGACCCTCGAGAAGCACGTCCCGGCCCTCGTTGCGGGCCTTGATCATGGCTTCCACCGCCACCCGGTTGGCGGTGGCGCCCGCGGCCACCCCCAGCGGATTGCCGAAGGTGCCACCCCCGAACTGGAGGATCACATCCTCTCCGAGGTGGTGCAGCAGCAGGTGCATCTGGCCGGCGTGAATCCCGCCTGACGCCACCGGCATGGTGCCGGGCATGGAGGCCCACTCCTGATCGAAGTAGATCCCGCGGGCCGGATCCTGTCGGATGGTGTCCCGGCGGAGGATGTCGTAGTAGCCGCTGACCATCGCGGGATCGCCCTCCAGCTTGCCCACCACCGTGCCGGCGTGGAGGTGGTCGACTCCGATCAGGCGGCACCACTTGGCGAGCACCCGGAAGCTGACTCCGTGATTCTTCTGGCGGGTGTAGGTGGAGTGACCGGCGCGGTGGAGATGGAGCAGCACCCCGTGGCGCCGGGCCCAGCGTGCCATCGACTGCATCGCGGTGAAGCCCACCGTCAGGTCCATCATCACGACCACGCTGCCGAGTTCGCGCGCGAACTCGGCGCGCTCGTACATCTCTTCCATGCTGGCGGCAGTCACGTTGAGATAGTGGCCCTTGACCTCCCCACTCTCGGCGCCCGCCTTGGCGACCGCTTCCATGCAGAAGAGGTAGCGGTCGCGCCAGCGCATGAAGGGCTGGCTGTTGGTGTTCTCGTCGTCCTTGCAGAAGTCCAGGCCGCCTCGGAGCGCCTCGTAGACGACCCGGCCATAGTTGCGCGCCGAGAGCCCGAGCTTGGGCTTGACGGTGGCCCCCAGCAGCGGGCGCCCGAACTTGTTGAGGTACTCGCGCTCCATCACGATCCCGTGAGGCGGACCCTGGAAGGTCTTGACGTACTGGGTCGGGATGCGCATGTCCTCGAGCCGGAGGGCTCGAAGCGCCTTGAATCCGAAGACATTGCCGATGATCGAGGACGTGAGATTGGCGATCGACCCCTCCTCGAAGAGGTCGAGGGCGTAGGCGATGTAGGCGATGAACTGGTTGTCGCTGCCGGGCACCGCCTCGACTCGGTAGGCCTTCGCCTGGTAGTCCTCATACGAGGTCAGCCGGTCGGTCCACACCACCGTCCAGGTGGCGGTCGAGGACTCGCCCGCGACCGCCGCGGCCGCCTCCTCTGGCTCCACCCCGGCTTGGGGCGTGATCCGGAAGGCGCAGAGCACGTCGGAGTCCTTGGGCACGTAGTCGGGCTGCCAGTACCCCATCTGCTTGTAGGGGATGACGCCCGAGGACCAGCGGGTCTCGAGCGGGCGGTCGCCGTCACTCAGCATGGCGTGGAAACCTCGTGAGATGGGATGGGATCACATGTGGGCGTGATCGGGGTCGAGATCCCGGTGCCCGTCCTCGGTGATCCGCACGAGGTACGATTTGCGGGCGCTCAGGATCCGGTGTCCCAGGATCAGCTGGGTCAAGGCCAGGGGGTCGCTGTGCTGCCGTTGCCGGGCCGCCTCGTAGCTGCCCAGGCGCTCGGGCGGGACGTGGTGAGCTTGTCCGTGAACTCCGTCCATGTGCTCCCAGGTGCTCCGCTCCACCAGCTCCGCCTCCCGCGGCGTGATCTGACCGTCGATGACGATCACGTCGGCGCGCTGGCCGTCCTCGTCGATCACCCCCAGGTCCAGGTGGATCGCGGAGGCGGTGTGCAGCTGGTCGTGGAAGTTGAGGCGCGGCATGGTGTGGCGCTGGACGATGCGCACGCTGAGGTGGGCCATGTCCTGCGAGCCGGGTGAGGGCGACTGGAACCGCACCAAAAGGTCGGCGTGCTTGCGCTGGGGGGCGATATAGGCCTCGGCATCGGCGCGCCGGGCCTCGATCTCGGCCCTCACCTGGTCGTCCCGGTACCCACGCTTGCTGGTGTCGCGCTGAAGCTTCCAGGCGAGCCGGAGTCCGGGGTCGGGGTCGAGCCAGACCTTGAGATCGAAGGCATGTCGCACCCCGGGGATGAGGTACGGGTGCAGGCCCTGCACCATCACGATCTCGCGCGGCACAACCGTCTCCGGAGGTCCCAGGGTCCCGTCCCGGTGGTCGTAGACCGGCTTCTCCACCGCCAGCCCGCGCTTCAGCCGCCAGATGTGTTCCTCCATCTCCGCGAAGTTGTTGGCGCGGGGATTGAGCGGGGTGAGCTTGACCAAGGCCCGCTCCCGGCGATCCAGGGCGTGGTAGTCGTCGAGGCAGATCGAGGTGATCCGCTCCTCACCCAGGAGCCCGTACAGCGCCCCCGTCAGCGTGGTCTTGCCGCTGCCGCTGTCCCCACCGATCCCGACTAGGGTGGGACGCTGCTGGGCGTCCTCCTCGGCCGTCACGCGGCCCCGGGGACCAGTCGGCGACGCCGGCGGGGGGCAGCGCCACCAGGTCGGGGGTGGACGATCCCGGCGGGGGCAGGGATGGGCGGGAGCATGAAGAAACGATACGACGCGGCCAATATGTTGTCCAATGCCAGATTTTCATGTCAAGATGCACAAAGCATCATGGTGAGCCTGGAGCGCCGCCTGACTCTCCACCAGCTGCGGATCTTCAAGACCGTGGTGGACCTGGGCGGCGTCACCCGGGCCGCCCAGGCACTCCATCTCACCCAGCCAGCGGTCAGCCACCAGGTCCAAGCGATGGCCCGGGGCCTCGGCCACCCGGTGTTCCAGCCGGGTCTCCGCACGGTCACGCTGACGCCCATGGGGGTGGCCCTGTATGAGCGGGCCGGACGGATCCTGGGACTGGTGCGCGAGGCCGGCGAGGCGATCGATGATCTCGCGGGACTGCACGCCGGGACGCTGACGGTGGCCGGCGACACGACCGTCGGGGTCTACGTGCTGCCGGATGCGCTCGCCACCTTCCGGGCCGCCCACCCCCACATCCGCCTCAGCCTCGAGGTCGTGAACCGCAGCCAGGTGCGCACCCGCCTGCTGGGCGGGGACGCCGACCTCGGAGTGGTGGGACGCCTGTGGGACGACGGACTGTTCGAGGCGGAGGAGCTGCTGCGCAACCACCTCATGTGCTTCAGCGCGCCGAACCACCCGCTCCAGGCTCGCCCCAGCCTGCAGCCGGCGCATCTGCTGGAAGGGCCTCTGTTGCTGAGGGAGCCGGGCTCGGGCACCCGCGAGTCGGCGGAGGCGATCCTGCGGTCGGCGGGGGTTGACCCGGTGCCCGCGATGCAGATCGCCAGCAACGGCGCGCTCAAGCGGGCGGTCGCCCGGGGCCTGGGTGTGACCGTGCTGTCGGTCTACGCGGTGCGCCTGGAGGTGCAGCTGGGACAGCTGCGACCGCTGCCCGTGGCGGGTTTCCCGGCGCATCGGATGTGGCACGTGATCTGGCCCCGCGAGCGGCTCCTCAGCCCCGCGGCCCAGGCCTTCCGCGAACACCTCCACGCCCCGGGATGGAGGACCGAGCTGGACGCCGTCATGGGTCACGAGTGACGGCCTGAGAGCTCTGCTGCGCCTGCCCTACTCGAAGTAGTCGGCGGGAGGGACGACCCGGGCGACCTCGCCCGCGACCGCTGCCCGTGCCACCGCGCGCGCCACCGCCCGGTGCACGCCGGGGTCGAGGGCGTCCGGGACCAGCTCCTCGCCGCGAGCCTCGGCGGCGATGGCCGCGGCCGCGGCGAGGAACATCCCGGGGGTGAAGCGGCGGGCCCTTGTGTCCAGCGCGCCGCGGAAGAGGCCGGGGAATCCCAGCAGGTTGTTGACCACGCTGCCATCGACGGCGATCGCCGCGCCAGCCGCCAGGGCTCGCTCGGGCAGGATCTCGGGGACTGGGTTGGAGAGGGCGAAGATCAGCTGCCCCGGCCGCACCTGCTCGGCGGCGATCAGGTGGGGCTGGGCGGTGGTCGCGATCACGATGTCCGACCGGCTCAGCAGCTCCTCCAAGGTGACCGGAGTGCCGCCCGCGGCGGTCAGCCGCTCGATCGAGTCAGCGGTGCGGCCCGCTCCCAGGACTGGCTGGTCCAGCACCTGGATCAGCAGCTCGGCGATCGCGGTGCCGGCCGCGCCGAGGCCCACCACTCCGGCCCGCAGCGATCCCAGCGGGCGGCCCACCAGCTGAGCGGCACGGGTCACCGCCGCCAGCACCACCGTGGCGGTGCCGTGCTGGTCGTCGTGGACCACCGGGATGCTCACCCGCTCCTGCAGCCGGGGCGCGATCGTGAAGCAGGCGGGGGCGGCAATGTCCTCCAGCTGGATCGCCCCGAAGGTGGGGGCGATCCGTGCCACCGCGTCCACCAGCGCCTCGGGCGGTCCCGGTTGCAGCAGGATCGGGATCGCGTCGACCTGGACCAGCTGGGCGAGCAGGGCGCACTTGCCCTCCATCACCGGCATCCCCGCCACCGGGCCGATGTCGCCGAGGCCGAGCACGGCGCTGCCGTCGGTGACCACCGCGACGGTGTTGGCGATCATGGTGTAGCGGTCGGCGGCGGCCGGCTCGCGCGCGATCAGGCGACAGACCTCAGCGACGCCGGGAGTGTAGACGCGGCGCAGGTCGGCCGGCGACCCCACCGGGTAGCGGGGAACCACCTTGAGTTTGCCGCCGACATGCACCCGCAGCACCTCGTCGCGGACGTCGAGCAGGCGCGTGTGAGCGAGGCGGCGCACCGACTCCAGCACCCGGTCGAGCATGGTCAGGTCGGCGCAGCTGACGTCGAGGTCGCGAACCACGTGGGCCGAGCCGCGCTGGACGGTGCGGATGTCACCGATGTTCCCGCCCACCGTGCCGATCGCGCCCGCGACCTCCCCCAGCACCCCGGGCTGGTTGTCGTTGCGCAGCCTCAGGGTGCGGTCGATCCGCCACTCGACGCGGCGCAATGCCGACTGGGCGGCTTCGGTGGGAAAGTCGGCCAAACGGGGGGGGCCGGGATCACTCATCCCGTGGCCCGTCGCCGCCCAGCACCGCCCCGCGGGAGGCGGATCCCACCAGCTGCGCATAGCGCGCGAAGGCACCCCGCGTCACCGCGGGAACCGGCGCGCGCCAGGCGCGCCCGCGCGCCGCCCACTCCTCAGGGTCGACCGTGACCCCCACGGTGCGGGCGGCCACGTCGATCGTGATCGGATCGCCGTCCCGGAGCCATCCGATCGGGCCGCCCACGGCCGCCTCGGGTGCGACGTGTCCGATCATGAGACCGTGGGTCGCCCCACTGAAGCGCCCATCCGTCAGCAGGGCGACCTGCTCACCGAGTCCCTGGCCCACCAGAGCCCCGGTGATGCCCAGCATCTCCCGCATCCCTGGCCCGCCCCGGGGGCCTTCGTAGCGGATCACAACGACATCACCGGGCGCGATCCCGCGCGCCGCCACCGCCGCCATCCCCGCCTCCTCCGAGTCGAACACCCGGGCAGGACCCGTGTGCTCCCGGCGCTCGTGTCCGGCCACCTTCAGGACCGCCCCGTCGGGCGCCAGGGGTCCCCGCAGCACGACCGTTCCCCCGGTCGCCTGCAGCGGCGCCTCGACCGTGCTCACCACCTCCTGTCCCGGGGGCTCGGGCCACGAGGCCGCAGCCTCCCGCACCGCCTCGGCCAGGGTCTGGCCGGTGCAGGTACCGGTGTCGCCATCGAGCAGGCCGGCGGCGAGCAATCGGCGCGCCACTAAGGCGACCCCGCCCGCCCGGGTGAGGTCGACGGCGTTGAAGCGTCCCCCGGGGCGCAGGTCAGCGATCCACGGCGTCCGCTCGCTGATGTCGTCGAATTCGTCGAGGGCGAGCGGGACCTGCGCCTCCTGCGCGATCGCCAGGAGGTGGAGCACAGCGTTGGTGGAGCCGGCGCTCGCCATCACTCCGGCGATGGCGTTGTGGAAGGCGGAGCGGGTGAGGTACGAGCTGGGGCGGCGACCGGCCCGAACCATCTCCACCGCCATCCGCCCGACCGCCGCCGCGACCTCCGGCTTGCTGGGGTCCGCCGCCGGGACGCCCCCGGTCTGCAGCGGCGCCACGCCCAGCAGCTCCACCGCCATCGCCATGGTGTTGGCGGTGAACTGGCCGCCGCAGGCGCCCGCCCCCGGACAGGCGACGTTCTCCAGGGCCTGCAGCTCCTCGTCCGTGATCTGACCGGCCTCAGCCCTGCCGATCGCCTCGAAGACGTCGATGATGGTGACGTCGCGTCCCTGATGACGTCCGGGCGCGATCGACCCCCCGTAGAGGAGGCAGCCGGGCAGATCCAGTCGTGCCAGCGCCATGGCGGCGCCGGGGATGGTCTTGTCGCATCCGACCAGCGCCACCAACCCATCGAGCAGATGCCCGCGGCAGACCAGCTCGATCGAGTCGGCGATGACCTCGCGGCTGATGAGGGACGCCTTCATCCCCTGGGTGCCCATCGCGACCCCATCGCTCACAGCGATGGTGTTGAACTCCATCGGCGTGCCCCCCGCCTCACGGATCCCCTGCTTGACATGGGCGGCGAGCTGGCGCAGGCCGAGGTTGCAGGGCATGGTCTCGATCCAGGTGCTGGCAACCCCGATGAACGGCCGGCTGAGCGCGGCGTCGTCGAACCCGGCTCCTTTGAGCATCGCGCGCGCGGCCGCCCGCTCGCGTCCGACCACGAGGCGACGGCTGGGGAGATCGACTGGATCAGGCATCGACGACACACCTCATCGGGGAGTTTGGGACGGCCGTCGTCACGGTAGCGGAATCAGCTGGGCGGCCGCGAGCGGGTCGATTGGCCGCCTGCCGTGGCTCAGAAGCCGGCCGACTCGCGGTCCGGCGCCGCAGGGAGGACGGCCCCGGAACAGCCGGCGGTGAAAGACGATGTCGGGTCTGGGGACCCTATCCGCGGGCGCGTGCCCCGATCGGGAAGCGTCGGCGCGCGACCGCGACCAAGGCCGTAGGTCACCTGAGTCCGGTGTCGGCGGGGAGGCACGCCCCGGCCCCCGCGGGAGCAGCGGAGGCTCGCCGCCTGGCTGCGGCCGGGATCCGACCGCAGCCCTACTCGGAGACGGGCCCGTCCTTGCCCTGCTCCCGCCCTGTGCGTATCCTCGCCCGGTACCCCAGTCGCCCGGGTCGCAGGGGCCCGACCACCGACGTCAGGATCACCCCGGTCGCGCCCGCAGCTGAAGGGCATGATGCCGAATCGCCTGACCCAGGTTCCCGACCGGCCGGTGCCGACGCTGGCGCGGATCCTGGCGCCGGTGGTCAGGGGTGCCGACCTGTTCATGCTGGCGACCTTCTCGAGGCCGCCCACCGGATCGCTGCGCCGGACATGGGTCACACCCGCAACCATCCAGCTCAGCCTGATGCTCAGCGGGGCCGCACTTGCCGCCGGGGTGACTATGGCGCTTGCCGTCGGCGGCCCAGCCCGGCTCCTCTCCTGCGTGCCCCTGCTGACCGGGCTGGGTGCGGGCTGTGTCGCCGTGGTGGGCGTCGCACAGCGACGTTCTACTGGCTCATGATCGATCTCATGTGAGCGCGTAGGGGCGTGGGCACCCGCGGGACCACCCGCGCCACCGTGCCGATGATTGCCTGACCTCACCAACGCCCTCACGAATGGACCGGCCGCCTGATGTCTGCCCCATCCCCCCACTGTCGATCACGTCCTGGGCCTCAACTCCACTCGGCAGAGGCGCCTCACGGCGAGCGGAGCTCGCATCGTCCGGCGGTGCACGTCGAGAGCTCATGCGGGCACGCGGACGGCACCCGCGACCGCCTTCAGCGACGCTCACCCGAGTCCCAGGCCAGAACCGGAAGCGGGTGCCGGCCCGGCGGGCGTCGGTCGCGCGGAGGGGCCGGTCCGCCCGCCTGACGGGGCTGCTGCGACCCGGAGTCAGCCCCCAGGCCGGTCCAGTCGGCAGCCAGGAGAATCCGCCATGGATAGGGTCTATCCGCCGGCGTGGGCGGTACCAGAACGGGGCCAGCACGACGCAGCCTCGCGGGTACGCTGCCTCCCATCCCGAGATGGCCCCTCCCCCCATGCATCCGTCCCCGTCCCCGCCACTACCCCCATCCTCGCGCCGCTGGTCGCCCCGCTCCATCACAGGGGCGGGGCGGCTTTGTGCCTCCAGATGACCCTGCTGGCGACGGGCGGCGGGTCGAGCGAGGAGATCGCGCCGGGGCTTTCTCGCCCCCCCACACGATCCAGCGGTGGCTGGATGGGTACATCTCGCAAGACGTGCCCGGCCTCCCCGATCGTCTCGGTCGGGTCGATCACGGTTCGGGACGCCCCCGCTAGCGCGGGGACGGCTGCCTGATCCAGCCGACCGCGGGGGCCTCCCACGGCTGCGCCGGCAGCTAACCCTCGCGCTGGACTTCGGGCGCCGCGGGTGGCCGGTCGCCACCCGCGACCCTGCCTCGGCCCAGCGGTGGCTCACGGTGCATCGCCCCCGCCGCCCTGCCCGTCGCCGCGGTGATCCTGGCCGAGGACCATGGCACCTCGACCTGCTGGCGTGGGGGCGAGAGACCTGGACCCGGCGGTCTGGCATCCGCGCGGCTGGACCCCGCGGCGCACCCGCTTCGTGGCCCTCGACATCGCGACCGGCACCAGCTGGGAGCGGGTCACGCGCCCGGCCACCAGCCGCGAGCCTATCGCCCTCTCGGTGCGGCTCGCGGTGCGCTACGCGCTCGCTCCGGTGCTCGCCCTGCTCATCGACAACCTGACTCGGCGCTCCAGCCCTGCCGTGCGGCCCTGGGTGGGCGAAGGGCCTCGGGGCCTGCTCCTCGACGGTGACCGCGACGGTCCGCAGCCCACTCCGCCGACATCACCTGGAGCACGCTCCAGCAGCAGCTCGCCACGTCCGTCCTCCCCCATGGCTGGACGCCAGTACCGAGCGAGCCGGTCCTCCGACGAAGGCCGGCCCGAGAACCTCCAGCACCTCGCCGCGCCGGGGGCGGCCCCCCGGCTCCCGCGGCCCCCTGCGGCAGCGCATCACCCCGCTCCTTAGGGTGTGCGCCGTGTGCCTCAAACCCTGACCTCGGTGAGGGATCCAGCGCCTTGGGAGCCGTCGTTCACCACGAAGAGATCCCGCCCGTTGACGGCGATGGCGACAGGATCGACAAACTCGTAGGCACCACCGGCGATGACGCGGACCCGCGCCCCGGTCGCGGCGTTGACCTCGGTCACCGATCCGCCTCGGTTCACCACGAAGAGGTCGCGTCCGTCGATCCCAATCGCGACGGGGTGCGCAAACTCGTAGGCACCGCCGGCGATCACGCGGACCCGCGCTCCCGTCGCCGCGCTGATCTCGGTGAGCGACCCGCCTCGGTTCACCGCGATGACATACCTTCCGTCGATGGCGATGGCGACTGGGTGGGCGAACTCGTAAGCACCCCCCGCGATCACGCGCACCACCGCGCCGGTCGCGGCATTGACCTCGGTGAGCGAGCCACCTGTGTTCACCACAAAGAGATTGCGTCCGTCACGGGCGACGGCGACCGGGTGGTCGAACTCGTAGGCCCTGCCGGCGATCACGCGCACCACCGACCCCGTCGCGGCGTTGATCTCGGTGAGGGAGCCGCCCGCGTTCACGACCACGAGATCCGCTCCATCCATGGCGACGGCGACCGGGTGGGCGAACTCATAGGCCTTGCCCGCGATCACGCGCACCAGCGACCCCGTCGCGGCGTTGAGTTCCGTCAGCGAGCCAGCGCCCTGAGAGGCGTCGTTGACCACGAACAGATCCCCTGCGTGCACGACGGCGGCGACGGGGTGGGCGAACTCGTATGCTGGACCGGCGATCACGCGCACCACCCCACCCCTTGAGTGGTCGAGCTGGGCAACCGTCTCGGCGCGGCAGCAGACGGACTTAGTTGCGGCGGCGACTGGTGCCGCCATAGTGAGAAGCCCCATCGCCATGCCTGCCGCCGCAAGCGCGGCGGCGGCCACTCGATTGGCCCAACGCAACCGGTGTCCCCGGGCGGGGCGCCCGCAGCGCAGCGACCTACTCGCCAACTCGCCGTTGCGCTGGTACGTCATCATGCGCGCATAGCATGTGGCGTGCCAGCCGTCGAGGAGAACGGCCATACCCCTCGCGTGCACAGGGGGGTCCGGTCGGAACCGAAGGGACATTCGATCCTCACCCAACACCGCTCCAGGACGGATTCCGCCGGCGGACCGCCGCGCCACCGCCACAGCCTACAGGGGAGGCACCGGGACCTGTCAACCGCGATCGTGGCGCCTGATCACCTTACCCGATTTGGGGC
>DATKRN010000041.1:0-6058 GCA_035532155.1 Verrucomicrobiia bacterium | reverse complement strand
GAGTGCGGCGCCGTCCTGGAGCTGCCGGAGCCGGAGGTGAGCCCGCTCCTCCGCCACCTGGAGCGCATCCGCGGCTTCCAGGTCGACCACGCTCGGCTGGACTTCTACGGCACCTGCCCGACCTGCCTCGCCGCCGCCGTGGCCCGCCCGGCCGCCCGCGCGGCGGCGCCGACGACCGAGGTGACCTGACGGGCCGTGAGCGGGCTCGTCCGGGCGCCGCCGCACGTGCCCGGCGGCGCCGGGCTCGACCGGAGGGCCGGTCGGCGCCGCCGCGATCTCCCACCGGTTCACGGCCGCCATCGGGACGGCGTCACGGCGCGCGGGCCCGGACGTCCCGCGCCTCGGGGGGCCGGTTCACGCCCACCACGCGGGGCGAGCACGGTAGCGCCGGCGCCGCTCCGCACCCGGGGGTCGGCGCCGGGAATCACCCGGGTCGCCAACGGCCCCCACCCCAGGGGACGCTCCGAGCGGGCGAGGTCGGCGCTGGAGGTGGCCGGGGGCGATCTCCGCCGTCGGCGCGGTCAGCCCAGGTCGCTCGCGTGGGCTGATGATCGCGAGCACGTGGGGCCACGGCAATGCCCTCCGGACCGGGACCCGGGCGCTGTCAATGCGCCCGCAGCCCAACCAGGCTGGCCCTCCGCAGATGAAGGTGACCAGCACCGCCCGGGTCGTGGTGGAGTCGGGCCGGAGCGCGGCGGCCTCGGACGCTGATCGCCACGCCCTGGCTAGCCTCACCAACCCCCTGGGCGTCAGCACCGTGTTCTCGGACGCCATCATTCCCACACCCGGCGCCTTCCGCTTCACGACCATGGCAAAGCACCGGTCCACCTGCTCCTGCCGCTCCAAGGTGGCGGAGAGAGCTGCGCCGAGGTCGAGCACCTCCGGTCCCAACGGTGGCCGCCGCGGCGTGCTTTCCAAACGCATCTCGGCACCCCGGCCAGCTCAGCGGAAGGGCCGCGTTTCCCCAAACGCTCGGGCCCGCCCATCCGGTGGCCCAGCGGACTGCGGACCTCCGGGGCCCACCCAGCGGAGCACCCCGGGGTCGGACACGAAGGTGGGCCAGTCGAGCGGCCAGGCCGAGCTGGCACCTACACCATCTGTGGGAAGGTACTTCCCAATGAAGCTCCCGCAACGAATGACCTTACCGGACGTATGATCAAACAGGTACGTCTGCAGACCGGTACCCGGATAATCGACGATTTGGGTCCTAGCGGATGCCGTGGGCAACGCCGCGCGGGAAGCAAGGTCCTGCGCTAGGACTGTTTGGAACAGGATCAGATGAGAGTGCGAATTGTCAAAGGCAAGAGCGCGCACAATCCGCTGCTTCGAGCCAGTATATGCCAGTGGATACATCCAGTCGATCGGGAAAGGGCTTCTAACGTTGAATATTGGATAGATCGCAGGATTGTCCGGCAGAACAGCGACATATTCGGCAGCGTGACTCGCGATGCAATGCTTCATGCTGAGCAAGTAGGCATAGGTGGTGGGGTTCGTGCGAATTGGCCCAAACTCGCTGGATACCTGATCGAGGTTGCGGGTAAGTTCAGCAGTCGGGCGATCGCGATATGGGTAGTCGTATCTACTCATGGTCAGGATGCCAATCGAAGCGCCCAGCAGGACAACGCACGTCCCCCAGGCAAGCGCCGCGCCTGATGCTCTCACCCTTGCATAGAAGCCTTCGATATCCATTCGGTCAAGGATCACGATGGCGGCGAAGCTGATTCCTGAGGACAAGCTCGGGTTACCCCAAGACAATCCGTCCATCCATGCGGTCAGCAACGCCACCAGCAGCAAGGTATCCGCGCTGCGGTGCAGCGCGCCCCACACCAACAGAAGGCTCCCGATGAGAAAGATCGAAACTGCCCATTGCGATTCAGCCACAGACTGGTACCGTCCCAGCATGGGGACCAGGAGAACGGCACATATGGCCCCGACCCTGAGTGCCTGGAGCTGATGCTCGCGTGTGGCGCCACTTCGGCTCGGCAGGTATGCCAAGGCGACGATGGCGGCCAGGCAGACGATGGAGTCCACAACGCCATCCGTCGCCGACACGGCCGGGTTCAAGGATGCGAATGGATGCAGTGGTGCGGTCTGCGTCAACTGAACGAGCATCTGACCGAATCCACCATGCGCAGTGACATAGGCCGTATAGCAAACAGGCGCTGCTCCCGATGCCAGGACTATCCAAATGACCGGCATCTGCCTGCCCCGTCTGTTGGCCCGGAGCACCATCAGACCAAGAAGCGGAGATAAAACAAAGCCTTGTTTGATGAGGCACGTTGAGCCAAGAGCGACAAAAGCGAGGAGACAGAGTTTGTAAGAGTTCTTGCGCCTTGCCAAGGTCACAGCGGCAAGGCCAATCGCGGTAAACAGCGTTCCGTCTACGGTATCCCAGGGCATCAGCGGAAACACGTTGATGGTTATGAGGACACCAACGGTGACGAGGAAGTAGTTCAATAGGCTCCATTGACGCAGTGACTTGCCTGTCGCCAGATAGACCCACGCGACGTTGATGATGAGGATCTCGATCAGCGTGACAACTCTTCCGTCAAATAGCAGCGGGCCGGGCAGGAAGAGTTCGACTAGATGAAGATATCCCGAGCCGAGAGGCTGAGGATTGATGATCTGGGCATGAGGAACCTGCCCCTGAAGAATACGTCGAGACAGGGAGAGCACGATCCCATCATCGGTGGGGTTGAAGCCAATAGGTCCGTAGAGCCAGCTCAACAGGGCGACGAGCCCTGATGAGAAACATGTCATCTTCACGAGGCCAAGCTGAGCGGTGATCACCGGAGATCGGGTTTCAGGAGGTAGCGGAGCGCGGGGTCGCGGAGGTAGCCGCGGCCGAGGTGGCGCAGGCCTTGGTGGCGAGGCAGGGCACCGAGGACCCAGCGCTCAGGGACGGCGGCATCGGTGACGTGGCTGTGGCCAGACCGATGGCCCTTCACATCGCGCCCCACCTACTCGTCGGGATGGAGCTGCGGGCTGTACGGGGGCAGGAGGCCCAGGCGACGCTGACCCTTGGCGCTCGCGACGTAGCAGGCGACCGCCCTGCACCGGTGCACTGCGTGGCCGTCGACAATGCGGATGACGGGGCGACCGGCGTCGGTGCGGATCCGACGGCAGACGTCAATCACCTGGGGCGCGGTGAGCGTGTCGGGGAGGCTCCGGAAGCGCAGGGCGCCGCCCGGCGCCACCGCGGAGATGAGATGGGGTCCGCAGCGGGCTCCGGTGGCGGTCACGACGGGCGTCGCCCCAACGGCAGCCCAAGTGGTGCCGGCGTGATGGTCGGACCGGACCGCCGACTCGTCCGCGAAGCAGATCGGGGCGCCGGCACGTCGGGCCTCGGCCCGACTCCGGGGATACTCGCGCGTCCACCAGCGCTCGACCCGTTCGGGATCATGCTGGTCCGCGCGATAGAGCGGGCGCCGCGGCGACAGACCCTGCTTGCGTACGCGCCGTGCCACCGACGCCTCTGCGATCTCCATGCCGGGCTTCCGCACGATCAGGTCGCGCCACCCCTCGGGTCCAGCGCCCGAAGGCGAACCGCAACCGGCGCGGCTCCTTCTCCACGACCAGCCGTCGCAGTTGCCGCCCGCCTCGCGTGGCCCTCCGTCCCGGCGCGCGGCGGGCGGCCAATGAGTCGACACCGCTGGCACGATGGCGGGCCAACCACTGGTGGATGCAGGTGCGCCTGAACCCGGGAGCGGCGATCACCACCTCGGGACTCTCGCCGGCCTCCCCCTGAAGCCCTGCCTGCCGTCGAATGACTGCCAACGCTCGGCAAGTGGCTGTGCGTCCAGCTTCCGGGGGGCCCGCCATGCGCCACTCAGTATCGCAGATGTCCGCTGATCTACGATCAGATTGGCATGGCGACGACATCGTCGGCCGCCGCTCCCGACCCGCGACCTCCCGGTCCGGTCTGCGCAGCGCCGCCCGCGGGTGGCCGTCGTCAGCGCTACGGCTCGACGGCCTGCCGACAGTCGGCGTACCGCGACCGCCAGCGTCAGCGGCCTGACCCGGGACGCTCACGGTCCGGCGCGACCCGCCGTCCCCCTCCGTCATGAGCCCAACCCCGTTCGGCCGGTCTCGCCCCGCCCCGGCGTCCAGCGCCCCCGTCGGGTCCGCCCCGGTCGGCCCCAGTCGCCACCCCCTCCCCGCCGCTCCAGCCTCCGCCTCCCCCCACCGCGACGGCGCCGACCCCCTCAGGTGGGACCCGTTTCGATGATCAAGGTGTCCCCGTTGGGGTTGACATTTACGCTGGTCCCGCCTGCTGCCACCGCGTCGCCCTCGACGACCTCCTCGCCCAGCGCACGTGGCCACGCACCTCCTCGGCGGGAGGGGTATCGGGTCGGCCGCCGCGGGAATTGCCATCGCGAATTGGCGTACCCCGCTGTGAGGACCCGGGCCGCCCCGAATAGCCCTGCGTCAACGCTGGGGACCTGGGGACGCGCCTCCCGCCGACGCGGTGCCGTTCCCCCGCCCCCACCAGGTCAATTCCGGCGAGCGCCCTGAAATATGCGGAGGCTCTGCCTAGCCTCCTGGCCCGAGCGATGAGAAACTGGCGAGATGGTGAACTCTGTCGCGGTGCTGTCCGACATCCACGGGGTGCTGCCGGTCCTTGATTCCGTGCTGGCTGAGCCAGCGGTAGCCGATGCAGATTTGGTGGTCGTCACCGGCGACCACGCGTCCGGGCCCCAGCCGACCGCCGTCCTCGAACGGCTGGCCGCGCTCCGCGACCGTGTGGTGCTCGTGCGGGGCAACGCCGACCGGGAGTTGGTCGCCCTGGCTCGCGGCCAGGTGATCGATATCCCGGACGAGGTGACCCCGTGGGCTGCTGCCCAGCTGTTGCCGCAGCACGTCGAACTGCTTGCATCGTTGCCCCACCCAGTGACTCTCGAGGTCGAAGGATTCGGTCCGGTCATCTTCTGCCACGGCACGCCCGGCGATGACGATGAGGTCGTGCTCGTCGACACGCGTCTCGATCGATGGGCTCACGTCTTCGCCAAGCTGCCTGCCGAGGTCGCCACGGTGGTGTGCGGACACACGCACATGCCCTTCATCCGGCTGGTCGACCGACGGCTCGTCGTCAACCCCGGGAGCGTCGGCATGCCATACGGCCGTCCCGGTGGCCACTGGGCCATGCTTCGCGCGGGCGCGGTCACCCTTCATCGGACCCCGATCGACATCGAGGCCGCATGCGCCAGAGTTGTCGCCGAGTCAACCTACCCCTACCGCCGGGAGTGGGCTGATTGCTTTGTCCGGGCAACGATCAGCGACGCCGAAGCCTTGACCACCTTCGCAGCCCGCGATGGGCGTCTCGCTCAGTGAGGGCCGCTCCCAGCCGGGGCCGCCGCTTCCCATCCTAGTTAGGCCGAGCGGAGCGACGTTCGAGAGCTGGCGGGACATAGAAAAAGTGCCTTCGATGCTCAAGGAGCAACCACACCGCTCACGTCCCCGCACGGAGGCATCGTTGGCGTGGAGCATACACGTTACAGCGGCCTCGTCCACGTCGGGGCGGATGACCCCACCCTGAACCACGCCGCCGGCCTGGCGCAGGCAGTCGAGCTGGTCCACCGCCTCGGCCTCATCCGCCGGCTCGACGCCGCGATCAACGCAGTGCGGCCGTTCAAGCAGCGCCCCGCGGTCACCGTGCCCGGGAGTCGCTGGTGCCGAGGGAGCAGACGATCCTAGCTGGCGCCAGCCATCTGGCGCATCTGGAGGTGCTGCGCCCTGACACCACCGGGGCGGCGATGCGGGCGGTGGCGGCCGTGCCCGCGCCGCCTACCGCCGGGCAGGTCCCGTCGACAGCGAGTACGAGACCGGGACCTCCTCCACGCCTGCCGGCGGCAGCGGCCTTCGCGATTCCCCCCCCCGGCGGCCGCGTCCCTCACCCCCATGGCCCCGCTCCGCTCGTTGCGCACGGATCGGGGTCAGATCAACTGGGCCGTGCCTCCAGCTGGTCCAAGTCGCGCTCCGCGTAGAGCCGGTGCACCCATTCTTCGCTGAGGATGGCTTGGAGGCAGCGGCGGACGGCAAAGCTCTCCGACTCGGGAAA
>DATKRN010000040.1:0-189539 GCA_035532155.1 Verrucomicrobiia bacterium | reverse complement strand
CTCGAAGGTTGCGCGCCAGAAGTGTCGAGGCGTGACCTCGCAAGGTGTGCGCTCTGCGTGCGGCCCGCTGCAGTGGTCGCTGCTGCAGCGACTCTCAGCCAGCACTCAGCGCGACCTCCTTCTGGCTGCGGAGCCCAAGAGCGTTCCGTCGGGCTGGATCAGTGGAGCTTATCTGAGTTGCTTGTTCGACGCCGTCGGCGCCGGGAAGCTGCCAGCATCCGATGCCCTCGCGCGCGCTCGCGAGATTCCCTGGTCGGTTGGGATAGGCGGTCACCGACAGAGGGGGCACGTCGGCGTCCAACGTAGCGCAAGGCATGATGAGTGGGCCCGCTCGGCCCTTGCCGATCCATGGGACTATCCTGATGCGGTGATCTCACTGGCCGAGGTTCTGGTCGGTCAGCGTGTCCCACGGCGAAAACCGGTACTTGAAGTCGCGAAGTCGGAGGAGTGGGTTGGGCGGTACTGAGCTGCGACTGACCGCAGGCACGCCTGCTCGCCCGGCAGCGACTTCTGATTGGGCTTTTCGGTCCTGCTGCTACTTCCGCGGGTGAGTTGAGGGTCGCCTGAGGCGGAACTCGCCGCCAGCGCCTGCCATTTGTCGCCGATCGCGGTCGACAATGGGCAGGAAGGCTGACTGGATGCCGGATGCATGGCACTGGAGTCGGGTGCTCGGCGCGGGTGGTCCGATGGTGGAGGACGTCGCCACCTGGATGGGACGCCGGGAAGTCGGTCGCGGTCGTGGTGACGATCCAGTCGCTGAGGCAGCGGGCCTGGTGCTGAGGGGTCTGGCGCGGGCTGCATTCCCGGCTACGATGCCAGCGAGGGGCGGCGACGAGCCTTGGACCTGGGCACGCTGCCGACGGACATCGGGGCTCAGTCATCGGCCAATACAGCACTGAATTGCTTCCTCGGGAACGGTCCCGCAGTTCACCTCTTTGACTCCTGATGCGGCGAGCAGTGACGGCCGACAGCGCACGACTCTCTGGTCGCCATCACGACCTTCGCGTTCCCACCCGCGACGAACCGGCCCGCTGGGAGTTGAGTACAAGCCGTTGGCAAACTTACTTGCAAGGTGCAACACGCATCAGGTGCCTGGCAGCATTGTTGCGTGGGTTGCGACTGGTTGCGAAGTCGCTCAGCGGCAGTGGACCCCCCGCTCTTGCACGCGATGCTTCCCAAGCAGAAGGTCGCCGGTTCGAACCCGGTCTCCCGCTCCGGCGGGACCTGTCGGGAGCGCTCCGCCCGTCGGAGTGCGGCGCTGTCCAGAGATCTGCTCAGCGACCCGGATAGCGGTACCAGTTCCCCCTGCGGGGGACCTCGGAGCGGACCGCCCCGCCAGGGCGTTCGCGGTGCCAGGGTCCACGCGCGATCGGGAGGCAGGACTCGACCTTGGGGATGTCGTGAAGCCACCTCGGGGATCCCGACCATCGGAGCGGCCGCCGCCCTCGCGTTCGGAGGTGCGGCCCAGGCGTGTCGCGGTCGTGGTCGTCTGCCCTGAGAGGGCCGCGAGCGGCCGGTGAATCTGGGGTCCGAGGCAAGCGTTAGCGAAGCCGAGGGCGGAGCTGTCGACGTGCTGGTCGAGCCCCAGTCCGCACCCGGGCGGTTCGACGCTGGCAAGCTGCTCTCCGAGCGGTCGGCCCTACTCGGCTTCCGGATCCATGTGGCGGCCGTCGTCGAATCCC
The DNA here is from genome assembly GCA_035532155.1 of Verrucomicrobiia bacterium. Lineage (GTDB taxonomy): Bacteria > Chloroflexota > Dormibacteria > Aeolococcales > Bog-877 > DAHUZL01. The sequence continues at coordinate 187,857 of DATKRN010000040.1, read as the reverse complement.
CGGACCCCGAACCTCTCGATCGGCATCCGATTTCCCTCGGGGGCGGGACCGCGACTGGCTCCGGGTGCAAACCGCTCCGAGCCGAGTCCGATCCAGCAGTGCCACATGCTGCCGAGGCGATCGTCTCGTGGCCGCGTCACGACTCGCGCCGCTGTGCCCCTGCGGGGTGCTGTCGGCGGCCCTGACACCACGAGCTCATCGATCGCCGGGGTGACATCCGCGATCACACGCGGCCCGGACGTGGTGGACGGAGACTCGGTGCCCAGCAGGCATTACAATTCGCCCGTGCCCGCTGAGACTGCGGTACCAGTCGTGATCGAGGTGGGTGCTCACCGGGTCTTCGCGAGCAGCGTGGACTGGCCCGGATGGACACGATCCGACCGCGACGAAGAGCGGGCATTGTCGGCGCTCTCGGCGGCGGCGGCGCGGTACCTGCCGGTCGCCGAAGGCGCCGGCGAGGCCTTCTCCGGGATGAGATCCCACGCCCTCCAGGTGGTGGAGCGGCTTCCCGGCTCCGCCACGACCGACTTCGGCGCGCCCAGCGCGATCGCCACAAGCGAGCACGAACACCCCTCGCCCGCCACCGCCGCACGGCTGGTGCGACTGCTCGATGGGACGTGGTCATTCTTCGATCGCGTGGTGGCGAGTGCTCCGCAAACTCTGCGCAAGGGCCCCCGAGGAGGCGGGCGAGACCGCGACGCCATCGTCGACCACGTGCTCAAGGCCGAGACGGCCTACGCCGGCAAGCTCGGGCTGCGCCTGGTCGCTCCCCGCCTCGCGGATTCGGCGGCCGTTGGCGCTCACCGTCAGGCGATCACAGCCACCCTGCTCGGACCGGCACCACCCGACGGAGGGGGAACCCGGTCCTGGCCGGTCCGGTACGCGATTCGCAGGCTGGCGTGGCACGTCCTCGACCATGCGTGGGAGATCGAGGACAAGGCGGGCCGAGCGACCGAGTGACCCGGGCTCAGGGGGGAAACGCGTGCCGGCCTCAGATGAACCGCTCAAGTGAGAAGGGCCAGAGCACCTGCGGTCGGCGACCGGTCACCGCGAACTCGGCCATGGCCTCCCCGCTCGCGGGGCCCAGGATCATTCCCTCCATTGCATGCCCGGTCGCCACGTACAGGCCTGACGCCTTCGGAACGGCGTCCAGGACGGGCAGCCCGTCCGCCGTCATCGGCCGCAGTCCGGCCCATGCGTCCCGCCTCAGGGCCGCCTGGGCATCGAAGTCCACCGGCCAGTCGGCGAGGAACCGGCGACTCCCGAGGATCATCGCTGCGATCCGTCGCGCTTCCGGGCCCGGACCGACCCGCCCGATCTCCATTGTGCCGGCGAGGCGCACCCCGCAGCTCATTGGTGAGCAGGCGATGCGGGTGTCGACAAGATCAATCGCGCGCTGCGGCGCTCGCGCGAGAGGCACTGTGAAGCTGTAGCCCTTGCCGGCCAGCATCGGAAGCCGCACCCTGAGCGGACGCAGCCAGCGAGCGGTCTGTGCACCCACCGCCACCACCGCCCGGTCGCAGTCGACCGGGCCCCGGTCGGTGGTGATCGCGACCAAGCGTCCGGCGCGGATGACAGCGCCGCGGGCCGGCGTGTGCTCCACCAGGAGGGCGCCGGCCCGTACCAGACCGGTCGCCAGGGCTCTGGTCACCGTGTCGGGACGAACATGCCGTTCCTCCTCGACAAGGTAGGCGGCGGCAACCGCCGGACCGAGCGCGGGCTCAAGCTCCCGAACCTCGGATCCGGTCACGACCCGGTCCGGCATCCGATAGCCGTCAGGAGCGAGCGATCGGTCCCGCTCGAGCGCTCGGCTCGCGGCGGCAGCATCGAGGTGCGCATGGAGGAGGCCGGTGCGATGCATCTCGAACCCGATCCCCTCCGCGGCCAGCTCGTCATAGAGCGTGAGCGTGCGCCGGTTCAGTGCCCCCAGGGCGGCCATCCCCAGCAGCTGGTCGCGTCGGTTGCAGCGGCGCCAGAATCGCGCCAGCCAGCTCAGGTACTCCCATGCCGGGGTGGGATGCAGGTGCAGCGGCGCATCCGGGTCGAGCAGTGACCGCAGCGCGGTCCCGACCACGCCGGGTGCAGGGAGAGGAGCGGAGTCACCGGGACAGATCCACCCGGCGTTGCCGTAGGAGCAGCCCGCTCCGCAAGTGGCCGACTCCACCACAGTGACCTCCGCCCCAAGCCGGCGGGCGAAGTGCGCGGTGCACAGGCCAATGATGCCCCCGCCGACAACGACCAGGCGGATCACCGCCAACCGGATCGATCCTGATGCACGGTTCTCCCGTTCACCAGCGTCAGCAGAACTCGAGCCGAGCCGATCGCCAACTGCGATTCCTCGAAGATGTTGCGGTCGAGAACGACCAGATCAGCGGCCTTGCCCACCTCTAGCGAGCCGCTCTCGGCGTCCAGGTGATTGACGTAAGCGGACCCCATCGTGGAGGCACGCAGCGCCACCGCGAGGGAAAGTCCCTCCTCCGGGAGGAACGGGATGGCTTCTGCGCGGTTGGGCTGGTGGGTGACGTCCCCTGCAGGCGGGAGGCGGTTCACGGCCACATGCAGCTGCCAGAGCGGGTCGCAGCTGGAGACGGGCCAATCACTGCCGAAGGCGACCACAGCGCCCTGGCGCGCCAGGCTCGCGAACGGGTACTGCCAGGCGGACCGCACCGGACCCAGGAAGGGGATCGTCAGCTCGGTCATCTGAGGTTCAGAGACGGCCCACAGGGGCTGGGCGTTCGCCGCGACCTGGAGGCCGCGGAATCGTCCCACGTCGTCGGGATGGATCACCTGGATATGCGCGATGTGGTGACGCAGGTCGTTCATCCCGTTGGATTGGCGCGCGGCCTCGACCGCGTCCAGCGCCTCGCGTACGGCCCGCTCCCCGATGGCATGGAAGTGGACCTGGAAGCCGGCGCGGTCGAGGGCCGGGACCGCCTGGACCAGAACGTCGGGGTCGACGAAGCTGAGGCCATGCCGGTCGGTGGCGCACCCGTGACCGTCGAGGTACGGTTCGAGCACCCCAGCGGTGAAGTTCTCGAGGACACCGTCCTGCATGATCTTGACAGTGGTGGCGCGGAACCCACCTCGCCGGGCTCGCTCCCGGACCTCCACCAGCTCCTGCACTTGCTCCAACCCCTGGTGGCGGTCCCACCAAAGAGCTCCCACCACCCGGACGCTGAGAAGTCCCCGCTGCACCAGCCGCAGGTAGGCGTCGAGACTGGCGTAGCGCCCACCACGCCAGTCCAGGTTGGCGTCCTGCCAGGCAGTGATCCCCAGCTGGTGGGTGTACGCCTGAGCCTCCAGGATCGCCGCCTCGCGCTCGGCTTCGCTGGGCTGAGGCACCAGCCGCTCGACGAGGTCGCGGGCGCCCTCGTGAAGTGTCCCGACCGGGCTGCCGGCGTCGTCCCGTTCGATCCGTCCGTCGACAGGGTCGGAGGTGGCGGCGTCGATTCCGGCCAGCTCGAGCGCACGGCTGTTGACCCAGGCGCCGTGCCCGTCGCGATTGCGCAGGAAGCAGGGGCGGTCAGGAACCGCCTGATCCAGCTCGGTCGCGGTGGCAATCCCACCGGGGAAAGCCGGCATCGACCAGCCCCGCCCGAGGATCCAGCTGAGGTCGGGGTGGGCCTGCGCATAGGCACGAATGGCCGCAAGGTACTCCGGGCGCGTGCGCAGGCTGCTGAGATCGCAGCGCCGCCGGTCCAATCCACCGCCGGCTGGGTGGATGTGCGCGTCCTGGAAGCCCGGACACACCATCCGACCGCGCAGCGGGACGACCTCGGTGGCCGGTCCTGCCCAGGCGCGCAGCTCGTGGTCAGAGCCCACCGCCACGATCCGACCGTCCAGGATCGCCACCCCTTCGGCCCAGCGTCCCACGGCGTCCCCGGTCCAGACTGAGCCGCCCACGAGGATGAGGTCGGCCGGGCGTGGCGCCGGGTCAGCCGCGGGCATTCGGGGCCTGGTACACGGGGTGCCCACCCACCAGCGTCAGCTGCACGCTGGCTTCGGCGATGGCGAGCCGCGGCTCGGTGAAGAGGTTGCGGTCGATGACGACCAGATCGGCCCACTTGCCGACCGCGATCGATCCGGTCTCGTGGTCGAGGTGATTGACGTACGCCGAACCCATCGTGAACGCATGCAGTGCGGTGGCCAGATCGAGTCGCTCGGTGGGAATGAACGAGTCGCTGCGTCCCTCGGCGAGCTGGTGCCCGAGGTCACGTGGCGGGGGCACGCGGTTGACGGCGACGTGGATCTCCCAGAGTGGGTTGGGGCTGGAGACGAACCAGTCGCTGCCAAAGGCAAGGCGCGCCCCGAGACGATCAAGGGTGGCAAATGGGTACTGCCACAGCGACCGCTCGGGGCCGAGGAACGGGATGGTGAGCTCTGTCATCTGCGGCTCATTGGCGGCCCACAGCGGCTGCGCGTTCGCCACCACCCGCAGCGCTGCGAATCGGGCTAGGTCGTCGGGATGGATGACCTGGATGTGGGCGATGTGGTGTCGCAGGTCGTTCATCCCGTTGATGGTGCGAGCCACCGCGAGGGCGTCGAGCGCTTCGCGGACCGCACGCTCGCCGATCGCGTGGAAGTGAACCTGAAAGCCGGCCTGATCCACCGCCGTCACCACCTGGCCCAGCAGCTCGGGATCGATGAAGCTAAGGCCGCGTCGCTCGGTGGCGCACCCGTGCCCATCGAGATAGGGGTCGAGGACGGCCGCCGTGAAGTCCTCACAGACGCCGTCCTGCATGATCTTGACCGTGGTGGGACGAAACCCGGGGGTGGTCACGCGATCGCGCGCAGCCACCAACTCGTCGAGCTGCCCCAGCCCGCGATGACGGTCCCACCACAGCGCCCCCACCACCCGAGCGGTGAGCTCGCCGCGCTCGGCCATCTCCCGATAGGTGTCCAGGATCGGGACCGTGCTGCCGGTCACCTCCACGGCGGCGTCCTGCCAGGCGGTGACCCCGAACTGGTGTAGGTAGGCCTGGCCCGCCAGCAGACCCTGGCGCCACTCGTCTCGGGTCCCCGCCGGGACACACCGCGTCACCAGATCCATGGCGCCCTCATGGAGAGCACCGGTGGGTCGGCCGGCAGCGTCCCGCTCGATCCGTCCGTCGCGGGGATCGGGCGTGGCAGCGTCCACCCCCGCCAGCTCGAGCGCCCGGGAATTGACCCAGGCACCGTGGCCGTCGCGATTGCTGAGGTAGACCGGTCGATCGTGGACAGCCGCGTCGAGGGCCTCGGCGGTGGGCAACCCGCCTGGGAACACGTCCATCGCCCAGCCCCCCCCGACGATCCACGGCCGACCGGGGTGGAGCGCCGCGTAGGCCCGCACCGCAGCTTGGTAGTCGGTGAGAGTGTGGTGGTCACTGAGGTCGCAGCGCAGGCGCTGCAGTCCTCCCATGGCGGGGTGGACGTGACTGTCCTGAAACCCCGGCATGAGCATCCGGCCACGCAGGTCGATCACCTCGGTGCGGGGTCCGATCTGGCTGCGGATCGAGTGGTCGGAGCCGACCCCCGCGATCCGCCCGTCTCGAATTGCGACTGCCTCGGCCCATGGCCGTGCCCTGTCCACCGTGTAGACGGCGCCGCCCAGGAAGACCCAGTCGGCGGGCCGGTCGGTGTTCATCACCGCCACGTCAGCGGCTGAGGGTCCAGTTCTCTGGGTAGACGGAGGCATAGATATCCTGCGGGCTCCAGCCGTGCAGATGGTCACTGATCACCGAGATCTGGTAGTTGGCGAGCGGCCACCACAGGCCGGGGACCTGCAGGGCGGTGGCGTTCTCATAGCGATAGAGTGCCTGGATGCTGGTGTCGGTGTGGGTCGCCGTGATCAGGGCGTCGATCTGCTTGTTGCAGTAACCTCCGCCCCAGTAACTGCCACAGCCGAAAATCTGGCCTCCGGTGGGATAGGCGTCGCCCCCGCCGAAGTTCCACAGGTTGCCTCCAAAGGTGAGCAGCTCCCAGTTGCACGAGGAGGCCGGACACTGACCGCCGAGGGCGTAGACGCCGGCGATCGTGTGGCCGAGCAGGCTGATGTTGACTCCGACGAGCGAGGCCGCCGACTTGAACGCCTCGACCTCCTGATCGGTGTACTGGTAGGCGTTCCAGTACACGAATCGGAGCGCGAGCGGCGTCCCCGCCCTGATGCCGGCACCGCAATCGCCGGCACCGGTGCCGGGACGCTCGCAGGTGTCCGTGCCATTGGGATGTATCGCCCAGCCGTGGCTCTGCAGCAGGGCCCGGGCAGCCTTCGTGCTGTAGGGGTAGTGGTCGTGATGTTCGAAGCTGGTCGCATACGGCGAGTTGTTGACAGTCGGCACCGGACCGTAGGTCGGAAGCCCGTACCCATGCAGCGCCACCTTGATGTAGGCGGCCTGATCGACCAGGTGTTGGAGCGCCTGGCGCAGATAGAGCTGGCGCATGATGGGACCGGTCTTGGGGTTGGTGTAGTTGATCTCCGCGTAGTTCAGCGTGTACCAGTTCCACGAGACGACGCGGTATCCGTGGCTGCGCAGGTAGGCCGCTTGGGAGACGTCGTTGTAGGGTAGGTATCCATAGGTGAGCTCACCCGCGCGCAAAGCGTCGAACTCGGCCGTGTCGCTGGCGAAAACCATCCAGTCGACCCGAGCCAAGTGGGCCCGGTCGGGGCCGGAGTAGGCATGGTTGGGGACCAGTACGGCGTCGCTAGTGGGAGCGGAGTAGCTCTGCAGCCGGAAGGGACCGTCGACGACCTTCCAAAGTGGGTCGGTGGCGTAGCTGCCGGGATCGCCGGACTGTCGGTCGAGGAAGCTGAAGACGGCGCGCGCGCCCGCCGGGGTGCGATCATAGTTGCCCACGGCTTGGCCGGCCCGTGTCTTGTCCCACACATGCTGTGGCAGAGGGATGATGTCGGTGAGCTGATTGTCCAGCAGCCACGTCTTGCTGTACGACTGCTTGAAAGTGACCGCGAAGGTGCTCGCCGAAGGATAGGTCACCCGGCTCAGATCGTCGGGGAGCCAGCCGGGGTGGTAGGCGCCCAGCTTGGTCTTGTTGGCAGCCTCCAGATTGAACCAGAACTCGACGTCGCGAGTGGTGATGGGTTGGCCGTCCGACCAGCGCCAGCGCTTCAAGGTGATGGTCGCAGTGCGGCCCCCGTTCGACCAACGCGGCAGGTTGGCCATGCTGAGAGCGGGGTTCAGGGCATTGGTCCCCCGGGTCCCCTCCCAGTACAAGGGTCGGTAGAGAAGGGTGGTGAACTGGGTCACCTGGATGCCATAGGTGGTGGGCGTCCACATCGGGAAGATCCAGTTGGGTGGACCCGCGGTGGCGAATGCAGCGGTCCCGCCGTTGACAGCGGCGACGGCCGGGCGGACGGCGGCCACCGCGCCTCCGACACTCGCCAGGGCTGCCACCGAGACCAGGGCGCCCACGGCACCCCCACGCGTCAGCCGCGGACCACGCATCGCCATCCCTCCGAAGCCGGGGTCCGAAGGCCCAGCCGCAGCCTCATACTCCTCCTCCCGACTTGGCCAGCGGGAGGGGGCCGACCGGGCGAGTATGCGCCCCCGGATCGGCTCCCCGCCAGCCAATGGCGCGCCGGCTGACGCTCGCGTCAGCCGGCGCGCCCCTGCGCCAGCCGGCCCCGTGGAAAGGGTGACCACCGGCCCCCATGGACAAGGGCGAGGGTCACGAGGGAGGCCCCCGCCAGAGCGAGGTAGGCCCAGAGATCGCCGACCGCGGCTGCGAGCGTGCCGCCGCCCGCCGAGCCCACGCTCCAGCCAACCGCCCAGGCCAGGTTCCACAGCCCGAAGCCCACCCAGACGGTCCGGGGAGTGCCACCCGCGGCCACCGAGATCATCGACATGGCCGGCACCCAGAAGGAGCTGAAGGCGGCGCCCGCCAACACCACCGCGGCAGCCAGCTCCCACCCTCCCGCTGCCACGACGAGGAGCAGTGACACAAGGGCGGAGGCGGCCAGCCCGGCCACGACCGGCCGCCGATGCCCGCGCCGGTCTGTCCAGCGTCCGAGCAGGGGGTTGACCCAAGTGCGGATCACTGCTGCCAGGAAGAAGACCGCCGCGATCACCCCCGCGCCTAGGCCTGCGCGCGCCAGCTGGAGTGGGGCCAACACCGCAAGGACACTGGTGAGGACGCCGCCGAGCCCACCGAGCCAGAGGCCGGCGCCGGCCCGCCAGCCGAGCAGCCCACGGAGCCGCCGCCCGAGATCTCGGCGACCCTCCTCGGCAGGCGCCGGGGTCACCATCGTCCACATGACCAGGCCCGCCGTGGCCGCGGCGATGCCCCCGAACACCGGCCGCAAGCCCGCGGTGGCGGCGATCCCGCCCAGAAGCGGACCCAACAGCGACCCGGCCGCGGAGGCGCCGGCGGCGGTGCCGATGGCGCGGCCGCGTCGGCCAGCCGGAACGGCAGTCACGAGCCAGGCGACTGCGCCCGTCCAAGCCAGGCCGTCCCCGACGCCCTGGCCGAACCGCATGCCGTCGAGCAGGACGATGCCATGAGCGAGCGCGAATCCCAGGGTGCAGGCCGCCATCAGGGCGAGCCCCAGCACCACCCCGACCTTCAAGCTGCCGCGAGCGGCCACCGGGAGGGCGACGAGGGTTCCCGCCATACTCCCCACGGCATAGGCGGCCGTGAGGAAGCCGGCGGCACCCTTGCCGAGAGCCAGGGTGTGCACCAGGTGGGGCAGGAGCGGTGCCAGCGCGGCGAAGAACACGGTGTCGACAAAGGCCACGCACACCACTAGGGCAGTGAGGTTGCGCATCCGGCGATGGTACGCGCCCCGCGGGACCGGCCATCCTCACATCCCGCTCACATCAAGCAGCCGCCACACTTGTGGCGATGGCAACCGCGGTAGGCGCCTGGCGCACCCCGTCCCCCACCCGGATCCTGGTGGTCGACGACGAGCCGAACATCACCGACCTGCTGGCCACCGCGCTGCGCTACGAGCAGTACGAGGTGGCGGTCGCCTCGGCTGGCCGCTCCGCCCTCGAGGAGTCACGGCGGTTCTGCCCAGACCTCGTGGTGCTCGACATCATGCTGCCCGACCTCGATGGTTTTGAGGTCGCCCGCCGGCTCCGCGACCAGGCCACCCGGCTTCCGGTCATCTTCCTGACCGCCCGCGACACGATCGAGGCGAAGGTCCATGGGCTCCGCCATGGTGGCGACGACTATATGACCAAGCCATTCAGCCTCTCTGAGCTCTCGGCGCGGATCGAGGCCGTACTTCGGCGCTCGCACGGCCAATCCGGGGAACGGAGCCGCCTCGCGGTCGCCGACTTGGTGCTCGATGACGAGATCCACGAGGTGCGGCGAGGGATGGTGCCGGTGCCGCTCACCGTCACCGAGCACAACCTGCTGCGCTATCTGCTTCTGAACGCCCGGCAGGTGCTCTCCAAGTCCCAGATTCTGGAGCGCGTATGGCCCGACGACTTCCACGGCTCCGACACGGTGGTGGAGACCTACGTCAGCTATCTGCGCCGCAAGCTGGACCCTCTTGGACCGCCGCTGATCCACACTGTACGCGGCGTCGGGTACACGCTTCGACCCCCCAGCCCCTAACTATGTCACTGCGGCTGCGCCTGCTCCTCGCGGTCGCCGGGCTGACGGCGGCAGGGCTGTGCATGGCCGATCTCCTGACCTACACCGTTCTGCACCATGACCTCTACGCCCAGGTTGGCCAGCAGCTGCGCGCGGCTCAGTTCCCCGTGCTTCGGGCCCTGCGAGTTCGTGCCCTGGGAGTCACCGCGCCCTCGCCGCTGCTCGGACGCCGGCTCGGCCCGACCAGCCCGGTAGGGCCAGTGCCCTCGACGTTGCCCCCGGGCACCTTCGGCGAGCTCGCACTCCCCAGCGGCCGCGTCATCGCCCGCGTAACGTTTGCTTACCAGGGCGCCGGGACCACCCCCCACCTTCCCGGCGACATCCTCACCCGGGCAACCTCGATAGGGCGCTCCATCGCAGCCGGCGGGGGTCGGCACGGGAGCGTCCGCTACCAAGTACTGTCCACTCGCCTCCCGGGCAGCCTGGGAACGCTGGTGACCGCGATCCCGCTCACCGCAGTGACCACCACCTTGGGGCAGCTGATCATGGGCGAGCTGTTGGTCAGCCTCGCCGTCCTGACGGCCGTCGCGCTGGCGGCGGGCTGGGCGGTGCGACGTGGCCTGCGCCCGCTGGAAGAGATCACCATCACCGCAGCGGCGATCGCCGCTGGCGACCTCGGTCGGCGCGTGGGCGGAGCGGAGGCGCGCACCGAGGTGGGGCGACTGGCCCTGGCACTCAACACCATGCTGGCCCGGATCGAGGACGCGTTCCAGGAGCGGCGCGCATCCGAAGACCGCCTGCGCCGCTTCCTTGCCGACGCCTCCCACGAGCTCCGCACCCCGCTGACCTCAATCCGCGGGTACGCCGAGCTCTTCCGGCGCGGCGCTGAGTCGCGCCCGGGGGACCTTGCCAAGTCCCTGCGGCGGATCGAGGAGGAGGCGGGTCGGATGGGCCTGCTGGTCGACGACCTGCTGTTGCTCGCGCGCCTGGACAGCGGCCGACCGCTGGAGCTGCGGCCGGTCGACCTAGTTCGATTGGCAGACGAGGCCGTTGCCGACAGCCGCCTGCTCGACCCCGAGCGACCGCTCGACCTCGACGCTCCCCTGTCGGTCACCGTACTCGGCGACGAGGCGCGCCTGCGCCAGGTTCTCACAAACCTGCTTGAGAACGCCCGCCGGCACACCCGTCCCCTCACCCCCGTGCAGGTGGGCGTCCGGGCCGCCGGTGCCGAGGCCGTCCTGGAGGTTCGCGATCAGGGACCGGGGCTGACGGCCCGTGCCGCGGCGCACGTGTTCGAGCCCTTCTATCGGGCCGACCCGTCACGCGAGCGCGCCACCGGAGGAGTCGGGCTCGGGCTCGCGATCGTGGCGGCGCTCACCCGAGCCCACCACGGCTCGGTCGAACTCGACACCGCCCTCGGGGGCGGGACGACCTTCCGCGTCCGGCTACCCTTGGCCGGCTCTGTCCCCGGCTCCGCCTAGCCTGGCCCCAAGCCCTACCCACCCGCCTGGGGACCGGCGGCGGCAACCTGACCCACCCCGGCTCCCGGGAAGGGGATCGCGGGCTCCTGCGCCGCGACCGGATTCTCCAACACCCCCACGCCCTGCACTTCGATCCGGACCGTGTCGCCGGGGCGCAGGAACACCGGGGGCGTGCGCGTATAGCCGACCCCCGACGGGGTGCCGGTCAGGATCACGTCGCCCGCCTCGAGGTCCATGGCCGCGGAGATGAACGCCACCAAATGGGGGATGTCGAAGACAAGGTCGCGGGTGTTGGAGTCTTGCATGAGGTTTCCGTTGAGCCAGAGCCGAATGTCGAGTTCACCCGGGTCCGCGACTTCGTCCCGGGTCACCAGCCAAGGGCCCATGGGTGCAAAGGTGCGGAAATTCTTGGCCAGGGTCAGCTGCTCGTCGTGAAACTGGATGTCACGGGCGCTGACGTCGTTGGCGACCGTGTAGCCGGCGATGTGCGAGAGGGCGTCGCCCCGCTGGATGGCGCGGCCCGGCCGACCGACCACGACCGCCAGCTCGGCCTCGAAGTCCACCTCATCGGTAAGGGCGGGCTTGATGATGGCGTCGCCGGGTCCCACGATCGTGGCCGCGTACTTCGCGAAGAGCTTGGGCATGTCCGGCTGCTTCACCTTCGCCTCCCGGACGTGGCCGCGGTAGTTGCGTCCGACCGCGATCACCTTGGGGGGCCGCAGGAGGGGCGCCAGCAGGCGCGCGGCCGCGGCGGGATGGCAGCCCGAGCGGCACTCCTCGGCCCGAGCGACCGCGGCCGCCGCGCGTGCCAGCCCGACCTCGCCCAACGCCAGCAGCTCGACCAGATCCCGCGGCGGCCGGGCCCACCCGTCCGTCCATCCCGGGGCGGCGGCCAGGTCGACAACCTGCGCGCCGCGATGGGCCCCAAGCCGAGGGCGCGGGTCGCCCGGCACCGTGAAAGTAATCAGCCGCATCAGATCCCCCTGCTGCCGCCGACGCCGACACCCCCTCGCTGCCGACACCGGCTCGCCGAAGGGGATTGCGCCGGGCGATTGGTTCGGTTATGGTCGGCCAGAATGCGTCACAGCCGTGCGGCTCCGTACTGTAATCAGCTCTGGCACCAGAGTCAACGCCGCGACCACCCGCGGGGATTGGTTCGCGATTGGCAAGCCCACCGGTGACGGCGCCGCGTCGGATCCGTCCCGCCCTGGAAGCACTGGTCGCGCGAGTCGAGGCCGAGGTGCGGCTGCGGGACACGGCGGATCGGCGCCTGCCCGCGGAGCGCCAGCTGGCTGAGACCCTGGGGGTCCCGCGGCGGGCGCTGCGTGACGCGCTCGCCGTCCTCGCCGACCACGGCGGGATTGCACGCCAAGTGGGACGCGGCACCTACGTGGTTGGCTCGGGCCGGGACGCCGGGCCATCGACCGACCTGGTGGAAACATCTCCCGTCGAGGTGATGGCGGTCCGGCTCGCGGTCGAGCCGGAGTTGATGCCGCTCGCCGTCGCCGCCGCTCGGCCCGCCGACCTGGACCGCGTCGAAGCGTGCCTGTCCCGTGGAGGAATCGCCGAGTCTCACGAGGAGTTCGAGCTCTGGGACGCGTCCCTGCACCAGGCGCTGGCGGCCGCCACCCACAATCGCCTCGCCGTGGCGCTGCTCACCATGGTCAATGCGGCCCGGGACCAACCCTATTGGGGCAGCCTCAAGCGTCGCGGGTTCAGCCCCGCCCGCCGGGCCATCGGCCATCGAGAGCACGCCGACGTGGTCCAAGCAGTGCGGAATCGCGATGGACGAAGGGCGGAGGAGCTGATGCGGCTCCATCTGACTCGGGTGTCAGCCCGTCTCTTCGGCCCACGCGTCGAACCGGACTGACTCCCTCAGGCGCCGATCACCGCCACCACGCCAAGACTGGTTCCGACGAAGACCCGGCCCCCGACCAATGTCGGCGACACGAAGTGCGGCACCAGCCCGAGGTTGACCGACGCCCGTACGGCGCCCGTGCGCGGGGAGAGCGCATAGAGGACACCGGACGAGGTGTCCACACTCCAGACTGCTCCCCCTCCCACCACCGGTGGTCCATTCGCCCCCGCCGGTGTGTGCCAGAGGATGCGCAGACCGCCGCTGGGCTCCACCGCGACCGCGCGGATGCCGTCGGTGCAGGGGACGTAGACGGTGTCGCCCACGAAAGCCGTGCTCCCGAACGAGGCGCAGACCGGTGCGCTCGCGACCGGGTGTCCGATCCCCCCGAGGGCGGATTGCCGCAGCACGTAGCCAGTACCGCTCTTGCCCGCGATGAAGACGTACCCGTCGGGGAGAAGCGTCGGCGAGACCGAGCCGAGGTCGAGGTCTTCGGCGTTGTCCCGGGCCCAGGTCGCGGGCGCGAACCGGCTGATCAGCCGCAGTCGGGACGAGAGCTCGAGAACCGAATCGGATCCATCGTAGGGCGGGTGGAAGGCCGAGCCGTTCCCGGTGGCGACGTAGAGACGGCCGTGGGCGTCAAGCACCGGCCCCCCGGGAGCCCAGACCGCTCCCTGACGGGGGGTGGGCACCGCATAGGTGAGGGTCGGCCCGCGCCCGTCGACGGGGACGCCGACGACAGCGCCACGGTAGTTGGCGCAGTCCCCCGAGTGGCCACCGAACCCGAAGTACACCATCCCATTGCCGATCGCCAGCGCAGTGCGCTGCTGGGTGGCGACGGGGCTGGAGAACGCGACATCGACTCGGCGGGACCATGCGATGCGCCCGCTGCGCGCGTCGAGCGCAAACAGGACATGGCGCGATCCCGTCAGCTCCGCCACCAAGTAGACGAGGCCGGTAGCGCGGTCGTAGGCTGGGGTTCCGGTGATCCCAAGCGGGTTGATGTCCCCGCACGGGAGGGCCGAGAGGGGTACCGGGGTGCCGAGGTGCCGGCGCCAGGCGACGCCGCCGTCGACCGAGTTGAGCGCGTAGACCGTATCATTCTCGGTCGCCACGATGACCAGGCCGCCCACCACCAACGGTTCGGCGTAGACCGCCCCGTCGAGCTGCCGCAGCCACGACAGGCGCACGTGGCCCAGCCGAGGCACTCCGGTCGCCACCCCGCTGTGGAGCGCATCCGCGTGGTAGACCGGCCACGCAGCGGCCGGCGCCGCACTGGTAGATCCGAGTCGTGGCGAAGCGGTCGGCGCGAGCCCGAGACCTACGAGAGCTGCCATCGCCAGCAGGGCGACACGAGTCAGGGATCGGTCGAGTATCAGGGCGACCCTCCCGGCTGATCCGCCTCGGACCGGGGAATGGTACACCCGGGGGGGGAGGGGACCCCGCCAGCGGCGGCGGGGTGGAGTCCGACGGGGCTGGAGGGCTGGGGACGGGTGAGCCGGTACACGCCCTCGCGGCTGATGGCGGTAGCCACCAGTCCCGCCGCGAAGCCCCGAGTGAAGGCCGCTGCCGCCGCCGAGCGCCAGCGAGAGGCGAGGTCGGGGGACTCCCGCCGCAGCCGAGGGTAGTCGGGGGGGATTTGTATCTCGGCACGTTCTCCCGGGTCAGCGTCCGTCAGGTGCGGTTCGAGGCGACCCGCCACCTCCACAGCGTCCAGCAGTCGCGGCCCACCGCGGCAGCATCCTTGGCGCGAGGCGCTAGGCGCCGGAAGCCACCAGCGCACTTCGAGGCGGTCCCCGCGGTCGCCCTGGTTCTGGAGGTCATCCATGGCCCCGTAGAAGTCAGAGAGGAAAGCGGTGGCGACCGCACCCAATCGCACCAGGTTGAACCACGCATTGCGAACGAGGAGCGGGTCGTAGGTCCAGCGCATCTCCGGCACCCCAAGGGCGAGGCACGCGGCGCGCTGGCCCAGCTTGAGTGCCCGGCCGACCCCGCGGCCCTCGAACCGGGGCAGGACGGCCGCCAGATGCGAGTGACAGTGCCAGCCGTCCCGGTAGGCGATGAAACCGAGCGCGCAGCCGACCAGCTCGCCGGTCGGAGCCTCGGCCCCGACCAGGATGGCGCCGGCGTGCTGCATCGCCCGGGCCAGAGGCGGGGCGACCTCGGAGGTTCCCCAGATCGCGCGCGTGACCTCGTCGATCCGGAACCCGTCGTCGGCCCGGTCAAGTTCGCGGAGGGTGACCCCGGCCGAGAGCGCGGCCGCCTCGGCCACGAGCCACGGGTCCTGGTCAGCCATGTCCGGTACCCGGGCCGGTGAACCTCTCGAGCCAGGTGGTGACCCGGGCGAGGCGCTCGGGGTCCGGCTCGGCCCCGAGCCCAGGGCGCGTCGGCACCGCCAGGGTACCATCCAACCCGAGCCGAAACGGCTCCGCCACGAGGTCCTCGCTGAAGTAGCGGTCGCTCGCTGAGGTGTCCCCCGCCAGGGTGTTGTTGGGGAGGGAGGCGAGCGCGACGTTGGCAGCACGGCCGATCCCCGTCTCCAGCATCCCCCCAACCCAAGTGGGCCAGCCCGCCGCCCCGCAGAGATCGTGGATGGCGGCCGCGGCCAACAAGCCACCAACCCTCCCCGGCTTCAAGTTGATCATGCCACCGGCCCGCAGGGCGATTGCAGCTCGGGCGGAGGCCACCGAAGGGACACTCTCGTCCAGGCAGACCGGAGTGCGAAGAAGCGCTTGCAGCCGGGCATGGTCGACGAGGTCGTCGTGAGCGAGGGGCTGTTCGATCATCAGCAAGCCGTAGCGATCGAGACGCTGGAGGACGGCCAGGTCCGCCAGGGTGTACGCGGCGTTGCCGTCGACGGTGAGGGGCAGGGTCGGGAACGCCCGACGGACCGCGGCCACCACCCGTTCGTCTCGTCCGGGGCGGCATTTCAGCTTGACCCGCTGATATCCCTCGGCGCAGTAGCCATCGACCGCCCGCAGGGTGGCCGCGACGGTGGCCTCGATGCCGACGCTCACCCCGCAGGCGACCCGAACTCTCACCCCCCCCAGGATCTGGGCCAGACTCCGCCCGGTCGCCTGGCCGGCAAGGTCCAGCAGCGCCATCTCCAGCGCCGCCTGGGCCATCGGGTGGCCGCGAACCCAGGTGATGCGGCGCAGATGGTCGGCAACGGGGCGCCGCGGTGACCCCACCACCTCGGGCAGGAGGTACTCGGTGAGAACGTGGCGCGCCGTGACCAGGGTCTCGCCGAAGTAGCTCGGTCCGGGGTCGGCTACACACTCGCCCCAGCCGCGAAGACCGTCCCCGACCAGCTCGACGAGCAGGGCGGTCTTGACCGTGTCGGTGCCAACGCTGGTGGTGAAGGGACGGACCAGCGGCAACTCCACGAGGCGCAGCCTGGCCCCCTCCACCCGGACCTCTGCCAGCCCGTCCGTGCGGTCCGAGCGTCCTTGGTCAGGCTCAGGCGGGAAGGGAGGGAGGGGCGCGGCAGCGGGCTTGCTCACAGCAAGCATTGTGGCCGACGTGCCCCGGCGGAGGGCAGGATCCCGAGCCCGATCAGGTGATCGAGACCTCGCGCAGGCCTCCGCTGCGGACGTCGTACACGAAACCGCGCACGCGGTCACGCCGAGGCAAGAACGGGCTGACGCGCAGTCGGGCCGCAGATTGACGCAGGTCCGCATCGAGATCGCTGAACGCCTCGGCAGCCCACTCGGGCCGAACCCCGGTCTCGCGCTCCAGGTCGGATCGGAAGGCGTCGTCCGTGAAGGTGAGCATTCCGCAGTCCGAGTGGTGCACGAGGATGATCTCCTCAGTCCCCAGTAACCGCTGGGAGATCGCGAGCGAGCGGATGACGTCGTCGGTCACGACACCCCCGGCATTGCGGATGACGTGAGCGTCGCCCTCCTTCAGCCCGAACAGGCCATAGGGGTTGAGACGCGCGTCCATGCAGGCGACGATCGCCACCTGCCGCCCCGGGGGCATCGGCAGCTCGCCGGCCGAAAAGGTGGCCTGGTAGGTCCGGGCCTGCTCGACCAAGTCATCCGTCACGCTCATGGCTCCCTCCAGCGTTCATTTGTTGATGAGTGTAGTCAGGTTAGAAGCTCACGGCAAGTCGGACCTGGACCCGGCCCGCATGAGAGTCAGGGCGGCGAGGGGGCTCGCGGGGGCTGGTTGACGCCTGATCCGTGAGCACCCCACCGATGACCCGAGCGGGGACACCCATGTGTCCCCATCACCGCGGCTCGGGCTCGCCGTCGGCCCCCGCGCGCCGCCCAGGACGCGCTGGCCGGTCCCACCAGTGGGACTGGCGGCCCGAACGCGGGGGAGCCACGCGGCCCCCGCCGGGCGGCCGGCCGGAGTCCCCCACCTGACGGTCGCCTCGCTGCACACCTGCGGTCCGGTGACAAGGAGGCTACGGGCACCCCCTTTGCCCGCTGCCGCGGCCATGGTCGAAGGGAGCGTGCTCACACCCACCCCGACCCCACCCGTCGCCTCATGCCACGCCACCCGAGGCGATTCCGTCCGCCGGTGGCGTCGGCTCCTGCTGAGCGGGGTGGCGGTCGGCCTGCTGCTCACCCCCGCCCTCGTCGCGCAGGCGGCTGGTCACGGCCAGTGGCCGCGGGGGATCGTCCCCCCACGACGGCCCGCCGCCAATGTCCCCGCTCAGCCGCCGTTCCTCGCGGTGTGCGCCGCCGCGGCGAGTGGCACCCCGGCCTGCGCGGCGGCCGCCATCGCCGCTCTCGATCACGCCCGCCGCGTGGAGGGGTTGGGCCCCCTGACAGTTCCCTCGGACTTCGCGCGCCTGACCTCGGCGGAGCAGCTGTTCGTGCTCGTCGACGAGGAGCGCACCAGCCGCGGGTTGGCGCCCTACCTCGGCCTCAGCGCGGGTCTCGACGCGGTCGCGGCCACGGCCGCGCGGAGGGCGACCGATCCGATTCCAGCTGGATCACGGCTGGGTGGGGACACAGTGGTCGCCTGGGGCGGCAACTGGGGCGCCGGGCCGGGGCCGCTCGGGGTGAGCTACGGCTGGATGTACGAGGACGGATTTGGCGCCGGGAATCTCGCTTGTTCCACTCCGGCGGCGCCCGGCTGCTGGGGCCACAGGGACAACATCCTCGTTCGCTGGGCGCCCACGCCGGGCCGATGGCTGGTGATGGGGGCTGCGTCGGTCGCAGCCGCGACCGGGCTGGCGAGCGCGGCCGAGTCCTTCGCCCTGGTGCAAGGGCCCCGCCCCAGCGTCGTGTACACCTGGTCCGAAGCCCGTTCGGCCGGGTTCTGAGGGCGCCGTTCGCGGGCAACCTCATCTCCGGCGCCGCCTATACTGAACGCGATGGCCATCCGCGGCTCCCAGGCGCCGACCTCCAAGCAGGCCCTCGGGCAGGCGCCGCCAATCCGGCGCGCCCGTCGGCGGCGATCGATCGTGCTCGTGGTGGGCGTGCTGGCGGCGGCGGTCGCGGCCACCACGCTGGTCCAACTCGGAGTGGTCGCGCTCCCGAGGTCGGCGGCGTCCGTCCCCGTGGCAAGCCCTCCACCCCCCTCCACGCCGCCCACCCTGACGCTGGCGTTCTCAGGGCCCGTGACCGACGTGCCCCCCGCAGCACCGATCGGCGTGACGGTGACTCACGGGACCCTCACCGCGCTCACCGTCGCGCCACTCGCGGGAGGGGCGGCGGTTGCCGGACGACTGCAGCACGGAGCCTGGATGCCGCTTGCACCGCTCGCCTGGGCCACGACCTACCGCGTGGTCGCAACCGCGTCCGCGAGCTCGAGGGGGCAGCACCCGGCGCCGGTGACGGTGGTTCGCACCTTCACCACCCCGCCGGCCCCACTGGCGATGCTGTCGCTGATCCCGAATGTCTCGCCCTACAACGGCGAGCCGGTGGGCGAGGGCGCCGTCTTTGTCCTCCAGTTTCCTCGAGCGATCCCGGCGGCGGGACAGGCCGAGATCCTCCAAGCGCTGCACGTGTCCATGAGTATCCCCGAGGTCGGTCGCTGGCGCTGGTTCAGCCCCACTGAGCTCCACTTCCGTCCCGAGCACTTCTGGCCCGTAGGCGAGCGGGTGACGCTGGAAGGCGACCTGAACGGGCTCCAGCTGATCGGGCACCGACTGGTCAACTCGCAATTCACCTCGAGCTTCACGGTGGTCGACGATCACCTGACCGTGATCAGCGCCATCACACATCGCGAGCTGGTCTACAACCACGGACGCCTGATCCAGAACTTTCCGGTCAGCCTCGGCAGGCCCGGATTCCGGACCATCAGTGGCACCCTGATCGTGCTCTCCAAGAGTCCCTCGGTGTTCATGAACAGCGCCACGATCGGGTATCCCGGGCTGTACGCACAGAACGTCTATTACGACGTTGCGGTCTCGACCGACGGGTACTACATCCATGATGCCTCCTGGGACGTGTATGACCACGGAGTCGCCAACGTTTCTCACGGGTGCGTGGAGCAGAACCCCGCCGACGCGGTCTGGTTCTACAACTTCAGCATTCCCGGCGACGTGGTCGAGATCTCGGGCACAGGGCTGCCAGCAGGCGAGGTCAACGGCGAGGCCGACTGGAACATTCCCTGGGCTCAGTACTGAGGTCGGGCGGATGAGTCGCGACTACCGTGCCGGCGGAGACGCTCCAGCTCAGGATCGGCAACCTGGACACAGCGCTCTTGATCACAGAGCAGGCATCTTCAGACCCCAATGACGCCCTCGACGAGCTAATCTTGAGCGCCGCGGACGACTACCCCGAGGGGGAACGGCGGGGAGGACGGATCAGGAGCTTTCCCCGCCGCCACGGTGGGCACCCGTTGGTCGCCGTCCACGACGAGGCACGGACGCGGCCCGGCTAGGCCGCCTCGGCGGCAGCCTGTTCGAGGCGACCAAAGCTGGGAGATCCGCACACGCTCGCGGAGCTGGCGATCCGTCGGTTCGCCCTTCAGCAGCCGAGAACGCGGTGCGAGATGGGCACCCGCACCGACGGCACGACCCGCACCCACGTCCTCCGTCTTGAGCGGGGGCGCGCCGAGGCCCGGCTCGAGCTCGACGAACGGCGGCGTGCCTGCGAAGCTGCCCGCCCCACCGTGTTCCTCGCCGACCTCGGCCGCGAAGTCCTCCGCATCCTCACCCTCTGAAGGCTCGTCGACCACCTCCCGCGACGCCTGGCGGCGGCGGCGGCCTGCGGCGCCCGCCCCCTGGAGGTGGCGGAGGGCCGTCGCAGTGGGATCGTAACGCCCGAGCGGCCCCGGGCGGTGTGGGCGCCGTCACCTCGTACATATCAGCCATGGCGCCCGGCACGACGACGCTCGCGATGAATGCTGCGGACCTCGAGGCCGCGACTCCGGAGTTGGAGCGCTTCCACCAGCGCTTTGCGGGCTTCTGTTGCCGAACAGAGGGTCCGGCCGCCAGCCGGCGCTACCTGACCGGTTTGATGCTGCCGATCGAGCGCAGGAATGCAGACAACGTGGCCGAGCAGGTGGGCGTGCCGATCCGCCTGCGACAGGACTTCCTCAGCGACTCCCCCTGGGATGCCGAAGCCGGCATTGACGAGCTGCAGCGGCTTGTGGGGGAACATCTGGGCAGCACGAGTGGCGTGCTCATCCTGGAGGACACCGGCTTTGCCAAGAAGGGGACCCAGTCTGCCGGAGTCGGACGGCAGTACTCAGGCACCCTGGGCGCCGGGGGCACTGCCAAGTGGGAGTGTTCTTGGCCTACCCCTCCAGCAAGTGCCACACGCTGGTCGACCGGCGCCTCCACCTCTTGACGGAGTAGTTCACCGAGGCGGCCGCAGCGCGGCGACGTCGCGCTGCCCTTCCCGAGGGGCTGGAGTTCCGACCCAAGCTGGAGCCTGGGGGCTGAGATGGTGCGGAACGCCTACGCAGCTGGCCACCTGCCCTTCCAGTGGGTCGCTGGAGACGCGGCCCATGGGGACAGAGCCATGACCTCCGCTCTCTGGTCACCGAATTGGGCCGGCGGCGCTGCGTCGAAGTGTCATCCACCACCGATGTCTAGGGCACGGGTCCGGCCTGGGAAATACCCCCTCGCAAGAGTGCCGGAGGGGGCAGAGGTGGACCAGAACGCGTCCAACCTCAACGTCCCCCAGGTCTATGACCGTGGCCGAGCTGGCCGCCACCCTCAAGCCTGAGGCGCAGGCGCGGCGCCAGGTCACGGAAGGCGCCAAGGGACGACGAGTACGAGTTCGCCCGAATGAGAATGATCGAGAAGCGCCGTCACCAGCTTGGTCCAGAAGCGTGGCTCATATTGGGCCGGCCGGTCGGGGGAGGCGAGGTGACGTGCTACTAAGCCTGGATCCACCGAACCCGGGGACGGGACGGCGGGCTGAGGACGACTAAAGGGTACTTCGCGCTGGGATAGTCGGTGTTGTCAACGCACGCGAGCGTCCCAGTACAGGAGCACCCTTTCGATGCCCCCATTCCGCCACAGTCTCGACCGGATCGGCGTCGCCTTCGACGATCCCCACGCCGTTGCCCACACCGGGCTCCCCCTGCCGGCGACCCTGGCCCAGAAGCTGGGCGTCCCGGCGCTGGTAGATCGGCACGTCGACCTGGGGACGGCATCCGGGCACGCACACGTCGGGCTGAAGGCGATGACCGTGGTCGCCGCCATGCTGGCCGGGGCCGACAGGATCGACGACACCGGCGCCCTGCGGGCCTCCGCCACGGGGGCGGTGCTCAGGCATCGGCTCCGGGGCGCCCTCGACTCTGGGGACCTTCCTGCGCAGCTTCACCTATGGACACGTCCGGCAGTTGGACGCGGTGTCGCGGGCGGCGCTGGCCCGTGCCAGGGCGGCCGGGGCCGGGCCGGGGGGCGCGCCGCTGACGATCGACCTGGACTCCACCATCTGTGAGACGTATGGCCCCGCCAAGCAGGGGCGGCGTTCGGCTACGCGAAGGTGAGGGGCTACCATCCGCTGCTGGCCACGCGGGCCGGCAGCGGAGAGGTGCTGCACGCGCGCTTGCACGGCGGGAGGGCCCACAGCGGTCGGGGAGCAGCGGGCTTCCTCCGCGAGACGGTCGCCCGGGTGCGGGCGGCGGGGGCCACGGGCCCGCTCACGCTGCATGCCGACTTGGGCTTCTATGCGCAGGCGGTGGTGCGGACGTGTCGCCGAGCCGGCGTCCGGTTCAGCCTCACGGTGCGGCGGCACCCCGCGCTGCGCGCATCGAACGCCGCCATCGCGGCCGACGCCTGGACGCCGATCCCGTACGGGTGGAGGACGGGAACCTTCGGGTTCGATGCGAACGGCCAGTCCCTCTCGGGAGCGGACGTGGCCAAGACCACCTCCACGCCGTTTGGACGGCGTGGCACGCCCCTGCGGCTGATCGTGCGCCGGGTCCGCCCCACCCCGGACTCGCTTCTCGCGCTTTTCACTGAATTCGCGTATCCCGCGTTCATCACCGACTGAGCCGGGGACACGCTCACCCTCGAAGCCGATCACCGCGCCCACGCCGTGGTCGAGATCGCGAGCCGGGATCTGAAGGAGGGCGCCGGGCTGGCGCACCAGCCCTCGGGCCAGTTCGCCGCCAACGCGGCCTGGCTTGCGTTCGCCGCGCAGGCCCACAACCTCAGCCGCTGGGTCAGCGCAATCGAGTTGCCCTACGCCGTTCCCGCCCGCACCACCGCGGCCACCCTGCGGCGCCGCCTGTTGGCGTTGCCCGGTCGCCTGGCGCGCTCCGCCCGACGCTGGACGTTGCATCTGCCGCGAGCCTGGCCCTGGCAGGCGCTCTTCACCGCAGCCCTCGCCCAGCAGCGCGCCGTCCGCGACTGCTGCTGACGGCCCCTCCAGCCCCGACGGATGGCGTCCGCGCAGGGAGCCGCGTCCGCATGCCCACGGACTGCGGCCGCAGCGACCGCGGACCGTGCCAACCGCTGCGCTCACCCTCCGCCCGGTGCCCGAGCCGCACCAGACCCTCGGCGACCGCTCCTCGACGCCCCAACCGGGCCGCCGCGAGGCGCGCTCAACCACTCCTCGCGCCCGGCTCGGTGGCTCCAGGCTAAGATGTCGGGGTGCCAGACCTTTTCCTGAGCAACGCAGTGACGGAGATACCGGCTGCGTCCGCCGCTCACGCCGCCGCTCACTTCGAAACCTTGCTCGGCTTCGAAGCGGAATGCTGGGACGTGCACGAGGCTATGGTGAGCGGGCAGCCTGGGTTTGTCCTCGTCGATGTACGCAGTACTGAGCTTTTCGCGGCCGGTCACGTGCCCGGATCCGTGAGCCTTCCTCATCGACGGATCAACGAGCGCAACCTCAGCTCGTATCCAGACGAGACGTTGTCCGTGGTGTACTGCGCCGGCCCTCACTGCAATGGAGCGGACAAGGCAGCGGCCGGTCTCGCACGCCTGGGCCGCTCGGTCAAGAAGATGATTGGCGGCATCGAGGGTTAGAAGGACGAGGGCTTCACCCTCGAAGAGGGCACCTGCAGCACGAAGCGGGCTGGGTGAACGGTCCAGAAGCGCGACGCCACTCGCCATCCAGGGTGCAACCGCGCCCGCGGGGGCGCGGTTGGGACCGGCGTGGAGCTCGCGCCGGCAGCCGAGCGTGCCCGATCGATCGGTGGGAGGGACAGCTGGTCTGTGTGCCGCCACTGGGCGGCACAGCGAGCGTTAGACGAGCTCAGGCAGCGACTTCGTGCTTGTCGCCGAGCACTGTGCGGCGGCTGATCGTGCCGTTCGTGGTCGGCGTCTCGCCTTGAGGTGCTGGCTGCGCAAGATCGAGCCCTCGGTGCGGCCTGGTTATAGTGGCACAGGTACTCGGTGACGATGGCTTCGAGATGGCCGCGGGAAAAGACATAGGGTGTGGCTCTTTGAGAGGGACCGCTGATGTGGCTGGCGGAATGAGCCCATCGAGGTAGCGGGATTCGTGCACCCTCGTCACCACCGCGCCGAGGTGGTGACGAGGACGGCGTTCCCAGCCCCCGTGCGCCCAGACCGCTCGCAGCTTCTGCGTCCCCTCGGGGGCATCGAGTGACCAGCGGGCCCCGGTGACGTCGAAGCGATCTCGGACGAGATCCGCTCAGGCGCCCTCGACAATGCCCGTCGCGATAGGCCAGCCGTTGGCCAGGGCGGTCGGGTACTCGAGGTAGCGGCCCTTGTCCGTGTCAAGCGAACAGGGGGGCCACCTGGGAGCCGAAGATGGCTCCGTCGACGCCGCAAGGGGTGAGGATTCGGGAGTGTGCCCTCACAGCGGCCCCCTGCGGAACCCATCCCTCGCGGGGTCTCCCCAGCATCGAGCTCGAGGTCGGTCCGCAGCCGCTTCGACGCGGAGCAGGGTCGGGTCTTCGACCAGGCCAGCCATCCCGACTTCTTGCTCGCCAAACACCAGGAGTCGATCGGGCTGGACTACCTCGCCACGCCGGTGGCCAAGGAGGACGCGGTCTTCCACCACCCGCGAGCTCGCGCCGATGACCTCGCCGAGGAGATGGTGCGGATGCTGGATCGAGTGCACCGCTTCTTGAGTCCACCCCGCTGCCGGACGGCAGCCACAGGGGGGCCGCTACGATGGTGGGCGTGAAAGTGGTCGACCTACGCTCCGACACCGTCACGCTGCCGACCCCGGCGATGCGTGAGGCGATGCGCACCGCCCCGCTCGGCGATGACGTCTACGGGGAGGACCCCACTGTCAACCAGCTGGAGGCGGTCGCGGCGGATCGTCTAGGCAAGGCGGCGGCGGTGCTGGTGCCCAGCGGCACCATGGCCAACCTGCTGGCTCTATTGGTGCATGCGGGGCCGCGACAGGAGGTCATCGTCGAAGCTGACAGCCACATCTTCTACTACGAGGCGGCCGGGGCGGCGGTCGTTGGGGGCATCCAGCTACGCCCGCTGGCGACCGCCGACGGCGTGCTCGGAGCCGACCAAGTGGCTCAGGCGATCCGCCCCCGCGACGACCCGCACCAACCTCGGACCGCCGCCATCGCGATCGAGAATACCCACAATCGCAAGGGTGGGGTCATCTGGGAGCCGGAGCAGCTCGGCTCGCTGGGGGAGTTCGCCCGGGCGGCGGGGATCCCTGTCCACATGGACGGCGCGCGACTTTTCAACGCGGCAATCGCCTTGGGAGTGACCCCCGCGACGATCGGCGCTGAGGTCGACACGGTGAGCTTCTGCCTCTCGAAGGGCCTCGGCTGCCCGGTCGGTAGCCTGCTCGTCGGTAGCGCCGCCGACATCGCGCGGGCGCGCGAATGGCGCAAGATGCTGGGCGGTGGAATGCGCCAGGCCGGCGTCATCGCCGCCTGTGGGCTGGTCGCACTGGACACCATGGTGGACCGGCTTGCCGAGGATCACGCGAATGCCAGGACCCTCGCCGAGGGGCTGGCCGAGATCGACGGCGTCGCCCTCGACCCCACCCGGGTGCGCAGCAATATCGTGAACGCCCGGCTCACTCGCACGCCCGCCGCCACCTTCGTCGCCGCTGCCGCCGACCGCGGACTGCTCTGCCTCGACGAGGGTCCCCACACGGTGCGCCTGGTGACCCACCTTGGCATCGGGCCGGCCGATATCAGCCACAGCCTCTCCGTCATCCAGGCGGTCCTCGCCAACTGAGGCCGGTGCCGGTTGCAGGGCGGTGGGGCGCGCGCTGACCCCGGAGGTCAGGTGGTGATCGACCCCCCCGCGGGCTGTGCTGCCACGCGGACCACCGCGCCCGTCTCGGCGACCACCCGTACTCGGCGCGTCGAGCGCTTGGGCGGGACCAGCGCCGCCACCGTCATGAGGGTGGTGGTCGCAATCGAGCGGTAGGTTCCGGGCGCGACCAGCGCGCTCCAGGGGGTGCGTCCGGCGCCCTGAACTAGGGAGAGGCCGGGGCGAGCGGTGAACCTCTGGCGCACGGTCACCGTGAAGAGCACCAGTGCGCCACCGCCGCGGAGTTCCAAGGCCAGCTCGGGGAAGGCGGCGGGGGCGGCGGTGCCGCTCGATCCCGCCCCGGTCCCCTCGACTTGGGACACGGTCTGCCGGTCGGTGGCGGCCAGCTGGCTCGTGAACGTGCCCGCCGCGAAGGGGTCTCCGCCCACGAGCTGGTCGCCGCGCACGGCGAGCTCAAGCAGGCCCGCGTAGTCGGCGGCAACGGTGGCCGCCGTGAGCCGCAACCGGTCGATCTGAGCCGCCGGGTCGAGGCGGTGAGCGTAGCCGCTCGACCCGACGGCCACCGCCGGCGGCGAACCGCCCCCCGGGTAGGCGGGTGACAGGGACTGCCGCCAGCGCGCGTGCCCGGAGGCGCGCTGGAAGACCATGAGGATGGCCCCCAGCTGGCCCCGGACGCGACTGCTGACATAGGCTGCAAATGTCTGAGCGCCGCGGTGCTGGAGGGGAACGTAGGTCACGATCCGAACGTCGGTCTGGGGCTCGGGGGGGGTCCGCCGCTGCCCCTGGGCGCGGAGGCCGGCGAAGGTGGCGTCGTCGATGGTCGCCTCGGGCGCGGCCTCGACAGCATTCTGCCCTGCGGTGCTGAGCTGGAGGGTGGCCCGCGTTTCAGCCCGATCGTAGGCGCGCACAACCTGGAGGGCCATCCCGGGGCTGACCCCCGCGCCCGAAGCCGGAGTTTCGCCGATCGAGGCCACCAGGGCGGAGATCACGGCGGCGATCACCGCGACGAGCCCGGCGAGGGCGAGCCGGCGCCGGCTCTGGGTCGACGGTGGGGTTGGCATCATCCTATTGAAACCTGCGCGGGTAGCGACGGTCCCACCGCCGCTCGCGGCTCGCTTCGCCGCGCTCCCTGACGCGCAGTCGCAGATGAACCGTGAACCCCCGCCGATCGCTGCGCAGGTCGAGGTCCGCGCGGGCGCCGATCGTCGCTTCGGGGAACCTCACCGCGTACGAGGCGCTTCCGGTTGCGAAAGCGATGGCGGGGTCATCCCGAGACACACCCACCCGCCCCTGGTACCGTTCCCGCACCCATCCGCCTGCAGGAAGCCGGGACCTCCCGCCGTGGTCGATCAGGACCCGGCGCTGGCGGGCGATCCAGTCGTCCTCCACCCGCCACACCACCCGGTCCGATGGGGTGCCGCGTCCGGCGGCCGCCTCCTGACCCGGTGTCAGCGGTGGGCGCGTGAGCTCCGGCCCAGGGCCACCGAGGACCGGCAGCATCAATCGGAGCGAATCCCAGTCGACCTCTAGCCGCCCGGGGGCGGGAGGAGACCAGACCGAGGGCCAGTCGCTGGTGGCGAGGGCGAGCCGGACCCGGTGACCGGCCGGAAAGATCCACGAGGTGGCGTCGAGCTCGACCACGGCGTGGTGGTGAACCCGGGGTGCGAGCCCCGCCGCCGGGGCCGGGCTCGGCGGGCAGGCGAGGTTCTGCACTCCACGCGCGACCAGGGCCGATCTGCCGTCGGGAAAGACGTCCGCGAGCTTGGCGACACAGGTCGCAACCGGGATCGAGCTCCTCAGGGTGAGCTCCAGGCGGGGCGTGCCCAGGACCTCCAGGCCCTCGGGTCCGACGGCCCAGTCGAGGACCAGCCCCAGCACCTCGTCGTCGCGCTGGTCCCACGGCTGCCCGAACGGCAGCGCCCCAGCGCACCAGATCGAGCCGGTGACCCCGACCTCACCGCGCACCGGCAGCGGTGCCCAGCCCCCAGTGCCCCGACCGCGGGGCCGGATCGCCAGCTCCTCCTTCAGCACCAGCTGGTGGAGCCGGGCCGGCGGCCAGCTGGTCTCGTAGCGGAAGCATCCCTTCATGAGGTCGAGGTCGGCGGCGGGAGCGGTCGCCTCTCGGACGAAGACCGTGATCGGCGGCGGGTCGGCCGGGAAGGGGCCCGCGCGCAGATGGCGGTCGAACCACCCGATCATCTCTGGGATGATGTCGACCCGCGGGCCAGGTTGCGAACGCTCTGGACTCATGTGGGACCAGGGGCCGATCAGGAGGCGACGAGGCCCCTGGAGCCTGTCGAACACGCGGAAGGTGGCGTTGCGGTAGCCATCCGCCCAGCCTGCGATCAGCATGGTGGGACAGCGGATGCGCTCGGGGTGAGGCCGCAGCGACCCCCGCCGCCAGTAGGGACCATCGTGGGGGTCCGCCAACCAGCGCAGCAGCCAGGGCTCCATCCGGTCGACCCGTTCCTGCCAGCGTCGGCGCCAGCCGGGTCCGGTCAGCATCGGCACCGGGGGCAGGGCGTTGAGCGCCACCATGTAGAGTGGGTAATCGAGGAGATCGAGGGCGCGGGGAACTCCGCCCCCGTAGTGAACGTCGTCACTGTAGCGGTCATCGCTGGCAAACAGCGCGCACACTGCGCCCAACCGGGGCGGCCCCACCGCGGCGGTGTGCAGGGCGTTGAAGCCGGAGTAGGAGGTGCCGAACATGCCGACTCGCCCACTGCACCACGGCTGCGTCGCCAGCCACGCGATCACCTGGGCGCAGTCATCGGTCTCGGCCTGCGGGTACTCGTCAGATGCGATCCCGGTGGAGGAACCGGTGCCGCGTACGTCGACACGGCAGACGGCGAACCTGCCTTCGTCGCGCAACCGCCGATACCACTCCCCGTCCCCGGCGGTGACGTCGTCCTTGCGGTAGGGCAGCGCCTCGAGCAGCGCTGGCACCGGCTCCGGCTCCGCGGGGCGGTAGAGCGTCGCCGCCAGCTGCGTCCCGTCGGCTAGGGGCACCACCAGAGCGTCCTCCGACATGGTCGGATGCTAGCAAAAGGAGCGCCCACCCTGGCGGGATGATTATGCAGCGGCTATGCAACGGTCGACTTGACAGTTCGACCGAGCGGCGCTGACAATGCTGCAGCGCAGCCGTGCGCGGGGGAAGGAGCCACCATGCAGGCGACCCAGTACGATGCGATCATCGTCGGCGGCGGCCACAATGGGCTGGTCTGCGCCGCCTACCTCGCCCGCGCCGGGCAGCGGGTGGTGGTGCTGGAGCGACGCGGCCTGGTAGGAGGAGCCTGCGTCACCGAGGAGCCGTGGCCGGGCTACCACGTCAACACCTGCTCCTATGTGGTCAGCCTGCTGCAGCCGGACGTCGTTCGCCAGCTTGAGCTCGCCCGCTTCGGCTACGAAGTGATCCCGCTCGACCCGCTTGCCTTCACCCCGTTCCCGGATGGGCGATCGATCATGTGGTGGTACGACCCCAAGCGGACCGCTGCCGAGATCGCCAAGATCTCCACTCACGACGCATTCGCTTATCTCGATTACGAACAGACCCTGGACGAGCTGGTGCAGATCGTGCGCCCGCTCTTCAGCATGGTGCCGCCGCTGCCCGCCAGCCTCGGCCCGCGCGACCTGGCTGAGCTGGTGCGCATGGGGCGCCACCTCTACCGTCACCGCCGTGGGGTGAGCCGGCTGGTCGACCTGATGACGCTCTCGGTGAGTGATTTCCTCGATTGCTGGTTCGAGGACGACCAAGTCAAAGGAGCAATGTCCCCGGGGGGCGTGATCGGCGCCTGGGGCGGGCCCCGCACGCCGGGGACGGCCTACGTCCTCCTCCACCATCGCCTGGGCCAGGCCGGAAACCAGCGCGGCGCCTGGGGATTCGTGCGCGGCGGCATGGGCGCACTCTCGGAGGCGATCGCGGCTTCCGCGCGCAGCGCCGGGGCCGAGGTGCGCACCGACTCGACGGTCGCACGCATCAATGTGATCGGCGGGCGGGCGGTGGGCGTCACCTTGGCCGACGGTACCGTGCTCCGAGCCCCGGTGGTGGCGGCGGCGATCCACCCCAAGACCACCTTCTTGGAGCTGGTCGAACGCCACACTCTTCCCCCCGACTTCGTGCGGGAGATCGAGAACTATCGAACCCGCGGCGCCTCGGCCAAGGTCAACCTCGCGCTCGCCGAGCTCCCCGATTTCACCGCCCGACCCGGCACCGAGCCGGCCGACCACCACGTCGAGTTCGAGATCTGCCCGTCGGTGGAGTACCTTGAGACCGCCTGGGATGATGCCAAGCACGGGGCCTGGAGCGCGCACCCGATGATGGACTGCGTCATCCCGTCGATCAAGGATCCGCAGCTGGCCCCGGCTGGCCGCCACGTTATGACCTGCTTCGTTCAGTACGCCCCCTATGATCTCGCCGGAACCGACTGGGACCAGCAGCGGGAGGCGTTCGCTGACCGCGTGGTGGAGACCCTCTCCGCCTACGCTCCCAACTTGGGCGCGGCGGTGCTCCACCGCGAGGTGGTGACGCCGCTCGACCTGGAGCGCACCTTCGGACTCGTCGGCGGCAACATCTTCCACGGCGAGATGGCCCTAGACCAGATGCTCTCCTTCCGGCCCGCCGCGGAGGCGGGCGCCTATCGCACTCCGCTGCAGGGCCTCTATCTGTGCGCCTCGGGGGCCCATCCCGGAGGCGGGGTGATGGGAACACCCGCCCGCAACGCGGCCAAGGTCATCCTGCAGGACCGCCGGGGCGGCTGGCGGCGGCTGGCGCGAACCTGAGCGAGAGCTCGGTGCCGGGTCCGGCGAGGTGTCGAGGCAGCCTCTCCGCCCGACCGGGGGCGCCCCCCTCACCTGGGTCGGCTGAGCCGATCCCCGTCCACCCTCCGCGACTGCCAACTCTTCGCCGCTTCGCGGACGCTGAGGGGGTGGCCCGACGGCGACATCACCTCAGCGTGATCGCTATCCGGTGGCCGGGGGGGGCGGTCCCGGCCCGCCTACCCGCCGTGCTCGCTCCCGGCGATCGGACCTGGCGGTCGGCGCACTCCCCCCATCGGGTTCCACGCCGTCGAGATCTGCCGGAGTACCGGCCCCGCCGGGGTTGGGCGGGCGAGCGTGGGGCACCGCCAGCCCTGGCCGCGGCCAGGGCCCGATCCTCAGGGTGTCAGCGTGCCCGTCACAGCCACCGGCGAGCCGCAGCGTGACGGGACCAGCCTCCCCGGGGACAGCCGCGAGCCAGTCGACCGCGAGGGCTGTGGACACGCTCGGCACGGGTCGGTGGAACGGCAGCGCGGCGAGCCGGCGGTCGGCCTGGCTGACCTCGACCCGCCCCCATCCCACTCGACGCCACAGCGCAGCAGGAGGAGGCCGTGGGGAACCGGGTGAGGTGCGGGACGCACGCTCGCGGCGGACACCCACTGGAGGGGCGCCTCGACCCGCAGCGGGACCGGCTCGGCTCGAGGCCAGACCGCGCCGCAAAGGTGCGCCTACACCGCCACCGCACCCTCGAGCCCGCAGGCCGACGCCACGGCGGCAGTCTCGGCGGCGTGGAGCAGGTTGCCGCGGCGAAAACGCCCGGGCGGGTGGTGCGCTGGTCACCGTCGATAACCGGAGAGCACCTCACGGGGTCGAGCCGTAGAGCACCAAGCCGGGCGAGATGGTCGTCGGGGACGAAGTCCCCGGTGAAAACCACCGTGTCGCAGGCGATGTGACGGCGCCCGGATCCGTCGAGACCCGCGAGCGTGACACCGCTCACCCGCTCACACCCATGCACCTCGATAACACGGGGCCTGGTCCAGATCGGGACCCCCATCCGGGTCGCGGTCGCCCGCCGGATCGGGGCAGGTGCCTGCCGACGGGCATGCTCCCTCACCAGGCCCACCGGGCGGACTCCACCGGACCGCAGCGCGAGCAGGGCTGAGAAGCTGACTCGCTCCGCCCCCACCACCACCGCGCGCCGGCCCACCCGTGGCCCCACCAGAGCGACCAACCGCTGCAGGCTGCCGGTGGTGATCACGCCGGGCGGCCGCTTGCCGGACACCAGCCGCGCCCGGCGCGGGCGCTCCCAGCACCCTGTCGCCAGCACCACGGCCCTAGCTTCGACCACCCGCTGCCCAGCGGGACCGGTGCACAGAATGCTGGCTGGCCCGACCCAGTCCAGACAGGTTGTGCCGGTCCACATCACCGCCCCTGCCGAGGTCCCCTGGGCGACGCAGCTCGCGGCGTAGGCGGGGCCGTCCTGGAGGCGGTGCTGGTCGCGCATCCCGAAACCGGGGTGGCGGTAGTGGAGCGAAGTCCCGCTCGCCACCGGCTCGCGGTCGACTACGAGGACCGAGCCTGCCCCGCTGCGGGCCAGCCGGCCCGCGGCTGCGAGCCCGGCCGGGCCCGCCCCGACCACGAGGGCAGCGACGGGGATCACCAAGACGCCGATCATCGCCTTGGCCACATGCTGGCCACCGGCCGGCCGGTTCCCTCGGCACGCAGGGCCAAAATCTCCGCGGCGCACGCGAACTCCCGGCAGCGTCCCAGCATCGCTCGGGTCCGGCGCCTCAGGCCATCCACCGATCGGCCCAGGATCGGAGAACGGCAGGCGGTCAGGCACTCGGCACGCGTGACCTGCTCGCAGTGGCACACGATCCAACCGGCATCCGGGTCTCGCGCGATCGCGTCAGGGTCCCGGTGGGGCCGCAGTCGTCGCCCGGAGAGGTCGGGCTTGATCGCGCTGCGGTGGCCGGGAGCGGGGTCCAGCGGCAACCCCATCGCGTGAAGCAGGTCGCGGAGGCGCTCGGCGATCGCCATCGAGGCGCTCATCCCGGTGGAGCGAATCCCCGCCGCGCGGACGTCGCGGTGGGCGTCGTCGGCGCCCAGCTGACAGTCGGAGTACTGAGTGGCAGCCCGCACCCCCGCGTGGGCAGCTGTGACCTCCTCCGTGACGAGAGCGAGAGGGATCCGAGCGGCCCGGTCAAGTAGGGCCCGGACGCCGCGGGCGGGGTATCCCAGCGATCGGAGACGGCCTCCGAGGACGGAGCCACAAGGACGTTACCGACCACCGTGGGAGCGACCAGCACGCCCTTACCCGCCGGGCAGGGCCCCGGCAGAAGGATGTGCGTCGGGAGCCAGCTCGCGAATTTGTCGAAGACCAGGAGCCGGCCGCGCCGGGGCGTGATCGTGAGGTCGCCATGGCCGAAGAGATGATCGACGGTGTCGGCGGCGAGGCCGGCAGCGTTCACGACGTAGCGCGCGTCGATGACGCCGGCCGGCGTCACCAGGCGGTGCACCCTGACTGGTCGCTCCGCCCCCAACCAAGGGGGCGGCCGAGCATCGGGTCGACGCCGTTCACCCCCGCCTCGGTGGCGAATGCCAGCGGGGTTGTGAAAGGGCACAGGATTCCCTCGCCGGGCACTCACAGGCCCGCCACCGCTCCCGGTCCAAGCTCCGGCTCCCGGCGTCGCAACTCCCCCATGGCGACCGGACGGACATCGGTCCAGCCGTTCCGGAGAGCGGTGGCTCGGATGCCGGGAAGTCGGGGGGCCTTGGCCGATGACCAGCCAACCCGCAGCGCACCCACCGTCTCCATCGGAATGCCCGTCCTGGCCGCATGCGCGCGCAGGAGTCCGTGGCCCCGGCGCAGGTGACGCGCCTCCTGGATGAGCGGCTCGGCGTCGAACCCCGTGTGCCAGATGGCGGGGTTGGCTCGGCCGGTCCCGGTGCCGACATCCTCGGCTCCGTCCAGCAGTACGACGCGGAGCCGGAAGTGGGAGAGCTCCCGCGATCGCCGCCCCAACCATCCCGGCCCCGATGACGGCGACGTCATCGGGGGTCGGAGTCGTCGCGCGCGGTGGCGGGGTTGCCGCACAGATCACGACGGCTCCGGGGCAAGCTCGACCGCCACCGCCCGCGTCTGACGCCAGCGGGAGAACAGCGAGGCTGCCTGGTCCGATCCCAGGGCGGGCTCGGCGATCCGGACTGAGCGCCCGCCCGAGGCGGCCCGGTCGGCACCGCCCCGATCACCGAGGCCGAGATCCCCCAGCGACGCCACCCCCATCGCGGTCGCGTCCCCGCCCGGGTACACCTCCACCGCAATCTGGAGCCAATCGGCGAGCGCTTGTGCCACACGCCGCGCGCGGGTGATCCCGCCGTCGATGCGCAGGCGGGCGAGAGGATGGCCGCCGTCTCGGGCGGCGGCTGCCGCCAGGTCGGCGACCGTGATGACCACGCCGTCGACGACCGCGGCCGCGGGGTCGGCGGCGGTCGTGGCGAGAGTCAGGCCGGTGAAGGCGGCGCGCACGCGAGGGAGCCACGACGGGGCGCCCAGCCCGGAGAGGGCCGGGACGAAGACGGAGCGGTCGCCGGGCGGAGCGGCCCGGGCGAGGGTCGCCTCCAGCGGCGGCGGGTGCGAGCCTCCCCGAGACGTCGCCGCCAGTCGGGCGCGGATCCGGCCGTCTCGAGCTGCCCGTCCAGGCAGTGGGTGTCGGCTCCATCGAGCCGCCGGGCCACTCACGCGTCCAGTCGCTGGAGGAAGTGGATCGGGACGGCCCCGGTGGTGACGACCAAGAACGCGCCCGTCCCGCGTGTGCACTTGGCATCGCCGGGCCGGTGGCAGGCTTCACCCTAGAGAGCTGCCGGCTGATCGATGATCGCGGCGGTGAGGCGGAGGTCCGGCCCGAATGCGCGCGTCATCCCGGTGTTACCAGCACAGGGCCCGATCGCCGGCAGGTCGACGGGATAGATTCTGAAGGTGAGGTAGGCGCGGGGGACCAGTCACCGCGGTCGAGGTCGAGCCGCAGGATGCGGGAGGCCGTGGCGGCGGCGGTGGCATGGCTGCCTGTCAGTCGATGCCGCAGCCACACCTCACTGGCGGTCATCATGAGAAACGGGACGGGGGCGGTCCGCTCCCGCAGCCAGGCGAGCTTCGGCGCCGCAAAGTAGGGGTCGAGAGGCAGACCGGTGATGGCGGCGAGCTCCGAGTGGGAGTCGCGTGGGCGCCGGCAGGTCATGGCGGCGCGCCGATCCTGCCACGAGACGGCCGGTCCCCTGGGGGCGCCGGTGCGCTGATCCCAGGGGACGATGGTCTCTTCCTGATTCGACAGACCCACAGCGGCGACGGGGACACCCCCGGCAGCCAGGGCTTCCGTCCCGGCGCGCACGACCGACAGTCAGAGCGCCTGGGAGTGCTGCTCCTCCGAGCCGTCGACGCCGGTCACCGTCGCCACGGATACCCGGGCCGGGGCGAGGACGCGTCGGTCGACGGCGACCACCATCGCCTTGGTCGCCGAGGTCCCCTGATCGATCGCCAGCACGGGCAATCCGCTCCGAGCACCTCCACCGGCCGCCACGCCCGCCGGTCGTCGCGTGATGGCCGCGCGGGTCAGTCGACCGACCGGGCGGCAGCAGGCGGCGGCGCGCGGTGGACCACCAGCCCCTGCCGCACCAGTGCTGCCAGCTGGAGCGGATCGGCTTCCGAATCGGTGACCACGGCGGTGAGCCGGTCGAGACCGCAGACCCTCGCAACCGCCACCTGGCCCAACTTGGACCCGTCCGCGAGTACGAAGCGCTGGGGTGCGTGGTCGATCATGAGCTGGCGGCAGGCGATTTCGTCAACGTAGTAGTCAGTGAGTCCAATCTCGGGGTGGATCCCACCGGAGCCGAGGAAGGCCTTGTCGCAGAAGTGATTCGCGAAGAATTCGTTCGCGCCCGGGCCCGAGCACGCCAGATCGCCGGGACGAACGCGCCCCCCCGCCACGAGCACGTCGACCCCTGGTCGCTCCGCCAGGATCGACGCCACCAGCAGCGAGTTGGTGAGCACCCGCCCGTGGTAGCCGGGGGGGAGATGGCGGGCGAGCTCGGCGACCGAGGTGCCCACATCGAGAATGAGGGTGTCGGTCGGTCCCACCAGGGTCGCGGCGAGCCGCGCGATCGCCCGCTTGCGGACGAGGTGCCGGACCTGGCGCTCCGCAAACGATGGCTCCCGATCGCCGGGTGCAGCGCTGGTCGCGCCTCCGTAGACGCGCTGGAGCAGGCCCTCGCGCTCCAGCGAGAGGAAGTCGCGGCGAACCGTCTCTCCGGACACCCCAAAGCGGCTGGTCACCTCGTCCACGCGCAGGATCGGCCGCGCCCTGATCGCCTCCAGGATCGCGAGCCGACGCTCACTCGGGATCGCCGCATCCCTGGCGCTGCCGCGGACATCTGTGGGCTTAGCTGGAATGATGTGGACTATTATGCCAGGGCCACATCCCCGTCACAATCCCTCGGACCCACTCACCACCGGGAGCCAGAGCCGCGACGGCTGTCCCGGCCCGTGGTGGATCGCGTTGACCGCCACACGCGGGTCGCGCTGGTCCACAGCGCGACCCGCGCGGTTGCAGTTGCGCGCAAACCAGGGGAAGTCGCTGCTGGTGACAGCAAGCACGAGGCGGTGGCCTGGGAGGAACACATGGCTCACCGGATTGAGCTCGACGTCGAAGCAGGTGACCACGTCCGGGACCAATGGGGTCGGGTGGGTCAGCGACTCGCGGCAGACGGCGCGCAGGCAGCCCGCCGCCACCCGAATCAGTCGGCCATCGGGCTGGCGGTCCTCCAGCTTGACGTGCCAGTCGGTGTCCTCGCAGTCACTGCTGGCGTGGAGCTCGAGCCGGGGCCAGCCGCTGATCGCCAGCGGCGTCGTGAGCGGCGGGGTGGTGTAGCGAATGACGTCGGCGCGGCCGTCGAGATGGGTCTCGTCGAGCGAGGGCTCGTAGAATTCCTCGTAGCTGAGGCCCCCAGGCACCCGCACCGGGTCATTGGGATCGTACCGGAAGGCCACCGGCGGCTCGTTCGCGGCCGCGCCGGCGCGCCCCAGAGTGGTGCCTTCGGGACCGTGGCGCAGGTGCAGGGGCACCCGCTCACCGGCCAGCGGCCACGCCGCCGGGGTGAGCCAGCGATTGCTCCCGGTCTCGAATAACCGCACCCGCGGCTCGTCGCTCCATCCGTTGGACTGGCCCTTCAGCCAGTGATCGAAGAAGCGCAGCTGCAGCTGGTCCATCGCCAGCGCTGCATGGTCGCCGAAGTCGACGCCGCCGTAGCTCGCCTGCGGGTAGCGTGTGCCCACGTGCGGCCAGGGCCCTACGATCAGCCACTGGTCGGCCGCCCGTGGCGAGGCGGCGATCATCGACTCGTAGTGGTGGAAGGCTCCCAGCAGATCCTCGCGGTCGTGCCAGCCGGCCACGTGGAGACAGGGCACCGTGAGCGTGCGGTAGTCGTCGTCGAGCCGAAGTCTTCGCCAGAAGTCGTCGAGGGTGTCATGGTCGCGCATATCGGGCCAGGTGCCCGGAGCTGCTCCCAAGCTCTCCATCATCTGCGCCACCGGGAGCTGCATCAGCACACGCTCCCAGTCGAGGTCGGAGCGGCTGTTCTGGATCCGGCGCCGCGTGCCGTAGACCCAGTAGGCGAAATAGAGTTGAAAGACGCCGAACGTGTAAGGGATCTCCTGCATCCAGCGGCCGGCGGCGGCGAAGGAGGCCATGCATACGAGGTGGGGCGGGTGCTCCCGCGCAGTCGCCCATTGGTTCCACCCACCGTAGCTGAGCCCAGTAGTCCCCACCCGGCCGTCGCACCAAGGTTGCCCGGCGACCCACTCGACGACGTCATGGCCGTCGCGTCCGTCGTTGACGTGGGCGCGCCATTCCCCCTCGGACTTGCCTCGGCCGCGAGTGTCGTAGGCGATGTAGGCGTAGTCGCGTGCCTGGAAGAAACGGCCCTCATCCACCGCGCCCGGTCCGCGCTTGTCGTAGGGAGTGCCAAAGACGATCGCCGGGACCGGATGGCCCGGGTCCGGATCAGGCAGATAGATGTCGGCGGCGAGCATCAAGCCATCGCGCATCGGGACCTCGACCTCGTGGCGGCGGTCCGCCTGGGCCAGGGTCACCAGCGCCTGTCGGCGGCTACGGGGCGTCGGACGAGAACTCACGGGCTGAGGGACCAATCCTCGGGATAGATGTGGCCGGTGGGGTCCTGGGCGCTGATGCCATGAAGATGGTCGCTGATCACCGAGATCTGATAGTCACTGTTGGGCATCCACAGCTCGGGCAGCTGGGCGGCGATGAAGTTCTGGTAGCGGAACAATGCGCCCACTCCCGAATCGACGTGGCTCGCCCGGATCATCCCGTCGGCGACGGAGCTGCTGTAGTGGCCCACGTTGATCGGGGCGCCGGTGCCGAAAATCGTCCCTCCGGTGGGGTAGTAGACCGGTACGTAGGTCAGCGAGGGAGCCCCGAGGCAGAAGAGCTGCCAGCCACATCCACTGCCGCTCTTGGGGTCGCAGGCCGCCGTCGATGACAACACTTCGTTGTAGGGCGCCTCACTCAGCGCGAACTGGATCCCCACCCGCGATGCGGCAGACTTGAACGCCTGCATTTCCTGAGCGTAGGCCGGGGTGCCGCTCGAGTAGACCAGGCTGAAGGTGAGCGGGTCACCCCGCGCCACGTCCGCGCCGCAGCGGTGCCGGCCGGAGCCGGGGTCGGCACAGGTGGTGACCCCGCCGGGTCGCACCCTCCATCCGCTCGCGCTCACGAGTCCGGCGGCGGCTGCGGTGCTGTACGGGGAGGGATTCGTCTTCTCGAAGCGGCTGGCGTAGGGGTTGGTAGGCACCACCGGCACCGGGCCATAGGTGGGCCAGCCGTAACCTTTGAAGATCGTCCGGATGTAGCTCGGCTGGTCGATCAGGCGCTGGAGGGCCTGCCGCACCGCCAGCTGGCCGAAGATGTGGCCCACCTTGGGGTTGGCGAAGTTGAGCTGGATGTCGCTGAAGCCCCAGTACAGCCACGGCTTCACCTGAAAACCCCGGCCGACCAGGCTCTTGGCCAAGGAAACGTCGGTGAACGGAAGGTAACCGTAGTCGACCTGGCCCGCGAGCAGGGCATTCAGCTCCGCGGTGGCGTTGGTGAAGGGCACCTCCTCGAGCTTGGCGAGACGCGCCCTGCCGGGGCCGGCATAGCCGCGGTTGGGGACCAGGACGGTGAGCCCGGTGGCGGGCTGGAATCCCTGTCCCGGCTGGAGCCGCCAGGGTCCGTCCACCACCTGCCAGAGCGGGTTGGTGTCCCAGCTGGCGAGGTCCTTGGACTGACCATCGAGAAAGCGAAAGACAGCCTCAGCTCCCCGGACAGATCGATCGGCATGGCTGGTCGCACCCGCCCTGGAGGTCTTGTCCCAGGCGGCCTGAGGCAAGGGCGTGATCTGGGACAGCCCGTTGCCCATCAGCCAGTTGCGGTTGTAGGCGGCGTGGAACGTCAGCGAGAAGCGGGTCGGCGAGAGGGTCCGCATGGCGACAAGGTGATCGATCCAATCGCCAGGTGAATAGCAGCACCACTCGCTCTTGTTGGCTCGGAGCAGGTTGATCCAGAACTCGACATCCCGGCTGGTGACAGGGCTTCCATTCGACCAGGTGTAATGTCGCAGCCCGATGGTGACGGTGCGACCATCGGCAGCGAACACCGGTGGCCTGCCAATGCTGAGCGCGTAGTTGATGGTGGGCTTGTCCGAGGTGCGGTGCCCGAACCAGTAGAGGGGCCGCCACATCAGCGGCACCAGGTAGGTCAGGTTGTTGTTCCCGGAGTCCGACCCCGCCAGCAGGGGAAAGATGTAGGTGGGCGGCGCCCCCACCAGCTCGGCAAAGGTGGCCGTGCCGCCCGCCTGCACCGAGCGCGCGACGGCCGGGCCTGCGGCCGGGCCGAGGCCAACGAGAATCGACAGGCTCAGGCCAACGGCCAGAGCGAGTGGGCGTCGCGTCATCGGGCTCCTCCCACCCTGCCGACCCGCTCGGGCCTGCGCCTGGGGACTACGACCCAGCCCCTCGGAGCTTCGTCCCCACCTGTGGGCATGTGCCTGTGGGTGGACGCGTGCGCATACGTGGAGTTTATGAGAGCAGATGCGTGGACCCCAGGTCAACCCAACAGAGCGGGTGGGGTGCCGGGTCCGCCGATCGACGCGTGGGAGCGGATACGGCGACAATGGGATAGTCCCGTCCCTCATGAGGTCATTCCGTGCAGATTACCCATCTCGGTCGCTCCGGCCTCCAGGTCAGCCGCCTCTGCCTTGGCACGATGAACTTCGGACCGCACACCGACGAGGCGCAGGCACACCGGCTGATGGACGAGGCGCTGGAGCTAGGCATCAACTTCTTCGACACCGCCAACGTGTACGGGTGGAAGCAAGGCGAGGGGGTGACGGAGCAGATCATCGGCCGCTGGTTCGCCACCGGAGGAGGACGGCGCGAGCGCACCGTGATCGCCACCAAGGTCTACGGATCCATGAGCGACTGGCCCAACGACACGTTCCTCTCGGCGCGCAACCTCCGGCACGCCCTGGAGGGGTCGCTGCGCCGACTTCAGACCGACCATCTCGACCTCTACCAGATGCACCACGTCGACCGGAACACCCCCTGGGAAGAGATCTGGCAGGCGCTGGAGGTGGCGGTGAAGCAGGGCAAGGTGGTCTACGTAGGCTCCTCCAACTTCGCCGGCTGGCACCTCGCGCAGGCACAGGAGGCAGCGCGAGCGCGTCACTTCCTGGGGCTGGTCAGCGAGCAGTCGCTGTACAACTTGCTCGACCGCACCGTGGAGCTCGAGGTGCTGCCGGCGTGTCAGGCCTACGGTCTGGGGCTGATCCCCTGGAGTCCCCTCTCCGGGGGCCTGCTCGGGGGAGTTCTGCGCAAGCAGCGTGAGGGGCGCACCGCCAGCGAGACCGCCCGGGCCGAGCTGGCCAAGCACCGCGAGGCCATCACGGCCTTCGAGGCCTTCTGCGGCGAGCTGGGCGAGGACCCGGCCAACGTGGCGTTGGCCTGGCTGCTGCACCAGCCCGCAGTCACCGCACCGATCATCGGCCCACGCACGTCGGAGCAGCTGACGGGGGCCCTGCGAGCCCTCGACCTGGCGCTGGAGGCTAGCCAGCTGGCGCGGCTGGACGAGATCTTCCCCGGGCCAGGAGGTGCCGCACCCGAGGCCTACGCCTGGTAGGAGGGTGAGTGGAGGACCGGACGGCCGCCGGTGCTCCACTCGCGCCCGCCGAGCGGTCCGTCCTCCTGATGGGTGGGCCGGTCGAGGTCGCGGCGAGCGAGCAGAGTCGGGCGCACGGGACGGGTCGGAACTGGCCCCTCGCCTCTCGCGCGCGGGCGCCGACCGCCGAGAGGATCACGATCCCGACCGTTCAGGCGGCGTCAGGCGGTCGGAGAGAGCGGCCCACGCGTCCAGGGAGGCGTGGGCCGCGAACGGCGGCGAACACCAACGCTGGTCACGCGGGCGGCGCCTGCGCCCTTAATCGGCCCCAGGTCGCGGCTGCCCCGTCGCCCTCGCCCCAAGCCTGCACCGGGGCGCAGGAGCCCCGGCGCGCGAGAATGGGGGGATGCGCTCGGTGCTGGTGGACGGTCGACCGGTGTCAGTGGTTGGTCTCGGCTGCTGGCAGTTCGGCAGCCGCGCCTGGGGTTACGGGTCGGTCTTCGGCGCGCGCGAGGCCCGCGCCATCGTGGAGCGAGCCCTGGAGCTCGGGATCACCCTCTTCGACACCGCTGAGATGTACGGCCGCGGCGCCAGCGAGCGCATCCTGGGAGAGGCGCTGGGCGACCGGGCCGACTCGGTGTTCCTGGCCACCAAGTTCCTGCCGGTGCTGCCCACCGCGGGACGGTTGGTCGCCGCCTGCGAGGCCAGCCTCCGCCGGCTCGCCGTCGAGCGTGTCTCCCTCTACCAGCTTCACTTCCCCAACCCGATCATTCCCCTCAGCCGTCAGATGGAGGGGATGCGCCGGGTCCTCGATCGGGGCCTGGCCACCCACGCCGGTGTCAGTAACTTCTCCCGACGTCGGTGGCTCGCCGCCGATCGTGCCCTGGGACGACCTATCCTCGCTAATCAGGTCCGTTACAACCTCCTCCAGCGCGAGGCCGAGCGGGAGCTGGTCCCCTTCGCCGCCCGAGAGGGACGCCTGATCATCGCCTACAGCCCGCTCGCCCAGGGTGTCCTCGGCGGACGCTACGGGCCGGGCGCGCCGCCGCAGGACTTCCGGCGCAGGAATCCGCTCTTCACCCCCGCCAACCTCGCTCGAGCCTCCCGGCTCCTGGACACGATCGGGGAGGTCGCCCGCGGCCACGGAGCAACCGCGAGCCAGGTGGCCCTCGCGTACCTCTGCGCTCAGCCACAGGTGGTGGTGATCCCCGGAGCCCGATCGGTCGCCCAGCTCGAGGCCAACGCCGCCGCCGCCGACCTCGAGCTCTCCGCTGACGAGGTCGGGCGACTGCGCGCCGCAGCGGCCAGCTTCCTCCCCGCCCGGCCCGCCGCCTACCGCCAGATCCTCGGCAGCCTGGCGCGGCGTCCCTGATCGTCCCGGCGTCGGGGACAAGAGCTACCGGACCGTGGGTGACGGCGGCACGGCGTCGGCGGTCGGCTCCGGCCCCACCAGCCACCGCTCCAGGCGCTGCTCGATCTGCCGGTGCCCCAGCACGAGCGCGATCGTGAGCGCGAGGATGCCGATGCCGGCCGCCGCCAGACCGAGGGTCGCCACCTTGGCCAGGCTGCGCTCGGCGCTGCGACCGAACACGTCGGCCAGGCTGCCGTACAGGCCGGCCCAGACGCAGGCCCCAACAACGTTGAACAGCAGGAAGCGGCGATACCGCATGCAGGCGGCCCCCGCCGCCAGGGCGGCCAGGTTGCGAACCACCGTGATGAAGCGGGCAAGGAAGACGGCGGCCGGGCCTCGCCGGCGGAAGAAGCGCTCCAACAGGTCGAGGCGCCGAGGGGTGAACCCCACGTAGCGCCCCGGTCCGAGCAGGAGCGCACGACCGCCGATCCGGCCGACGAGGTAGCCAAGGTTGTCACCGAGGATCGCACCGGCCGCCGCCGCGAGCACCACCAAGAGGATGCTGAGACGTCCGGTGGTCCCGGCGTAGACGCTCCCCGCCAGCAGAGCGGCCTCGCCGGGGAAGGGCACCCCCATGCTCTCCAGCAGCGGGGCAGCGAACACGACCAGGTAGCCGTACGTGTCCAGGAGGTGGGTCACGGCAGCCTGGGGCCCGCTCCCAGGGGGAGGTCCGTCTGCCCGGCCGGGAGGGAGGGGCCGAGCCGCGGACGGTCGAGCTGGAGCAGGCCGGCCAGCTCGAGCGCGTTGAGCACGGCGTAGTTCTGCTGGTTGTTGTTGAAGAGCAGGTGCACCTCGGCGGTGGCGACCCCGAGCTCGCGGATCGGGCTCAGCCACTCGGTAAGCTCGGCCAGGGTGTAGCGGTAGTCAAAGCGGTCCCCCGACCGCGGCCCTCCCCGGTACCAGGTCCTTTGATTGCGCCCGTGGAACCGCACCATCGCCAGCTCGGCTGTCACCGCCCGCAGCGGCGGCATCGATCCCGAGCCGATCTGGGGCTCATCGACGCAACAGTAGGTCAGGCGAGCCTCCCGCAGGAGATCCATGACCAGGGGCCACCGTTCCGGATCCCCGAATGAGCGGTGGCGGAACTCGACCGCCACCAGGTCGTCGCCGTGCCGCTCAGCCAGCGCGGACAGCTCGGCGAGATTCTCCGGCGTGGCGGTGAACCAGGGCGGGAACTGGTAGTGGACCGCGCGCAGCTTCCCGGCCGCCCGCAGAGGAGCCAGGGCGGCCTCGAACGCCGCCAGCTCGCCGGCGGTGGGCCGTCGCGGGCGGCCGTCGACCCGTTCGTGACCGGTCATGCTCCGGTAGGCCTTGACGTTGAAGACGAAGTCATCGGGAGTGATCGCGGCCCAGCGTTGGGTCGTCCGGGGAGTGGGGATCCCGTAGAAGGAGCTGTCCACCTCCACGATCGGGAACAGCTCAGCGTAGTAGCGCAACCGGTCCGCCGGCGGCAGCCCAGGAGGATAGAAGGGAGCGTGGTCCGCCCAGTTGCAGGTTCCGACCAGGAGCCGGGTGGCCATGCGGCCATGGTCGCACGCCGCGTCGGTTCGGTCGCCCGGGGTAGGATGGAGCGAGATGCCTCACTCGAACGGGCGGGCCGCCGCCGAGGACGGGCCGGCTCCCGGGCCTCGCCCGGCGGTCGCGGCGGTCAACGACTTCACCCTGACCGCGGCGACCGTCAATGGGTCGGGAAGCCAGTCAGCCAACCTCGTGCTCACGCGCTCTCTCTTCGCGATGGGGATCCCGGTCGCCCCCAAGAACGTGTTCCCATCGAACATCGAGGGGCTGCCGACCTGGTTCAGCGTCCGGCTCTCGCCCGAGGGCTACCAGGCGCGCCGGGCGCGGTGCGACGTCCTGGTGGCGCTGAACCCGCA
The DNA here is from genome assembly GCA_035532155.1 of Verrucomicrobiia bacterium. Taxonomy (GTDB): domain Bacteria; phylum Chloroflexota; class Dormibacteria; order Aeolococcales; family Bog-877; genus DAHUZL01. Next base: position 144,153 of record DATKRN010000040.1, on the reverse strand, counting down.
GACCTGGCAGGGGGATGCCGCCGGGGTGGCCGCGGGGGGGATGGTGGTCCATGAGGCCACCCTGCCGCGGACCGGGCCGGCGGCGCGCGACGACTGCACATTCTACCCGGTGCCGTTCCAGCAGCTGGCCAAGCAACATGTCGCCGATCCCGAACTGCGCAAGTACCTCACGAACATGATCTACGTCGGTGTCATCGCTGAGCTGCTGGGGATCGAGGAAGCCGCCCTGGGCCTCGCCCTCGACGCCCAGTTCCGTCGCAAGCCCAAGGCCCGCACCTCCAACCTCATGGCTATCGAGCTGGGACGCGCCCACGTGCGCGGGTCTTTGGTCAAGCAGGACCCCTTCCGGGTGGAGAGGATGGACGGCACCGCCGGAGAGGTTCTGGTCGAAGGGAACCTCGCCAGCGCGCTCGGCTGCCTAATGGGCGGGTGCACCGTCCTCGCCTGGTATCCGATCACCCCTTCGTCGTCGCTCTGCGAGCATCTCATCGCCCTGGCCGACCGCTACCGTTCCGTCCCCGCCACCGGCGAGCGCCGGATCGCAACGGTCCAGGCCGAGGACGAACTGGCCGCGATTGGGATGGTGCTCGGTGCGGGATGGGCGGGAGCGCGGGCAATGACCTCGACCTCTGGGCCCGGGATCTCGCTGATGGCCGAGTTCGTCGGATTCGGCTACTTCGCCGAGGTGCCGGCGGTGATCTTCGACGTCCAGCGGGTGGGGCCCTCGACCGGCTTGCCGACCCGGACGATGCAGGGTGACCTTTCGTTCGCCTACACACTCTCGCACGGGGACACTCGCCACCCGGTGCTGCTCCCCGGATCGGTCACCGAATGCTATGAGCATGCCCAGCTCGCATTCGACCTCGCCGACCGCTTCCAGACCCCGGTCTTCGTGCTCAGCGATCTGGACCTTGGCATGAACCTGTGGCGCTCCCGCCCACTTGCCTACCCGGACCGCCCCTTCGCCCGGGGCAAGGTGCTGAGCTCGGATGATCTCGACCGTCTGGGAGGGCACTTCGACCGGTACGCGGATGTCGACGGTGACGCCCTCCCCTGGCGCACCCTGCCGGGGACTGACCACCCCGGGGCCGGGTACTTCACCCGCGGCTCCGGCCACGACGAGCATGCCCGGTACACCGAGAGCGCCCGCTCCTACCACGACTTGATGGCGCGACTCGGGCGCAAGTTCGAGACCATCCGGGAGCAGATGCCCGCACCCGCCGTCGATGAGGCAGGAGCAGGCACCGCCGTGATCGCGTACGGCAGCAGCGATCCGGCCGTGGTCGAGGCCCGTGACATCCTGCGCGCGGAGGGGGTCGCCACCGACTACCTGCGCCTGCGTGCCCTGCCAGTGCATGCCGAGGTAGCCAGGTTCGTAGCTCGCCACCAGCGCACCTATGTGGTCGAGCAGAATCGCGACGGACAACTCTACGGGATCCTCCGCACCGAGTTGCCGGCCGACCTCGTGGTGCGTCTTCGGTCGATCTGCTTCTTCGAGGGTGAGCCGCTGCCAGCCGACGCCGTCGCCGACCCGATTCGCGCGGCGGAAGCTGCCGTCCCAGCCGCGGCCGGAGCCGTCCAGTGACCGCCACCGCGAACCCGCCGCCGGCCACCGGCCCACGCAACCGCCTCGGTCTGGGGCGCGATGTGTACAAGGGTCTGCCCACCACCCTGTGCGCGGGCTGCGGTCACAACTCCATCACCAACCACATCATCAAAGCGCTCTACGAGTCCGCGGTAGCACCGCACCAGCTGGCCAAGATGAGCGGGATCGGCTGCTCCTCGAAGGCGACCGCCTACTTCGTGGAGTCGGCCTACGGCCTCAACGCGGTGCACGGGCGGATGCCGGCCATCACCACCGGAGCCAAGCTCGCCGACCGCGATTTGATCATGGTCGGAGTGAGCGGGGACGGGGACACCGCGAGCATCGGGCTGGGCCAGTACTGCCACCTGATCCGCCGCAACGTCGACTGCACCTACATCGTCGAGGACAACGGGGTCTACGGGCTGACCAAGGGCCAGTTCTCCGCCACCGCCGACCTCGGGTCGGTGCAGAAGAAGGGGCAGGTCAACGAGTTCGAGACCATCGACATCGCCGCTCTGGCGGTGGAGTTAGGCGCCTCCTTTGTCGCCCGCAGTTTCTCTGGGGACGGCAAGCAGCTGGTCCCACTCCTGCGCGCCGCTCTGGCGCACCGCGGCACCGCGGTGCTCGACGTCATCAGCCCCTGCGTCGCATTCAATGACCACGAGGGGTCCACCAAGAGCTACGACTACGTGAAGGCGCACGACACCGTGCTCCAGGAGATCGACTTCCTACCCGCCCGAGCCGAGATCCTGGTGGACTACGAGCCCGGAAGCGTCACCACGGTCCGCTTTCCCGACGGGTCCGAGGTGATTCTCCGCAAGGTCGGTCCCGAGCACGACCCCCGCGACCGCCTGGCAGCACTGCACCTGGTGCAGGCGAGCCGGCAGGCGGGCCAGCTGGTCACCGGCCTCCTCTACGTGAACCCGGAGATGGCGGATCTGACCGCCCGCGAGCACCTGCCCAGGATGCCACTGCGCGATCTGGGAGAGGCCGAGCTGCGACTCAGTCGCGAGCAGTTCGCGGACCTCATGGCGGACTGGGCCTGAGCTGACCGGCTCGGGGCACCCGATGGAGTCCCGCGCGGAGCGGCGGATTCAGGTTCTCAGGCTGTCCTCAGCCTTCTCTCAGGCAGCTCTCAGGTGGTGCGGAACCCCCCGGCCTACCGTTGGGGATGTTGCACGACCGTGCGGCCGCCGGATTCTCTCCCGGGGCCCACTCAGACGGAGACACTTCCATGTCACGACTCAAGACTCGCGGGCTCATGGTGAGCGCGGCACTCCTGCTCGGCACGGTGGGCGGCTCGGTAGCCGTGTCGGCGGCGAGCGTCACGCCCAGCACCCACGTGGTGCGTCACCCGCATCGCAACTTCTGGCGCTACTGGCACCGCACCCATCCACGCAACCTCTACGTGGTCGAGAGCGTCTCGGCGACTGGAGGCCTCTTCGGCGAGGGCGAGCTGGCCGTGCAGAACTCGGCGCAGAAGGTGCTGACGATCAATCTCGACAATCTGAGCCACGGGTACCTCACCCGCGGCCTCGGCGGTCGTGATCGCAGCCCGATCGCGATCACCAGCCTCACCCAGGGTGACTTCGTGGTGGTGCGCAGCGAGGTGATCGACGTCAAGTCGTCTGCTCTCACCAACAACAACGGCCTGGTGCTCCTGGCCCTGGCGGTCGACTTCACGGGATTCAACCCGGCCACCCCGTCGGCGATCGCGACCCCCACCCCGCCCGTGGTGCCAACTCCCTGACCCGGGCCCCGCGTCGAGCGGGTCACCGCACGCTCTCTTCCGGGCGGCGCCGAGCGGACCGGCGCCGCCCCTCACTCCCCCGAGCCGGGGCCCACGGGCCTCGGCTCGTTTTGCGTCGAGGCGGCCCGGACCATCGCGTCCGGTCCGCTCGGACAGGCTGCTCCCGCGGGCGCCATCCATCGGCCTTGTCGTGGGCAGGGTGCTCCGCCACCCGGCGCGGGCTGACGGGGCTGGGCGCGAGCGGCCGCTGATCCCGGTGTGCGCCGGGAACCAGCGTCCCCCGCGACTGTCCCCAAGCCGGGGATGGCGCCCACACCCTCCGCTGGCGCTCGCTCGCGCTGCCGAGGGGCGGTCCACCCCGGCTGTGAGGGTCAGAGGCTGGTGCGGGAGGGCGAGGCGCCCCGCTCCGTGGACCGCGTTCCGGGAATCGGAAGGACCGGCGGACATCGCCGGCCCCCTCCTCCTCGGCCGCAGTCCCACGGGGCCTCCGGAGCGTGAGAGGAGCCCCGTGGTCGGAGTCACACCTCGAAGGGCACCCAAGGGCACGGGACACGGGCCAAACTCAAGCGCGACGGCCCCGCACCTGTGCGACCCGGCCTGGGCACGGTCATCGCCACGACGCGACAGACTTTCAGCCTCCTCTAAGGCGCTGCGCCGATCGACCGTCTACCGTGAGAGTCATCCACACGATCGGTCCCGGACCCTCATCTCCGGGACTCACGACGGAGGTCCCGGCGATGAACCAGGCGATCGGCAGACCAGCAGCAGGCGTAGCCGCGGTGGTGCTCGCCGTGGTCGCGACCGCCAGCTTCGCGTCGGCCGCGACCCTGGCGCCGACCGCCCGCGTGTCGGTCGGCCACGCCGCGGCTGCCCGGCGAGCCCCGGCGCGACCTCTCGCCATCGGAACCGTGGACGCGGTCACCAGCACAGGTGGCCTGTTCAACCGCGGCGTACTCACCGTGACTCGGCCCAACGGGCGCACCGTGCTCCTCAGCCTCGACCTGCGAACCCGGGTCTTCCAGTACCGCGGTCGCGGTCGCGGCGTGATCCAGATCGCCCCGGCGGCGCTGCTTCCGGGAGACGTGGTGGTGGTGCGAGGCCACGTCATCCCCCATCGGGGTGCGGTAGCCCTCGTCATCTACGACACCAGCTTCAACGGCACCGTCAATCCGGCGACTTCGCACGCGGCGACGGCCGCCGCCTGATCGTCGGCTTCCCGGGCGGCACCGACTGCGATCGGTGCCGCCCGTTCCAGAGCCACCCGCCGGGGTCGATCGGGCCGCCAGCGTCTCCATCTCAGGGCGCCGGGGGCACGCTCAGGCGTAGGTGTAGCCGTCGGGGAGCGGGCGGGGAGCGGGCGGTCCCACATAGATTGCCGACGGTCGAATCAATCGATTGTGCTGTGCCTGCTCGCACACCGCGGCAGTCCAGCCGGCGAGTCGCGAGCACGCGAAGGTGGGAGTGAACATGTCCCGAGGCACCCCCACGGTGTTCATCACGACTCCGGCGTAGAATTCCACGTTCGTGTAGAGGCGTCGGCCCGGCTTGAGCTCTTGGAGCACTTCGAGCGCGGTCGCCTCCACCGAGCGGGCGAACTCGGCCTGGGCGCCCCCGAGCCGGAGCGCCACCTCGCGGAGCAGGGTGGAGCGTGGGTCGTCGGTCTTGTAGACGCGGTGGCCGAAGCCCATCAGCCGCTCGCCGTGCTGAACCTGCTCGGTCAACACCGCTCGGGCCCGGTCCGGTGTCCCGATCGCGTCCAGGGTGTCGAGCGCTCGCGACGGAGCTCCGCCGTGCAGCGGGCCGGAAAGTGCGCCCAATGCGCCCACCACGGCAGCCCCCACGTCGGCTCCGGTGGAGGCGATCACGCGGGCGGTGAAGGTTGAGGCGTTGAACCCGTGGTCCATGGTGAGGATGAGGTACTGCTCCAGCGCACGCGCCGCCTCCGCCTCGGGACGGCGACCGGTGAGCAGGTGGAGGTAGGCGCCAGCGTAGCCGAGGTCGGCGTCCGCCTCGACGGGAGGGTCGCCACGGTGGGCTCGGTACTGTCGCATCAGCACAACTGGGGCCGCCGCTGTCAGTCGCAGCGCCGCGTCCAGCACCTCGTCGCGGCTCGCGTCGAGGGTGGGCCGCAGGTGCAGGCTGGTGGCCACCAGTGAGAGGGCGGTCCTCAGCGCGTCGAGCGGAGCGTACGGCTCCACCTGCGACAAGGGCGCCAGCAGGTCGGCGACCGCGGGAGCCAGCTCGCGGGCTGCCCGGGCCCGTTCGCGGAATGCCGCCAGCTGACCCGTGTCGGGCAGCTCACCCATCAAGAGCAGGTGCCAGACCTGCTCGAAGGAGCAGCGACGGGCCAGCTGGGTGGCATCGTAGCCCCGATAGTGGAAGAACCCCTCCTCTCCGCGGACATCACCGACGGCTGTCTCCGCAACCGCGACCCCCTCCAACCCGGGCGGGGCGACCGTGGGCGCGGACCCAGCCGCCCGCACGTCCTCGATGTGAGCCACTCGCACGATGTGTCGAATCGAGAGCATCCCGACCAGGTGTCCGCGATCCAGCACCGGGAGGTGGCGAAAGTGGTGCTCGCGAAAGATCTCCAGCGCCACCGCCACCGGGTTGTCGGCATTGAGGCTGACCGGACTCGGCGACATGAGGGTGCCCACGGGAGTGGCCGGATCGAGGCCGGTGCCAAGGGCACGGAGCAGGTCGCGCTCGGTGACGATCCCAATCACCCGCTCCTCGCCATCGAGAACCGCGGCGGCGCCCACCCGGGCCCCGTCCAGAAGCCGCGCCAGCTCGGGCGCGGACATCTCTCTGCGCGCCACCACCGGTGGTTGGTGCATGAGCTCGCGGACCGTCACCGCTGTGGACATGGAGCCCTCCCGGCCGCCCGTCCGACGGGACGGGTGGGTTCACGCGCCGTCATCTCGCCCTGGGGACCTCCGCCCCGCCGGGTCAGTGTGGCTCCGGAGACCGCCGTTCGGCCGCCACGGTCTGTCGCTCGCCCCGGTCCGCTCGCCGGAATAGCAGGACCCACCCCACGAGAGATCCCCCGGCCACCAGGGTCAGGACACCGAGTGAGATCGCGATCTGTCCGCCCGAGGTCATGGCTCCCTCCTTCCCAACCGCTCGATTCTACCCATCGGCTCGACGAGCGTGGGCCACCGGTATCCTGGCACGGTCGCGGGGTGCGACGCAGCGGCTGGTCGGCGCCGGGTCGGCACCGAGCTGGGCGCAACCGTCAGCCGGGGGGGGAGGGGTGACGAGGCTACCGCCGGGACGCATTCACCCCGCGGTGCTAGGACTCGCCGCCGCTCTGATGGTGGAGTGGGCAGGCGCCACCGCGGTGCTGCCCGTCCTGCCCCTCTATCTTCGCCACGCCGGTGCCCCCTATTCCCTGATCGGCCTCGTCATGGGGGCGTTCCTCGCCGCCAGCTTCGCGGTCCAGTACCCACTCGGTCGATTGTCCGACCGGCTCGGCCGGCGGCGACCGCTCCTCACCAGCCTCGGGGTCTACTCGGTCGCCACGTTGGGATTCGTCCTACCCGTATCGCCGCCGGTTTACATCCTCCTGCGCGCGCTCCAGGGCGGCGGGGCTGGGACGGTCCAGGTGATGACACAGGCAGTGGTCGCCGACCTCGTACCCGCCGACCGCCGCGGTCGGGCCTACAGCCTGCTCACCGGCGCCCAGTTCGGGGGGATGGTGGTCGGCCCGCTGGCGGGCGCGTTGCTCTACGGCATCGACCCGCGGATCGTCTTCGTCGTCGCGGCCACGGCGGCGGGGCTGGCGGCCGCGGTGGTGGCGATCACGGTCCCCCCCGGTCGCGCGCAGGCGGGCTCCGGAAACCCCCCTCCGCTCCCCGGCGACGGGGTTCGGCGCCGACAGGTGGTGCAGGGGGTGCTGCTGGCCTCGGCGGGCACGGGTCTGCTCATCGGCGTCTACGACGCGGACTGGAGCCTGCTGCTGCGCTCCAAGGGGGCCCCGCCCTGGGAGGTGGGGCTCTCGTTCACGCTGTTCGCCCTACCCTTGGTGCTGGCGTCCTGGCCCGCGGGGTGGCTCGCCGACCATTGGGACCGCCGCTGGCTCGGAGGGCTCGCCAGCCTGGTCGGCTGCGGCTGCGCGGCGACCTATCCGTTCCTGCCCTCGCCGCCCGAGTTGATGGCCCTGGGGGTGGTCGAGGCCACCGCCGCCGCCATCGGGATCCCGGCCGTGCTGTCGCTGCTGATGCACACCGTCGGCACGGAGCGGGCGGGACGCTCCCAGGGCCTGGCGGGCAGCGCGCAGACGGGGGCGGCGGCCGCGGGCGCCATCGGCGGGGGGCTGCTCTTCGGCCTTGGGACCTGGGTGCCATTCATCGCCGCCGCCAGCCTGGTCACGGTAATGACCGCTGCGCTCCCCCTGCTGTGGCGATCGGCCGGACGCTGGGCTCGAGCCGAGACCGCCACCCCAGCCTGAGCCAGGGGCCGCCCCGGCCTCAACTCTCGCCAGTCTCGTCGCCGCCAGCGCGCGCCCTCAGTTCCTCCACCACGGCGGGGTCAGCGAGGGTGGTGGTGTCGCCCAGGGCCCGGTGCTCGGCAACGTCGCGCAGCAGACGGCGCATGATCTTGCCGGAGCGGGTCTTGGGGAGGTCCTCGGTGAACACGATGTTGGCAGGCATTGCGATCCGGCCGATCTTGGCACCGACGTGCTCGCGGAGCACTCGCATGTGCTCCACCGAGGCACGATGGCCAGCTCGCAAAGTGACGTAGGCGACGATCGCCTGGCCGGTCTGCGGATCGCTACGCCCGCAGACCGCGGCCTCGGCCACGGAGGGGTGGTCCACCAGTGCCGACTCCACCTCGATCGTCGAGATCCGGTGGGCGGAGACGTTCATCACGTCGTCGACTCGGCCCAGCAGCCAAAAGTCGCCGTCGGCGTCGACGCGAGCGCCGTCACCTACGAAGTAGGCGCCGGGGAATCGGCTCCAGTAGGTCTCACGAAAGCGCTCGGGGTCACGGTGAATCCCGCGCAGCATCGCCGGCCACGGACGTGTCAGTATGAGGTATCCACCCTGGCCGCGGGGAACCTCGCGTCCCTGGTCGTCCACCACCTTGGCCGCGACGCCGGGAAACGGCCGCGTGGCGGAGCCCGGCTTGCAGGTGGTCACTCCCGGAAGGGGGGTGATCAGGATCATGCCCGTTTCGGTCTGCCACCAGGTGTCGACGATCGGAGTCCGATCGCCGCCGACGTGCTTCCGGTACCAGATCCAGGCCTCGGGGTTGATCGGCTCACCCACGGTGCCGAGCAGGCGCAGCGAGGACAGGTCGTGCCGCTGCGCATGCTCGGGCCCCCAGCGCATGTGAGTGCGGATGCTGGTGGGCGCGGTGTACAGGATGGTCACCCGATATCGCTCGACAATTGCCCACCAACGGTCCCGATCGGGATAGTCAGGGGTGCCCTCGTAGAGGATCGAGGTGGTGCCGTTGCAGAGCGGGCCGTAGACGATGTAGCTGTGGCCGGTGACCCAGCCGATGTCGGCGGCGCACCAGTACACCGATTCCGACTTGACGTCGAAAACGTAGTGGTGAGTGGTGCTGACACCGACAAGATAGCCGGCGGTGGTGTGGATGATCCCCTTGGGCTTGGCGGTGGTGCCGCTGGTGTAGAGCAGAAACAGGAGGTCCTCGGCATCCATCGGCTCGCAGGGGCAGGCTGCGGGATCGCCGTCCCGCCCGGCCACCAGGTCGTGCCACCAGTGATCCCGCCCCTCAACCATCGCGACCGCGGCGCCGGTGCGGCGGAGCACGATCGCCGCCCGCACCGATGGCGCCAGCGCCAGCGCGGCATCGGCGTTGGCCTTGAGGGGGACGCGCTTGCCGCGACGCCATCCCTCGTCCTGCGTGATCAGCACCTCGCAGCCCATGTCGCTGATCCGGCTGGCGAGGGCCTCGGCGCTGAAGCCGCCGAACACAACCGTGTGGGGAGCGCCCAGCCGCGCGCAGGCCAGCATCGCGATCGCCTGCTCCGGTACCATCCCCATGTAGATGGCGACCGGGGTGCCCTTGGCGACGCCGAGTCCGCGCAGCGCCGCCGCAAGCCGCACCACCTCGATCTGCAACTGGGCGAAGGTGAGGCTGCGGCGCTCGCCTTCGGGTTCACCCTCCCAGTGGAAAGCGACCCGGTCACCGCGACCCGCGTCGACGTGGCGGTCAACGCAGTTGTAGCAGACGTTCAGCGTGCCGCCGATGAACCACCGGGCGTACGGAAGCTCCCACTCCAGCACCCGGCTGAACGGGTGGGACCAGCTGACCCGTGTCAGCCCCTCCTCCCGCCAGAACGATTCGGAGTCGCGATCGTAGAGGTCCGCCGTGGCGTTGGCCTGGGCTGCGAACGCCGGTGGGGGGGGGAAGATGCGCCCCTCCTGCTGGAGCGCCTCGATTGTGTTCCGGTCGGAGCTCATCAGCTACCTCCACGCATCCCGCCGCCGATTGATCGGGGCCGTCCCGCGGCTACCGGACAGCCCCTTTCCTGACGGCGATCCTAGAGGGATGCCGCGCCCGGGGTCGACCCCGCCCTGGCCCGATCGACGGCGATCCAGCGCGGCGAGATCTCCTGGCCCGGCCGACGGAACCGGAGCGGACCCGGGCGGCTGTCTCCTCCTCGACGACTCGGCTGGGCCTCCGCCCAGATCGAGCGCTCGGCAGGTCCGCCTCGATAGGGATGCGGCGATGGCGCTCGGTCAGTACCCGACCGCAAGGTCCGCCAGGTTGCGGAGCCGGTGGCCCCCACGCCGCCGCCGCAGCTGTTCGGCGAAGAGTTCGCCGCTCCGCTGCGCAAAGTGGGGCGAGGACCAGCTACTGTGAGAGGTTACCAGCACTCCCGGGGTTGACCAGAGTGGCGACCGCGGGGGCAGCGGTTCCTCCTCGAGCGCGTCGAGAAAGGCGGCCGAGGGCTGGCCGCCGGCGAGCCCTCGCAGCAGCGCGGCCTCGTCCACGATCGCCCCGCGGGCCACGTTGACCAGCACCGAGTTCGGGGCCAGCGCCCGCAGCACCTGGGCGCCGACGAGGCGGCGAGTGGCGGGGGTCAGCGGCGCCGCCACAACGAGCGCGTCGGCACCGGCGCAGGCCTCATCAAGTTGGGCGGCCCCAACCACGCGCAGGACCCCGTCCGGCGCCCCCCGTCCCGGGTCCCTCCGGACGCCGATGATCGGGCACCCGAACGGGATCAGCCGTGCCACCACCGCGCCGCCAATCTCCCCCAGGCCCATCATGACGACGCGGAGGTCGCCCAGCTCGCGCAGCTCCGGAGAGCTCCAGCGGTGCTGTCGGTGGAGGGAAGCGAAATCGAGGAGCCGCTTGGCGTGGGCGAGCAGGCACCCGACCACGAACTCGGCGATCGGGATGGCGCCGATCCCGGCGCCATGGGTGACGGTCAGCCCGGAGTGAGCGGGGAGCACCCCGGTCAGCCGGTCGATGCCTGCCGCGCTCGTGTGCAGCCAGGTCACCTCCGGATTGGCGCGCAGCGCTCGGGCGACCGCCTGCTCCTCGCCGAAGCAATCCCAGATCACGTCGAACGGCTGCGCCCGACCCCAACCGACAGCATCCGCGGCGGGGACGACCTCCAGGTGCTCCTCCGGCCAGATCGCCCGCAGCGCCGCCATGCCTTCGGGGGCGAGCTCGCCGACCAGCAGGCAGCGCAGCCGGCAGGGAGACCCCGCGGTCTTCAACGCGTAGCTCCTCGGGCAGGGACCCGGGGGGGCCGGGGCCGCCCCATCATGGTCGCATGGCGTCACCTCCCGCCCCGCTAGTCTCGGTCGCGTGGCTTCTCCGCGCGGTGGACGAGGGCTCACTGCGAGTGCTGGACTGCCGCTGGACCCTCGGGGTCGGGCCCCGCGCCGACCTCTACCTTCGAGGGCACCTCCCGGGGGCCGTCTTCATTGACCTGGAGCAGGCGCTGGCCGGTCCGCCAGGCGCGGCCGGGCGCCATCCCCTGCCCCACCCGGCGCTCTTCCAGGCGGCCATGCGCCGAGCCGGGGTCGGCCCAGACACGTGCGTGGTCGCATATGACGAGGGGACCGGGGCCGCGGCTCGGTGCTGGTGGCTGCTGCGCGCCGCCGGGCATGCGGAGGCGGCCGTGCTCGATGGTGGCGTCGCCGCCTGGGTGGAGGCGGGGGGACCCCTGGTCACCTCAGTCTCCCGCCCCTCGCCCGGCGGCCTCACCGTGACCGGCTTCTCCGGCACGGTGACGGCGGACGTCGTGGCCCGGCTCGCGGCCGCGGCGGGCTCCCGCCGTGCCGCGGTGCTGGACGCGCGCGCTCCCGAGCGGTACCGGGGTGAGCTCGAGCCCGTCGACCCGCGGGCCGGCCACATCCCGGGGTCGCGCAACCTCAGCTTCGGCGAGCTGTTTCCGGCGGGACGGCTGCTCGAGTCGGATGCGCTCGCGGCGACTCTCGACGCGGCCGGGGTGGATCCCAGCGCCCCCCCGGTGGTCTACTGCGGGTCGGGCATCACCGCCTGCATGGTCTTGCTCGCCCTCGCCGTCGCCGGGGTCGAGGGCGGGCGGCTATACCCGGGCTCTTGGAGTGAGTGGAGCCAGGACCCCGCCCACCCGGTGGCCATCGGCCCCGATCCCTGACCGAGCTATGTCGCCGGGTGGGCCGGCACCGGGACGCCGCCGCGACCCCGGCCCCCTGGTGTCCGACCTCGGCTCGGGGCCAGCGCCGGCCTACTCCGCCCGGTGCACCCGGTGGGCCGCCGCCTGCTGGCGCGGACGCAGCACCAGCTCGTCGATGTTCACGTGTGCGGGACGGGTGACCGCCCAGACGACACAGTCGGCGACGTCGTCGGCCGTGAGCGGGGTGACCCCGCGATAGACCTCAGCTGCGCGCGCCTCGTCGCCGAGGAAGCGCCTCCGCGAGAAGTCGGTCTCCACCATCCCCGGGTCGATCTCCGTGACTCGAATCGGCCGTTCCACCAGCTCCAGCCGCAGCGTCCGCGTGATCGCGCGGACGGCGTGCTTGGCGCTGGTGTATCCGGCGCCGCCCTCGTAGACTTCGAACCCCGCCACCGAGCCCATGTTGACGATGTGGCCGGCGCCAGACCGCTCCAGCTGGGGCAGCAGCGCGCGCGTCATCCGCACCAGGCCCAGGACGTTCACCTCCCACATCCAGCGCCAGTGCTGGTCGGAAATCGCCTCGACCGGCTCCCGTCCGCGGGCGCCGCCCGCGTTGTTGACGAGCACGTCCACCGTGCTCAGCCCGGTCGCGAAGGCCTCGACGCTGTCAGCGTCGGTGACGTCGAGAGGCCGGGCGACCCCGCCCACCTCCCGCGCGAGCTCCTCCACCAGAGCGAGACGCCGCGCCCCCAGCCAGACCCAGTAGCCGGCCGCCGCCAGCTGCCGCGCACACGCCGCCCCGATCCCGGCGCTCGCTCCGGTGACCACCGCGACCGGTCGTCGCGCGGCGCTCACGGCGTCTCGAGCTGGACGCGTAGGCCCCCGGGGTCCGCCTCGGGCAACGCGCAGACGGTGCCGCGACAGACCACCGCAGCGGCGCGGTCCCCCCCGGGGGGCGGCCAGCCGACGAGGGAGGGGTGGCTGCCGGGCGGATGGGGGCCAGTGGCCGTCAAGCAGAGCACATGGGGACGGTAGCGCTCCTGGACCACCGCCAGCAGGGCCTCGCGCTGATCGGCGGTCCCGCCCCCCACGGCGACCGTGACCGGCCCAGCCCGCGCTGCCTCAGCGGCCTGCAGCAGGCCCCCGAAGGCGAGCGGCACCCGTGCGGCGGTCGGCAGGAGGGACTCCAGCACCTCCTCAGCGTCGGCGAGGAGCGCGGCGCTGCCCAGCAGGGCCCCCGCTCGGAGGGCGAACAGGGCGGCCAGGGCAGTGCCGCTGGCAACCGCGCCATCCTCCAGCGATCGGGGGCGGACGGGGAGTCGCGGGTCGTGATCGGCGGGAGCGTCGAACCACCCAGGCCCGGACTGGTCCCGATACCGAGGGAGAGCGGCGTCCGCGATCCACGCAGCCTCCTCCAGCCAGTGGACGTCGAGCGTGGCCTGGTGGGCGGCCACAAGGCCGAGACCGAGAGCGGCGACGTCGCTGAGGGTTGCCTCGACCGGCGGAGCCCCCGGGTGCCAGAGGTGGCGAAGTCGCCCCCCGCGACGGGCGCGCTCGAGCACGATGGAGAGCGTGTCCAGGCCCCGCTGACGGTGGTCGGGACGGGCCAGGACCACGCCCGCGTCCAGCAGCGACATGGCGGCCAGGGCGTTCCACCCGGTGAGCCGGGAGTCGTCGCGTCGGGGCGGCACGCGGCCCGCGCGCGCCGCGCGCAGGCGTTCACGCCATCCATCTGCGGCCTCCTGCACCTCTGCGCCAGTCCCGCCCAGCTCCGCAGCGACCTCCTCGACGGATCGGGGGAGCCAGAGGATGCTGGCGCCGTCGTCGAAGTTGCCTGCCCGGCTGACTCCGAACATCTGTGCGGCAAGGGAGCCGTCCTCGTCCCCCAGCACGTTGCGGAGCTGCTCCGCGGTCCAGACGAAGTAGCGGCCCTCTCGGCCCTCGCTGTCGGCGTCGGTGCTGGCGGCGAAGCCACCGTCGGACACCGCGAGGTCGGCGAGGAGGTACTCGATGGTGTCCGCCACCACCCGACGGTCCCGCTCGCGGCCGAACAGGGCGTGAGCATGGGAGTACAGGGTGGCCAACTGGGCCTGGTCGACCAGCATCTTCTCGAAATGGGGGACGCGCCAGCCAGCATCGATTGTGTAGCGGTGGAAGCCTCCACCGACCTGGTCGTGGATCCCGCCCCGGGCCATGGCGTCCAGCGTCCTCTCCACGAATCCCCCTGGCGTCTCCACTCCCTGCGGCCACTCGGGGTCGGCCGGGTCACACGCGACGCGACCGAGCAGGAAGTGGAGGGCGGGCGCATTGGGAAACTTCGGCGCGGCGCCGAATCCCCCGTGGACCGGGTCCCCATCCCCCACAAGGCGCCGGGCGGCCGCCGCCGGGACGGCGGCCGCCCAAGGCTGCTCCCCGTGTACCGGCGGACCCGGCTGGGTTCGCCCCCGCAGCGGCTGGGGGATGAGGGCGGAGGTGAGCTGCTCCGCAGCCCGGGTCACCTCGTCTCGGCGTTCGCCCCAGGCGGTCGCGATGGCGTCCAGGACCCGGGGGAAACCGGGCATCCCCCCCTGGTCGCGCGGCGGATAGTAGGTCCCGGCATGGAACGGACGCCCATCCGGAAGGCAGAAGACGGTCATGGGCCAGCCGCCGCCCCCGGTCAGCCGCTGGACGGCGTCCATATACACGGCATCGACGTCGGGACGCTCCTCGCGGTCCACCTTGACGCTCACAACGAGCGCGTTCTGGCGCGCGGCAATGGTCGGATCCGCGAACGTCTCTTGCGCCATCACGTGGCACCAATGGCAGGCGGCATAGCCGATGCTGACCAAGAGCGGGCGGTCCAGCCTGAGGGCTCGCGCGAAGGCCTCCTCGCCCCAGGGGTACCAGTCGACCGGGTTGGCGGCATGCTCGCGCAGATACGCGCTGGTGGAGGCGGCCAGCCGGTTCACCGCCCCACCGTACCGCACGCCGCCTCAGCGGTCGGGGTGCGGGTTGCGACCTTTGGGACAATCGGGTGGTGCCTCTCTCCGGCCGGGCTCCCCGGCTCACTCCCCGGACTCCCCTGCGGGAAGGGTCCGCTGCCTTCCTCGACCACCTCGACGCCTGGATGGACCAGCGCCCCGAGCTGACCCTCTCCGCCGCCGGGTGCGCGGTGGTGGTGGTCGACCTAGTCCACGGCTTCGTGGATGAGGGTCCCCTGGCGAGTTCGCGGGTGGCCGGGCTGGTCCCCCAGATCTCGAGCGATGTCCGACAGTTCGCAGCCTGTGGCGGACGGTGGCTGTGCATCTGCGAGGACGCCCATCCGCCGGATTCGCCCGAGTTCCTCGCCTTCCCGCCTCACTGCCTGGAGAACACCCGTTCCAGTCGGAGTGTCCCCGCGTTGGTGGAGGCGGCGGCACTTCCCGGGCTCGACACCACCTGGATCCGCAAGGCAACCATCACCCCGCAGGATGCCGGGCTGCTGTCCTGGGCGCACGCGGCGGTGGGCGCGCTTCCCCCCGACCGCGCCCTGGTGGTGGCCGGCGACGTCACGGACCTCTGCGTGTACCAGACCGCGATGGCTCTGCGCCTCTGGGCGAACCGCCCCCCGGTCGCCCGCGAGATCGGCCGGCTGCGCGTCGTGGTCGGGCTGGAGGGGGTCCAGACCTACCACCTTGAGGTGGACGCGGCCCGCGCGGCAGGGGTGCTGCCCCACGACGGCGACCTGCATCACGCCGTCTTCGCCCATCACCTGGCCCTCAACGCCGTCGAGGTGGTCTCACATGTCCAGTGGATCTAGAGGCCTCCCCCCGCTCTGGCTGCGCTTGGGGTTCCTAGCCGCCGCCCACGGCGCCCGGGCGCTCGGATCCCGCCGCTATCGGCTCGCCGACCTGGTCGGCAACGCCGCGTTTGCCTGCCAGCCCCAACGGCGGAGCGTGACCGCCGCGAATTTCCGTCGTGCGCTCGGCCCGCTGGGCCGGGGTCGCGCCCGGCGCCTGGCCGCGGCGAGCTATCGCGCCTACGCCCGGACCGCCATCGACTTCCTCTACGTCCAGACCCTCACGCGGGTGGAGGTGGCCGGGCTGACCCGGGTGATCGGGCTGGAGCACCTTCAGCGCAGCGATGCGGAGCGCCGGGGCGGGATCCTGGTCCTGGTTCACCACGGCAGTTGGGACATCGCAGGCGCCGCTGCCCAGGCCTACGGCTTCGCACCCAGGTCGGTGATGGACGACGGAAACCAGCCGGCGCTCACTGCGCTGGTCATCTGGAGCAGGGCCCGGATCGGCCTCCAGGTCACGACGCCGAGCCGGGGCCCCGCCACCCTGGTCCGGGCCCTCGTCCGCGGCGGATGGGTCGCGCTGCTCGCCGACCTGCCGGGAGCCACTCCCGCGGTGGACGTCACCCTCTTCGGACAGGCCTGCCGCTTCTCGGCGGCACCGGGGCTGCTGGCCGCTCGCACCGGCGCCCCGATGCATGCGGTGACCTGTCAACGGGCGCCCGACGGCCACTACGTCATCGAGATCCATCCACCCCTCGTGGTCGCCCATGGCACCGACCCAGCCGCCGCCCTGCAGCCGATGATGCCCGTCTTCGAGGCCGAGATCCGCCGCACGCCGGATCAGTGGTTCCCGTTCGGCCGCGACCGCTTCCCCGAGCGTGGACGCGATGGCCCCGATCAAGCCGGTTGACCCGGGCTCTCCCCCCGAGCCGGGGAGGGGTCCCGGACTCAGGGTCAGCTGGTTCGGCCACGCGGCCGGGCGGCGGGCGGACGGATTGTCCAGCTACTCCGACCAGCTGGTGCGCGGACTCGCGGATCGCGGCTGCACCGTCTACTTCCACCACCTTCGGGAAGACGGGATGGTCGCGCCCGTGGATGACAGCCTTCGCACCGGCTGGCGAGGACGCCGCTTCAAGACGGTCACGGTGGCCGCCCCCGGGTTCCGGCGTGCCGCGGCACGCCGGCTTGCTTGGGAGCGACCCGACATCGTCCACTGCTCTCTGAGCTTCAGCCTCGCGGACGGCTGGCTGGCCGCCGAGGCGCACCGACTGGGTGCGGGAGCGGTGGTCACCTTCCACCTCCCCTACGGCCGCCGCGGCAGCGGCCGCGGCCGTGTGCTCCAGGGACTCTATCGCTTCTGGGCACACCGGCTGGGAGCCTACGACCGCATCATCGTGTTCACCCCAGAGCAGGCGGAGCGGCTCGTCACCGCCGGGATCACGGCCAGCCGCTGCGTTGTGATCCCCAACGCGGTTGACACCGCGGCCTTCAGCCCGGGGCCTTCTCACCTGCGCGCGACGCGGCTCGCGGGCGCGCGCTTCGTGGTCGGCTACCTGGGCCGACTCGATCCCGAGAAGCGCGTGACCACCCTGCTCCAGGGGTTCCACCTCGCCGAGCTGCCCGACTCGGTGCGACTTGTGATCGGGGGCCGGGGACAGGACGAGGTCCGGGTTCGGCGGGACGCCGAGATCTCGCCGCAGGTCGTGTACGTGGGGCAGATCGACGGCAGCGGCAGCCGGGCCGACTTCTGGCGCGCCGTCGACCTCTTCTGCCTCGTGTCGACGGCGGAGGGTCTCTCCCTGTCCCTGCTCGAGGCCATGTCGAGCGGCTGTGCGGTCCTGGCGACGGCAGCGGCCGGCTCCGAGGTGGCCGGATCGGGAGGGGTGATGCTCCCGGTCCTGGGGACGGTCTCGGCCCTCGCGAAGCAGCTCCGCCGCCTCGCCTCCGACCCCGGGGCCACCGCAGAGCTCGGACGTTTGGCGCGCGCCGAGGCGGTGCGTCATCATGGCGTCGAGGCCATGCTGGAACGGGTACTGGATGTCTACCATGCGTCGGCGGTCCCCACCGCCCGGATCCGGTGACCCGGGCGGTGGGGACCGCCCTCGTGGTCGACAGCAGCGCGTGCCTGCCCCCCGGCCTGGGAGAGGCACCCTGGGTGACGGTGGTCCCGATGACCCTCCACGTCGACGGGCACGACCTGCGGGACGGCATCGACATCGGGGTGGACGAGTTCTACGCTCGGCTCCGCCAGCCGGGTCCGCTGCCCACCAGCAGCTCGCCGGCGCCGGGCGCCTACCTGGAGGCGTTCCGATCAGCCGACGCGGACGCAGTCGTCTGCCTCACGATCCCGGAGCGCTACTCCATGATGGGACGGTCGGCCAAGGTCGCCGTCGGTCTGCTCCACCAGGAGGAGCCGCGCCGTGTCGTCCACGTGATCGACACGGGGACGGCCGCAGGCGGCTACACCCTGGTCGCCGAAGCGGCCGCGCGGGCCTGTGCCGAGGGACTGTCCGCCGAGCGGGTGGTGGAGCACGCACGTGCGGTGGCCGCCGGCGCTCAGGTGATCGGCGCCCTGGAGACCCTGCGGTTTCTCACCCGCAGCGGTCGGGTTCCGACGATCGCCGCCCTGGGGGGTGATCTGCTCAGAGTCCGCCCCGTCTTCGCCCTGAGCGGCTCCGACGTCACCCGTCTGGCGGTTGTCCGAGGCACCCGCCACGCGCTGCGCACGGTCGCCCAGCAGCTCCGTGCGCTCACCGCCGCCGATATCCCGCTTCGCCTCGCGGTGTTCACGGCAGGATCCCTGGAGATGGCCGACCAGCTCGCAGGCGAGCTGGTCGCCAGCTTTGGCGACCAGCCGATTGAGCGGCTGGCCCTGACTCCGGTGATCGCCCTCCACACTGGCCCGGGCCTGATCGGGGCAGCGGCGGTTCCCGATCTTCCCCTTCGCGAGCCCTCCGCGGCTGGGGGCCCGCCATGATCGACGTCGGCGGCGCCGGGCTGCTCTTCATCGGCGCGTACTTGGTGGGGGGCATCCCCACCGGCTGGCTCATGGGGCGGGTGCTTGGGATCGACCTGCGTCAGGTCGGGACCGGCAAGATCGGGACCAGCAACCTCTTCCGCAACGCGGGCTGGCGGCCTGCCGCCGTGGTCGGGCCGGTCCAGTTCGTCCAGGGCCTCTTGCCCGTTCTGGTCGCCGAGCGGGTCCACGCGTCGTCGGTGGTGGTGGCCGGCGCGGGCCTCGTCGCGGTCATCGGCAACGGCTGGCCCGCCTATCTGCGCTACCACGGCGGGCGCGGGGTGGCCACCGCCACCGGCGTCGTGAGCATGTGGTGGGGGCCAGGGTTCGCGGTCCTGCTGGCCGCCTACCTGCTCGGGTGGCTGGGGCGCCGGCCTCCGGTCGGGGTGCTCGCGGGGTTCGTCAGCCTACCCCTGGTACTGTGGGCGACCGGCGCCCCGGTCGCGGAGGCGATCGCCGCGCTTGGGCTGCTGGCCTGCATCTGCCTGCGCCGACTGGAGGGGTTCGCGGATCAGCGCAAGGGTCAGGAGACAGCACCCGACGAGTTCTGGCAGCGCATCGTGCACGACCGCCGCCCGGGCCAGCGTCTGGTCGGCCCGCGCGGCTCCTGACGAAGGCAGCCGTCGATCATGACCCGCGCGGACTCCAGGGGATCGCTCCGGGCAGAGCACGACTCCATGGGCGAGATCGCCGTGCCGGCGGCCGCCTACTATGGCGCGTCCACCCAGCGGGCCGTGGAGAACTTCCCGATCAGCGCCCTGCGGCTTCCCCGCCGACTGATCGCGGCGCTCGGCCGGGTCAAGGCGGCCGCGGCGCAGACCAACGCGGAGCTGGGTCTGCTCGACCCAGCGGTAGCCGACGCGATCGAGGAGGCGGCCCGGGAGATGATCGATGGCCGGTGGGACCAGGAGTTCGTGGTCGACGTCTTCCAGACGGGCAGCGGCACGTCGTCGAATATGAACGCGAACGAGGTGATCGCGAACCGCGCGCTGGAACTCCTGGGCGCGCCTCGCGGCGCCCGTGACCGGGTCCACCCCAACGACCATGTCAATCGCGGGCAATCGAGCAACGACGTCTTCCCCACCGCGATCCAGCTGGCCGCGCTCGACGGAGTTCGGCACGATCTCCTCCCCGCGCTGACCGAGCTGGAGGCGGCGCTGATCGACCGTCGCGATGCCTTCTGGCCCATCATCAAGACGGGTCGCACCCACCTCCAGGACGCCACTCCGATCCGTCTCGGCCAGGAATTCTCCGGGTATGCCGCCCAGGTGGCCCGGGCCCGCGGGCTGGTCACCGCCGCCGCCGAGCACCTGGAGGAGCTTCCCCTCGGTGGGACGGCCGTCGGAACCGGAATCGGCCGCCACCCAGAGTTCGCAGCCGGCACGATCGCCCGGCTCCGGAGCGCCTGCGGCGCCCCCGGCCTGCGGGAGACCGACAACCACTTCCAGGCGCAGGCCAGCCTCGACGTGGTGGTCGCCGCCGCCGGCGCACTGCGCGTCACGGCCCTCGCCCTTCACAAGATCGCGACCGACATCCGATTGCTGGGGTGCGGTCCGCGGGCGGGGATTGCGGAGCTGGAGCTGCCGGAGGTTCAGCCGGGCTCATCGATCATGCCCGGCAAGGTCAACCCGGTGATCATCGAGTCGCTCTGCATGGTGGTGGCGCAGGTGATTGGCAACGACGCCACCATCAGCTTCGCGGCGGCGACGGGGTCCCTGCTGGAACTCAACGTGATGCTGCCGGTGGCGGGTCACTCCCTGATCGAGTCGATCGAGCTGCTGAGCCGGGCCACGGTCAACTTCGCTCGCCGCTGTGTCGGCGGCCTGCGGGCGTCGACCCGCGGGCCCGACCTGCTCGACCAGGGGCTCGCGCTCTGCACCGGGCTGGTGCCGGCGATCGGCTACGACGCCGCTGCCGCCATCGCCCACGCCGCCCACCGGAGCGGCCGAACTGTGCGCGAGGTGGCGCGCGAGCAGACGCGCCTGGACGACGCTGCTCTCGATCGTCTGCTCGACCCGGAGCGCTTGGTGGAGCCTGGATTCGAGGGGACAGCAGGGGGCTGATCGACCTCAGGGGCGTGGCCGGATGGGCTGGGAGACGTACCAGCCGCCGGAGCGTCGGACCACTCCGAGGTCGGAGGTGAGTCCGAGCGGGTGGCGGTCCAGCGGATCACAGCGTTGCGGAGCCCCCGGGGCCTGGAAACACACCGTCGCCACCAGCTGGACCACGGCGCGGTCTCGGCCGAGGTCGACCCCGGTCACCACCACCGCTGCGACCACGACGTGGAGCCGGTGGATTGCCTGGATCGAGGCAGCAGCCTGGTCACGCACGGGCGGCGTCAGGTAGGCGAGCATCTCGGGAGAGCTGCCGCGCCCCACCCCCTGGAGGTAGCCAGCGACGGCCGCGGCAGGCGATCGGTGTGACGGTTTGGGTGAGGGGATTGCATGGAGCCCCCGGACGAGGGCGATCACCACCAAGAGCGCGATCCCGACCAGGGTCAGCTGCCACCGGGCCCGCCGCGGGGGCCGAGGAGCTCGCGCCCGGTGCTCGCGGGGCAACCCCGCCACACCCCCGGCGCGGGTGGGATCGCGGATCGGTCCAGGTCCCGCCAGCACGTCAGCCGGCGCTGACCATCCCGGTGCGGCACGCACGCGGGAGGAGCCGGACGCGAGGGCGCGACGAACAGACCGTCCGTCTCGCCCCCATCGGCTTGGGGATGGTCGAGCCGGACGGCCCCGGAGTTGTCCTCCGCCTGATCGGGTTGCTGGCCGTGGACCGGAGCGCGCTGGCGATCGACGCGAGCTGCCTGCACGATCCCGTCGCACACGGTCTGCCCCGCCGCGGGCGCCCCCTGCCCCGCGGTCCCGGACTCCGCCCGCGATCACGAGCGAGCGCAGGAGACGGCTGGCGTCGGCGTTGGAGGTCTCCGGCGCGGGGACCTGTCCGGAGCGGTTGACCATAGCGGCCCTGAGCGGGAGATCCAGGCCCGTCGGGCACCCAGGCGGGCCGGGCGCACCGCCTGAACTCGAGCGGGTGGAGGCCGCCGCTGAGCCCACCCGCGGTGCGACGGATCGCCGCCCAACCCCTCCGGGACCATGCCGCGACCCCGAGCGCGCCGTGGCTCGGCACCAGGCCCACGGCGTCGCTGGCGGGTCCTACGTGCCCCACGCTGATCCGCACGCGGGGACGAGGAGGGTCGAGCCCCACCCAGATGCCGGGCCGGGGCCCGCGCGGATGATCGGGCTGCTCGTGACGACCGGGGTCTCGGCGAAGGGCCGACGCCACCACCGGGGCGCGAGCGGTGAGCGCACCAGTACCTCCTCCGGCGACCGACGAGGGGAACCGCAGTCGATGCCCGAGATCTTACGGCGGACCCGGCGGGACGCCCGGGCGACCGCCGACCGGAGGCCGGGCCGACCGAGGTTCCCGAGGTGCTCCGGTGACCCTCCGACTGCCAGCATCGGCCCCAGCGGCCTGCGCGGAGAGCACGACCGGACCTGCTCCGAAACCATCCGGCACCCTGGCGCGTTGGAAGAGGCGGGCACGGCGCGCAGGGCGCCTCCCCGCCCGCCCGGTCCTCGGAACCCTCCGATCCCGGGCGGCGCGCCGTGCCCGAGTCCCCACCCATGAGGTACCCTGCCGACTCCCACGCTCCCGTGGCGCCGGCACGGGCCGATCGTCCCCGTCCAGTTCGGGGGTCCGGTCGGCGGACCGCGCCGTCACCCGCACCCCGGCCAAGGGCGCGGCGCCGACGCTCGCAGGGAGTGAGCGGGATGGTCGCGGGACTGCTCGTGCTGCTCTTCGCTGTGACCTTGGGGATCGGCCCCGCGGCGGCACTGACCCGGGTTCTGGGAGCCCTGCCGACACCGAACCCACTCCCTACTGACACCCTGGTCTTCGCAGCGGGCGGAGCCGAGATCGCCGACCTTCACGTACCCGGACAGAGCCGGATCCCGGTCCGCCTCTCGCAGGTGGCCCCCGGCTTCCTGCATGCCGTGATCGCGACCGAGGATAGGAGCTTTTGGACCGGCGGCAGCATCGACTGGCCGCGCCTGGTCGCGGCGGCGCTCCACGACCTGCTCCACCACGGCACCCTGGAAGGAGCCAGCACCATCCCCGAGCAGCTCGCCAAGCTGCGCTACCTCACCGACAATCGCAGCATCACGTACAAGGTCCGGGAGATCCTGCTCGGACAGCAGCTGAGCGCCACCGAGTCGCGGCACGCCATCCTCGACCAGTACGTCAACGACGTGTACTTCGGTGACGGAGCGACCGGGATCGAGGCCGCCTCGCTCACTTACTTCGGCGTCAGCGCCCGTCGACTCACCTTGCCGGAGTCGACCCTGCTGGCGGGGCTGCTGCCGGCGCCGAGCGCGCTGGACCCGCTCCTGAACCTGGCGGGCGCCCGCGTGCGCCAGCGGGTGGTGGTGGATTCGATGGTGGCAGCCGGGGATCTCAGCCGGTCCCGCGCCGAGTCGGTGCTGGGAGGGCGGCTCCCGCTCCGGCGGACCCCCGCCACCACAGTGGACCGGGCCCCCTACTTCATCGACCACGTCCGCGGCTGGCTGGCTGCACGCTTCGGAACCCGCTACCTCACGATGGGCCTGCGCGTTCAGACCCCGCTCCGGCTGGGACTGGAGCGGCTGGCCCAGCGGGTGGTGACATCCACGGTGGCCGGGGGTCAGGCGATGCACATGAGCGACGGCGCGCTGGTGGCCATCGAGCCGCGCAGCGGCGACGTGATCGCTTACGTTGGAGGCGCCGGCCCGGGTGTCCCCGGTGGCCAGATCGACATGGCCGCGGCGCCCCGTCAGCCCGGCTCGACGGCCAAGCTGGTCACCTACAGCGCCGCCCTGAGCGCTCACGCGGTGACCATGACGACCCCGGTGCTCGATGCCCCGCTCACCCTGCCCCGTGGAGGCCCCCCGGGCGGGCGCGGTCCGTTTGTCGTGCATGACTACGAGGACGTCTACCAGGGGGTGGTGCCGGTCCAGGTCGCGTTGGGCAACTCCCTCAATGTGGCCGCGGTCCGGGTCGAGCTCCGCACCGGGATCGAGAAGGTGGTGCGCCTGGCCCGGCGGATGGGGATCACCACCCTCGCGCGTCCCGCGGCGAGCTACGGGCCTAGCCTCACCCTGGGCGGGTACCCGGTCCCCTTGTGGGAGACCGCACAGGTGGGGTCCGTGCTGGCGACCGGAGGGCTCCTCCATCGAGCTCGCTTCGTCACCCGGGTGACCGGGATGGACGGGGACACCCTGTACGCAGCTCCGGCGCGCGCGCGCCGGGTGCTCTCGGCCCGGGCGGCCTATGTCATGAACGTGATGCTGTCGCGCAATGCCAACCGGCTCCTCGCCTTCGGGCCTGCCACCGACCTGGTGGTGCCGGGCCGCACGGTGGCGGTGAAGACCGGGACCTCCAATGACCTGCGCGACAACCTTGCGGTGGGCTGGACGCCCACGCTGGTGACGGCGACCTGGGTCGGGAATGCCGACGATCAGCCGATGTACGGCGGTGGCATCAACGGGATCAGCGGGGCCGCGTCGATGTGGAACGCGTTCATGGTGGCGGCGATGGCGCGCACGCCCAACCGCTACTTTCCCACCCCCGCCGGGCTGACCGTGGACGGGACCGGCGCCACCCGCGCTTACTACCTTCCCGGGACAGGCCCATCGACCACAGTCCTGGGCATCCCCGGCCCGGCCGCGGGTGGGGTGACGACGAACGTCCGCTACCGCGGGATCTGCCGCTACTGGGTCTACGATGGCGGCAACTACTATTGGTGTGGCAGCGGCGCGTCCAGTCTCCCCGGCGATCCCGGACCCCAGCCGGCGCCTCCAGCTCCCGCCCCCCCGGCCCCGAGAGTCACCACCGCCGGCCCACCTCCGGGGCCGGGACAGTCCCACCGCCACGGCGGTGGAAACGGTCAGGGCCGCGGGCACGCGAACGGACAGGCGGCCGGCTAAGCCAGCACGGCCTCCTCGGCACCGGCCAACACCTGCCACCGGCGGCGCTCGCCCGCGCCCAACCCCTCGCCGGTGGCGAGAGCGTCGCCCACGGCGGCGAGCAGGTGGGCGGCGCGGAAGGGGCGCTCGAGATAGACAAAGCCGAGCGCCTCCATTCGCAGTCGAAGTTCCGCTCCCGGGGTCCGCGCGCTGACGAAGACCACCGGGGTGCGATCCCAGCGATGGCTGTGGAGCAGGCGGCGACAGAGTTCGAACGCGCTGAAGTCTGGGAGGTGGACGTCGAGCACCGCACAGGCGACCCGCGTCCCGGCGGCCACCTTCAGCGCCGGCAGCCCGCCAGCCGCCTCCACCACGGTGAACCCGGCGCGCGCCAGGATGGCGCCGGTGACGGTGCGACTGTCCCGGTCGTCGTCCACCACCAAGATCGACTGGCCCGGACCAAGACCGCTCGGGGACGCCGACGAGTAGCTCACGACGCCATTGTCGGCGCTCGATCTGACAATCCCTTCACCGCGCCGACGCACCTGGGCACCCATCCTGTGACAGGTTCGCCAGGGAGTCGCCCCGGCCGCCCCGCTCCGTCCTCTCCGACGGACTGGAGGGGTGACGATGAAGGGTGGGGTGGGGGAACGATGACCGCCGGGGGGGGCGCCTCCGGCGGCGACCGCAATCCGGCCCTGCCGGTCGCGGTTGGGCTGGCCGGGCTCAGCTATGGCAGCTTGCTCGTGTGGCTGGCGGCGGGGATGAGTGACGGCGTCCGCTTCAGCCGCTACTCGGCGGCGATCCTGCCCGACCTCCTGCTGGGTCATGGTCCCCAGACGCTCGGGAGCGCGCGACACCCGGGGTCGGTCGCGCTGTTCTCCGTGCTGCTGGCGGTCCTCGGGGTTGGCTCGTCGGTGATCGCGGTCGCGGCGGGTCGGTGGTGGCAGCGCCTCCGCCGACCGGTCAGGAGTGGTGTGCTGGGGCGGGCTGACCACGCCCGCCTGGCCGACCTCTCCCACCTGCGCGCCGACTGGCGACCGGCGGTACGCAGCGCGGTGGCGGCGACGCTTCGGTGGAGCCGATCTCGCCGCCCGCCTGCGGGAACGGCCCCCACTTCCTGTGCCACCTCGGCCCGCCGGCATCGGGCCACCCGACCACGCTTTCGTCTCGGGACCCACCACGGCCGGGCGCTCTGGAGTGCCCTCGATGACCACGTCCTCGTGCTGGGGCCGACCGGCGCAGGCAAGTCCAGCGGGTACGCGGTCCCCGCGGTTCTCGAGTGGCCGGGAGCGGTGGTGGTGACCGACCCCAAGGGCGAGCTGGTGGCGCGCACGCTGGCCTACCGGCAACGGATGGGGCCGGCCGCGGTGTTCGCGCCGATGCTGGCTCCCACCGACCGCTGGAACCCGCTGGGTGCCATCCTCACAGCCGACGACGCTCTGCGGACGGCGGGCCTGTTGATGGGCCGCCCTCCCGAGCGCGACCCCTTCTGGCACGACCTCGCCCGCCAGCTCCTTCACGGTCTGCTGGTTGAGGCTGCGGTCGCCGCCCTCTCGTTGGGGGATGTTCTTCACCTCCTCCAGGAGACGCCCGCCGACGAGCTCGGCGACGTCGTCGCCCACCCGGCCGCTCGCCGAATCGTTCAGGGTGCCCTCGCGGGCGGCGACCGGACAGCGATGGGCGTGGTGGCCACCTGCATCGCCCAACTCGGTCCCTACGGAGCCGACCAGGTGCTCGCGGCGACCGGCACCTCGGACTTCGATCCCGCCGACATCGCCACGGGAGGGCTGCGGACACTCTACTGCGTCGTCACGCCGCACGACGCTCTCCTGATTCGCGGACTGGTCGGCGCGCTGCTCTCGCGTGCGTGGCGGGCGTGCTTTGCCCAGCCCCCGAGGCCGGCGGCGGCCTTTGTCCTCGATGAGTTCGCCCAGCTGACTCACCTCCCCGAACTGCCCGCGCTGACGCAACTAGGCCGGTCGCAGGGGGTACGGCTGTGCCTGCTCGCCCAGGACCTCGCCTCCGTCCGAGCCACCTACGGTCCCGAGGTGGTCGCCGCCCTGTGGTCGAACTGCCGCGCCAAGGTCCTGCTGGCGGGGATCTCCGAAGTCGATCTGCTCGAGCAGGCGAGTCGCCTCGCTGGGACCACGACCTTCCACGCCCGCGCCGGGGGTGAGGGGGTTGGCCAGCCGCAGGCGGCGCAACCCCTCCTCCATCCCGACGACATCCGCCGCCTGCGGCCCTCGGAAGCTCTCCTCCTGCACAGTTCCGCGCAGCCAGCGATCGTGCGCCAGCGGCGTTGGTACCGGGACCGCCAGCTGCGCGCCGCCGTCGGCCTCCCGGTGCCGGCGCGGGCCCATCTCGGCCCGGCTGTGGGGACGCCCCTGTGCGCGCCGGAGCCGGAGCCGGTGGCCCTCGAGGTCACGGCTGCCGTGCCCAGCTGAGGTGCGCCGGTGACCGTCACGACGCTCGGGACCCTGCTCACCGGGCTCGACACCGTGATCCGAACTCTGACCACGCTCGCGCTCGGCGCGATCGCGGTGCTCTGCCTCAGCCTGGCCGCGATTCGCTACATGACGGCGCTGGACAATGCGCAGCGGCGGGCGGCGGCAGTGCAGGGACTGCTCACCGTGATGGTGGGCGTGCTGTTGATTGTCAACGAGGGTGCCCTGCTCAGTTTCGTCGAGGGCCTCACCGGCAGCAACACCGCCTGCACCAGCTCCGCCTGCGGATCCAGCACCCCCCCCGGTCCCTGACGCGTGCGCGGCCGGCGCCCGCGCTCGATCGGCCGCGCCGGACAGCCCCTGCTCACCCTGCTCGCGACCATGCTGCTGGCCCAGGGGTTGGGAGCCGCCCAGATAGCACGACTACCCGACCCACCATCCCCCCAACCCCGGGAGCCCAATCTCCGACTGGCGCTGCGCACCGGGGTTGCGACACCCCGGCACCCAATCGGAGCGGACGCGTCCAGTCAGCAGTGTGGCGGCATCTTGGATGTGGGGTGCACCATCGCCAGCGCGGTGGTGACCGGGCCGGTCGCGCTGATGGGAACGTTGGACGGGAGCCCCGACCCGGCCCACATCGATCCCCAGTCGGGAGCGATCACCAACGGTCCCTGGCGCTTCATCACAACGATGGTGGGCACCAATCCCGTGGTGGACAACTACGACGGCAGCCTGGGCGGTCCGCCGCACGAGTGCGGCGCGCAGGGGTGCATCCCCTGGGTGGAGACCTTTGACCACATCGCGGTCCCGCTCTGCCTTGGACTTGTGGTGCTGGCCTTGCTGGTCCAGCTGGTCCTCTTCATGGCCGGACAGCAGCTTCAGCTTCGCCGTCACGTCCTCCCCAGCCTGGTGGTGGCGGCGGCGCTGTCGGCCAACCTGCCGCTGCACGTTGCCGGCCGCATCGTTGACGCGGGCAGCTGGGTATCCCAGGCGCTTGTCGCGGGCGCGTTGCAGGCGCCGACCACGACCTCCGCCGGCCCTCTCAACATGATGACGGTGCTCGCCCTCACCGCCTACTGCCCGGCCGACAGCCCCATCGCTCACCCCGGGATCCACCTCTCCTGGCCGGGGTCGTCGCCGCAACAGGCGGTGCTGGTGAAGCCCTGGATGGATCCGCACGACACCCAGTCCCACTGCATCGCCAGCAGCGACCCTGACTTCACCAAGGAGGTCACTGACCGCAGCGACAACATCTTCGGCCCGCCCTTGCACGACCTCAACTGCGATGCCACCGTGATCGACCCGAGCCAGCCCCTGTGTACCAACGTCGACAACACCGTCAACGACAATCATGATCAGGACTGCTTGGAGGGCAGCGGCAGCAGCGACGGCGTGCCGGGACAGCTGGGCCTGCTGCCGCTACCGGGCGAGCCGCGGGCGGGGAATGGGCAGCGAGCCGCAGACTGTCGCTACGCGGATATCTATTGGGGGACAACACCAACTTTCACCAATGTGTGGAGCGGCGTCGGGCCCCACGGTCGCAACGGGTACGACGTCCCGGACGGGCTAGTGGGGATGGTCGCGTTCACTGTGCTCACCGGCCTGGGCGTGGTGCTCGCATTCAGCTACCTGGTTCGATACGTGGTGCTGGCCCTGCTCGCGGCCTTCAGCGCCTTCGCGCTGCTGGCGCTGACTATCCCCGGCGCGGGCGGACTCTTCTCACGTTGGCTTCGGGTTCTCATCGGGCTCTCGCTGGTGGTGGTGGTGCAGACGGCGGTCTTCCTCGTCTTCGTCGCCGTGGTGTCGACGGCGAGCGGGCTGGCACCCAGCAGCGCAGCCGCCGGGTGCCCCGTCTACGCCACCGCGGCGGCGGGCTGCGCCGCCAGCCCTGGGGGCGGGTTGCTGGCGGCGGTGGGCAGCGCCGCCCAGGGCGACCAGTTCGCCAAGTGCTGCTTCGCCATCCTTACGGTCTGGCTGATGCTGACCCTGCCGCGCCACCTTGCCCCCCAGGATATGGTCTCCTTGCGGGGAGCACGGCTGGTCGGGGCGGCGGCGGCCGGCGCGGCGGCGGTCGGGATCGGAGTCGTCGCCGGCGATGCCCCCCGCGCACTCCGGCGAGCCACCGCCCGGTGGGCCCAGGCACCGATGCGAACGGCGGCGGCGGGCCTCGGCGGGGGGAAGCCCGACCCCGCATCGGAGCTCAGCCTCCCCGCCGCGCCTGTGGCGGGGATGGCGACCCCCCCGATCGGCGGGGCCGGCGCGTCCGGGTCGACTCCGGTGGCCGGGCGCATCCCGTCACCGCCGCGACCGCGACGGCTCGATGCCGAGGGGTACACGCTCTTCGTCGGAAGCCGGCTTGCCGAACGGCCCCTCGGTCACGCTGGAACCGCCGAGGAGGTCCAGATGGAGGCCCCGGAGCTGGCCGGCTGGCAGCGGCGGGCACGCCTGCGCGGCCCGAGCGGGGCTCCCACGGTCGCCGCGCGGCGGGCTCAGATGCGTCTGGGCGCCGCCTACATCGCCCGCGAGGGCAGCGAGCTGCCCGGATTCGACCTGGCCTACGTGCGGTCGACCCGCACCGATGCCTGAGCCGAGCCCCACCCGCGCCGCCCAAGCGGACCCATGGAAAGTGGGGCGACCCGGTCGCCGATCGGCCCCGAGGTGGGAGGAACGACGCCGGTGGAGGCACAGGTCCCGCAGCCGATCAGCGCCAGCTCGACCCGGTTCGGGGCGCTCACCCTGAGCCAGCTCGGCTGGTGTGCCCTGGCCGCCGCCGCGCCCTTCCTGCTGCTGGTGCGCTGTCACCTCCCGCTGGCCACCGGGACTGGACTCAGCCTGCCGAGCACCCTGGCTGGGCTGGTGGCAGCCTTCGCGCGACCCGAGGGGCGCCCGGCGGCGGCATGGGCCGCCGACTGGGCCCGCTTCCATCGCGAGCCCCGTGAGCTGGAGCACCCGGCAGCGCATGCGACCCGAGACGAGCGGGGATGGCGGCCGCTCGACTCGGGGAACGATGTGGACCGGGACAGCGCCGCCCGATGCGCCTGACGCGACCCGGCCGGGGGCGAGTCGGGGGCGGCTCCGCCGCCGAGTCGACCCAGCTGGTCGAGGCGGTCGCGCTCGACGACGGGATGCTGTGGCTGCGGGACGGCAGCGCCCGTGCGGCACTCGAGGTGCGTCCGCTGAGCTTGCTCCTGCGGCGACCCGAGGAGCAGGCCGACGTCTACCGCAGCTACCGCCAATGGCTTGACGGGCTCACCGTCCCCGTGTCGGTGCATCTGGTAACCCAGACGGTCGACCCCGCACCACTGGCGGCGCATTACCGTCGCTGCGCCGCGCGAGCCCTCACCCCAGCGCTGGGACCATGGATCCGGGAGGAGGCTCAGGTCGTGGCCGCCCACCTGGCTGAGCGGCAGCTGCTGGAGGCTCGTTTCGTGGTGGTGGTGGCCACCGCGGCCCCGCTGGTGCATCCCCCCGCTCTTTGGCGCCGCCTGGTGGCGCATCGGGGGGATGCCGCCCCGGCGACCGAGCGAGGGCCGCGTACCGGCTCAGCCGCGCAGCGGGAGCTGAACGAGCGCTGTGCCACCCTGCGGGACGGGCTCCGGCGGGTGGGGCTGAGGGCCGAGCGCCTTGAGGACGCCGCCTGGTTCGACATGCTGCAGCAGGCCCAGGGGGGACGCAGTGGAGGTGAGCCCGCGACCCTCGCCGCGTGGTTGGCCCCGGCCCACATGCGGGTCCGGGCCGACCACCTGGTCGTCAACGACGGGTACTGCCGCAGCCTGGTCGTGACCGGCTACCCGCGCACGGTCCGAATGGGTTGGCTGGGTCCTCTGCTCGGCGGCCTCGGGCATCCCATGCGGATCGCGCTGCACATCCGCCCACTGCCGAAGGCGGTGGTGCTGGGGCACCTGAGACGCAAGATCCGCGGCTTCGAGACGACCGCCGTGGTGGACGGTCTGCAGGGGCGTCGCACCGATTCCGGGACCCGCACCGTGCTCGCGGACGCGACCCGGCTGGAGGAGCAGGTCCTGCTCGACGAGGAGCGGCTCTTTCACCTCGAAGTGGACGCGACCGTGTCCGCCCCCACCCTCGGCGAGCTCGGGGAACGCTGCACCGCCCTCACCGCGCGGCTTGCGGAGCTGGGCTGCCACGCGAGCTGGCTGCGCCATCGCCAGGTGGACGGGTGGCGCGCGACCCTCCCGCTCGGGGCTTCTCCGCTGGGATGGGTGCGCGACCTGCCCTCGAGCGCGCTGGCGACGACGTTCCCGTTCCTGCGCAATGGGCTGCCGACGTCGAATGGGGTCCTCCTCGGCACCAACTTGCTGGAGAGCGGACTGGTCTTCGTCGACCCGTTCGCTCCCAGCCACCCCAACGCCAATGCGATCCTGGTCGGAACCTCGGGGGCGGGCAAGTCGTACACCGCCAAACTGCTGCTCGCCAAGTGCGCGGCGGAGGGTGTCCACGTCCGCTGCATCGATCCGGCCGACGAGTACCGCGCGGTGACCACGGGTCTCGGGGGCGAATATCTGACGATCGGGCTCGGGTCACCGACACGGCTCAACCCCCTCGATCTCCACGGGGTGCCCGGGACCGACCCGGTCGCGATCCAGCGGGACAAGGTCGCCCAGCTGCTGCCGATCCTGACCCTGCTGGTGGGACGGCCGGCCGGCGATGGGAGCAGCCCTGTCCTCCGCCCGGGCGAGGTGGCGGCCCTGGAAGCAGCCCTCCTGCACCTCTACGCCCGAGCCGGCATTCCGGGCGCGACGCAGGATGTCGACCCCCGCGCCCAGCCACGACTCCAGGACCTCAGCGGTCGGCTCGAGGCCACCGGACCCAGGGGGCTGGCGGCGCGGCTGCGCCGCTACACGGAGGGGGCGTACGGCTCGCTGCTGGACCAGCCCACGACCGTCCGGCTCGACGCCCCCATCGTGACATTCGGAGTGCGCTCGCTGGCCGCGTATGGCGACACGCTCCTGCCCGCCGTGATCGCCATGCTCCTGGGACACCTCCAGGGCGAGCTCCACCGGTGTCCCGGCCCGCGCCGGCTCCTGGTCGTGGATGAGGCCGAGGTGCTGTTGCGCCACCGGCCCAGCGCGGTGGCGCTCGAGGGCATGAGCCGACGAGTGCGCAAGTATGGGGCTGGGTTGCTGGTGATCTCGCAGGTCGTCGAGGACCTCCTCGACTCCCCCTCCGGCAACGTCATCATGCGCAACAGTCACCTCAAGCTCCTGCTTCGCCAGGAGCCGGTCGCGCTGCCGCAGGTAGCGTCGGCGTTCGGACTGTCTCGGGGCGCGGCCGACATCCTCGAGCAGGCCTCCCCGGGGTGCGGGCTGGTGGTCCTCGGAGCCGACCAGGCCGCCGTCCGCGGCCTCGCCTCCCCCCAGCTGCACCGGTGGATCACGACCCACCCAGCCGAGATCGCCGAGACCCCGTGACCCGGTCGCAGGCCTCGGGACCTTCGTTTGGGGTTGCGCTCGCAGCGGGGCTGGTGGGACTGCTCCTCCCGATCTGGCGATCCCCCACGCCCACTCCGCGCTCCGCCGCTCCGCTGAGTGCATCCGGCCCGCTCCCCCGCGGGCTCCCGGTGTGGTGCCCGGGAGTGCTGGTGTCCGCCGGATTCCGCGACCGTCGCTACCTGCGCGCGACCGGGCTGCGCCACGACGGGATCGATCTGGTGTGTCCCGCCGGCACCCCGGTGCGCTCGACCCTCCACGGCCAGGTGGTGTTCCTCGGCCGGGTCTGGCCTCTCGGGGTCACGGTGTGGCTCCAGCGACAGGGAACCCGGGTCATCTACGCGCACCTCAGCCGGATCGCCCGGCTGAGCCTCGGGGCCTGGGTTGCGCCCGGGCAGGTCCTCGGCTGGGAGGGACAGACAGGGCTCACCACTGGGCCTCACCTCCTCTACGAGGTCGAGATCGACGAGCCCCTGTCCCGGTCGGTCCCGCCCACCCACTGGCCGGGCCACGCGGTGAATCCCCGCCCGACCCTGGGACGCCAGGTCCCGTATGCCTTCTGACTGGGCCAGGCCGATCTGGTCCAGCTGCGGGGGCCTGACTCTCCTGGCCGTGGTGGTCCTGATCGCGCTGGGCGCCGCGGCGAGCGGCGCCGTGCTGGGCCTGGTCGGCGGGACCGGCCCCCTCGTGACCGCCGCCGGCGGTGGTCCGCTGACGCTCGAGCCGGGCGGGTTCATGCTTCCGCCGGGAGGCCACCTCCAGATCACCGCCGCTGGGTTTCCGGCCTTCGCGCGTCCCTGCGGTCCGGAGCCAGGGGCGCTGGCAGTGCAGCCCTCCGCCTGCACCGGCCACCCGGAGCCCTTCCCCGCCGGCTACCAGGGGTTCGCCACCGGGCAATGCACCTGGTACGTCGCAACCCGACGGCTGGTCACCTGGCGCGGACCCGCCGGCGAGCTCGGCGGTGACGCCGGCACGTGGCTCGGGTCCGCCGCGTCGGACGGGTACGCGGTGGGACCGCTGCCGTCGCTGGGAGCGATTGCGGTCGACACGGACCAGGGGCCCGGGCACGTTGCCTTCGTGGTGGGAGTGGGAGTAGATGGCAGCTACACGGTCGCCGAGGCGAACTGGGATGACTTCGGGCCGCGCTGGCCGTACGTCGACCTGCGCTGGGTCGCGGCCGGTTCGAGCGGAAGCCCCGTGGAACAGCTCGCCGGGTTCATCGCCGGGCCCCTCAACGCCCCCGCCCCAGCTCCGGCATCGGCTGGCGCGCCCGGGGTGGTCGGGCCCTCACCCCCTATGCTGCCGGGTGGTGACCGTGGAGGGCGACAGGAAGGCGACCCCGCCGCCCCCGCGGGAGGAACGGCGGACCCTCACGCTCGTGAGTGCGTCCCATGCGACCCAGCACATGTACGTGGCGCTGCTCCCGCTCACCTATCCGGCCGTGGTGGTCGCCTTCCACCTCAGCTACGCGGCGCTCGGACTCGGGCTGGGCCTGGTCGGCGTGGTCGGGGGCTGCGTGCAGGCAACCGCCGGAGTCGTCAGCCGTCGCATCCCCACCCGCTTCATCCTGGGCGGTCAGAACATCCTTCTCGGCGTGTGTGCGACGCTCGGAGGTCTCAGCCCCTCGTTCGCCCCCTGGGTGGCGACCCGGGGCCTCAGCCAGGTGGCGGCGAGCCAACAGCACCCGGTGGGGAGCGCGGTCCTGTCGCGCCGATATCCCAACCGTCGGGGTTTCGCGCTCAGCACCCACGTCGTCGGGGGCAACATCGGATCGTTGCTGGTGCCGGTGCCGGCCGCGATCCTCATCGTGCACATCGGATGGCGTGGCACGATGTGGGTATTCGCGGCGCCGATGGTGGTGATGGGCCTGGTCTTCCTGCTCACCTTTCCCCACCGCGCCGACATCTCTCGGCACCGATCGGCGGCGGCGCCGCCGTCTCCCGGCCCCCGCCCCCCGCGACTCCTCGACCGTCGCCTCGCGGTTCTGGTCATCCTCGCCTCAACGGTGGCGGCGGGCGGACGGGGACTGGGCACGCTCAGTGCCTTCGTGCCTCTGTACCTACGCGATGGGGTCCATCTCCCCACCATCGTGGTCGGGCTCCTCTTCAACCTGATGCTCGCCGGCGGCGTCCTCGGGCCGTTGGTGGCGGGACTGCTCTCCGACCGGTTTGGGCGTCGGCGCGTCCTCTGGACCGCCTACGCCCTCTCGGCGGTGCTCGTGAGCCTCTACGGGGTCGCGGCGCACCAGGCGGCCGTGCTCATCCCGCTGACCCTCGGGGTCGGGCTGGTGGCCTACGCGGAGAGCCCGCTGCTGCAGGCACTGCTCAGTGAGGCGGTGAGCCGGGAGTCGCAGGCCACCATCTTCGGCTACTATTTCGCGATCGCCTACGGGGTGGGATCGCTCTGGGTGATCGCGCTCGGCTTCATCATCCAGGACATCGGCTTCGCCGCCGGGTTTCTCATGATGGGCGCCTCCTACGTGCTGGCCGGGTGCATCCTCATCCCCGCCCGCGGCCGTCGTCCCTCAGTGGCAGCCGGATGACGCCGCTCCGCGACGCTGACGCCCAACTCGGGGGAGCCGGTCAGCTGCGGGCGCTATCCTTGGCCGTCCGCGAGGCGCGGGGCGTGCTGCGCCGGGTGGACCGGCTCGCCGCGGTGTGCGAGGGGCTGGACGAACCGGCCGCCGCCGCTCGGGCCCGGGCCCTGCGCGACGCCTGCGAGGGCACCCTCGCCGAGCTCATCCGGCTGCACGCCGCGGCGCAGCGTCGCGCCGTCGCGCAGGTGCGAGGGGAGGCCTGATGGCAGCGGGCCCGGCGCCCCGGCCCGGCCGGGACGAGGCGCGCCATCCCCCGCTAAGCCAGCCGGAGGCGAGCAGGAGCGACGCGACCACCTGCCCGACGAAGGGCGTCGACTCGGGTCGTCGAGCACCGTCGGAGCGGAGCCGGTCGAGCGCCACGACGGCGCCCGCCCCGAGCACCCACCCCAGAGCCCGCCCTCTGCGGCCGGGGGGCGCGGCAGTGACCACGCCCGCCCCGGCGCAGGCGATCCCGAGCCGGGCCGCCCGCCAGGATGCCGCCGTCCCCAGACGGGCGGGCAGACTCCGGCGCCCATGTCGGGAGTCCGTCGCCGCGTCAGGCGCGCCGTTGGCGAGGTGGGCGGCGAGCGCCAGGACCAGCGCCAGGGGCAACAGCGAGCGGCGCACCGGCGCGTGGGGGTCGATGGCACGGACGCCCACCATCGGGACCGCGGCCAGACCGACCATGAAGGGGATGGGGGAGCACGCGCTCCCACTCAGGCCCAGGTCATAGGACCATCCGGCGGCGAGGCCGAGGCCGAGCCAGCGGCCAGCGGGCGCTCCCAACGGCCGCGCCGTCGCCAGCGCACCCAGGGCGCAGGCCACCGCGAGGCCCGCCGCGGCGGGACGCCCGACCCGGCCCCGCGGGATTGGCTTGTACGGCTGGCCAAGGGCATCACGAGCGGCGTCGGCCCAGTCGTTGAGCGAACCTGTGCTGACCTGGGCCAGTGCCATCGCCGCCGTCGCCCAGGCGGTCCGAGAGCGGGCGGCCCCCGCCGCCCATCCCGCGGCGGCGGCCCGGGCGCTGGCGGCGGTGACGAAGGTGGTGGCCAGGCTGGGGCCAGGGTGGGCGAGTTGGACCCAGCCCGCGACCCGTTCGCGCCAGTCGGGAGCTGTCGCGCGACCTGTCATCCTGAGGGCGATCATGGCACTGGCAGCCGACTCCGGCGCGCCCGAGCCGGGGTCGGGCGCGGCCCGCCTGCTGGATGCCTGCGCCCACCGGGTCCCGGATGCGACCCCCGTGTGGTTCATGCGTCAGGCGGGCCGCTCGCTGCCCGAGTACCGGCGGCTGCGGGAGGCCCACGACCTGCTCACGCTCGCCACCACACCGGAGCTCGCCGCGGCCGTCACGCTGATGCCGGTGGAGACCCTCGGCGTCGACGGGGCGGTGCTCTTCGCCGACATCATGCTCCCGGTCGCGGGCATGGGACTCGCCTTCGAGATCCGTCCCGGAGTAGGGCCGGTGGTCCCCGACCCGATCCGCTCCTCGGGCGACGTCGCTCGGCTGCGCATACCGGACCCGCGCGAGGCGACCCCCTACGTCCTGGAGACGATCCGCCTGGCACGCCGAGCCCTCGGCGACCGGGCCGCCCTGATCGGGTTCGCGGGGGGTCCGTTCACCCTCGCGTGCTACTGCGTCGAAGGCCGGGGGGCACGGGACTTCCCGCGGACCCGGGGGTTGATGCACGCCGACCCCGCCACCTTCGCCGCCCTGATGACGACCCTCACCGAGACCACGGTCCGATATCTCGCGGCCCAGGTCGAGTCCGGGTGCCAGGTGGTACAGATCTTCGAGAGCTGGGCCGGTTCGCTCTCGGCGGTCGACTTCGACCGACACGTGGTGCCCCACCTCGCCCGGATCGTCGAGGCCCTGCGGGACCGGGTCCCGACCATCCTCTTCGCGACCGGGGCTCCCCATCTGCTGGAGCAGCTGGCGCGGGTTGGGAGCCCGGGCCTCAGCCTCGACTGGCGGGTCCCGCTGGACCATGCCTGGGCCACGGTGGGGCACGATCGCTTCGTGCAGGGCAACCTCGACCCGGCCGTGTGCCTGGCACCGTGGCCAGTGGTGCGGACCGCCGCGCACGAGGTGATCGCCCGGGCGGGTGGCCGGCCGGGGCACATCTTCAATCTCGGCCACGGAGTCGACCCCGCCACCGACCCCGACGTCCTTCGCCAGCTGGTGGAGTGGGTCCACAGCACGGCTGCGCCCGAGGACCGCGGAGGCGGCTGAGTCGCTCCCGGCCCGCGCCGTCTAGGGGTGGAGGATGGTGCGGACGCGGCGACGGACCCGGACCCGCTGCTGGCCACCGGGAACGACGCTGATGCTCCCGTCGGGCTCGAGCACGACGAGGCGGGTCTCACTGACCGCGTTGAAGCCGTGCTCGCGGAGCGCGGTGTCGACGTCGGACTGGTCCAGGCCCTGGTGGGCCAGGACGGGCTGAAGCCAGGCACCGTCGGTCGCCAGCACGGTGGCGTGGGGCTCCAGCAGCCGCCGCACGACCGGGCTGCGCACGCGCAGCCGGCCCACCACCCAGTTGGCGCTGAGCAGGGTGCCGATGATGAGGAGCCCGCCGAACAGGGAGTTGTCAGGACCGGTCATGGCGGGCTGCACCGCGTTGGCGACCAGCAGCACGACGACGAGGTCGAAGAGGGTCATCTGCCCCACCTCGCGCTTGCCGAAGAGCCTCAGGCCGAGCAGCAGCACGAGGTAGATCACGACCGAGCGAACGACGAGGTCCCAGGGGGGGATGGCGAGCGTGGTCAGATCCAACACGGTCCTCCGTGGCGGTGATCGGGTCAGCCGGAGGGGCCGGGACGCGCCCCGAGCCACCCCGGCAGCGCCTCGATTAGGCGGGGCGGACGCCACAGGATCTTGGTGAGCACCTCGGTGGCCCCGGCGGCCTGGGCGGTGCGAACCACCTGGGGCGCATCGTCGTTGCTGAGGATGATGATCGGCACCCGGGCGGTGGCGGGCTCGGCACGGAGCGCTCGGACCACCTCAACCCCGCTCCGATCCGGAAGGTGGTAGTCGACCAGGACGAGGTCGGGGCAGAGGGCGGAGGCCGCCGCCAGGCCGGTGGCCGCATCCGGGGCGATCGTGATCCGGTACCCCGCGGCCTCCAGCGCGAGACGGTAGAGGAGGGCGATCGCCGCCTCGTCCTCTAGGTAGAGGATGTGGGGACTCCCCGCCCCAGCTTCGCCCGCGCCCTCGGGCGCCTCCGGTCCGCCCATGCCGAGATGGTACGGGTGGCCGGCCCCCGGCGGTCCGGCCCGACGCGGAATCGGTCACGTCGCCGGGTGGTCCCGTCGCCGGACACCGCCGCGAGAATCCCGGCGACGCCCGCGGTCCGAGCGCCCGCGATCCCCGGGACGCTCCGGCAGCGGCTGACGGGCCGGTGCACGGGCGAGTCCACCACGCCGCGGACAAGCCGGCGGGCCCCGACGTCCAGCTGGGTGGCGGCCGCCGCCGGGCCGATCCGACCGCTAGTGGCGGCTCCGCCAGGCCCCACCGCACCGGGTGATGCCGGGGGAGGGCAGGCCCCATCTCCCCGCAGGGATCGGCGGACACGTGTCGGCGGCAGGCGGGTGAGCGACCCGGGGCTCAGCGAGCAGGGCCAGAGCCCGTGGCCGATCAGGAGCCGGCGTGGCCACGATCGCGGGGTCGGGTCGGCCACGGCCGTCCCCACCATACCGCCGAGTGTGAGGCGGACGTAGGCGGTCCTGACGACACCCGTGCGGTCGACCCGCCGGCCAGTGGCCGCTGATGTCGTCGCAGGGGCGGCTCCACCGGCGGGGAGACGGGTCACGAGCATCGCCGGCCCTGGGGAGATTCCCTAAGTGATAGCGAGCGGGGGCGTGCCCCGCTCCGGCTCGCGGGAGCGGAGGGGAGCTCCGCTGCCGGCCCGGACCGTGGCGAAATGACGTCCACAGGTCCCCCCGGGCTCGGGAAGCTGCCGTGCGAGGTGGGCCGGACGATCGCCGCCGCGGCGCCGGCGGAGATCCCGCTGGTCGCGCAGGCGCCGGCCGGCCCGAGTCCTCGCCAAGCGGTTCCCGACGCGCTCCCAGTGACCACCACCACGACCCCGCGCAGCGGCGGGGCCGGTCAGGGGCCGGTGCTCGGCGGTCAGCTCGGCGATGTCGCCCGCGCGCCGGACCCGGCCGTCCCGACGATGACGAGGTGGTCGCCGATCTGGGTGACGTCGTCGAGCAGGTGGGAGGAGAGCGCCAGCGTCCTCTGCCGCTCTGCGGCCATGGCCATCGGCACCTACCGGACCTCGCGGCGCGCCGGGGGGTCGCGGCGCGCCGGGGGATCGCGGCGCGCGACCGGGTCGTCCCGGATCAGGAGGTCTGGCCGCTGGCTCAGGGCTGGGACGAGCGCCACCTGCGCTCGCTGGCGGACCGCGAGCTGGCCGATGCGACGGTCGCGGAGGCTGGCGAGCCGGGCCCGGTGGGCGCGAGCCCCGCCAGCGGCTTCAGCGATGTCCGACCGCCCCGGGGTCTCGGCGACGACGAACCCGCCGCGGAGGGGGGTCTCCTGCCCGGCCAGGGCGTCCTGGTCACGCGCCACCCGGGAGGTTGCCGACCCGGTCGCTGACGGTTCGGATGGGGCGGGTCGGATGCGTGAGCACCCCCACCGCCGCCTGGGTCGGGTCGACGTGCTGGCTCCGCCGACCCGACCCCCTCGAGCACCCCCCGGCCCTGCCATCTGTGCACTCGCGAAGCCCCCAGCGCGTTGCCAACCGGTTTCCCAGGGCGCTCGGGTCACTGGCCGGAGTCACGCCACGGACTCCGTAGCGAGCTGGTCCCGAGTCGTCGCCAGCAGAGCGTCGACCGACTCCTCGTCCAGTCCCGCCGCACGCGCCTCCGCGAGCCAGCGCTCAAGGTCGTGCCGGAGCTGGGGGGGCACCTCGACGGCGCCCCCCGGAAGAGGGTCGACGACGAAGGTGCCGACTCCCGTCCGGCCCACCACGAGGCCTCTCAGCTCGAGCTCCCGGTAGGCCTTCAGCACGGTGTTGGAGGTGATGCCGAGTCGGGCGCCGACCTCCCTTGCGGTGGGCAGCTGATCCCCCGCCCGCAACCTGCCCATCCGGAGCGCCTGGCGCACCTGGTGGGTCAGCTGCAGGTAGACGGCCCGGCCCGAGGCCGGGTCCAGCCTGAACTCGATCACACAAAACACCATTGCATTAGCCAACTCGTTCATTCACCTTACAGCCCACGCGCGGCCCGGCCGGGCCGGTTCGAGAGCGCCGCCCCCCCGCCAGGTGTGGAATGGCCCCAATGGCTTGACCGGGGCCGTCCCAATCCCGTACGGTCCCCCCGTCCGTACGCGCCATATGTGGGAGGACGTATGCGCGGGATGCATCGTGGGACGGGTGTGCTCTCGGCCCTGGCTGCGGCGTGCGCCGTCCTCGTCGGAGGCGGCCTGCTCCCAGTTCGGGCGGCGGGCGACCCCCTCGGCACCCCGGCCGGAGCAGCGGCGCTCGCGCACGGGCGTGGAGCGGGTGATCAGCATCGATTGCTGGCACGCCTCGACCAGCTCAAGGCCGGCGGCGCAGCGGCGGCCGAGCTGCGCGTCCACCGCCTCCTGGTCGCCATCGGCGACAACCAGTCGTCACTCCAAGCTCTCGACGACCATCTGGCGGTGACCGTGGTGCTGGAGAGCCGGCTCACCGAGCGGCTGGCCGCCGACCGGTTGGCGCTGGCGGCGGCGATCCGGACCGCCTATCTCGACTCCAGTGGCCCCGCGGGCGTGGCGGCAGCCCTGGCGGCCCCCAGCATCGGAGCGTTCATGAGCCGCAGCAGCCTGCCGGCGGCGACCGCAGCCAACCTCGGTGACCTGGTCTCGGGGATCAGATCCGCGGAGATCCGCGCTCGCCGGGCGGCGCTGGTGCTGCGGGTGGACGAGCGGGCGGCGGTCGGCGCCGAGAGCCAGCTGGGGACCCAGGCTCAGCAGCTCCTGGCGGCGACGGCCCAGCGCGATGTCGCCTACGCTCAGGCTCCGGCCGCGGCCCGTGGGGACCTCGGCGCGCTCGCCGGCACGCTCCCTCCGGTGGTGCAGCCGGTCAGCCAGACCCCCGGATCCTGGAGCAACCACTTCGCCTTCGGCGAGTGCACCTGGTACGTGGCCACCCAGCGCTATGTCCCCTGGTTCGGCAACGCCTGGCAGTGGTGGGGGGCCGCCGCCGCCGCCGGCTACGCGGAGGGGACCGTCCCTACCGTGGGCGCGATCGCCGTCTTCGGCATCAGCGGCATCAGCCCTCTCGGTCACGTGGCCTACGTGGTCGCGGCGGGAGCCGGTCAGTTCGAGGTCGCGGAGATGAACGTCGCGGGGTGGGACCAGGTCGACTACCGCTGGATCCCCGACGGCGGGGACGGTCTGCTGGGGTACATCTACGGCCCCCGCTGAGCCGAGGCGGCCGGCGCGCCGCGTCCGTCGCCTCGCCGGTCGGCTGCGCTGGCTCGTTGGGGGGGCCTTTGCCCTCGCCGGTACACCCGTGATCGGGATCCTGGGCGTTGGAGGCGTGCCGGCCGCATTCGCGGGTCCCTCACCGGGCGCGATCGCCACCCTCTCCGAAGCGGCGCGCAACCTGGTCCCGGCCCAGAGCTTCCAACTGACCCTGCCCACCCCCACGCCCTCGCCGGTTGCGGCACGGCCACGCCCGCATCCCCGCCCGCGCTCAACCCCGCGGGCCGCGGCGTCGGCCAGCCCCCTCCTCGCCCCGACCGCCAGCCCGACCGCCAGCCCGACCGCCAACCCGACCGCCGCGCCCTCGCCGCACGCCACTGCAAGCCCCCAGCCGAGCGCCGCGGTCAGCCCCCGGGCCGAGATCGTGGCGGTGCCGCCCTCGGGGTCGATAGCCGGCGACATCCTCGCGGCCGCCCAGCGGTTCGGCGTCTCCTACACCTGGTTGCTGGGCGTGGCCACCTGCGAATCCGGACTGGATCCGCTCGCGGTGAACGGCTCGTCGGGCGCGACCGGCCTCTTCCAGTTCATGCCCAGCACCTTCTACGGTCACGGCGGCACCGACATCTGGTCCCCGGTCCAGCAGGCAAACGTCGCCGCGTCCATGTTCGCCGCCGGCGAGTCCAACCAGTGGGCGTGTGCCTAGGGCGGGTCGGCCCGGGCCCTTCGCCCGCCTGCTCCGTCACCCCGGCTGGCGTCACAGCCGCTTCCGGGAGGACGCCCGCGGTCTGGTGCTCTTGGTCGGTCAGATCTTCGGCGTTCCGGTGCCGAGGTACGACCCGACCCCGCCAGCGGTGACGGCTCCGGCGGCCGGCACCGGACCTCCCGGCCCCCCTGGTACGATCCCACCCGATGGGGGTGGGGCACCGACGGCGACGGGCACGGTCGGCGCCGATGCACTTGTGGGCTGGACGGTGCGGCCAGTGACCGCGAGCCGAGGTGCGACGCGCGACGAGCTCCAAGCGATCGAGGCCTGGGTGACCGAGCGGCAGGCACAGTGGCTCATGCTTCTCGAGGAGCTGGTGAGGTTGGAGTCTCCCAGCGATGACCCACAGGCGGTTGGTCGGTGCGCGGACCGCGCCGCGGTCGCGTTCTATGACTGGGCGGGGTGCGC
This sequence comes from Verrucomicrobiia bacterium, assembly GCA_035532155.1. GTDB lineage: Bacteria > Chloroflexota > Dormibacteria > Aeolococcales > Bog-877 > DAHUZL01. The sequence continues at coordinate 101,470 of DATKRN010000040.1, read as the reverse complement.
CGACCGCCCCGGCCCCGACCTCACCCCGCCCTGCCGACGGCTCCAGAGTGGGCGAGCCGGAGGCGTCCTCCTGCTCGGGCATCTCGACACGGTGTGGGACCGCGGCAGCTTCTCGCCGCTCTTCGAGCGGGCAGGCGACCGGATCGTCGGACCGGGCGTGTTCGACATGAAGGGGGGGGTGGTGGTTGCCTGCGCCGCCCTCGCGGCCCTCCGGGCGCTGGGATGTGCCGAGGGCGGTGCGACCGTGCTTCTCACCGGGGATGAGGAGGTGGGAAGTCACAGGTCCCGCGATCTGATAGAGGCCGCTGCCCGCGCCCACCAGGCTGTCCTGGTGCTGGAGCCCCCCGTGGGTCAGGCGGTCAAGACCGCCCGCAAGGCGGTGGGGCAATTCTCCGTGACCGTCACGGGGCGTGCCGCCCATGCCGGGATCGAGCCGGAACGCGGCGTCAACGCCATCGTCGAGCTGGCCGCCCAGATTCCCCAGATCGCCTCACTCGGCGATCCGGACGTGGGGACGACGGTGACCGTCGGGGTGGTGCGCGGCGGGACCCGGGCGAACGTCGTGCCCGCCCGTGCCAGCGCCGACGTGGACATGCGCGTCCGCACGGTCCGGGAGGCGGAGCGGGTCGAGGCTGGCCTGCGGGCGCTTCGCCCCGTCCATCCCGAGGCCCGACTGGAGGTGAGCGGAGAGCTCAACCGGCCCCCGCTGCCGCCCCGCGCCACCGCCGACCTCTTCAGCCGCGCCCGGGAGGTCGCGGCCAGCCTGGGATGGACATCGCTCGAGGGAGCAGAGGTCGGCGGCGGGAGCGACGGCAATTTCACCGCAGCCCTGGGCGTGCCCACCCTCGATGGGCTGGGTCTGGTCGGGGGCAATGCCCACGCGGCCGGGGAATGGGTCGTGCCCTCCGAGCTGCCGCGACGAGCGGCGCTGCTCGCGGGCGTCGTGCTGGGCTGCTGGCGAGTCGCCCCCGAGCCGGTCGGAGCCGGGGATGCCTGAGGCCCAGCCCCCCTCCCCACTGCGGCTCGACCTGCTGGGGCCGGTGGCGGTGGAGCACGCAGACCTTCGGATCGTGGAGCTGCCGCTTCGGTCGCCCTTCACGACCAGCTTCGGCACCCAGACGGTGCGGCGCGCGCTGCTGGTGGAGTGCCACGGTGACGGCGCCACCGGGGTGGGGGAGTGCGCGGCCGGGATCGAGCCCGCCTATTCGGCCGAGACGGTGACCACCGCCCGGGACGTTCTCCGCCACCACCTCCTCCCCGGCGTCCTCGGCCAGCCGGCGGCCACGGTGGCCGACCAGCTGCAGCGGGTGGCGTGGGTGCGAGGCCACAACATGGCCCGAGCGGCCCTGGAGATGGCACTGCTCGATCTCGCCGGACGCATCAGCGGCGTGAGTCTCGGCGCGGTTTTGGGGGCTGCGTCGGACCGGGTCGGCTGCGGGGTGAGCATCGGCATCCAGCCGTCACTGGACGCCACCTACGCCCTGATCGACGGCTACCTTGCTGCCGGCTACCGCCGGATCAAGCTCAAGTGCCGCCCCGGCTACGACGTCGAGCTGGCCCGGGGAGTGCGGACTCGCTTTCCCGATGCCCTGGTGATGCTCGATGCCAACAGCGCCTACCGGCTCGAGGACCTGCCCGTCCTGCACCAGCTCGACGCCTTCGATCTGATGATGCTGGAGCAGCCGCTCGCGCACGACGACCTCGTCGACCACGCCGCGGTTCAGGCCCAGCTGCGCACGCCGATCTGTCTCGACGAGAGCGTCGAGTCGGTGGCGGACGCCCGGGCCGCGATCCAGCTCCGCGCCGGCCGGATCGTCAACATCAAGGCGGGGCGCGTGGGTGGCCTCATCCCCGCGGTGGCGGTCCACGACGTGTGTCGCGCGGCTGGTTGGCCGGTGTGGTGCGGCGGCATGCTGGAGACCGGAGTGGGACGCGCCGCCAACGTGGCGCTAGCAGCGCTTCCGAACTTCACACTGCCCGGGGACACCTCGGCGAGCGACCGCTACTTCGAGGCCGACATCCTCACCGAGCCGTTCCAGCTCCAGCCCGGCGGGACGCTTGCGGTCCCCACCGGGCCCGGCCTGGGCGTGGAGCTCGACCCCGCCCGCGTCGCCGCCACGACGCAGCACCACGAGCGCGTCGGCTGATCCTGGTCCGCTGCGCGTCCTGGGGCGCTGTTCCCGGCGGGTGCCCAGAGGCTCCCAGAGCGGGTCGGGGAGCGTCCTGCCTCCGTGGGCACGGGTCGCCGCCAGACGCCGCAGCGCCGGGCGCATCCATCCGCCACAGAGGGCGAGGGTGTCCGGGAACCAGGGGCGCAGCTGGGGAACCGCGACCGCCACTGTGAGGTGTTCGGGCAGGGCCTCGATCGGCGTCACGGTCGCGTAGGCGGAGGGCACCGGCTCCAGTCGGTCGAGCGCCCGGCGCAGGTCCGCGGCCCGGTAGCGGCTGGCCGCCCGGGCAAGCCGGTGGTCGATGCGACGGTCGACGCTCCATCCGGCCCAGCCGACCGCCCCGGTCCCGCCTGGTCCGCCGCGACGTGGCGACGGCTCCCAGGCAGCACGGTAGCGGCGTACCGCCGCCTCCAGGGTCGCGAGAGCCCGTGCGTCCGGAAAGAGCGTGTGCGCCGGCAGCCGGCGGGGCTGGCCGAGAGCCTCCCCGACCAGGTTGCTCGCGAACAGGCCCAGTCCCGCGGGCAGGGCGGCCCTGCCCGCGTACCGAGGCGCCCCCGCCACCGCCGCCTCGAACTCCACCAGGGTCGAGCCGGTCACTCGGTCCGCGCCGATCAGCCCGGGGGCGGCCGTCGAGAGGCGCTGGGTGAAGAGACGGGCCACACGATCCGGCCCGCCTCCCGGCTCGAGCATCGCCGCCAGCCAATCCGCGAGATAGGGGCTGGTGAGCGGGTCGGGGAGGTGGGTGCGGGCCAGGTAGGGGAGCCAGGCTCCGGTGATGGGAAGGCCGGCCGCCGCGCTGAGCCCGTGGCCGAGACACTCGTGGACCAGCGTGTGGCGGGCCGCTCGCACCCCCAAGATGGGCCCGACGCGACCCGTCCACAGCTCGGCTGCGAAGCCGGCCTCGGCATGGTCAGGCAGGTAGGTGCCGAGCACCGGCCCCTGTCGGGAGCGGTGGCCGGGAATGACGGCGATCCGGCGGACCAACGGCGAGGCGATGACGATGCGGGCGGCCAGCGGCAGCCGGCCCAGGTCACGGGCGAATGGCTCCCACGCGGACTCGAGGGTGGCGACGCTGTGATCGGGGATCGCACCGTCTCCACACAGCTCGACGTCAAAGATCTCGTCGAGATAGGTCGCGACCCGGCAGCGCGCCCCGCCGCGCCCGGCCCGTGTCAGCAGCCACGCGTCGTAGCCGGGGAGGCTGCGCTCCCGAAATGGATCGGATCCTTTGACGGCCAGCGGTCGCGCCACGGCCATAGGTGCTAATGATGTCCCGCCGGTGGGACCCGGCCGGCCGGAGCCGCGAGGCCCCCATGGGGGATGTCCGTCAGCGAGGTGCTCGCGGGCCGGGAGCGAGCCGGGAGCCGCCTCCGCCATCATGGTCGGATGGGGCCGGAGCGCGCGCGGGGTCGGCGGATTGCTTACCAGGGCGAGCCGGGTGCGTTCTCGGAGGAGATGATCCTCACGATCGACCCAATGGCGTGTGCCTGCCCCTACCCCACCTTCAGCCTCGCCGTCGCCGCCCTGGTCGCAGGCGAGGTCGTGATCGCGGTGCTTCCGGTGGAGAACAGCCTGGGGGGAGTGGTACAGGAAGTCTCCGACCAGCTGACAGAGCACCCGGTCCACATCGTCGCTGAGCACCTCCTTCCGGTGCGGCATTGCCTGCTGGTGGCGGCCGACGAGGCGGGCCCGGATCCCCCCGCGGTGACGCGGGTGCGATCCCACCCGCAGGCCCTGGCCCAGTGTCGCCGCTATCTCGAGAGGCTGGGAGCGGTCCCGGTCCCGGCCGACGACACCGCCGGGGCCGCGCGCGCGCTCGCCGCCCACCCGGAGCCCGGCCTGGCCGTGATCGCGAGCGCGGCCGCCGCCCGACGCTACCGCCTTCGGGTGGCGGCCAGCGACATCCAGGACCGGGCCGACAACACCACCCGTTTTGTGACCGTGGCGCGAGGCGCCTCGATCTGGCCAACCGAGGGAGCCCCCCCAATCGGCAAGGTGTCGCTCACCGTCGAGACGGCTCACCGGCCCGGAAGCCTTCACGCCGCGCTGGGCGTGTTCGCCGCCCGCCAGCTCAACCTCACCCGTCTGGATGCCCGCCCGCTGCCCGAGCGGAACTTCGAGTATCGCTACTACCTGGACTTCGAGTACGCCGACGTCGGCCCCGCGCAGGCGGCGCTCGAGGAGCTTGTCGGGGTGGCCCACGCGGTTCGCCTGCTCGGCGTCTATCCTCACGCTCGCGCCGCTGAGCCCGCCCACTGAGGGGCCGCTGGGGCCTCGGCAGGCGAGGCCGCCCGGGGAGGGTGGCGTAGCATCGCACGCGTCCGCATGGAGAAGCGCGCTGTGTCCACCGTCGTCGTCATCGGCGATCTCCAGCTGGCCCGCGCCGTCGCCCGCCTTGTCCCCACCGCCACCGTCGTCGACGCCGACGACGACCCCGACCTGCGGGAACCGGCCACCGCGGTGCCGGTGATCCGACGCCGGATGGAGGAGGGAACCACCCCGGTGGCGGTGGTGCTCGAGGCCCGCCCCGGTTTCTCAGTGCTCGCCGGCCTCAGCGGGTTGCCCGCGCACCGGTGCCTGGTGCTCGGCAGCGAGAGTCCCTTCCCCCCAGCCAGCCTGCGCAGCCTGGTCGAGGCCGCCGGAATGACGTTCCTGGCCCAGCTGGACGCACTCCCGGGCGTTCTGGCCGGGCGCGGGACGGGCGCGCCTGCTGGTGAGCGCGCCCGCGCGCGGGCTGGCCCGGTGAGTCGAGATGCCCCCCCGGCCGGCCCCGGCGCCGAGGCCTGGCCGATCGCAAGCATCGACGCCACCGCGAGCGACGTGATCGGTCCGGCGCTGGAGAGCTTCAGCTGGGCGGCGATGGAGCCGGTCCAGGTGCCCCCCCTGGCGCCGGCGACCGCTGCGGGCGCGATGCTGGGGCGAGTGGTCGACGCGAGGACCGGCCCCCCTGCCGAGGCGATCTCCGGCGCTGTCCCCGGCGAGCCGGGGAGCACGGCCGCCTCGGATCCCCAGCTCCCCGCGTACGCGCCCAGCGACCCGCTTCGGCCGATGCGTCCGCGGAGACGCTAAGGGGTGCGCTGGCGGCCCGGACGCCCGCGCCCGCCGGAGCTCAGCCGCTGCCGAGCCGAGGTTCGACGGATCCTGGAGGTCCTCGACGACGTGGCCGCGACCGGGAACGAGCGCCGGCTCTCCGAGGCCTTCGGTGGTGATGCCCTGCGTGAGGTCGGCGCACGGCTCAGAACGTACCGGGCGAGCGGGATCAGTGTCAGCCCGTTTCGCGAGTCGCTCCAGATCCACGTCGACGAGGAGGAGGTCGACGGGGGCGCGCGGGTGAGCCTGCGGTACCGCGACCGCACCAGCTTTCTCGCCTCCGGCGGACACCCCGCCACCGCCGACACCGCGGTCCAGCTCACCCTCTGGCTGGACACGCGCCGCGACCCCTGGGTGGTCCGCGCCCTGCGCGAGGAGGTGCCCGGACCCGCCGCATGAACGAGACGGCGCGGCCTCCCGCTGAGGAGCCCGTTCGGTGCCATGCTAGGCTGAGACGGGATCAGGTGAGGCGGGCCCGGGCCGTGGTCCGCCAGCTGGGAGGAAGGCGGCGGTATGACCAAGAAGCGGACCGACGCTCGCGGCGCACCGGCGCCCCGACCGGTCGATGACGCCCCCCGCCCCGACTCGGGGCGGGCCGTCGAGTCCGGCCCGGTGGACCCCCCGTCGGCGCCGCAGGCTGAGGCAGCCGGGGGCGCCACCGCTGGCGCCGCGGGCGGGGGGACCCTGCGCCTGGCGCAGGTCCCGGACGTGGTCCGGCCGACTCCGGTTCCGCCAGCCCCGCGCCCGTCTCCGCCGCGGCCACGGCCCGATCTGCGCGGGGCGACCCCCGACCTGGCCGACATCCCGCTGGAGGAGCAGACGCCCGAGATGCGCTGGCCTCCGGGAAGTTGGGTCCGCGTGACCGATCTGGTTCGTCACAGCACCGGGGAGTTGATTGAGGGAATCGCCGTCGGCGATATCGCCCAGGTGACGGCGGCCCTCTCCCAGACGCTGGTGCTGATCTTCCCGACCCGCGACAACCGCCGCGAGGTGCTTCACATCGAATCCATCGAAGCGGTCGAGGCCCCGCCGCCCACCGGCCGCGGCCGCCGCCGCTGACCGGGCGGCGAGCCGGCTCAGCGGCCCCGCGGGGTGGAGTCGGGTAGCGGTCCCAGTCGGCGCTCCACCCGAGTGGCCGGATCCACCACTACGACCTCGAACAGCTCCTCAAAGGTGCACTGGAAGACGGTGAGGAGCGCGGCGCGCAGGCGCGGACCCGGGTTGCGCGCTCCCGACTCCAGGGCCGGAATGTAGTTCTGGGTGACCCCCAGCTGCCGCGCCAGCTCACGCTGGGTGAGCTGGTTTCGGCGACGCACGGTGCGCAGGCCCACCGCGCGCACGACGACGTTCATGCACCCACGCTAGGATCGAGCGAAGCGCCTGTCAAGGCGGGGCGCCCGAGCCGGCCAGACGGTGGCCGGCCCGGCGTCAGAGCGATCGTGAGCGAGAGGTCGCGATGTCCGACCGCCTGATCCTGGGGGGGCTGTGCTTCTTCGGTCACCACGGGGTGAGCGAGGAGGAGCGCGAGCGGGGTGGCCCGATCGTCGTCGATCTCGAGGTCGAGGCGTCCCTGGCACGCGCCGCTGGGAGCGACAGGGTGACCGACGCCGTCGACTACCGCGCGCTCCACCAGGTGGTTCGCGCGGTGGTGGAGCAGGAGCGGTTTCGCCTCCTGGAGGCTCTCGCAGCCGCGATCGCCACCCGCGTACTCGAGGTGGAGGGCGTGGAGCGCGTCCATCTGCGGGTGGCCAAGGAGCCGCGGCTGCCCGGTCAGACGCAGGGGTTCGCGGTCGCGATCACCAGGGACCGATCCCGGCCGCTCGCCCCCTGAGGGGCTGCCGCCGGGGCACCAGCCGCAAGCCTCTGACGACAGGACCGCCCTGGCTGCCGCGGTCACGACCGACCCGAGCGCGCCCGGTGGAGGGACGATCAGGGGAGTGGGGGCGAGCGGGTGGTCCAGTGGGGCGGGGATCCGGATCATCGAGGGGCTGGACCCCGAGGACCGCATCGCCTTCGGCCTGACCGCGCCGCGACTGCTGGTGGCGGTCGGCGGGGTGGTGCTGGCGATGGCCTGCGCCGGCTCTCCCCTGGCCGCGGTGCTGCGAGCCCCGCTCGCCGCCCTGCTGGTGCTGGTGACCGCCGCACTCGCGTGGGGACGGCTCGGGGGCCGGCCCGCGCTGGACTGGGCCCCTCTCGTCGCCGGGTACGCTCTTCGCCGGTGGAGGGCCCGGCCCCAGCCTGAGCCCCCGCGCGAGCGCCTCGGACGGGGAGCGCTCGGGGCCGCGGGTCCTCCCTCGGGGCGGGCGGGGCCCCTTCGAGGATCTGCCCCCGGCCCCGCGCTGGCGCCCCCGTTTCTCGGCGGCACGCGTCGGATCGTCTTCTTCAGCCTGCGCGGGGGGGTGGGACGCACGACCCTCGCCATCGAGGTGGCGTCGCTGCTGGCACGCGACGGACGGGTGTGCGGCCGCGGGGCGCGGCCCCGGCCCCTGCGGGTGGCGCTGGTCGACCTCGATATCGAGGCGGGTCAGGTGGCCGAGCGGATCGGGTGTACGGGACCGTCCCTGGCCGATCTCCTCGGTCAGGAGCGGCCCGGGCCAGCCGCGGTACGGCAGGCCCTGGTGCGGCCCGCTGGGTCACCTCTGCGGGCCCTGCTCGCCCCTCCCCAGGCGCCGTCGGACCGCGATGGCCGGTTGGTCGAGCGGATCGTGACCGTGCTCTATGCCCTGGACGGCTCCGGGGTTGAAGCTGCCCTGGTTGACATCGGGCCCGGACTCGACCCGCTGGCTCAGCGCATCCTGGCCGCCGCCCACGACGTGGTGCTGGTGCTCGCCGACACCCCGGGGGCGGCCCACGACGTCGTCCGGGCTCGGGATGCCCTGCGCCCGTTGCGCCTGGCAGCCCGAATCCACGTCGTCCACAACCGTGCGCACACGGTCGGCGCGGGGGACCGCCGCAGCGGACAGCTCACCGCCCGGGTGCTCTCAGACCCGCGCTTCGAGCGAGCCCAGCGCACCCGGATTCCGGCGGTGCTGGACCGCACCCTGCCGCTCCCGGAGGGGCTGGCGGTGCTCACCGACGCCCTCCTCCCCGCTGTCCGGAGGGACCGGCATGGCGAACCGGCGACCGCCCGTTGAGCGGGAACCGGCGCCCCCCGCGTCGGTCCCCCTGATCTGGACCGTCGACGGCCCCGACGCGGTCGAGCTCGACCCGAGCGAGCGTGAGCGGCGCCGGCGGGAGTTCGGGGCCTGGCTCGATTCCTTGGTGATTCCGGTCCAGCTGCTGGTGACGGCACGCCGGATCGGGACCCCCTCCGGCGGGGAGGCCGATGCCGGGGCGGGGCTAAGGGAGCGCCTGGGCCAGGACCGCCTCCGCCATCTGGCCGAGTCACTCGGCCGGCATCCCGCGTATGAGCGCCGGGTCCATCTGGTCGTCTCCGCACCCGACTCCGGGGCGCGGGCGGCGGCCGAAGCCGCTGCCGATCGGCTCCGTCACGCCGGTATGGGGGTGGAGGCGTGCGCTCCCGACCGCCTCCCGAGCGTGGCCGCCGGGACGATCGAATCGCCCCGGCACCTTCGGGCCGGCGCCGCCTGGGTCACCTCCGTGCGGGTGACCCGACTGCCGGGGCGCCCGGTTGAGCCCGGCTGGCTCTGGGAGCTGGTGGGGCTAGCCGCGGAGCAGGACGTCAGCCTGTACGTCCGGCCGCGACCCGCCTCCAGCGCCCAGCGGCAGCTGCGGCGCGCCGAGCGCGCGGTGCGCACCGCGCGCCTGGCGGGAGCGGAGCTGGGGGCGGCCGGCGACCCCCGCCTCGAGGCGGGGGCCAGCGCGATCCGCGTCCTCCGCAGGCGCCTCGCCGGCGACGAGGTCCGTGCCTTCGAGTGCGGTCTCACGGTGACCCTCACGGCGGCGACAGCGGCAGAGGCCGGGCAGCTCGCCGACCTGCTGGTGGCCCGGGTGAGAGGTCTTTTGGGGGAGGCGCGCCCGGCGACCTTCGAGCAGTTCCAAGCTCGTCGCGACACCCTCGCCCTGGGCCAGCCGCCCGCAGGGCCGCTGCGGCTGGTGGACACCGAGGCGCTCAGCACCTGCTGGCCCTGGGTCGACGCCGGGCGCCCGCCCGGCGCCGGGGCCCTGCTGGGGCGGCACCGACGCACCGGAGCCCTGTGCCAGCTCGACCTGTTCGACGTGCGGCGGCGCGCCAACGCGAACTGTGGCATCGTGGCCGCCTCCGGAGGCGGCAAGTCCTACCTCGCCGGCCTGCTGGTCCTTGAGGACCTCAGCCGCGGGATCGCCAGCGTGATCGTCGACCCCGAGGGCGAGCACGAGGAGCTGTGTCGCGCCACCGGCGGCACCTACGTCAACCTGGGCGGCTCGCAGACCGCCGCGCTGAATGCCTTCGACGGCGGCGACCCCGAGGAGGTGATCGTCACCGTGACCCAGGTGGTGTCGGCCATGTGCGGCGGCCTTGGCCCGCTGGAGCAGGCGCGGGTCGAGGTTGGGGCCCGGGAGGCGCTGGCCCGCTCGGCCGATGGTCCGCCCACGCTCGCCGACCTCAACCGCATCTTGAGCGAGCGCTGGCCCGACGAGCGGGTGCCCGCCCTGCTGGATCGGTGGACCCAGGGGGGAGCAGGCCGGCTGTTCGCGCGCCGATCCACGCTGACGACCCCCGGGGAGCTCACCGGCATCGGGCTGCGCGACTGCCCGGCGGAGTGGCTACCGGGTGCGACCCTGATCGTCGCCGCCTGGCTCTGGGACCTTGTCCGGCGCGACCCGCAGCCCCGCCACATCGTCCTCGACGAGGCCGGGCTGCTGTTGGAGCACGCGCCGCTGCGGGGGCTGTTGGCCCAGCTCGCGAGACGGATCCGCAAGTACGCCGGATCGCTGGTGTTCGTCACCCAGAACGTGGGCGACCTGCTGGGGTCGACCACCGGCGAGATCCTCGCCGGCAATGCCGGCACCCTGTTGTTGGGCAGCCACCACGGCCACGACGCCGACCGGCTACAGGCGGCGCTCTCGCTCAGCGACGCCCAGCGGGACGCGATCGAGGACTGTGGGCGAGGCGAGTTCCTGCTGGTCGGCGCCGATGAGCGGACCCCGATCGTGGTGCAGGCGCCGCCGCTGCACCACCTCCTCCTGGAAGCGCACCAGCGCCGACGCCGGTGAGGCAGGCGCGTCATGACCCCGACGAGAGCCCGATTACAATGCCGCCATGCTTCGGGTGGTCTTCTACACCGTGGTCGACACCGGGTGCGCCAGCGCGCAGGAGTGGGCAGGGGCGGTCGCCGAGCGTGCCGCCAGCCGAAGCTGGCGTGACGAGCCGATGTGGCTTGCCACCGACGCTGCCCGTGGTCTCTTCGCCATGGAGTATCTACGACACGTCCGCTTGGAGTCGGGACGACCGCTGGCGGGGGCCGGCTTCGTGCGTCTCGGCGGCGACGAGACGGATGCGCTGGCCGCCCTCTTCATCCTGGTCGAGCTCACCCGCCGCTTCCAGGGACGGGCGGAGTTGCGAGACGATGGCAATCCCATCCGCAAGCAGCGCTGGCTCGAACTCGACTGCGGCGAGCCGACCGGTCCGCGCACGCTCGACGAGCTGATGGTGGCGCGACCGGTGCAGAAGCGGCTGGTCGACGGCACCATCACCTTCTACCCGCCGCGCTACCGGGGCGCCACCTTGCCCGGGCCGCAGGGCCCCCCCGGAAGCTGGAGCTTCAGCCTGGAGGGGCTGCGTGCCCGCGCCGACGGGTTCCTCGAGGCCGAAGCGGAGGCGATGCGAATGTACCGCAGCCTGCGCGCGATCGCCTAAGCCGCGCCCTCGTGCGGGCGGTGGTCCAGCGGGTCGTGCAGGCCCGGGTCGAGGTGGAGGGGGAAACGGTCGGCGCCATCGAGACGGGCCTGCTCATCTTCTTGGGAATCGCCGCGACCGATACTGAGTTGGTGGCGCGCGAGCTCGCCGAGCGGATCGCTCGGCTGCGCATTTTCGCGGGCGCCGGCGGACGCCTCGACAGGTCCGTCCTCGACCGGGGCGGCGGGGCCTTGGTGGTGAGCCAGTTCACACTCTTCGCTGACGCCCGGCGCGGCCATCGCCCCAACTTCTCCGCCGCGGCGCCGGGCGCGGTCGCCCAACCCCTCTGCCTGGCCTTCGCGACCCGGCTCAGCGAGCTCGGCGTCGCCCCGGTCGCGACCGGGCGCTTCGGCGCCCAGATGGTGGTGGCGGCCGTCGGCGACGGCCCGGTGACCGTGGTGCTATCCCGCCACGAGGCCGCCTGGGACACCCGCTGCTGATCCCGATCCCCGCCCCGTTCCCCAGCCGCGGCGGGACGGAGGACGACAGCACTGTCGTTCTGCGAGGACACACATGACCACCCTCACCACCCTGCTCAACGCGTGGATCTCGCTCGGTCAGGGCGTGATCGGCAGTCTCGGCACGCTGGCGTTCGTGTGCGCCTTCATCTGGCGGGTGGTGGCGGTCCATCCTCATAGTGCGTCCGAGGCGCAGCGGTGGCTGGGACGAATCGCGGTCGGGACGCTCGGGGTCGAGCTGGCTGGGGTCTTCAGCCACATCCTCCTCGGCCTGGTCCCGCACGGGCTGTCGTGACCACGGGGGCGGCCGTCGCCCGCGTGCCGGCGACATCGCCTCCGCTCTTCAGCTTCGACCCGGTGGCCTTCGTGCTTCACCTGGTTGACGGGGGCGTGCTTCAGTTCGTGACCTCCGCCCGGGAGTCGGTCGACACCGTCCTCGCCACCTACCTCTTCGGCACCTACGACATCACCCGCCCGGGCACCACGACTCCATTGACCGCGGACCCGGCGATCATTCAGCTCAACCGGCTCCTGGCGGACGCCGGCACCGTGCTGCTGGTCGCGGTCTTCCTCTACAGCTGCCTGCGCACCGTGATCGATCACCACCTCGACGTGCAGCACACCCTGCAGGTGGTGCTGCCCCGGCTGCTGCTGGCGGTGGTGCTGATGGACTGGTCGCTGCCGCTGATTCAGCTGGCGGTTGACCTGGAGAATGCGCTCTGCGGGCTGGTCGCGGGCAACGGGGCCGTCGCCCCGGCCAATCTTCCTTGGGCCAACCCCCTCGCCGGCCCCGCGCTGCAAGCCGCCGCCGACAACCTCTTCCTGCTCGTCCTCAGTGCGCTCATGGTGCTGGCACTGCTCCTGCTCGCACTCGCCTACGTCGTCCGCGCGACGCTGCTCGTCGTCCTCTGCGTGGTGGCACCCCTGGCAGCGCTGCTCCATGTGCTTCCCGAGACCCGCAGCCAGAGCCGGCAGTGGATGCGGCTGTTCGTGGCCACGCTCTTCATGCAGTTCGTGCAGCTGCTGGTGCTGCGCGTGGCAGTGACGCTGACGGTGGCCGACGGGCAGAGTCTAGTCTCCATCCTCTATGCGCTCGCTTGCCTGTACCTCATGCTGCGGGTGCCGGGCGCGCTCGGCAGCGCGGCGCACTGGCAGCGGCGCGCCGCCGGCGCGGGCCGCCGCCTGGAGCGCTCGGCCCGGCGCCTGCTACTGGCACGGCTGGAGGCGCTGGGATGATCCCGCCCCCGCTGGCGGCGTGATCGCCCGATCGGAGTCCACTGACCTGAGGCCGGGGCGCCGCCCCAGACCCGCCCCAGCCGAGAACGTGCTCATCCCCTCCCGATCAGCCAGGCGAGGCGATCGGTGGCCCGGTGCCTCGGTGCGCGACGATCTCCCGCGTGAGTGATGTCGACGTGGTGGTGGTCGGCGCCGGTCCGAGCGGAGCGGCCACCGCGCTGGGGCTGGCGCGGGCCGGACATCGGGTGCTGGTGGTGGAGCGCGCGCGGTTTCCCCGGGACAAGCCCTGCGGCGAGGGGCTAATGCCCGCGGGGGTGGCGGCGCTGGAGCGGCTCGGTCTGCTCGGTGCCGTCCGCGCCGCCGGCGTGGCCCCGATCACCGGGATCGCCTACACTCACCCGGGCGCCTCGTCGAGCGCCTTCACCGCCTTTCCCGCACCCCCCGGGAAGGCCCCGGCGGGCGGGCTCGGGGTGCGGCGACTCGTCCTCGACGCGGTGCTGGCCGACGCGGTCCGCCGACAGCCCGGGATCACGCTCCTGGAGGACGTGCGCGCGGACCGGCTGCTCCTCTCGCCGGATGGACAGGTGGCCGGGGTGGCCACCCGGATCGGGCCGGTGGCGGCCCGCATCACGGTGGCGGCTGACGGGCTGCACTCGACCCTGCGGCGCTCCGCCGGTCTCGGGCTGCCGTCGCGGGGCCGGCAGCGATTCGGGGTGGTCGGCCACTGGCGGACCCTCACGCCGGAGCCGGCAGGCGTCACCGTGACCCTCTGCGGCGACCACGAGTGGTACGAGACGCCGACCCGACCAGGCGAGCGCCTGGTGGCGTGGCTAGGCCCACGGCGGCGGGCGGGAGCGGTCGCCCACTCCTATGCTGCGGCCGCCCGCGCCGACCTCCCCCACCTCCACGCCGCGGTCCCGACTGGTCGCGTGCGCACGGCCGGGGCCTTCCCGCAGGCGGTCCGGCGGACCACACGCCCCGGGCTGGCGCTCACCGGCGATGCGGCCGGCTACGAGGACCCCGCGACCGGGGAGGGGCTCGCCATGGGTCTGCTGCTCGCCGAGGCGCTGGTGACGCGGCTCTCCGATCTGCTCGGGGAGCGATGCGCGCCCGCCGCCGCCCTCTCGGCCTACGAGGGGGACCACCGGCGGCTCTGGCGGGACCGGCGACGGGTGCTGGCGATCGCGCTCTGGCTGGGGAGCCATCCCGGGCTGACCCGACGGACCGTCGCGCGGGCGGCCCGGGACCCGCGCGGGCTGCGGGCCCTGCTCGCGGTCAACTGCGGCTACCGCGCGCTGGGTGACGTCCGCGTGCGCGAATGGTGGGCACTGTTGGGTCCCTGAGCAGCCTCGACCGCCGGCCCAGCCGGCGCCTTTTGGGTCTCCCGGGGGGAGCGGGGGAGCCCGCGCGTCCAGCGGAAGTGGACGAAGAGACGGCCGAAGTTGCGGGAGTCCTTCTCAACGCGGTGGTAGCGCGCCCGGACCTCCGGCTGGTCGAGGAACCGCAGGACGCGCTGCTTCAGCTGCCCCGACCCCTTGCCCGGAATGATCTCGACCATCGGCGCATGAGTCCGCTCGGCCTCGGCGAAGAGGTCGCGCAGCGCGCGGTCGATCTCCTGGCCGCGGTTGTACACGTCGTGGAGGTCCAGGGTGAGCTTCATCGGAGAACCCTCAGGCGGTAGCCCGAGCCGGATCCTACGGCGTGGGACATCGCCGGGGGCAGCGGACGGCCGGGCGGGGGGGGTCGCCTCACAGGGTGACGTGGACCTCGCGCAGGCTGGCGCCGGCGGCCGCCTCAAGCTCCCCGAACACCGGGTGGCTTCGCAGGCTGGGACGGTGGTCCAGGCCTCCGAACGTGATCTCGAACCGAGCCACGGGCAGGGGCGGAGCCCACTGCGTCTCGGCGACCGGGATCTCGGCCGCGCACTCGGCGCAGGCCCCGGCCAGCGGGTCCGCCCCCGCAAACCTCAGCTGATAGAGGTCGAGAGGACCGCCGCACCCGGGACAGGCCGCGCGGTAGCGCCTCGGGGCGGGCGACGCCAATCCCTGGGGACCGGGATCCGGGTACGCGCGCAGGACGCCGGCCTCCACCCGGACCTCGCCGCGCTGCGGGTCGGCGCGATCCGGCCCGGGGACGGCCATCGGCACCGCGATCAGCGGACGGGTGGGTGGGGCCGGGAGCGCGCGCAGCAGCCAACGGGAGAAGGCCGGTCCCGGGGCCAGTCCCTCGGGACTTCGCACCGCGAGTCCTTCGGCGCAGAGGGCGTCCCTGACCGCCTCCACAGCGAGGACCGGCGGCGTGAGAGTGGGGTCAGTCGGAATCAGGTGGAGCCAGCTCAAGGGGCGATGCCGGTGCGATGACGGCACCAAGAACCTGTCCCCCGACCTAGAGCTTGTCGGCTCGGACGGCGGTTCCGTAGGCGCAGATCTCGGTCCACACCCCCCCCATCTCGGAGGTGTCAAAGCGCATGGCGACCACCGCGTTGCCGCCTTTCGCCTCGGCCTCGGCGACCATCCGCCCGATCACCTCTTCGCGGCTGGCGATGAGGTTCTTGGTCATTCCCTTCAGCTCGCCGCCGACCAGGGACTTGAGTCCCGCGCCCCACTGGGATCCGAGATTGCGCGATCGCACCGTGAGGCCGAACACCTCTCCCAGCACCTCGGTGATCCGGTAGCCGGGCAGCTCGTTGGCAGTGGAGATCAGCATCGCGTGCTCCTCGGTGGCGGGTGCTGCCCGGTCACCGACCCCATGGGCCCGGGTCGACCGGACCCAGGGTGATTATCTCCGCCCGAGCAAGAGGACACGTAGGATGGACAGCGTCGGCCGGATCAGGGAGAGGCGGGTGACTGAGGTGCGTGCCGAGATGATCGGCACCTGCTGGCGTGTGCTGGCTCGCGAGGGGCAGCGGGTGGCAGTCGACGACATCCTGGTGATCCTGGAATCCATGAAGATGGAGATTCCCGTCCCAGCACCGGTGGCGGGCAGCGTCCGCTCCGTGCTCGCGCGGGAGGGGGAGGTGGTCCAGGAGGGCCAGGTGCTGGTCGTGATCGACGGGGACGGCTGAGACCCCCGTCCGCCCCGTCACCCGGGTCCCGCCGGACTGCAGCGGTGATGCCCCGCCACCGCCCGATCCGCACCCTCCTCGCCGTCGTGGGAGGGTGCGTGGCGCTGGCGATCGTCGCCCCCCCTGTCGGCGGGGTGCTCGACGCCGTGGCGTCGCTGGGCCTGCTCGGTCTGGTCGGAGTCGCCGCGGTGCGCGGGATCATCTGGGTGGACCGTCTCGGGCGTGCCGCCCGGCGAGCGGGAACGGCGGGGCGGACGCCGGCCGCTCCGTCGCGGGCACGGGGACCGGTCCGCGCGCGCCCCGACCCCGCGCCCGATCGCACGCCGGCGCCCCCGCGCCGGGCGACCCGCCGACCGGCCCGACCCCGCCCGGACGCCTCCCCTGACGAGCGGCTGGCCCGCTGGCCCCAGCTGGGGGAGTGTCCTGCCCCCCACGACCCGGGCCGGACTGACGCACGCGGCGGGCCGGCCCGGGCGTGAGCCCCGCCGCCCACCGGCCGCCCGTCACCTGAGGTCGGGGGCTGAGCCGGGGTAGAGGCGAGTGTGCAACTGCAGGTAGGCGCGCTGGAGCCAGAGCGCGGCCGGTTCCGACCCCCGAGCTGAGGGATCGATTCCCCAGCGGAGGCAGAGGCTGGCGGCGATCTCGGTGGCGAGGGCGTCCCGTCGTCCCGGGGCCAGGTCCTGCCGGTCCAGGTAGGCACGGAGCAGGCCCAGCTCGGCGGCGCCGGCCCGCTCCAGGCCGGGCACCGGCGGCCCCGGATCGGCGGCGACACTGGGTCCCGCCACCCGCCCGGCGCCGGGCTCCCCAACTGGGGTGCGCTCGCGGATGACGACCGTCCCGGCCGCCAGATCCCCGAGCCGGCGCGAGCTGCGAGCCGTGAACATCGTGACAACCCCGACACCGTAGGCGACCGGCAGGAAGTCGAGCAGGCGCACGATGTTGCGCACCAGCGACTCGCCGCCTCCCACCGGCACCCCGTCCAGGCGCACCACCCGCAGCCCGCAGGCGATCTTGCCGAGGGATCTCCCCCCGCTGGTGAGCTCCCAGACCACGTAGTAGGCGATCGGGACCAGCGATGCCACCACCACCAACACGATGAGGATCGGCCCGGCCACTCCCGGGTGCGATGCTGGGGTGATCAGGGCCACCACCGCGAAGATCAGGACGGCCTCGATCAGGAGGATGACCAGGGTGTCGAGGCAGGCGGCCAGGAAGCGCGACCCGATCCCGGCGACGGGAACGTCGAGGGTGACGCTCTCGGGGGTCCGGATCGACACCTGGTCCAGCATCCGCGGGTCCGATCGTACTGCCGAGGCGGCTGGTCCGCGCCCGGGGCGAGCGCCGGCCACACCGCCGGGAACCGGGCCTCGATGATCCCGATCGACGCCTTCATCCGCGAGCGGCAGCCAGCGTGGCAGGAGCTCGGCGCGCTCCAGCGCCGTCTCGGCGGCGGCGGTATCCGACGCGCCACCGCGGGTGACGTCGACCGGCTGGCGGCGCTCACCCGGGCGGTGAGCACCGACCTCGCCCTCGCGGCCCGCGACTATCCAGGGGACCGCCTGGTGGCCCAGCTGACCCAGCTGCTGGTGCGCGGCCAGCCGCTGCTCTACCGGGCCCCGCCGGTGCGCCTTCGCGACCTCGGCGGCTTCTTCGCGGTCGGGCTGCCCCGCCTCTTCCGCGCCCACGGTCGCTACATCCTGCTGGCCGCCGGCAGCCTCCTGGTCGGCGCCGCCGGCGGCTGGGCAGCGGTCGCCCTGCGACCCGACCTCACCCAGCTGGTCCCCACCTCGGTGCGGGCCGGCTTGGCAGCGCATCATCTGGGCAACCCCGCGGCGCTGTCGGGGCAGCTGGCCTCGCCGCTCAGTGCTCTGATCATCCAGAACAACATCCGGGTGGCGCTGCTCGCCTTCGCGCTCGGGCTCTGCGCCGGGATCCCCACCGTGCTGCTCCTGCTAGTCAACGGATTCCAGCTGGGGACCCTCGCCGAGGCGTCCCACGCGGCCGGGATGGACGCCCCGTTCTGGGCGCTGATCGTTCCCCACGGGGTGATCGAGCTGACGGTGATCTGCACCGCCGCGGGCGCCGGGCTGCGACTCGGCGATGCCTGGCTCCGACCCGGCCTGGAGCGGCGCGGCACCTCCCTGGCCGCGGCCGCCGGGCCGGCCGCACGGCTCGGCGCCGGCGCCGCCTGCCTGCTGGTGGTGGCGGGCCTCATCGAGGGGTTCGTGACGCCGTCCGGGCTGGCGGTCGAGGGCAAGCTCGCGGTGGGGGCGGTCAGCGGCCTCGCCCTCTACACATGGCTGCTGGGATCCGGGCGGCGGGGAGCCCCACGACCCAGCCGGGCCCGGCTGGGGAACGTGGTCGTGGACGGCCCGAGCGAGGTGCCGGGGCGCGACCTCGCAACCGAGGGCATCCGCCCCGGGGTGGACTCGGCCGCGTGGGGCGCCTGAGGGGGACCGCAGGCCGGCAGCCGTGCCAGAGGGCGGGACGATCCGGGAGGGAGTCGCTGCGGGAACGCTGCTACGATCGTTCGGTGGAGGTGGTCAAGGTCGTCCCCCGGGGCTACTGCCATGGGGTGGTGGAGGCGATCCGGGCTGCCCGCAAGGTCGGGGCCGAGCGCCAGGGCGAGCCGATCGCGATGCTCGGGTACCTCGTCCACAACGAGCATGTGACGACCGAGCTGGCGGAGTCGGGCGTGCGCCTGGTGGATGCCGCCACCCGCCTGGACGGGCTGGACGCGATCGAGAGCGGCACGGTGATCTTCACCGCACACGGAGTCTCGCCCGCCGTGCGCGAGCGCGCCCGCAGCCGCGGCCTCCACACCGTTGACGCCACCTGCACCGACGTCATCCGCACCCACGACCTGGTCCGCCGCCTGGTCGCCGACGGATACACCATCGCCTACGTCGGCAAGCACGGCCATCCCGAGCCGGAGGGCGTGCTGGGGGAGGCCCCCGACCGGATCCATCTGGTGGGGTCGGTGGCGGACGTGGACAGCCTTGAGATGGAGGGGGAGCGACTCGCGGTCACGACCCAGACCACCTTGTCGCTCTGGGACACGCGGGCAATCATCGCCCGTCTCCAGGAGCGCTTTCCCCAGATCGAGGTCCACAATGAGATCTGCAACGCGACCCAGGAGCGCCAGGAGGCGGCGGTCGCGGCCGCGGCCGGCTGCGACGCCGTGGTGGTGGTCGGGAGCCCGCGCAGCAGCAACACCCAGCGGCTGGTGCAGGTGATCCGGGAGCACGGGGGGCGCCCCGCCTACCTGGTCGACACCGCCGACGACCTCAGGGCGGAGTGGTTCCGCGGATGTCAGCGAGTCGGCGTGACCGCCGGCGCCTCCACCCCCACCGTGATCACCAGGGCGGTGATCACCGCCCTGGAGGCCCTGGAGCCCGAGCCCGCCCGCGTCACAGCCGCGACCGCGCCTTCAGCTCCAGATACCGATTGACCACCGCCGGTGCCAGGGCCGGCTGGGTGCTGTCGAGAGTGAGGATCCCGAGCCGGCGCAGCGCCTCCAGCGCGGCGGTGCGGTCGGCGATCGCGGCCAGCGCCGCCGCTCGCAGTTGCACGGCCGCCAGGTCCGTCGGGGGAGCCCAGGCGGCCCGACCCAGGGCCGGGTCCCGCTGGGTGACGACCAGGGCCACATGGCGCGGCTGGATCCCCGCCACCGCCGGGGCCAGACGCTCCGCCCCGCTGGCATCGGCGAGGTCGGTGAACAGCACGCAGAGCGCCCGCCGCCCCTGGAGCCGGCGCCAGCGCGCCAGCGCGCTCGCGGGGTCGGACTCCACCGAGGCGGGCTGGAGCGCGTAGAGGGCGTCCAGCGCGCGCCGGAACTGGGCGTGCCCCGGACGGGGCGGCAGCACCGCCCCGACCCGGTCCGCGAATGCCAGCACACCGACGCGGTCGCCCCCAGCGAGGGCCACATGGATGAACAGGAGCGCGGCGTTGCAGGCGTGGTCCAGCTTCTGCAGCCCGTCGATGCCGCCCTGCATCACCCGCCCGCAGTCGACCAGGACCCAGACCGTCTGAGAGCGCTCGGGCTGGTGCTCGGTGGTCATCAGCCGGCCCAGCCGCGCCGACGCCCGCCAGTTCACCAGGCGCAGGTCGTCGCCGTCGGCGTGCTCCCGCACCCCCCGGAACTCCAGCCCCGGGTCGGCCCGACGCGCCCGGCGCAGTCCGGGCAGAAGCGGGTCGCCCCGGCGGCTGCTAGTGTCCCAGCTCCGAACCAGCGTGAGGTCCGGGTAGACGCGCAGCTCGCCGGGACACGCCAGCCGCACCTGGCGCGTCCAGAGCCCGAGCGGGCCGGCGGCCCGGAGCACGACCCGTCCGAGCGGATAGCGACCGCGGCGGCTCGGGGTCAGGGTCGTTCGACAGCGGAAAGAGCCCCACCCAGCGATCCGGGCGCGGAACACCGCCGGGTCGGGTCGAAGCTCGGGGGCGATCTCGTCCCGCACCAGCGCGGTGGTCGGGTGGCGGCTCTGGCTGGCCACGATCAGGTCGAGTCGGTTGCCGACCCCGATCGAGAGGGCGGCCTCGTGCTCGCGACGGACCTGCCACTGACCGGCGCCGGGAGCCAGCTGATGATCGACGACGCATGCCAGCATGAGCACCACAACGGCGGCGACCGCCACCCCCACCAGGCCCCCGGCGGCGGTCGCGGCGAGCAGGAGCGCCACCGGCACCATCGCGAGCGCGAGAGCCCGGCCGGTCATCCCCCGGGGGTCCTCGAGCTCAGCGCGGGACCGGGACTTGGGCCAGGACCCGCTCGATCGCCTGGACCTCGCCGACGCCCTGGATCTCCGCCTCCGGCCGTCGCAGGACCCGGTGCCGGAGCGCCGCCACCGCGATGCCCTTGACGTCCTCTGGCTGACAGTAGTCGCGCCCTGCCAGCGCGGCGGCCGCCTGCCCGAGGCGGACCAGCGCGATGGTGCCGCGGGGGCTGGCGCCGAGCTGAAGGTCGGAGGCGTGCCGGGTGGCGTCGACAATCCCAACGGCGTAGCCGAGGACCTCGTCGGAGACCCGCACCGCCCGCACCTCGCGGCGCAGGCTGGTGAGGGTGGCGGCGTCGATGACCGGGTCCATCCGCACGGAATCGGGGTCGTGGGGGTCGAAGCCATCGGCCACCCGGCGCGCCAGGGTCAGCTCGTCGGCGATCGGCAGATAGGGAACCTCGACCTTGACGAGAAATCGGTCGAGCTGGGCCTCGGGCAGGGGGAAGGTGCCCTCGTACTCGATGGGGTTCTGGGTCGCGATCACCATGAAGCGGTCGCCCAGGGGATGGCGCCGGTTGTCGAGCGTCACCTGCTGCTCCTCCATGGCCTCGAGCAGGGCCGCCTGGGTTCGGGCGGGACTCCGGTTGATCTCGTCGGCCAGCAGGACATCGCTGAAGACAGGACCCGGGCGCACCTCGAACGCTGTCGTCTGCGGGTTGAAGACGACCGTGCCGACCACGTCGGCCGGCAGCAGGTCGGGGGTGAACTGGACCCGGGCGAAGCGAGCGTCGGTGAGACGGGCCAGCGTCTTCGCCACCAAGGTCTTGGCCGTCCCCGGGACCCCCTCGAGGAGGACGTGCCCGCGCAGCACCATCACCGCCAGGCACTGGTCCACGATCCCGAGCGGGCCCACCAGGATCCGCCCCGCCTCTGCGCGCAGCCGCGCCGCCGCGTCCTGCATCCCGGGCGCCATCAGGGACGACCGCTCCCGGTGCCTGAGTCTGTGGGGCCTGGGGCCAGGGTCGGGCTGAGGCGACGGGCGCAGGCGTCGGCCTGCCGGGTGAGCTCCACCAGGCGCCGCGGGGACGCTGGGCTCCGTTCCATCTCCGTCAGGCCGGCGAGCACGGCGAGCACGGCCCCAGCCTCATCCCGATGCTCCGCCGCGACGGCGCGCGCCAGCGTGTGCGTGTCGGCGTGGGGGGGACTCCCGGTCACGCTGCGGACCACCTCCTCAAGCTGAGCACGGACCCGCCCCGCCACCGTGCCCCGGTCGGCCGTGCGAGCGTACAGCCCCGCGATCGCCCGGAGGTGGTCATCTGTGGATCGGACCACCGCCAGCTCGGGCGGCGGCAGGGGTCGGCCCAGACGCCGGCCCTGAGTCGCGCCCGCGATCACGGTAGCGGCCAGCAGGATCAGGATCGCACCCCAAAGGGGCGTCCCGAAGACGAGCGCGGCGGAACCGGTGCCGCTGACATAGCCGTGGTGGATCTCGTCGATGAGGACGCGGCGGTCGGGCGCGCGCGCGAGCAGCCCGAGCACGAACGCCGCGTTGCCCCCGCGGTCGAGACCGGCGTTGTCCAGGGCGGCGGTGGAGCCGAGCACGTACAGCTGGCCGCGCCCCAGGGGACGGGCCACCGCCAGCGGGCCCGCGGCACCCACCACCAGCGGAAGCACCTCGGGGACCAGCGCGCGCAGCCGATGCGCCCGCCCCAGCCGCACCCGCCCGGCCCCGGGCGGCAGCACCGGGAGGAGGGGCGCCGCCGCGACCGCCGGTCCGGCTGGGCCCAGCCCGACCCCGAGGGCGCGCAGCACCGGGCCGTCGACCAGGGGCCGGGCGGCGGCGTAGAGGAGGGTCCCGCCCCGGGTCACCCACCCCACCAGCGCCCGGCTCTGCGCGGCCGTGAAGGGGCGGGACGGTCCCGCCTCGACGACGACCCCCTCGGTCTGGATCGCCCGGGCGAAGCCCGACCCCGTGAGCCGGGTGACCGTGTCCCCGCGCGCGCGCAGGAGATCAGCCAGGGCGAGCGTGCCCGCCGGGCCGTTGGCGAAGCTGGAACGGTCGCCGGGCGCTGACACGGTGGAGGGCTGGGTGGCCACCAGCAGGATCGTGAGGGCGGCGACGAGGCCGGCGATCCACGCCCACAGCGAGGGGGTGCCGCGGGCGGAGCCGGCGGCCCTCACGCCAGCGCCGCCTCGGCCGCGTGGCACCCGCGGGCGAACACGGCCCAGCCGTCCGCGCCGGGGTCCTCCCCTCCGTAGACCACCCGATCGAAGGTCGACACCAGAGGACCGAGGCGCGGACCCAGCGCCCCGACGGCGTCGGCAGCCGCGAGGAGTTCGGCGTTGGTCCAGGCCGGGTCCACCCGCAGGGCGTGCCGCCGGGCGGCCGTGAGCAGCAGGGCATGGAACGCCTGGCGCACCGCCTCGCGGTGTCGGCCGTCGCCCGCGGCGGTCTGAGCCAGCCGCCAGGCGGCCTCCGGGTCGGGCGGGCCGGGGCCGTCCCTGGGGTCGGGAGAAGCCGGCTGGGGCCGGGCGCCGGCCGCACGGATCCGCCAGAGACCGAGCGCGCCGCCGGCCGCCAGCAGGGCCAGGCCGAGCACCACCCAGGCGTTCCGCGGAAGCAGGCGGAAGAGGTCGGCGAGCCCCCGACGGAGCCACCCGACGTTGGACGGGGGCACGCCGCCCGCCCCCCCTGACGCCGCGCGACCGGCGCGCACCGCGGGGTCCTGGTACGCCTGCCGCAGGGCAGCACGGGTGGTCGCAGCCGACGGGATCGGACGCCGCCCCCCCCGCAACTCGGCCGTGAGCGCCCCGAGGGCGGCCGTCGCAGTCCCCAGCCGGCCGCTCCGCAGGGCGCGCGCCACGGCGGCCAGGTCGGGGGCGTCCGCCCGGGGAGCCTGGGCCAGGCGGGCGCGGGCGGCGGCCGGGTCGTGGCCCCTCAGATCCTGACTCACCTGGGAGACCAGGCGGGCCAGGCGCAGGGCCGCCGGCGAGCCGGCGACGGCGACCCCGCTGGCGGCGCCCACCGGGGTGGTCACCGTGGCAAAGGCGATCAGCCCGGCAGCCCAGGCGCGTGCCGACCGCCGCGCCCCTGCCTGGGCCCTCCTCACGGCGCCGGGGATGCACCCGCCAGCTGCGCCGCCAGCAGCTCCAGATCGAACCCTTCGCGGCGGACCCGGTGGTCGAAGTACAGGACCGTGAGTCCGGTGGCGAGGATCGGGGCCACCAGGATGGCCACCACCGCCTGGCCGACGTCGTCGACAGCGCTATTGGCCACGCTCCCAACCCCGAGGGCGGCGCCCAACCCGGCGATCAGGCCGCCCAGCACCAAGGAGACCACGCCGCCGATGAGACTCAGCACCACCACCACCCCGGCGGCACGCCAGGCGAGCCCGCGGGTGAGCTCCCAGCTGCGCCGGACCGCCGGCCACGGTCCGAACCCCTCCAGCACCACCACCTGGCTCCCGAACAGGAGCCTGACGTATGCCACGCCCCCGGCGACCACGGCCGCGAGCCCGAGCACGAATCCCAGCAGCGCTCCGGCCGGCCCGGCGATCAGCACCAGCAGCGTGACGACCAGGCCGACGATGGCGAGGGCGGCGAGGAAGCTCCCCACCAGCAGCAGCCCGAGGCCCAGCAGGGGCAGCCAGCGGCCCAGCGCGGCCCGATAGACGGCACCCACCGTCGCCGTGCGCCCGAGCAGACGGTCCGCGACCGCCCGCGTGAAGGCGGCGGTCTGGAGCGGAACCACGATCGCGTAGGTCAGCCCCAGCAGACCGAGGTCGATGGCGGCGGTGGTCGCGAGGTCATGGAGCAGGTGCTGCGACTGGACCGCGGTCAGGGCGGTGCCGCTGGCGCTGCGGGGGAGGCGGACGGTCGGGCGCGGCAGCAGCGAGCTGAGCGCCTGGAAGGGAACCTGCACCACCGCCACCACCGCCACCAGCAGCACGAAGTTGCGCCGATACAGGGTGAAGACCGTGTCCAGCAGCTCGCCGAAGCGCAAGGGACGCATCCGGCCGCTCGCCACCTCGGCGGCGGAGGGACCGGGCGGATCGCCCCCGTCCAGCATGGCGGCAGCTTACAGGAGGGGGGACCCGCCGACGCACCGGTCGGGCCGCGTACCATCGACCCACCCGGATGGAACGGCTACCCGCCATCCCGACGACCACCGCCGCGGCCCGCGCGCCGCGGCGTTCGGTCGCGGCCGCCCGCTGGGTGCGCCCGGTGTGCGCGGTGCTGGTGGCGGTCGGCCCGCCGGTGGCGCGCGCGGCCTGGCGGCACCGCTCCCTGACGCGGCTGGCTGCGGGGCGCGCGCCCGAGGCCCCGGTCGCGCTCGAACGAACCGAGCTCTGGCTGGAGCGTCGCCGGCTGGGACGGGTTCGGCTCCATGTGCGGGCGACCCGCTGGACCGGGACGGGTGATCGCGACCAGCTGTCGCGGGAACGCAGGGCCGAGGCGGGGGCCGCGCCCTGGGGCACGGCCGCCCGGATCCTGTGGCGCCTGCTGGGGGCCGCCCTGGGGACCGGCGGAACCCCCAAACCCGCGTCCCGACTCCCCCCGGGGCGGGGATAGCCCAAGCCCGGGCGCGGTCCGGTCCCGGCCGCGCCGAGGGCAGCGCCCGGCCGGTGACAGACCGGTGACGGCCACCCCACCCGTTCGGCCGGGCCGCCAAGCTTGCGAGCGGGCCCTCCGGCTGCTACAGTGCGGCGGCGAGACCGTCGTCGCATCCCGTCCCACTCTTCATGTCTCGAACTTTCCGTCGTCCCGTGCCGCGCCGCAGGGCTGTGCTCGCGCTGAGCCTGGCGCTGGTCGGGGTCAGCTGGGCGGGTGCAGCCCAGCCAGCCGCCGCCAGCAAGTACACGCAGCAACTGGCCGCGATCCACCAGCGCCAGGCGGCGCTGCGCCAGCAGCAGGCGACCCTCGAGCAGCAGCAGGCGGCCCTGCGCACCCATCTCGGCAGCCTGCGCGGGGAGCGCGCGGTGGCGGTCGGCCAGGCCATCGCCACCGCCCGCCGGATCGGCGTGCTGAGGGGCCTGCTGCTGGCCGCGCAGCTCCAGCTTGACCGCATCAACACCGCCCTCGCGCGCACCACGACTCGGGTGCTGCTGACCCAGATCGCGCTCCGCCGCGACCAGCAGCGCCTCGCCGGGGCCGTCGTCGACCTCTACCAGCGCGGCGAGGGCCCGACCGTGACCAGCGCGTTCGTCAACAGCCCCGACATCGCGGGATTCGTCAGCGCCACCGTGCAGATTCAGGCCGTCAACCACCAGTTCTCGCTGCTCTCCGCCGCACTCGCTGGGGAGGAGACCGCGCTCCACCGGCTGCTCCGCCGGCAGCACGCTGAGGTCGGGCGGCAAAACGCGATCGTGCGCGAGCTGCAGACCGCCCGCGCCCACCTCACTGCCGAGGAGCAGGCGTATCAGGCAGAGGTGGGACGGCTGACGGGTGAGGCCGCCAGCGTCGCCGGCCAAGCGGGTGCGGTCAGCGGGCGGATCTCGTCGGTGCAGTCGCAGGAGGCCCAGGCCGCCGCCCAGGCGGCCGCCACCCAAGCCGCCGCGGCGGCGGCCGCCGCCGCCGCCGCTGCCGCCCAGGCCGCTGCCCAGGCCGCCGCCGCCGCGCCGGCGGGAGCGACGACCCCGACCACGATCGTGCCGACCACGACCAGCACCTTCTCCAATCACTTCCCCTGGGGCCAGTGCACCTGGTACGTCGCCACCCGCCGCTACGTTCCCTGGTATGGCAATGCGTACCAATGGCTCTCCGAGGCGCAGGCGGCAGGGTACCCCGTCGGGATGGTTCCCGAGGTGGGCTCCATCGTCGTGTGGGGAGCCGCCTATCCGTACGACCCCGCCTACGGCCACGTCGCCTATGTGGCGGCGGTGCAGGGGCCGACGTCGTTCACCGTCAACGAGAGCAACTACTACGACATCCCGGGGCTGGTCGACAGCCGCCAGGTCAACACCCTGGCCGACGTCGAGGGCTTCATCTATGGGTGAGGGCGGCCGGGGTGGGTCCACCGGCGGCTCGGCACGCCCCCTGGTGCTCTACCACGGCGACTGCCCAGATGGATTCGGCGCCGCCTATGCGGCCTGGCGGCGATATGGCGACGAGGCCGACTATCGCGCGATCAGCCATGGGGACGGGCCTCCGGAGGTCGGGGGGCGCCACGTCCTGGTCTGTGACTTCGCCTTCACGCGGCCGGTGACCGAGACGCTCGCGGCCAGCGCCGGCGAGCTCGTGGTGCTGGACCACCACCGCAGCGCGGCGGCGGAGCTGGCGGGACTCGCCTACTGCGTTTTCGACATGGATCGCAGCGGCGCGGTGATGGCCTGGGAGCACCTCCACCGGACACCCGTCCCCGAGCTGCTCCGCTACGTCCAGGATCGCGACCTCTGGCGCAATCAGCTTCCCGCCAGCGCGGAGGTGTCGGCAGCGCTGAGTGCCCATCCCTACGACTTCCACGTCTGGGACGGGCTGAACGTGGCCACTCTGCGCCAGGAGGGCACGATCCTGCTGCGCTACCAGCGCCAGCTGGTGGATCGGATCGCGGCCCGCGCCAGCCTGGTCACGGTGGGAGGCCACCCGGTGCCGGTGGTGAACAGCCCGATCCTGCAGAGCGAGCTCGGTGACCGCCTCGCCCAGGGCCATCCGTTCGCCGGGGTGTGGTGGCAGGGGGGCGACGGCCTGGCCCGCTGGTCGCTGCGGTCGACCCCGGCCGGCCTCGACGTGAGTGCGATCGCCGGCCGTTTCGGGGGCGGGGGTCACCGCAACGCCGCCGGCTTCCGGGGAGCGCCCCCACCCGCGGCGGCCCCGCCGGCCTCGGACCCGCCGCCTCCCGGTCCCGACCCGCAGCCGGCCCCCCCGCGGCAGCTGAGCTCCCCCGCGACCACCACCGCTCCGGTCGTCGGAGCCTCCCGTCCCTGACGCGATCGAGGAGGGCCCCCGCGGTCCCGCCCCCCGGGCGGCGGTGGCGTCAGGGCAGTTCGGTGACGGGGATCCGCTGGTGGGCAGCCAGCTGGGGCCGGCGGCCCGCGCCCACCCCGTCCTCGGGATCGAGGTCGAGTAGGAAGGCGCCGCAGCGCTCCGCCTCGTCCATCTCCCCGAGGGCGGCCGCGGCGCACATCAGCGCATGGAGCGCGCGCAGGAATCCGCGATTGGTCGCATCCGCCCAGTGCACCTGCCCGGTCCCCCCCCAGCCGTGCCGCCGCAACCGGTCGAGCCCGCGGTGGTAGCCGACCCGGGCGAAGGCGTAGGCGTCAACGTCCGCTTGCGCGGCGTAGGCCGCCTGGGAGAGGCGGCCCCAGGCGTCGAGGCTGGCGGGGTAGGTGGCGCACACCCGGCTCAGAGCATCCCGGCGGTCAGCTGACGCCCAGGCCGCCTCGAGGGCGGCGACAGCCGCCGCAGGCTCGGCCGGGAGCACGGTGCGATGAGCCAGGATCTGGTGGCCGTGTGCGGCCATGGGCAGGGGCGGCGGAGCGGGACGGTCAGTCATGGACGATGGCTCCGTGGATCGATGCCGCGGCTGGTACCCCGTAGCGGATTCGAACCGCTGATCTCCGCCTTGAGAGGGCGGTGTCCTGGGCCACTAGACGAACGGGGCTCGGCCGGTGGGCGGAGCGCAGGGGAGTATACCCAACCCTCCCCGGATGCCCCCGCGGGCGATGATCATCCCGCGCTCCGCTGGATCTGGTCGGCGAGGGAGGCGACACCGGCCGCCCAGGCACTGCTGCCCGCGTAGTCCACACTCATTCCGAGCAGCGTGGGACCGTGATAAAAGCGCCCGGTCGGGACGGTTGCGGGCGCCGTCTCCGTCGCCCGGTACCCGGCCACCATCGACCCCGGCGGGGTCAGGTAGTCGACCTCGATCGCCCATGCCACGTAGGCGATGCAGGCGGCGTCGGAGGGGAAGGCCCACGCGTCCCTAAGTGGGTGGGCGGCGTCGGCGCCCCACCCGTACAGGTTGTGCTTGGCGCGATAGATCGCTGACGTGCCGAATCCCGTCTCCAGGATCGCCTCGGCGGCCAGGAAGAGAGCGCTTACGTGGTCGGTGTGCTCACCGGCGAGGAAGGCCGGGGCATCCCCCGCCAGCGGGGTGCCCGCGAGGAAGGCTGCCAGCTGGGGCTCCGAGAGTCTGCTCGGACGAGTGAGGTCCGTCGTGACCGTCAGCGCGCCGGTCTTCTCCGGGGGCGCGCCCGCGGGCGGGTGTGGACTGGGGGAGAGACTCGGCGTCGGTTGGCCCCCCGGCGGCGGCGTGGCACTCGCGCTCACCGTCGGCGTGGGGCTCGCGCTCGGCGTCGGCGTGGGGCTCGCGCTCGGCGTCGGACTCGCGCTCGGCGTCGGGCTCGCGCTCGGCGTCGGGCTCGCGCTCGGCGTCGGGCTCGCGCTCGGCGTCGGGCTCGCGCTCGGCGTCGGGCTCGCGCTCGGTGTCGGGCTCGCGCTCGGCGTCGGGCTCGCGCTCGGTGTCGGGCTCGCGCTCGGTGTCGGGCTGGCGGTGGGTGCGGGGGGATGGCCCGCCGGGGTCCCGCTCGCAGACACCGGGGGCCGGCGGCGCGGGCGAGGGGAGGGACCTGGGGACCGGTGATTCCGGTCGGCGGCGACCCGTCGGGCCAGGCGTCGACCGATTCGGCGCGCGTCGGAGGCGCCCAGGGCCAGCACGATCGCCTCGGCGGCGAGGCGCGCCCGGGTCACGGTCAGGCGACGGCGCAGGTGGTCGAGGCCGACCCGGTCTCGGGTCGCGCGCCCCACGGCCGTCTGCAGCACCGCGGTGGTCTCAGCCGCCGCGGTGGTCGCCTGGTTCAGCCGCAGCGCCCGGTCCAGCGCGGTGGCGAACGACGAGCTGGCAAGCACCCGCACGAAGTCGGTGGCGCCGCCGGTGTAGTCCGCGGCCACCAGGTCGGCCAGCGCCCGGCGGGCGGCGCGCTCGGCGCGGGTGGCGTGCCGGGACCGCCGGTCCGCGCGGATGGCGTCACCGCTCAGCTGGAGCAGCCGCGCGCTGGTCGCCGCCACCAGCCGCCGGAACCCCAGCGAGGCGTGCCCGTCGGCTTCGGCGGTGGCCTGCGCGGCAGCGAGCTCACCCGCCAGTCGGTCGGGGCCGCTGGCGTGCGGGACCCCCCTCGCGACCGAGGCCGGCGGCGCCGCGGCGGCGGCCACCGCCACCGGTCCGCCGAGCGCGGCGAGGAGGCTGACGAGAAGGGTCGCGGCTACCGCGGGCCGGGAGTCGTTGGCGACCATGTCATCCGATTCTGCGGGACCGGCGGCGCGGCTACGCCGCGTGGGCCATCTCCCGATCCCAGCGGGGCCGAATGGGCGATCATCACGGCCATGACACGTCCCCCGGGACCGCTCCCCGAGCCCGGCCCCCGAGCTCGGCCCACCGGGGATACGCCTGGGGTCGACGCTGACCAGATGGCGGCGCGGGCGCGGCGGCGGCTCAGCCCCGATGCGCTCGCCTACCTCGAGACCGGCGCCGGGCGCGAAACCACGCTGCGCGCCAACCGGCGGGCCTGGGACAAGGTGGCGTTGCGCCCCCGCGTGCTGCGCGACGTCAGGGTGGTCGACCCGTCGACCACGATCCTCAACACCCCGGTGTCACTGCCCGTGGGCATCGCCCCCGTGGGGTACCAGCGCCTCTTTCATCCGCGGGGCGAGGCCGCCACCGCGGCGGCGGCGGCGGAGCGCGGCGCCCTGCTGATGCTGTCGACACGCTGCTCGATGCCGCTGGCCGACGTCGCGGCGGCCGGGGGTCCCCTCTGGTTCCAGGTCTACGTGCTGCGGGACCGGGGCCTCACTGTGGAGATGGCGCGGGAGGCCGCGCGTCTGGGCGCGCGCGCACTGGTCATCACAGTGGACACGCCCGTGCCCGGGAGCAAGCGCCGCTGCCCGGATCTGTCGATGCTGGATGAGGTGCTGGCGGTGCCGGCGGAGCGATCCCGGCGGGAGCGGATCACCCAGGCCGCCGATGTCACCCCCGATACCATCGGGTGGCTGGCGAGCACGACCGGCCTGCCGGTCGGGGTCAAGGGCGTGCTCCACCCCGACGATGCCCGGATCGCGGTGCGAGCAGGCGCCGCGGTGGTGATTGTGTCCAACCACGGGGGCCGTCAGCTGGACGGAGCCGTAGCCTCGGCGGTGGCGCTACCGGCAGTCGTGGACGCGGTCGGCGATCAGGTCCCAGTGCTCGTCGACGGGGGGATCCGCCACGGTTCCGATGTGCTCCGTGCCCTCGCGCTCGGAGCTCGGGGGGTGCTGGTGGGACGGCCCGTCATCCACGGGCTCGCCGCGGCGGGAGCCGAGGGGGTTGCCGCCGTGCTCGACCGGTTCCGCCGTGAGCTGGAGGAGGTCATGCGGCTGGCGGGGGCCGACCGCATCGACGCTATCGGCCGCGACCTGCTCGTGACCGGGGCGTCCTAGGCCCGACAGGACGCGCCCGGCGGGACCAGGTAGGCCGGGGTCGCGGCCACCCGCGCGGGGGTGGTGGTCACCGCCACCACCGCGACCGGCACCGGCTCGCCGGCGACGGAGGCGGGCGTCACGCTCGCCTCCGCCTCCACGTATGTGAAGGGGGCGGGCGCGGTGTACTGGCCCGCGGGCCCCGCCACCACCCGGCCGGTGCAGGCATCGACCAGATCGAGGGCCCAGCCGATCGGCTCCGAGGGGTGGGACCCGAGGTCGATCCGGATGACGACGCTGCAGCCGGTTGCCGACCGAGTGCAGCCGGCGGGGGCGGTGGTGATCGACACCCCCTCCACCGCGCCCGCCGAACCGGGGCCGAGCGCCGGCAGCGGGGCGAGGTCGGCCGGCAGGGTCGCGCTGAGGGGCCCTCGGCCAGCGGGCGGTGTCGATCGGCGCGCCGGCGTCGTCGCTGGGGTGGGTCGCGGCAGGGGCGCCCGGGTGGGAGCGAGCGTCGGCCGCGCGGGAGGCAGCCGGCCAGGGTGGGTCCGACCGCGGCTCGCCCCCGGCGGGGTGGGCACCGGCACCCCCGGGCTCCGGGCGACCCGCCCGCCCAGTCCCCCGGCGAGCAGGATGGCTGCCCCCACCGCCACCAGCAGCGCGCCCGTCATCGCGGCGGCGGCGGCGCGACCGATGCGGCGTCCGCTCCGGGTCTGCGGGCGGATCGGACCGGGCCCGGGGATCGGAGTCGCGTCCGGGACGCCGGACGGCCCAGCTGGCCGCCACACGGGCAGAGCACTGGCCACCGGGCGAGCACGGGGATGGAGTCGACGGACCAGAGCAGCGAGTTCGGCGCGGCAGACCGCCTGCTCCGCGTCCCCCCCGAGGGGGCCGGCGGCACGCTGCCAGGCTGCCCACGCCGCCTCGACCAGCGCCCGGCCGGCGGCCCCGGTCGATCCCGCCGTCCCCGTCTGCTGGGGACGCGCCCGATCTCCCGCCAGCGCCGCGGCAGCGCGGGCGAGCGCCTCGTGCTGGGCGGCACCGGGGGTGACCAGCAGACCCGCATGAGCTGCCGCCGAGGTCGCCGGCGCCCCCTCGAGCATGGCCGACAGCAGGGCACCGGTGGCGACCAGGTCGGCGGGGGCGTCCAGGTCGGGTGCGGACCTGGACGGATCGGCCGGCGGGCGGATCCGTGGTCCGGCGGGGGAGCGGGGGAGGGCCGCGTCCGTCACCCGCACGCGGCCGTCATCGCCCACCCACACGGTCTCGGCCTGCACCGCGCCGTGGCGAAGCCCGGCCCGCTGGAGCTCGCTCAGCGCCTCCAGGACCGCCAGCCCCACCAGCGCCACCTGCCCCGGCGTCAGCGCCACCACCGGGATCAGGCGGCGGAGCGACACTCCCGTGACCGGCTCGCGCACCACCCAGAGCTGTCCTCGGACGGTGAGCACGGCGGCCACCGGGACCAGGCTGGGGGCATCCAGCTTGAGCAGCCGCGCCAGGTCGGCCGCGGCCCGGCGCCCCGCGGCGGTGGCGGCGCCCGGGCACACCCGGACCACCGCGGGCCGGGCGTCCGGCCACTCCGCCCGCCAGGTCTCCCCGGCGCTGTCGCGGCTCTCCAGATGGAGCAGGCGCGGGACCGCCGCGTCCTCGGGGCGGAACCCCGCGGCAGGTGGCACCGTTGTGTTCGAGTCGGTCATGGTCCCGGGTATAGAGTGAGGCACGCACGGGGCCGGTGCGGCCGGATGGCATGAATCGTCACGGATTGTCCGGGGAGACAGGTGTGTGGTCTGCAGGATTCGGGATCGACCTCGGCACGGCCAACACCGTGGTCTGCCATCCACGGCGCGGCATCCTCCTTAACGAGCCATCGGTGATGGTGGTTCCGACCGACGGCGCTCGCGGTCGTCGACCCCTGCTGGTGGGGCACCGCGCCCGGGAGCTGACGGGGCGGACGCCGGTCGGGATGCTGACCGTCAGGCCGATCCGCGACGGCGTGGTCACCGATCTCCAGACCGCCCGGACGTTCATCATCGGCATCCTCCATCTGGTGGCCCGCCGCCCCTGGGAGCGCTTTCGGCCCCACGCCGTGACCGGGGTCCCGGCGGGCGCGACCGGACTGGAGCGCCAGGCGCTCAGCGAGGCGGTGGAGGAGTCGGGCGTCGGCCGGGTGGACCTGATCCCGGAGCCGATCGCGGGCGCGGTGGGCAGTGGCATCGACCCACTGGAGCCGCAGGCGCACATGGTGGTCGACGTCGGAGGCGGGACCGCCGAGGTGACCGCGTTCTGCTTCGGGGGCATCCTCACCACCCGCTCCTGCCGGGTCGCGGGCGATGAGATGACGATCGCCCTGTATCAGTACCTGCGCCAGGAGCACCAACTTCTGGTCGGAGAGCTCACCGCCGAGGACATCAAGATGCGGCTGCGCGACGGCCAGGCCGGCGAGGGCTCGCTGATGGTGGAGGGTCGTGATCTGGTCACGGGGCGCCCCAAGCTGCTGACGCTCGCCCCCGGCGAGGTCGCCGAGGCGCTCCGTCCGACCGTCGATGGGATCATCGAGACGCTCGCCAACGCGCTCGAGGACCTGCCCCCGCAGGCGGTCGGCGACATCATGCAGCACGGGATCCTGGCGTTCGGAGGAGGATCGCTGCTGGAGGGATTCGAGTCCCGGCTGGAGGACGCGTTCGGCTTCTCGGTGCGCCTCGCCGAGCGCCCGCTGACCTGCGTCGCCGAGGGCGCGGCGGCGTGTCTCGCCAATCCGCGGATCGTCAGCGCCTACGCTGGCGTCCACGGCTGACGCCCTGCCCGGGCCCGCCCGCCCCCCCGGTCAGGCGATCCCGCGGCGGCGGTGGCAGCGCGAGGCCGGCACGCCCGAGCAGGGCCCGGCACCGCCGGCGGCCATCCCCGGGCGCGGGGCGGGGACGGTGGCGCGAGCCGCGGTCGACCCTCGCCCGGCAGCGTGCCCCCGCGGCGGGGGCCCGGCGGCTGGCGGGCTCGGGGACGGGGTGGTGGCCAGGATCTGGCGCTCGTGGTGGAAGAAGTACTGCAGGATCTCCCGGGTCGCGGGCTGACTGGCGTAGTAGCCCTCCCCCCCCCCGTGCACCATCACCGTGACCACCACCTGGGGATTGCGCATCGGCGCCACCGCCGTGAACCACGCGTCCGGCCCGCCGTGGGGTGCGGCCGGATCCTGAGCCGTCCCGGTCTTGCCGCCGGCGTCGACTCCCAACCCGTGGAGCATCGAGGCGGTGCCCTGCGTCACCGCCAGCCGCAGCCCCTGGCGGACCGGGCCCAGCTGGTCGGCGAAGCCGAGCCTGCGGGCGGGAGGGTGGGGCAGAGCGCGCCACCCGCGCCCGGACCTGACCGCCAGGCCGAGTCGGGGGACGACCATCTGCCCGGTCGCCACCGCCGCCGTCCAGCGGGCGACCTGGAGAGGGGTCGCGGTGACGTACCCCTGCCCGATCCCGAGGATCACGGTCGAGCCCGGATACCAGGTCGCCCCCAGCCGGGTCACGGTGGCGGGACTGCCGAGGAATCCCGGGCTCTCGCCGGGCAGATCGAGCCCGGTCGTCTGGCCGACCCCGAGGGCGTGCGCGACCGGCACGATCCGCTGGGGCCCCAGCGCCACCGCCAGCTTGTAGAAGTACACATCGTTTGACCACGCGATCGCCTGGGCGAGGTTCTGCGCCGGCAGGGTGGTCCAGCTGTGGTAGGTCTGCCCGTCGTACGCGAAGCTGTAGCCGGTGGGGATCACCACCTGGGGGGGAATCGCCCGGTCGCGGACGTCCGCACCGGCGACCACGAGCTTGAACGTCGACCCCGGTGGCAGCGCCGTCTGGGTGGCGTGCTCGAGCAGCGGCGAGCCCGGGGCCTGCAGGATTTGCTGCAGCTGGGCCCCGTCCACGGGGGGGCCGAAGAGATTGTCGTTGTAGCCGGGCAGGCTCGCCATCGCGAGCACCTGGCCGGTGCGGGCGTCGAGCACCACCGCCGCTCCCTCATCGCCGGTCTGCGACCCCGGAAAGCTCCCGTCGATGGCCTGGCGGAGGGCCCGCGTGGCCACCTCCTGCAGCCCCAGGTCAAGGCTGAGCCGGATGGCACGCCCGGAGCGGGGAGCGACCGACGGGCCAAGGGCGATCGGCACCCCCGCGGGATTGACCAGGACCGCCTGCGACCCCGCCCGTCCCCGCAGCGTCGTGTCATATTCCAGCTGCAGGCCGGCGCGGCCCACCAGCGAGCCCGGGGGGAGCAGGCCGAGCCGGTGGACGTCTCCTGGCGTCTCGACCCCGGTGAACCCCAGGATCGGCCCCAGGAGGGAGCCGTAAGGGTAGGTCTGCCGCTGCGAGGCGACCACCAGCACCCCGGGAATCGCGGCGGCGGCGACCCGATTGCCGAGTCCGCTGGCGACCGAGGGGGCCAGGGTGACGGCGAATCCCCCCCCCGGAGCGGGGGCTGCCAGGGCTCGGCGCAGGCTGGCCCGGGTGCGGTGGAGGAGGCCGGCGAGGCGCGCGAACGCTCGCGTCCCGCTGAGCAGGATGCCGGGGATTCCGAGGACCGCGTCAACCGGAACGTCGCGGGCGAGCACGACCCCATGGCGGTCGGTGATCTCGCCCCGAGGCGGGGTCAGGACGACGTACCGAGTCATCTCCTGGATCGCGGTCTGGCGCAGGCTCGGACCGTGGACTGCCTGCAGCCGGACGGTCACGACCCCCAGCGCGACCAGCAGCACGGCCAGGCCGCCGGCGACGCCCCGCACCAGCCGGGGTCGCTCCCGCAGTCGCCCCGGCAGGCGCCAGAGCCGCCGCTGCTGGGCGTCGCTGCGCGCGCCCAGCACCAGCCCGAAGGCGGTGAGATGCGCGACCGCAGCCGTCCCCCCGTAGCTGAGCAGGGGAATCGGGATCCCCGCCAGGGGACCCACGCCGAGGTTTCCCGCGATCGAGATGGCGGTCTCGGTGCCCACCAGCGCCGCCAGGCCCCCGGCGATCAGCGCCCCCTGCTGGGTGCGCGCGTGGGAGGCGACCCGGACCAGCCGCCAGAGCACGACGGCGACCGCCGCCAGCAGCACCACCGCCGCCACCAGGCCCCATTCCTCGATCAGGCTGGCGAAGGCGAGATCGGTCTCCCGGGCGGGCAGATAGGCGGCGAGCAGTGCGTGCCGCGGAGAGCGGGCGGTGCCGAGCAGGCCCCCGGCCGCAATCGCGACGTGCGCCTGCAACTCGGTCCAGCTCGCCGCCCCCGATCCCCCGCCCCCCAGGAATCCGTGCAGGCGCGCCAGCTGGTACGGGCGCAGGAGGTGCAGCCCGAGCGGCACAGCGGCGAGCGCGCCCAGCGCCAGCCCCGCCAGCCAGCGCCAGTCGACCCTCGCCAGCACCAGCGTGGCGCCGCAGATCACCAGCAGGAGCATGGTGGTGCTGAGGTCGGGCTCCAGCAGCGTCAGCCCCACCGGGAGCGCGGTCAGGCCGAGCGCGAGGACGACCCGCCGGGCCGAGCCCAGGTGCGGGTGGCTGCCCACCTCCGCCAGCACCAGCAGGAGCCCGAGCTCCGCCACCTCGGAGGGCTGGAGCACGAACGAGCCGACGACGAGCCATCGCTTGGCGCCGAAGGCACGGACGCCGTGCACTTCAACCGCGACCAGCATCAGGACCGCGACCACGTACACGCCCCGGCCGATCCAGGTCCAGCGATCGCGCCGAACTCGCCAGGCCGCGACCCCGCACCCGACCCCCACCAGATCGATGAAGGCCTGGTGGGTGGCGAGCCCACTCTCGCCCAGGGCCGTGAGGTTGAGCACGCCGAGGCAGGCGAGCGTCAGCAGGGCGACGACCAGCGGAAGGTCGAGCGCCGGAGGCGCCGCCGGGGCCGAGCGCGAGGGCCGCGCCAGCACCGGCGCACCTGCCCGGCGGCGGGAGAGACGGCGCGGCGCACGGGTGCGCTCCATGGGAACTCCACCGGCGGGACGGTCCGCTACCCCGCGGTCCCCGCGGTCCCGCGCCTCGACCATGCTACCGCAGGGCCGCGCGATCCTCTCCCGCCAAGGGTGGGCCCCGTGGTTAGACTCGCTCGTGTGCAGGGGCCGCCGCCGCCCGCTTCCGACGCCGCCCACATCGTCCTGGCCGAGGACGAACCGATGATCGGCCGCATCCTGGAATTCAAGTTGCGGATGGAGGGCCATCGGGTCAGCTGGGTGCGCAGCGCGGCCGCCGCCGAGGAGCTGGTGCGCGCGGGTGGGGTGGACCTGCTGCTCAGCGACGTGACCCTGGACGAGGACGGATGCGCGCTCGCGGACCGGGTCCACCGGGCACCGTGGCGGCCCCCCGCTGGTGTGGTGCTGATGCCCGAGCAGCGCGATCGCGCCGCCCAGGAGCGGGCGCGCCTGACCGGCGCCACCGTCGTGTGCAAGCCCTTCAAGCCCACCGTGGTGGCGGCGACCCTGCGCGGCCTGCTCGACGCCGTCCCCCCCCCGGCTGCGTCGACGGATCGCTAGCTGGGGAGTCCCCCCTGGTTCGGGGTCCGGTCCCGGACGGCGGCGCCCAGCCTGTCAGCCCAGCCCCGCGAAGAGGTCGTCCGCCGGCCCCCCCGGGCCAGGCTGCCGGACCTCGACGGTGGCAGGGTCCACCGCGACGAAGGCCTCGCGCCCCATCTCTCGGTGAAAGACATCGGGCGGCATCCGCAGGAGGAACCCGTTGTCGGACTGGCTGGCGTGCGCGAGCAGCGCCCGTCGCTTGCGTTCGACCGCGGTGGTCACGTCGACCACGAAGCCCAGGTCCTCGTCCGGGGTGCCCGGGGGCGGGTCGGTGGGAGGCTCCCCGTCCCACCAGTCGGCGAGATCGATCCCCAGCTGCGGGGCCAGCTCGATCCAACGCGCGAACCAAGAGCGCGGCCAGGCGGTGTAGGCGAGCCGAACCGGCCGGCCCGCCGCCCGGATCGCCGCCACCGTCACCCGATGCGCCTGGATGTGGTCAGGGTGGCCGTAGCCGCCGTTGGGATCGTAGGTGACCACCACCGCGGGCCGGTAGCGGTCGAGGAGCTGACGCACCCGCTCGGCGGCCGCCTCGACCGAGGCTCGCCAGAAGCAGGCCGGGTCGTCGTTCTCGGGCCAGCCCATCATCCCCGAGTCGCGGAACCCCAGCTGGTGCACGGCGCCGACCCCGAGGATCGCGCACGCGGCTGCCAGCTCGTCGTGGCGGAGGCGGGCGACGCGCTCGGGGTCATGCCCCGCTTGATGAGGCCCCACCCCACCCGGGCCGTCACCGAGCTCACCCCCCGTGCAGGTCACCAGCACCGTGCGGACCCCCTCGTCGCCATAGCGAGCCAAGACCCCTCCGGTCCCGGTCACCTCGTCGTCGGGGTGCGCGTGCACCGCCAGCAGGGTCCTGGGGTCGCTCACCGGGCACCGGCCGGCTGGTCCGGCCCCGGACCAATGCGCTCGCCCAGTGCCCGCAGGCGCTCGAAGCTGTAGATGCCAGTCCGGTGGCCGTCACGCCACGCGGCGCCAACCGCGTACTGCCCCACCAGATCGACGCTCACAAGATCGTCCTCTCCGGGCCGCAGCTCCGGCTCGCGCTCGAACCGCCCCGGACGGCCCATCTCCCCGTGACAGACGGCGCAGGGGCAGGCCCGGCGGAGGGTGGCGAAGGGGATGTGATGCGTGGCCCCGTCGGCCCAGGTGACCACCAGGGCCAGAGCCGCCTCGTCGTACGCGAACGCGCTCGGGGTGACGGGGGCGAGGTCGGTCGAGCCCAACACCCGATCAGGCTAGCGCATCCAGCCCCGGTCCCAAGGGTCAGCCCACAGCACCCAGACTCGCACCTCGCTTGGCACGGTAGAGCGCCTGGTCGGCGGCGTCGAACAGGATCCGGGCGCCGGAGCCGTCCGCGGGAGCGGCCGCCACGCCGAAGCTGATCGCGCAGGCGGCCCCGCCCGCGACCAGCGCGGCCCGGGTCGCGGCCGCGGCCCGGGCCGCGGTCCGCGCCGTCCCCCCAGGCATCAGGAGCGCGAACTCATCGCCCCCGAGCCGGTACGCCCCATCGCCCGCGCGCACCGCCCCCGCCAGCGCTGACGCCACGGCCCGCAGGGCATGATCGCCGGCGCGGTGGCCGCCCGACCCGTCGTTGATGAGTTTCAGGTCGTCGACATCCGCCAGTACCAGGGCGAACCCATGGCCCCCCTCGGCGGACGCCTGCAGCCGTGCGAGGTCGCGGTCGAACGCCCGGCGATTGCGGAGCCCGGTGAGGCCGTCGTGAAGCGCCTCCACCGAGCGGGCTGCGAGCAGGTCCTCGTGGTCACGCAGCAGGAAGAACTGACGAAGCCCGAAGCAGGCCCCGATCAGAATGGCCCCGGTCACGATCACCCGCGCCTGGCCGCTGTGATCGCCGGCGGCCACCGCGGCCAGGGCCAGCGCGGTCACCACCGCGGCGGGCCCATAGGGACCGATCAGCAGCGCGGCACGCCGGGGACGGCGCACGCGGCCGGTGCCCGGCGGGCGCAGAGCATCCAATCGGCGGGCATCGAGCCCGATCAGGAACACTCCTCCAGACAGCGCCACGAACCAGTAGGGCGGCAGGATCCGCCCGTGGCGCTCGAGCAGGGCCTGGGCCAGGGCCAGCAGCGCCGCACCCACGAGCATGGCGCTGACCCGGCCGAGCCCCCTTGGATCACGGGTGGCGGGCTGGTGGGCCCGTGCCCACTGCACCTCCGCCAGCAGGACCAGGTCCGCGACCCAGCTGACCGCCGCCACGGCCACTCTGGTGCCGCCGCCGAGCACGGGGCCGAGCAGGACCGGCGCACCCAGGGCCATCGCGCTGATGCCGAGGATGGCCGCGTCCACGAGGGTGGCCACCCCACGATTGCGCCCGGCGACCCCGATGACGCGGATCCCCATGGCGGCGGCCAGGCACGCGAAGGTGCCGACCAGGAGCGCCTGCGGGAGGATCACCAGGTGGGGTCCGAGCGCCGCATCCAGCTGCGCCCCGGTGAGGTACCAGCCGCCAAGGCAGGCCATGCCGGTCGCCGCCCAGCGCCAAAAGCGCTGCGTGGCAGGGTCGCCGCCCGAGGCCCAGCGCGCCGCCAGCGCCAGGCAGACGCCGGCAACGCCGAGCTCGACCACGGCGCGGGATGCGCCCGCGGGCAGGCCGAGCGACGAGCTCACGGCGGCGACCAGGACGGTGGCCGCGTACCCGAGCACAAGCGCACGGGCGCCACCTCGGTCGGGTCCGCACCCAACCGCCGCGCCCCAGGTCCGCGGGTGGGTCATGGCCCCATCATCGCCGACCGTCGCCGCCCGTCTCCCTACGGCTCGGTGACGACCTGATCGCAGCGGATCGGCCGCGCAGGGTCACGCGGTGCCAGCGGGGCTCGGCGACGAGCGTCCCGGCGGGGGCTGGCTGGCCACCGTCACCCCGTGGTGCTCGGGCTCGGCGCGGGCGCGGAAGCGGCTGGCGTGGGCGCCGCCACGGGGCGCGGGCGTCCTGGAGGGGGGCACCCGGGCCGACGCCGGGGTCCCAGATCTCGGTGCCACCAACCCGCTGGCGAGCCGGCCGCGCGCGCCTGGCCAGACCGCGGAAGCGGCTCCGACGCCACGCCGGACGGTCGGGAGCCGGCGATGGGGGGCGCCGCCACGGTGGCCGGTCCGGTCACAGGCGGAGGCGGCGCTGAGCGGGGGAGGATCGCCGCCGTGGGTGACGCCGGCGAACCGCAGCGGGGGGGCCGCCGGGCCCTGGTCACGGCGCCGAGATCGCCGCGGCCACCCCCCGCAGCGAGGGCGTCCCGGACCCGGCCGGATGCGAGGTCCCTCTCCCCCGGCGAGCCTCCACCGGCTGGGTGGCGCGGGTCCCAGGTCGGAGCCAGCCACGTCACCGGCCGCCGGAGCGTATCGTGCCCACCCATGGCTCAACCGGCGGCAGCGGGGGATCGCATCCCACTGGATCTCGACCCGGGCACCCCGATGGACCGCAACCTGGCCCTGGAGCTAGTGCGCGTGACCGAGGGAGCTGCGATGGCGGCGGGTCGGCTGATGGGGCGCGACGACAAGATCGCTGCGGACCGGGCGGCGGTGGAGTCGATGCGGCGTGCCCTCTCGTTCGTGGACATGGACGGGGTCGTGCGCATCGGCGAGGGCGAGAAGGACCGGGCGCCCATGCTCTACATCGGGGAGCGGGTCGGCAACGGCAATCCTCCGGCAGTCGACGTCGCGGTCGACCCCATCGACGGCACCCGGCTGGTGGCCCGGGGGCTGCCGGGCGGGATCGCCACGGTGGCCCTGGCGGAGCGGGACTCGCTCTTCCAGACCCACTGCGCCTACATGGAGAAGCTGGTGGTGGGGCCGAGGGCGCGCGGGACGATCGACCTGCGCGACCCGATCGCCCGCAACCTGGAGCGGATCGCCGAGGCCGAGGGCCGCCACGTCGCCGACCTCACCGTGGTGGTGCTGGACCGTCCCCGACACGAGCGTCTGCTCGCCGAGATCCGTGCCGCCGGGGCCCGGGTCAAGCTGCTCACCGACGGCGACGTCGCCGGCGGCGTGATGGCGGCGCTGCCCGACCGCACCGGCGTGGACGTCCTCGCCGGCATCGGCGGGGCTCCCGAGGCGGTGCTGACCGCCTGCGCGGTGCAGTGCATCGGCGGCGACATGCAGTGTCGGCTCTGGCCCCGCGATGCCGACGAGCGCCGCTTGGTGGAGGCGGAGGGGCTGGATCCCGACCGGGTCCTGACCCTGCCGGGGCTCTGCAGCGGCCACGACATCTTCTTCGCGGCCACCGGCATCACCGACGGCGAGATGCTGACCGGGGTTCGGTTCGCCGGTCAGGAGGTGCGGACGTCGTCGGTGGTCATGCGCTCCTACAGCGGCACGATCCGCTGGACCGAGTCGGTCCACGATCTCCGTCGCCTGCGCCAGCGCCCCCCGGTGACGATGGCGCCGGGCTGACCCCGGTCGGCCTCACATCCCCGGCGACGCGTCCTCCAACCGGAACCCTGGGGAGCCGGCCTCGCAGTTGGGGCACGCCTCCGGCGGCTCCAGGCCGCGCACCGGCGTGCCGCAGCGACCACAGACCCACTGGTGGCGAGCGAAGAACGTGACCAGATCGGTGCGGGAGATCACCCCCACCAGCCGACCGTTGTGGACGACCGGGAGGCGCCGGATCCGTTCCTGAAGCAGGATCCGTGCGGCCTCCGTCACGGCGGTGTCCTCGCCGATGGTCCGAGAGGGCGTGGTCATAATGTCGGCGGCGGTGCGCCCCCGCTTGCCGATCAGGTCCGACTCGCTGACCACCCCCACCACCTCCAGGCGGTCGTTCACCACCGGGAGCCCGGTGATGTGGTGGCGGTGGAGCAGCTCGGCCACCCCGGCCACCGGCACCTCCGGGCCCACGGTGATGACGCTCTGGGTCATCACGGCTCCGACCTTCGGCGTCACCATCGCAATCGGCACCTCGCACTCCTCCTCCTCACGCCGCCGGCCCCTCGCCGACGGCCATCCGGGTCCCCTGGCTCATGGTGGCGACCCGATGCCCGGGCCGCAATGGGGGCGCCCCAATC
Organism: Verrucomicrobiia bacterium; assembly: GCA_035532155.1. GTDB lineage: Bacteria > Chloroflexota > Dormibacteria > Aeolococcales > Bog-877 > DAHUZL01. Next base: position 58,979 of record DATKRN010000040.1, on the reverse strand, counting down.
GCGTGGGTGCGTCTGCTACGCTCGATGGTCGAGGGAGACGGGTGAGCGCCCGCCCGGAGCGAGGGGAGATGGTGATGAGCGAGGTGGCGAAGGGGACGCTGCCGGCAATCCGCGGGGCCCAGTTCAACCCGTCCCAGGAGGAGCTCCGCGAGCTCACCGCCGCGATGCCCACGGCCCGGCACACCGCCTACGACAACTACAACGTGCAGACCACGGTGCAGGCGCGCAGCAATGCCTCGACCGTGATCATCAGCGACCACCCCGAGCGCCATTCTGATCGCACCATCCCCCGCGCCGAAGGGACCCGGATCGCGGCCCTGCAGGATGACTACCTGCAGGGGCAGGCGGTGCTGGTGATCGATGGCTACATCGGCAACGACGAAGCCTTCCGGGTGCCGGCACGACTGGTGATGGAGCGGAGCTACGCCAACATCGCCGGGATGCAGGATCACCTGCTCTTCGACGGTCCCGGCACCGGCCCCGACTTCGAGCCCGAGCTGACAGTGGTCTACACCCCCGGGCTGGCGGCACCCGGCTATCCCGATGAGCGCTGCATCGCCGTCGACCTGGAGCGCGGACTCACCCGGGTGCTCAACTCCGACTATTTCGGGGAATCGAAGAAGAACCTGCTGCGGTTGTGGAATCGAATCGTCTACGACCGCGGTGGCCTGGCGATGCACGCTGGGTGCAAGGCGATCCCCAGCGCCGAGGGCGAGCAGACCCTGCTCATCGTCGGCCTCTCCGGCACCGGCAAGACCACCACCACCTTCACCCGCCAGAACGACAGCCGCCCCGTGCAGGATGACTTCATCGCGCTGATGCCGCAGGGCAAGGTGTATGGGTCTGAGAATGGCTGCTTCGCCAAGACCTATGCCCTCGACCCCGCCGACGAGCCCACCATCCACCGGGCGGTTACCTCGCGGGTCGCCTATCTGGAGAACGTGTCGCAGCAGGCCGAGGACGGGCCCTGCGACTTCTTCGACGAACGCCACACCCAGAACGGGCGGGCGGTGTTCCCGATGGACGCCCTGGGCTGGTCCCGCGACGCCCGCGAGCTGGGTCCGGTCCGCTCCCTGCTGATCCTCAATCGCAACGACACACTGATCCCGGCGGTGGCGCGCCTCTCCCCCGAGCAGGCCGCCGCGTACTTCATGCTCGGCGAGACCCGGGGAACCGCCGCCGGGGGGGCCGCCGAGGCCGGCCGGGCCCTCAGGGTGCCGGGAACGAACCCGTTCTTCCCCCTGCTCCACGCCCAGCAGGGCAACCGGTTCCGCGAGCTGCACGCCAGCGGCGGCTTCTCGGTCTACCTGCTCAACACCGGTCGGGTGGGAGGCGGGGACGACGACCCCCGCGGCAAGAAGGTCCGGATCGGGGATTCGTCGGCGGTGGTGCGCGCGATTGCGGAGGGATCGATCCGCTGGGAGCCGGACCCCGACTTCGGCTACGAGGTCGCCGCCAGCGTCCCGGGGGTGGGCGACGAGGAGCTGCTGCAGCCGCGCCGTCTCTACCAGCGCACCGGCCGCGTCGACGACTACCGCCGCCTGGTGGCTGGTCTGAGCCAGGAGCGGATCGCGTTCCTCGCCAGCTTCCCCGGCCTCGACCCCGCCATCCTCGCCGCGGTCGATCGCTGAGGGCCGGGGTCGCGTGCCCGGGGTCGGCGGGACGCGGCCCTCGAAGCAGGAGTACGCCTGCCTGCTGGCGCTGGCCGCCCGCACCCGGGCCGACTGCCTGGGCCGGCGGGTGGGGGCCGTCGTCGTCCGCGATGATCGGGTCCTCAGCACCGGCTACAACGGCACCCCGATCGGGATGCCCAACTGCTCCGAGGGCGGGTGCCATCGCTGCGCCCAGCGGGACACCACGGCCTACCCGGTGGGGGGCGGGTATGATCTCTGCGTCTGCGTCCATGCGGAGCAGAACGCCATCCTCGCCGCGGCCCGCTTCGGCCAGTCGACCCTGGGGGCCACTCTCACCAGCACCCTGCGCCCCTGTTTCGGCTGTTGCAAGGAGGCCCTCCAGGCCGGGGTCACGCAGGTGCGGTACCTGGACGAATGGCAACCCGCCGCGGGCGAGCGGGACCAGGGGCTCCAGCTCCAGTACGCCAGCTTGCGTGCCCGCTTCGAGCGGTTCGAGCCGGTGACGGTGGACCTGGCACATCTGGTGGCCTTCCTCGGCCCCGCCGCGCCGGAGCCGGACCCGACAGCGGGGTCCGGCTGAGATGGCCGGACCGAGCTCCGACCGCTGCGCCGTCCCCACGGTTTCGGCTGCCTGGCCGGTGGCGATTCTCACCGTCAGTGATCGCTGCTCGCAGGGACTGGCCGAGGACACCAGCGGCGCCTGGCTGGCGGAGCGGCTCGCGGGCCTCCCGGGGGAGGTGGTCGCGCGGGCCTGCGTCGCCGACGAACCCGACGAGGTCGAGGGCTGGCTCCGCACCACCTTGGACGCGCTCCCGGTGGCCTTGGTCGTGTGCACCGGCGGCACCGGACTGCATCCGCGCGACCGCACCCCCGACGCGGTCCGGCGCGTCGCCGACTACGAGGTGCCCGGCTTCGGGGAGGCGATGCGGTCGCTCGGGGTGCGCCACACCCCCCACGCCATCCTCTCGCGCCAGATCGCCGTGGTGCGGCGCCGGTCGTTGATCATGGCTCTTCCGGGCGCGCGGCAGGCCGTGGAAGAGAGCTTGGAGGCGGTCTGGGCCGCCCTGCCGCACGCGCTCGAGATGGTCGCGGGGCTGCCAGGGGCCAGCCTTCCCGATGCGCACGGGCGCGGGCGCCCCACCCTCGGCTGATCCGCGGAACCGCCGCCATCCGGGTCGTCCTCCCCGCCACGGCTGACCCTCGGGCTGACCGAGCCCGGGCGGGGCTCGGTCAGCCTCCGCTGCCGAGCGGGGGTCGCTGATGGCAGCCGGGCGCTCCCAGCCGGTCCCGATCCGTCCCCTGTCGCTGTGGTTCGAGCGGGACGGGCTCCCCCACTACCCGGGGCTCGCCCCCCGGCTCCGCCAGCTGTACGGGGGGGGGATCGGATTCCGGCCCCCGGTGACGGTGGCCAACCTCGTCGCGTCGGTCGACGGGGTCGTCGATCTCGGTCCGGGGCACCCATCGGCGGGCTCGATCATCAGCGGGCATGACCAGGCGGACCGCTTCGTGATGGCGCTGCTGCGCGCCGCGGCCGACGCGATCGTGATCGGCGCGCGCACCCTGCGGGGGACTCCGGGCCACCTCTGGACGGCTGAGCGCGTGTGCCCCTGGGCGGCGGTCGAGCTCGCGGCGCTCCGACGCACCCTGGGTCGACCGCCGCAGCCTGCCCTGGTGGTGGTGACCCGGTCGGGCGACCTCCCCATCGGCCACCGCGCGCTGGCCGGCCCCGCGGTGGTCGCCGTCCCCGCCCCCGCGGCGGATCGCGTCCGACGGGATCACCCCACCGTCGAGGTGATCGACGCCGGGGCTGGGGCCGGGGTCGATCTGGTTGGGCTGGTGGGCCAGCTGCGAGCCCGGGGCTGGAGCACCCTGCTCTGTGAGGGGGGTCCCCTCCTGATCGGCCAGTTGCTCCGGGACGGGCTCTTGGACGAGCTCTTCCTCACCGTGGCGCCGGTGCTCGCCGGCCGGCGCCGCGGCCGGCGCCGCCCGGGCCTGGTGGACGGGGTCGAGCTGCTCCCGCGCCAGCGCGAGGACCTCGAGCTCCTGGCCGTGCGGCAGCACGGCTCCACCCTGCTGCTTCGCTACGCCGTCACGCCCGGGGAGCGACGAGGGGTCGACCCCCTGACCGCGCCCGGAAGCCGGCTCCGCCGGCCCGACCGCGCCCGGCGCGGGGGTCGGTCGTGGCCTGGTCAATAGCGGTGGGAGATGGGCCGGCGGGCCGGCGGGGCGCGACGGCGGCGGGACCGTGGCGCCGGCCGCCATGTCGGCCCCGACCCGCTTAGAATCACGCCGCCATGCCCACCGCCCCGTCGCTCCTCCGGCGCGGTCGAGCGACGGTGCTGGCGGGCGTGCTCCTGGCCCTCGGGGCTCCCAGCCCGCAGACCGCGCCCGGGGCGGCGGCGGTGCGGACAGCCGGCCCGGGTGCCGCCTCGAGCTCGGCCTGGCTGGGGGGCGTCCTCAGCCACGACCTCACCATCCTCAACCGAGCCGCCCGGCTCCGCGACCCTGAGCTGGTGGCCACCACCGAGAGCGGGGCGTACGCCAGCGAGAGCTACGACGGCGTGGCCTGGGAGCGCCTCAGCGGCCGTCAGCTCCCCGCCCAGCGGATCCCCAGCCATTGGTCGGTCCGCTCCTACAGCTACACCGTGGCCGGAGGGTACGACTTCGCGGCCGCCGATGTTCGCGGCCGGGGCGGAGTTAGCCTCGCCGAGCTGGTGGTGCTCCAGCGGCACGGCGCGGGTGGGGCGTGGCGGATCGACTACGACCTCCGGTTCTTCCGCCCCGACAGCCTGCCGCATTTTGGCGGCCCCTCCGCGGTGATCGGCTGCGCCCGCTGGTGCATCGCGCTGACGGCGCAGCTCGACCGGTTCTGGAGCCTCAGCGGGGCGGCACCGCACCGGCTGGGCGATCTTGCCGCCGGGGCGTACACCTCGCAGCTGGACCGGGCCAACGCCGCCTACATCGCCCGCACCGACGCGCGCCGCACCGAGCGCGTCACCGACCAGTTCTCGCCCTCGCCCGCGGCGGTGCCCTACGTCATCCGGGTGGCACCCACGGCGTGGATCGTGGTCGACGCCGCGTTCGTCTCGCTGACCTACGCCCGGTCGGTGGCGGGCCAGGCCTTCACCCAGAACCCGAGCCGCACCGACTGGCCCGCCTACCTCGCTCCCGGCCACTACCTGTCCGTCTCGGAGATCAGCGAGGCCCAGTTCGCCGTGTTCCTGCGCCGGGTCGCGCCCGGCAGCGAGCACGTGGCCGCGATCTCCTTCGACCTGATCGCCACCACCGGGAGGCCGGGCTGAGCGGGAGCGCCCCGGGCACGGCACCGCGACCCGATCCGGCGCCGGTCACAGCGCCTCCCCCGCAAGCAGCGTGCGCGCTTGGAGAGCCACGGTCAGCAGGACCCGCGCCTCCGGATCGTCCAGGGTGAGCCCGGTGGCCTCCTCGATGGTGCGGATACGGTAGGCGAGGCTGTTGACGTGGAGGCTGAGGGCCCGGGCGGTGGCGCGCCGGTTCCAGCGATGGCGCACCAGGGCGTCGAGGGTCAAGAGCAGGGGCGCGGACCGGCGGCTGCCGGGATGGAGGACCGGCCCCAGGATCTCGTCGACGAAGCGCATCACCGCACCCGGGTCACGCACATCCAGCAGCAGCCGCAGAGCTCCCAGCGACCGGTACGAGACCACCTGGGCCCGGCCACCCCCCCGCCGCACCAGCCGCAGCGCCTGGCGCGCCTGATCGTGCGCGAGAGGAAGTCCCTCCGGCCCGGCGGCGAGGTTGCCGATGCCGACGGAGAACCCGGCGTCCCGCTCCAGGCGGTGGAGCAGTCCCTGGACGGCGGTCCCCAGCTCGGTGACCCGGCGCAGGTCGTGGACAGGATCCGGCGGCCGCAGATCGGATCCCCCCTCCTCGTCCTCGCCCGCCGCGGTCGCAGCGGGGGCGAGGATGAGCAGGGAGGTTGGGCGGGTGGCGACCAGGGCCCCCGGTGCCCGGCGCTGACACAGCTCGTCGACCGCGGCGTGGACACGGTCCTGGAACGGGCGAGAGCCGAGCCGAGCCGCGGTCGGCTCGTCGTCCGGCTCGACCACCACGACCCAGCAGTGGTGAGCGATGCGCGACCCCAGCCGTCCCGCCTGGGCCGCCAGTCGGGACGCCTCGGTCGGCTCCAGTCCGTGGGAGAGGAGCGCTTCCACGAGGTCTCCCCGAAGCCGGCGCTCGACCTCAGCGGCGGCGCGCTCTTTGGCGAGCTCCAGGGCCAGCACGGTGGCGCCGTGCTCGAGGGCGCGGCGGGGGGTCTGCGGCAGCACCTCGACCTCGTTGACGGCGGCGCCCGGGCGAGCCGCGGGCGGCTCGGCCGCCAGCACCGCGACCAGCTCGCCCTCGGTGCGGATGGGGGTGAGCCAGAGGCGCCGGCGGGTCCGACCCATGGTGGCCAGGACCGGGCCGGGGGCGTCGCCCCTCACCAGCGCCGCCGGTAGCGCCAGGCGGGCCGCCGACAGGCCGGCCGCACCGGTGCGGTGGAGCCTGAACCCCTGGGGGTCGTAGAGGTCGACCCGGGAGCGGGCCAGGCTGCCGATCGCCTCGAGGATTGCGTCGAGGCCAGCGCCGGCCAGCGCGAGCGAGGTGAAGCGCTCGTGGATCTCCTGCGAGGACCGGATCTCTCCCAGCTGCGCCTCGAGACGGCGCTGGAGCTCGCTGCGCTCGATGATCCCCGCCACCCCACCCGCGATCGCGGCCAGGAAATCCAGATCAGCCTGCCCGAACTCCCGGGTGGAGACGGTCTGGACGTTGAGGACGCCGATCATTCGCGGCCCCGCCAGGATCGGCACCGACAGCATCGACGTGAAGCGAGGGTCGTCCACCCCCGGGATCCAGCGGAAGCGGGGCTCCCGCGCCACCAGGGGGACGACCATCGGTTCGCGCTGGGCGGCGACCCAGCCGGTCACCCCCTCCCCGACCTTGAGACGGACCCGGCCCACGGATCGGGCGTTGAGCCCGTTGGTGGCGGTCAGGACCAGCTCCTCGCGGTCGGCGTCGACAAGGTACAGCGAGCACACATCGGTCCCCATCGCCTCGGTCGCCTCCCGGATGACGAGGTCCAGCAGCGCGTCCGGCTCCACCGTGGTGGCGGCTCGGGTGGACAGCCGCTGCAAGAAGAGCAGCTCGCGCAGCTTGGCGTCGTCACCGTCCCGGGGAGGGGACGGGGATCGGGGGGCCATCTCGGCATTGTGAGGGACACGAACGCGCGGGCACGCGTCCCGCCGCCGGGCGCGCCCGCGGCGGGACTGGAAGCGAGACCGGGCGGGCGAGGGTCCCCACCCGGCTCAGGCTCCTGGCGGCGCGCGTCCGCCCGCCCCGGTTGGCGGCCGCCGGGCCGGCAGTCAGACGACCCCACCGGGGGGCGGTCGTTCCCCGAGCGACCCCGCGGCAGCGACGTCGGCTCGAGGCTGCGGTCGATCGCGACGGCCGTCGGGCTCCGCGGGCGAGCCGCGGACGGGTGGCATGATGGGGCGCCATGAGCGACGGGGAGCGGAGCGCCCGCCAAGACGACGCGATGGCCGCCGCCTATGCGGTGGACAATCGTGAGAGCCCCTACAACGCCTACTATGAGCGGCCCGCGACGACCTCCCTGCTCGGGGCCGTGGCGGGACGGCGAGTGCTGGAGGTCGGGTGCGGGTCGGGACCGCTCACCACCTGGCTGGTCGAGCACGGAGCGGTCGTCACCGCCTTCGACGTGAGCCCGGAGATGGTGGCGCGCGCGCGGCGGTGGGCAACCGCGCCACCGTGCTGGGGGCCGACCTGGACCACCCGCTGGGGTTCGCCCAAGCCCACAGCTTCGACCTCGTGGTCGGCTCGCTGGTGCTCCACTATGTGCGGGACTGGGAGCGTGCACTCGGCGAGGTCCGCCAGGTGCTGGCGCGCGATGGCGCGCTGGTCTTCTCCACCCACCATCCCACCTTGGACTGGGACTACACCCCGAGCGACTACTTCACCATCACCCAGGTGACCGAGCGCTGGCACAAGGGATCAGGTGAGGTCGAGGTCACCTTCTGGCGCCGCCCCCCGACGGCGATGACCCACGCCATCGCCGCAGCCGGATTTGTGATCGAGCGCCTGGTCGAGCCCGAGGCCGTCCCCCAACTTCGCGCCCGGGATCCGGTCGCGTACGAGCTGATTCGCACCAGGCCGCGGTTGCTGTTCTTCCGGGTCCGACCCGCCCCGTAGAGGGGCGGGTCGGGAGCGGCGATCCCGGTGCGCCGCTCGAGCCCGGCCGGCCGGGGACACTCGTCTCGCTCACCTCCCGCCGGACTCCTCGACCGACCTCCAGACCACCCGCGCCATCTCGAGGACCTCCGGGGTGACCTCGTCGAGCGGCTGATCCGGCGTGGCGAGGGCGTCAAAGGTCTCGAAGCTGCTGAGGGCGACGAGCATGGGCAGCGCGCGAGCCGCTTCGATCGCGAGCAGCCCGCGGTGGTTGGCCCGAGACACCAGAACCTCCAGGCCCGACCGTCGCCGCTGGTCTCGAGCGGCGATGACCAGGCTCACCTCGTCGTCCAGGGCGGCCAGCGATCGAAGTCGTCGCATGACCAGGCGGTCGACGGCCCAGAAGCGCCCGAAGCTGGCGATGAAGGCGGACACCGCGTCGATGGGATCGGCGAGGCTGAACGCGAGCGCCAGATCGGACATCCTCCCGATCTCCGCCAGGGCATCGCAGAGGGCCTCCAGCAGGCCGGTCTTCGACTGGAACTGGTAGTAGACGGTCGCCCGAGCCACGTCCGCCCGGGTGGCGACCGCGTCCACCGTGAACGAGGAGTAGCGGGTCGTCTCGGCCAGCAGCCCTCGCGCCGCTGTGATCACCCGCCGCCGACTCTCGTCAACCTGCTCTTGGCGCCGGCCGAGATGGTACGCGCGTGGGCTCATGGCCTTGACAGCATCCTCATGGCGTGTATTATTCGTCCAACAGGCGGTATGCCTGAATATTAAGCAGGAGCCCCACCCGTGACCGATGCCCCGGACAGGATCGAGCCGCCCCCGCCCGGGCTCGTGGTGCTGGCAGCGACAGGTGCCACGGGTCGGCTGGTGGTGTCCCAGGCGCTGGCGCAGGGGTACCGGGTGACGGCGCGGGCTCGGCATCCCGAGACGCTGGGCACCAGCCACCCCCGGCTCCGGCTCGCCGCCTGCGATGTGCTGGATCCCCTGCGTGACCTCACCCCGCTGGTCGCCGGCTCCGAGGCGGTGCTGTCCACCGTCGCAAGCCGGGAGCGTCGACCCTCCACCGTCTCCTCAGCCGGGGTCCGGTGCCGGGCGACAGCCAGGGCGGGCCAGGGCCTGCGCCGTCTGCTGTGTCTCTTCTCAGCCGGCGTCGCGGTGCCCCAGGGCGTGCCCTGGCGGCAGGGTGTCGTCATGGATCAGATCATCCAGCGCCTGGATCGGCACCCGCACGCCGACATGGTCCGGAGGGAGACCGTCCTGCGGAACAGCCGCCTGGGGTGGACCGTGATCCGTGCCCCTCGCCTGACGGACGGCCCGCCCGGGGCCGGCACCCGCGTCTCGCTCGCCGATCCGATCCTCGGCGGCCAGTCGCTGCGCCGATCCGAGCTGGCCCGGTTCATGCTCGCGGCGGTCACCTGGACCGCGAGCGTGGGGCGCCTGGCCCATCTCGCCAGCCCCCGCAGGCCAGGGTCATGAGCGGCGGGCCGGGGGGGCCGGGCACACCCGCGGTCTATCCCGACCTCAGCGGCAAGGTGGCTGTGATCACCGGCGGGTCGCGGGGCATCGGCGCCGCCACGGCGGTGGCGCTGGGAGCCAACCGGGCCGGCGTCGCCGTGGTCGGGCGCGACCGGGCAGCGCTGGACAGCACCGTCACAGCCATCACCGCAGAGGGCGCCACCGCGATCGGACTGGTCGCTGACTGCACGGTGGAGCAGGACCTGGCTGGCCTGCGCACGAGGGTTCACCGGCAGCTCGGAGCCGTCGACATCCTGGTCGTCTTCGCGGGTGGCAGCGGCATGCCGGTGGCCAGCCACCACGAGACGGGCCAGCACTGGCGCCAGGTGATCGAGACCAACCTCACCTCGACCTATCTGACGATCGCCACCTTCCTTCCGGACATGCTGGCCCGTCACTCGGGGGTGATCGTCACGATGGCCTCGGCCGCGGCCCGGCAGGCGGCCGGTTCATCGGCAGCCTACGCCGCCGCCAAGGCGGGCGTGATCGGCTTCAGCCGTCATCTGGCGGGTGAGTATGCGCACGCGGGCATTCGCATCAACTGCATCGCCCCGTCTGCGATCGAGACCGACCGGATGCGCTCGTGGGTCCCCACCGAGCAGCGGCGGGCGCTGGCGGCGGCCTTTCCTCTGGGACGCCTGGGCCAGCCCGAGGACGTGGCTGCCGCCACCTTGTTCCTCGCCTCCTCGGCGTCATCGTGGGTCACCGGAGCCACCCTCGACGTCGCCGGTGGCACGGTGATGCTGTGACCCGCCGGGACGAGCGCGCGGCACCCAGCCCAGCCGCCGGACTGCTGGGCCTGCGCGCGAACGCGCTCGCCGCCATCGTCATGCTCTGCGTCGAGTTCGAGCTCGGGGTCGGCGTCACCCTCTACGCTCGGCTGCCCCGCTCCGATGCGGGCCGGGGAGTGCTCCCCGGCTTCGCCGGCGCCCTCGCCGGCGGGCCCGCGATTCTGACCGTGCATGCGCTGGTGGGAACCCTCCTGCTGCTGACGGGGACGGCGGCGGTGGTGCGCGCCGCCCGGGCTCGCCAGACCCGCCTGCTCGCCATCGCCGGGGTGGCAGCCGCCGCCCTGATCGCGGCCTGGCTCTCGGGCTCGGGGTTCGTCGGCGATGGAGCCGACGCGGCGTCACTGGCGATGGCCCTCGCCACCGGAATCGCCCTGCTCGGCTATGCGCTCATCCTCTTCCTCACCCCCAGCAGACCCGGAGGTGGTCAGGGGGACCGTGGCCGTCGGCCTGCCTGAGCCGCCCCGCCACGCCGGGCGCGCTGGTCGGCACGCGGCGCCCCGGCGGGAGTGCGGGTGCCCGGTTGGGCTACCCCAGGCCCCGGCCGGGCGCCGGCCCGACGGGATCGGGCACGCCCGCCGCGCGAGCTGGCTGGGCCAGGAAGTCGACGATCGCCTGGGCGACAGCCTGGGGTCGCTCGACGATCAGCGCGTGGCTCGCCTCCACCGCCACCACCCGCACGCGGCGGCGCTGCTCGGCGAGCCGGGCCAGATCCCGGCCGAGGCCGATCCGATAGGCGGCGAGCAGTTCCCGGATCGGCTGGGGAACCGCCTCCCCCGGCGGCGCCGTGGCGCTGACCACCAGCAATGGGCACTCGATCCGCGCATACAGCTCGAGCATGTCGACCCGCAGGGCGGCCGCGAAGATCTCGCGGCCCAGGCCGCCTGGGTCGGGCCGCAGCCGCGTCTCGCCGCCCTGCCTGCGCAGGCTCCGCCAGACCGCCCCCTCGAGGACATCCGGCTCAGCTCCGGCGCGCGTCGCCAGGGCCCGGTGCCGTGCCAGCAGCGCGTCCACCTGGGCCGCGTGGAGGGGCCCGGCGAGCTCCGCGAGCGACCCCGCCAGCCAGGCGTCATACGCGTGCACCTGCTGGGCGAGCGTGGCCGGGTCCAGGCCGACGTACTGGTCCGGCGTCCTGCGACCATGGAAGTCAAGGTTGACCACCCCCGGGCATTGGGGATGGGTCGCGCCCCACATCGCGGCGAGCATTCCGCCCAAGGAGTGCCCCACCACCGCCGGGTTGCTCTCTCCGATCGCCCCGGCGACCGCCGCCAGATCGGCAAGCGCGCGGGCGGGGGACCAGTCGCCGTCTGCGGACTCGCCGTGGTCCCGGAGATCGAGCGCGACCACGTGATGGTGGGCGGTGAGCAGGGGGGCCACGAGGGTCCAGTCCAGCAGGGTCCCCCCCAGCCCATGGACGAGGATGAGCGCCGTACCAGCGCCCCCGAAGTCGCGCGCCGCGATCGACACCCCGTCGCTGTCGACCGTGAGCTCTTTGGCCACCATCCCGCCTCCTCGGCGACATCTCCCGCCCGCTGTCGCGTCGCGATCGCCGCGCGGGAGCTGGTCGGGAGAAGTCTAGCCCGGCTGCCGCGCCCGATCGGGCGCGAGAGCCGGCGGCCCAGCGACCCCTCCCGCCCCCCGGCTCGCCTTGACAGCCGTCCGGGTCGCCGCTATAACTCGTAGGACTGTGAACGCCGCCAGCCGTCTCGTCCCGACCAGCGTGGACCCGACGGCTCCGGCACGCCCCGCAGCAGGAGGGCCGGTCGGCTAGCGCATCCCCTCAGATCGCAGCAGTCGACCGGCCCTCCGAGCTTCTCGGGGGGCTTTTTTTGTGTCCGCCTCCGTGCCCCATCCGCCACCCCAACCCGTGCCCCCTCCCTTTCCACAATCTCACCCCACCTCAGCGCCGGCTCCCCCCGGCGGGCTCTCCAGCCCCGCGGACGAACGCGACGGCTGTGGGGTGGGGTTCGTGGCGAGCCTGGGACGGCCCGCCTCCCGCGACGTCGTCGCCTGCGCCCTGACGGTGCTGCGGCGGCTGGCCCACCGGGGCGCGGTGGGCGCCGATCCGCTCTCCGGAGACGGCGCCGGGATCCTCCTCCAGGTGCCGGACGCCCTGCTCCGGCGCTGCCTGAGTCTGCGCCGGGTGGAGCTCCCCAAGCCGGGGCGGTACGCGGTGGCGATGCTCTTCCTACCCCGCCACGGACCCGACCGGATCGCCGCCGAGCGGGTGGTGGGATCCGCCTGCGCCCGCCACGGACTGCGGCCACTGGCCTGGCGCGACGTTCCCTGCCGCCCGGCAGCGGCGGGACCGGTGGCCCGCGGGGGACGGCCGGAGGTGCGCCAGCTGCTGGCAGCGAGCGGAGGCGGGCAGGCCGAGGGCCGCTGCTACCTCGCCCGCAAGACGATCGAGGCGGAGCTGGCGGCGCTGGACTTCGCCCACCCCGCCTCCCACCAGCAGTTCCACGTGGCCAGCCTGTCCACGCGCACCATCGTGTACAAGGGACAGCTCACCCCGCATCAGCTCGCGGCGTTCTACCCCGACCTCAGAGCGGATGACTGCCGCAGTCAGCTGGCGCTGGTGCATCAGCGCTTCAGCACCAACACCGAGCCCAGCTGGCGGCTGGCGCAGCCCTTCCGACTCGCCGCCCACAACGGCGAGATCAATACCCTGCGCGGCAATGTCAACTGGATGCGCGCGCGCGAGGCGGGCTTCGCTCGGCTGGTGGCGGGCGCCGCGCCCGCGGCCGGCCCCGTGATCGAACCGGGGGGCAGCGACTCGTTGGCGTTCGACAACACCCTGGAGCTGCTCCTGCGCACCGGCCGGCCGCTGCCCGACGCGCTCTGCACCATGGTGCCGGAGGCGTGGGAGCAGGATCGGGAGCTCCCCTGCGCGGTCCGCGATTTCTATCACCACCAGGCGCGCCTGCTGGAGCCCTGGGACGGTCCCGCCGCGATCGTGGCCAGCGATGGCCGGCAGGTGGCGGCGATCCTCGATCGCAACGGCCTGCGCCCGGCACGCTACGTCGTCACCGCCGACGGCCTGGTGGTGCTCGCCTCCGAGGCCGGCGTGCTGGAGGTCGATGCCGGACGAGTGGTGCAGCTGGGACGGCTGCACCCGGGCGGAACGCTGGTGGTCGATCCCGGCCGGGGACAGGTCATCCTCGACGGCGAGGTGAAGCGCAGAGTGGCGCGTCGGCACGCATATGGGAAGGCCCTGGCTGATCACTCCGCCAGCTGCCCGACGCTACCCACGATGGCGACGGGGTCAGCCCCTTCGCTGGCGCAGCTGACCCCTCGGCACCACCTCTTCGGATACAGCGAGGAGGAGCTGGAAACCGTGATCGCCAGCGCCGCCGCCACCGGACACGAGGCGGTGGCCTCGATGGGCAACGATCTGGCGCTCGCCGTGCTCGCGCGCAGCCCGCGCCTGGTCTACGACTACGTGGCGCAGGGATTCGCCCAGGTCACCAACCCCGCCATCGACCCGATCCGGGAACGCCGCGTCATGTCGTGGGCGATGGAGCTCGGCGGCGGGGGCGACCTGCTCGACCCTCGGCCCCAGGCGATCGACCGGATCCGGCTGGAGCGCCCCGTGCTCACCGCGGGCGAGCTGGAATGGATCCGCTCGGCGCGTCCGCTGGGGCTGGCTGCTCGGACCCTCGCCGCCGTCTTCCCCTCCACCCAGGGTCCGGCGGGACTGGAGCGCGCGCTCACGCGCCTTTGTGACGAGGCGGACGTGGCCGCGGCCGACGGCATCGCGATCGTGGTGCTCAGCGATGTGACCGCCGACCGGCGTCTGGCGCCGGTGCCGATGCTGCTGGCGATCGGCGCGGTGCACCACCATCTGGTGCGTCAGGGGACTCGCTCCGCTCTCAGCCTTGTGGTCGAGTCCGACGAACCGCGCAGCGTGCACCACCTCGCCTGTCTGCTGGGCCAGGGAGCCGAGGCGGTCCATCCCCGCCTGGCGTTGGAGACGGCGGCCGCCCTTGCCGACGCCGGAGCCTACGGCCTCAGCACTCCGCCGGCGGCGGTGCAGCGCCTGCGGAGCGCGCTCACCGAGGGCGTCGGGAAAGTGATGTCCAAGATGGGAATCTCCACCCTCGCCGGGTACTGCGGGGCCCAGGTGATGGAGGTGGTGGGCATCAGCGCCGAGCTCGTCAGCCGCTGCTGGCCGGGAACTCCGGCCCGGCTCGCGGGTGCCGATCTCGCGGTCCTCGCCGAGGAGACGCTGGCGCGCCACCGCGCCACCTACGACCCCGCGGACCGGGGTGGGGCCGACCCGCTCGGGAGCATCCACCGCTGGCGGGTCGAGGGTGAGCCGCACGGCTGGGCCGCCGCGACCGTGACGGCGCTCCAGCACGCGGTGCGGACCAGCGACGACCGCCACTTCCAGGCCTACTGTCGGCTCGCGGACCGGGTGGACCAGCCGCCGGTCTCGCTCCGCCACCTGATCGAGCCGATCGCGGGGGATCCGATCCCGATCGAGGCGGTCGAGCCCGCCGAGCTCATCGTGCGACGGTTCGCCACCGGGGCGATGTCCTTGGGTTCCCTCAGCCCGGAAGCCCACGAGACCCTGGCGGTGGCGATGAACCGACTGGGCGCCCGCAGCAACACCGGGGAGGGGGGTGAGGACCCCGAGCGCTTCCACCCCTCCGGCGACGGGGACTCCCGCCGCAGTGCGGTGAAGCAGGTGGCCTCGGCCCGCTTCGGCGTCACGGTGGAGTATCTCGTGAGCGCCGACGACCTCCAGATCAAGATCGCCCAGGGAGCCAAGCCCGGCGAGGGCGGTCAGCTCCCCGGCCACAAGGTCGATGAGGCCATCGCCCGGGTGCGTCGGTCGGCTCCGGGGGTCGAGCTGATCTCGCCCCCGCCCCACCACGACATCTACTCGATCGAGGACCTCGCCCAGCTGATCTGGGATCTGAAGCAGGCCAATCCGGTCGCTCGCATCAGCGTCAAGCTGGTGGCCGCGGCCGGTGTCGGCACCGTTGCCGCGGGGGTGGTCAAAGCCCGCGCCGACCACATCCTGATCGCCGGCCACGACGGCGGAACCGGTGCGGCGCCGCTCTCCTCGATCAAGCACGTCGGGGTGCCCTGGGAGCTGGGGCTGGCGGAGACCCAGCAGACGCTGGTGCGACAGGGGCTGCGTGACCGGGTCTCGCTCCAGACCGACGGCGGCCTCAAGACGGGACGCGACGTGGTGGTGGCCGCGCTGCTGGGGGCGGAGGAGTTCGGCTTCGCCACCAGCGCGCTGGTCGCCAGCGGGTGCGTGCTGATGCGCGTCTGCCACCTCAACACCTGCCCGGTGGGAGTGGCGACCCAGGACCCGGTGCTGCGCCGGCGCTTCAGCGGGACGCCCGACCAGGTGGTGCGATTCTTCATGCTGCTCGCCGCCGACGTGCGCGCCTGGATGGCCCGCCTGGGTTTCGCCACCATCGCCGAGATGGTGGGTCGGGTGGACCGGCTCCGGCCCCGCGAGGGGCCGCGACCCTGGAAGGCACGCGATCTCGACCTCTCCGCTCTGCTCCACATGTCCCAGCCGGCCCCCAGCCTGGCGCGGACGCTGGGGGATCGCGGCGGGATGCGGCGCCGCACGCGCGACCAGCAGCACCATCTCGAGACCGCGCTGGATGTCCGCGTGTGGGGGCGCGCGCGGCCCGCCCTGGAGGAGGGACGGGTGACCACGATTCGGGCCCGGGTGCGCAACCACGAGCGAGCCGTGGGCGGACGTCTCAGCGGCGCGATCGCCCGTCGCTACGGCGGCGCGGGGCTGCCCGACGACACCCTGCGCCTGATGCTGCGCGGAGTTGCCGGCCAGAGCCTGGGCGCCTGGCTGGCCCCGGGGATCACGCTGGTGTGCACCGGAGCCGCCAACGACTACGCCGGCAAGGGTCTCAGCGGCGGACGGCTGGTGGTCCGGGCGCCGCGGGCGGCCGCCTACAGCGCCGAGGACAACGTCATCGTCGGCAATGTGGTCCTCTACGGCGCCACCAGCGGCGAGGCCTTCTTCGGCGGTCAGGCGGGGGAGCGGTTCGGCGTGCGCAACAGCGGCGCGACCGCGGTGGTGGAGGGGATCGGCGACCACGGCTGCGAGTACATGACCGGGGGTACGGTTGTGGTCCTGGGTTCGGTGGGCCGCAACTTCGGAGCCGGCATGACTGGCGGAGTCGCCTACGTGCTCGACCACCACCGCAGCCCGCGGCTGCGCCTCAACCGGGAGTCGGTGGTGGAGAGCGGGGTCGAGCCCGTCGAGGCGGCCACGCTGCACGCGCTGCTGCAGCGGCACCGCCGCCACACCGGCAGCCGGCTGGCGGCCGGCTGGCTGCGCGACTGGCCCGCCGCGACCGCGCGGCTGCGGGCGGTGCGTCCGGTGGCCCGGGCGATGGCCGCCGAGCACCCGCCGGCCGTCCCCGCCGAGCTCGAGGTGGCCTAGAGGTGGCGGCCGGGGTCCACGACCCGCGTGGATTCCTGCGCCACCTGCGCACGCTCCCGTGCGATCGCCCGGTGGCGGAGCGGGTGCGCGACTACCGTGAGGTCCACGGCGAGCTGACCGAGTCAGCGCTGCGTCAGCAGGCCAGCCGCTGCATGCGCTGCGCGATTCCCTTCTGCCACGAGGCCTGCCCGCTCCACAATCTCATCCCCGACTGGAACAGCCTGGTCACTCGCGCCGACTGGCGCCGAGCCCTGGAGCGACTCCACCGCACCAACAACTTCCCGGAGTTCACCGGCCGACTCTGTCCCGCGCCCTGTGAGCCGGCGTGCGTGCTGGCGATCCACGACCAGCCCGTCACCATCAAGGAGGTCGAGCGTGCCATCGTCGACCGCGGTTTCGCCGAGGGCTGGGTGCGAGCGGCACCGGCGCGCCGGCTCACCGGCCGGCGGGTCGCGGTGGTGGGATCGGGACCGGCGGGACTGGCCGCCGCCCAGCAGCTGGTCCGGGGCGGCCACACGGTCGAGGTGTATGAGCGTGACGATCGTCCCGGGGGGCTGCTCCGCTACGGGATTCCCGACTTCAAGCTGCCCAAGCCCCTGCTCGATCGCCGCCTCGACCAGCTGCGCCAGGAGGGGGTCCGGTTCCGCTGCGGGATCGAGGTCGGCACCGCCCTCAGCGCGGCCGCGCTGCGGCGCCGGTCCGACGCCGTGGTGCTGGCCGTGGGGGCGCGCCGGCCCCACGATCTCGCGGTGCCCGGCCGCCAGCTGGACGGCGTCCATCCGGCGATGACGTACCTCGCCCAGCAGAATCGGCGGGTGGCGGGACTGGCGGGGCTCCCGGGCGAGCCCGAGATCAGCGCCGCCGGGCTGAGGGTGGTGATCCTCGGGGGGGGGGACACCGGGGCCGACTGCCTCGGCAACGTCCTGCGCGAGGGATGCCGCCGCGTCGACCAGCTGGAGCTGCGGCCCCGCCCGCCGCTGGAGCGGGGCCGGGGCGACCTGTGGCCCAGCTGGCCGATGGTGATGCGCACCAGCCCGGCCCATGAGGAGGGGGGCGAACGCGGATTCGCGCTGGAGACGCTCGGCTTCCAGGGCGCCGCCGGCCGTGTCACCGCCCTGCGCCTGCGCCGAGTGCGGCCCCGCTTTGACCCGGGCGCCCCGCTCGTGCTCGACCCGGTGCCGGGCAGCGAGCATTCCCTCACCGCCGACTTGGTCCTGCTCGCACTGGGGTTCCTCGGCCCCGAACTGGACACGACCGTGGCCGAGCTCGACCTGCCGCTGGGCCCCACCGGGGGGATCGCGGTGGCGGCCGATGGGTCGACGCCGGTGGCGGGGGTGTTCGCAGCCGGAGACGCCGTCCGCGGCGCCTCGCTGGTGGTCAGCGCGATTGCGGACGGACGCCGGGTCGCGGCCGCCGTCGACCGCCTGCTCACCAGTCGCGCGGTCTGAGCGGCCCCGGACCCGGCACCGGCGCCGCCGGACCCCGGGACTGCAGGCGCGCCCCGGATCGCGCCCGATATGTGTGGTTATCTCACAATCCCCAGCACTCACACCTGTAGCTGACGCCCAATGACAGGCCGAATCGCGACCGTGACAATGGCGCAACCAGGCCGCCTGATGACGGCTGGATCATCCGGGGCACGGAGCGCGCTGCTATGTACATCCCCTCTCCCTCGTACCTCAGCCCCGGCGACAACGCCTGGCAGCTGACTGCAGGCACCCTGGTGGGGCTGATGTCGATTCCGGGGCTGGCAGTCCTGTATGGCGGGGTGGTCAAGCGCAAGTGGGCGGTGAGCTCGGCGGTGATGGTCTTCTACGCCTTCGCCGCCGTCCTGGTGGTGTGGGTGCTGGCGGGTTTCAACATGGGCTTCGGGCACTCCTGGATCGGCACCGTTGTCGGTCTGCCCCGGCCGGTGCTGAGCTCGGCCAGCGAAACCGCGCAGGCGGCGATCCCACTGCTCAAGGGCCTGATGCCCGCCATCCGCTTCCCGGGATCGTCGTTGATCTACTTCCAGTTCGTCTTTGCCGCGATCACCCCGATCATCCTCGCCGGAGCCCTCTTCGGGCGGATCAACTTCAAGGCCTGGATGCTCTTCGTCCCGCTCTGGTCGGTGCTGGTCTACAGCATCAACGCCTTCTTGCTCTGGGGCGGTGGCTGGCTCTCAGGGCTGGGCGTCGTCGATTACTCGGGCGGATACGTGATCCACGTGGCGGCCGGGATCTCCGGGTTCGTGGGCGCGGCCGTGATCGGGCCCCGCACCCTCAAGGATCAGCAGGACTTCAAGCCCAACAACATGTTGCTCGCCATGGTGGGGGCGGGCATCCTCTGGCTGGGCTGGAACGGCTTCAACGGCGGCGACCCCTACTTCGCCAACGCGGACGCGGCCGCGGCCGTCCTCAACACCAACCTCGCCACGGCGGTGGCGCTGCTCACCTGGTTCTTCTTCGACATGATGTTCAACAAGAAGCTGTCGATGGTGGGCGCGATCAACGGGATGGTGTGCGGCCTGGTGGCGATCACCCCGGCGGCGGGATACGTCGACGGCTACGGCGCCATCATCGTGGGCCTGCTGGGCTCGGCGATCCCCTGGCTGACCATGAACAAGCTCGCCGGGCGTTGGCCCTTCCGCAAGGTCGACGACACCCTCGGCGTGATCCACACCCATTACATGGCGGGAGCGGTGGGGGGCATCCTGGTCGGTCTGATCGCCAACCCCGCCATGATCGTGTACGTGGGCGTGCGCAACGCCGGGGCCAGCGTCGCCGGGGTCTTCGCGGGCAATCCGCACCAGCTCCTGGTGCAGGCCTTCGGTCTCGTGTTCATCACCGCCTACGACGGGGCGATGACCTTCGTGATCCTCAAGCTGATCGGAGTGGTGGTGCCCCTGCGCATGACCCAGCGCGAGCTCGAGCACGGTGACCGGGTGCTCTTCAACGAGGAGGTGTTCGAGCTCCACCACCCGATCCCGGTACCGGAGCCGATCGACGGCACCGCCCCCGCGCCGGGGAGTGGCCGGCCGGCAGCGCAACCCACCTGACCGACATCCCACCCCGAGAGGAGGGGTCAGGCGCCCGGGCCCGCGACGAGGGGCCCGGGCGCGGCGCCCGAGCCGGCGGCGCCGCTCCAGCCGCGGCCGCGGCGCCCGACGGCGCTCAGGCGGCCTTGCCGATCTTGAAGATCTTGGTCCCGCAGACCGGGCACTTGCCGGTGGTCGCGGGCTTGCCATTCTTGAGAGTTGTTGGCTGCGCGTCGGCGATCTCGCGCGTCTGCTTGCACTTCATGCAGTACCCGGTCACGGCCATCTTCGTACCCTCCGACACAGTTCAGGCCGAATTCGGCCTCCGGACAACGGCCGCATTGTAGTCGGCAGCCTCCCCCGCCGCAACCGCGCCGGGGGCTCACCCGGCGCGGCACCCCTCCGGTCGCCACCCCCGGACCCACCTGCAAGGCGGGCGGAGGCCCGGGTCCGGGAAGGGGATCAGGTCCCGGCGGGCACCACCGGACTCAGCGGGTCGGTCACCGTCAGGACCCCGTGGTCGACGCTGGCGCGGGCCTGGTCGCTGGGGAGCCCGTCGCCCAGCGCGACCTGGCGATGGAGCCGGCCGCTGAACCGTTCCCGGCGGACGATCGTGCCCCGGGGCCGCTCGGCCTCTTGGGCGGGGGCCGCGTCGAGGGTGAGGATCCCGGCGCCGACGGTGACCCTCACCTCCTGCGGAGTCAACCCTGGGACCGACGCCGGGACCCCGATCGCCTCGGGGCCGCGCTCGAGGTCCACCGGCCGGACCGCCTGGCGGAGCTCCGGCCGGCCCTGCGGCGGGGACGCGGGGCTGAGATCAGCGGCACGGTCGCCGACCCGCCGGTTCAGGTCGGTGCGGACCGCCACCACATCCGCGATCGGAATCCACCGCATGATCGCCATGATCGTCACCTCCAGCCTCCCCGGCCGAGGCGGCCGAGGCGGCCGCCACACCTTCGGCTCCCCGCTCCCCGGGCGGCGGAACCCAACCGCCCGGGGCTCTGCCAGGGTCGTGGGGGTGGGGGCATGAGCGCCGGCCGCGGCGGTCGCCGAGTGCGGCCCACCCCCGGGATGCGACCATCCGCCCATGGATTCCTCGTCCCCGGCTCCCGTCGACCCGAGCCCGCTGCAGCCCCGCCCGCGCCCAGTCCCCCCGGAGGTGGCGCCGGCGTCGCAGGTGGCCGCCGTCCCGCAGGCAGCCGCCGTCAGCGTCGCCCACGGACCGGTCTCGGTCACGATCAACCACGGCGCCACCTTCCTGGTGGCCTCCGCCGACGGATCGATCGGCGTCGACTCCTTGGCCCAGGGCCTCTTCTGCGATGACACCCGCTTTCTCAGCGATCACCGGGTCCGCCTCAACGGCCTGACGCTGGAGAGCTTGGGCTTCAGCCAGCTCTCGTACCGTCACGCCCGCTGGC
Source organism: Verrucomicrobiia bacterium (assembly GCA_035532155.1). Classification (GTDB taxonomy): domain Bacteria; phylum Chloroflexota; class Dormibacteria; order Aeolococcales; family Bog-877; genus DAHUZL01. The sequence goes on along the minus strand of DATKRN010000040.1, from coordinate 37,965 downwards.
TGCTCAGCAGCGCGCGGATTGCCGAGGGGCGCGTCACGGTGGCGATCGAGCGCACTCTCAGCGAGCGCCGACTGCACCAGGACCTCACCGTGCGGAGCTACTGTCGGGGCCCGGTGTCGCTGGTGCTCGACCTGGCGGTGGCGACCGACTTCGCCGACCTCTTCGAGGTGCGGACCGAGCGCTGGCAGGCCCGCAGCGACCTGGAGAGCCTGTGGCGCCATCCCAATCAGCTGGACACGCAGTACCGCCGCAACGGGTTCGTCCGGCGCTGTCTCATGCGGATCGTGCCCGAGGGCTCCGGCGCCACCTACGCCAACGGCAGCCTGCGCTTTCCGATGCGGCTGGAGCCGGGCGGGAGCTGGCACGTCTGCCTCCAGGTGGACTGCCTGGCGACCGATCGGGGACGGCCCCGGTTGGCCCGCTGCCCCTTGCGACAGCCGGTGGTCGACCACGCCGAGCGGGTGCGCCGTCGCTGGCAGCGCACGGTGGCGCGGGTGGCCCCGGCCGACCCCCGCCTGCTGCTCGCGTATGACCAGGCGGTGGAGGACTTCGCCGCGCTGCGGCTGTACCACCATGACTTCTCCGCCGATGTCTGGCTGCCGGCGGCGGGGATCCCCTGGTTCGTCGCCATCTTCGGACGGGACTCGATCCTGGCATCGCTGCAGTCGCTGGCGGCGCATCCCCTCTTCGCCATCGGCACCCTGCAGCAGCTGGCGGGGTGGCAGGCCACCGTCGATGACCCGGTGCGGGACGCGGAGCCGGGCAAGATCTGCCACGAGATGCGGGTCGGCGAGTGGGCTCACTTCGGCCAGATCCCACACACGCCCTACTACGGCACCGCCGACGCCACCCCGCTCTTTCTGGTCCTGCTGGCGGCGACCCATCGCTGGCTGGGCGATGCGGAGATCCTGCAGCCCTTCCGCCGGGCGGCGGAGCGGTGCCTCGACTGGATCGACCGCTACGGCGACCGCGACGGGGACGGGCTTCAGGAGTACGCACCGCGAGCGCCCAGCGGCTACCGCAACCAGTGCTGGCGCGACGCCGAGGACGGCGTGCTCGACGAGCAGGGCGGGCTGCCTCCGCTGCCGATCGGCACCTGCGAGATGCAGGCGTACGTGTACGGGGCCAAGCGCGACATCGCCGAGCTGTTCCAGGCCTGGGGCGAGCCCGCCCGGGCCGCCGCGCTCCGCACCGAGGCACGGGAGCTGCGGCGACGATTCCTGGAGGCCTTCTGGGTCGACCCGCCCGGGGAGCTCGCCTTCGCCCTGGATGGGAACAAGCGCCCGGTCCGGACCGCGACGTCGAACCCCGGTCACTGCCTGTGGATGGGCATCCTCGACCCCGAGCGGGGCGCCCGGGTGGCCCGCCGCCTGCTGGCTCCCGACCTGTTCTCCGGCTGGGGTCTGCGCACCCTCAGCAGTGACCATCCCGCCTATGACCCCCACGACTATCAGCGTGGATCGGTCTGGCCGCACGACACCCTGATCGCTGCCGACGGCCTGCGCCGCTACGGGCGGACGCAGGACGCCTGGCGCCTCATCGACGGGATCCTCAGCGCTGCCACCGGCTTCGAGCGGGCCCGCCTGCCCGAGCTCTTCGCCGGCCTGACGCGGCGCGGCTCCGACGCACCCATCCCCTATCCCCGCGCCAACGTGCCCCAGGCCTGGGCCGCCGGTTCGATCTTCCATGCCGTCCGGGTGCTGCTGGGGTTGGAGCCCGACGTCCCGGGGGGAGTGGTGTATCTCGACCCGGCCCTGCCCCCCTGGTGCCCGCGCCTGGAGCTCTCCAACATCCGGGTCGGCAGCGGGCGCCTGGAGGTGGTGGCCTGGCGCACCCCCGAGGGGGGGACCGACTTCGAAACCACCCAGCGCGGGGTGCGGCTCGAGGTGGTGCGGGGCACGCCGCCCTGGCGGCGGGTGTCGGCGCCCTAGCGGCAGTTTCCGGAGCTCATTCCGCTCGATCGCAACGCTCGATTGCTGGCTACCCGCAGATCAGCATCTGGATGCCTGTTGGGTATCCTGAGCTGGTCATGCCTCACGGACCGCCAGACCGTGCAGAGCCAGAGGTAACCGGCTGTGAGACGCAACTACTGGGCATACAGCATCGGCGTGGCCATCGTATGGGCGCTGATCTTGGGGGTTATGGCGGCGGGGAAAGACAAGAGCAAACTGGACACCTTCCTCTTGGTCTTCGCTGGATTTGCGATCGCGTGGACGTCAGGCACGATCGCCAGATATGTGTACCCGCCACCTGCGAAGTGGCGTCGATAGGGTCCCGGCCTGTCGGACTTCACGATCACGAGGCGCAGCGGTGAACTCAGCTGGCGGGAGTTTTCGGAGCCGTTTCAGCTGAGGGGCGCGGGGGGCGGCGGAGCGCTGACTCCTAGGCGGCGACCGCGCCAGCGTCGCGGCCCAGGAGGCCGAGCAGGCGGCGCTGGGTCGGGGTGCAGCCGCTGAGGGCGACCTCGAGGTGGGGGCGCGCGTCGGGGCGGAGAGCCGCGGCACCACCAAGCACGCGTCGACGCCGTTGAGGTCCCGGAGGACCGCATCGATGGGGCGGGGATCCCCGGCGCGGCGCGCCAGCAGGCGCAGGCGCTGGACCAGCAGCAGGGCGAGCCGGCAGTCGGGGCCGTGGACGCGGATCGTCTAGTCGGTCCCGTGCAACATGGGCTGCCCGGCGACGGGGTCGGGGTCGGGGAGCTGGCGGACGGCGGCGTCCACGCTCGCCTGCTGGTGGGCGACCCGGACCCCCGCGGCCGGGGGCCAGTCGGTCTGCGCCGTGACCCAGAGGCGGAGCCCGAAGAGGGGGGCCTCGAGATGGGCCCGGTGCGCGTCATCCACGGGGATGGCCAGCGGCACCTGGCCATCCCGTTCGATCACCTGGGTCGGCAGCAGCCGGCGCCGGTGCTGGGCCGCACAGCAGCGCTCCACGCGGCGCTGGACCGATGCCCCCGTCGGTTGGCGGCCCCGGCGGTGCGCCGGGCCAGGGCCGCCGGCAGCGCCGGCAGCCGCGCCAGCGCCGTGGCGCGAGGCTGGAGCACGCCCTGGAGCGGGCCGCGGGCGAACGCGGGCCTGTAGCTCATCACCCGCGGCACCGTCCGGCTCCACCGCCGCCGCGGCGCGGTCAGGAGCCGCTAGCCGGCCAGCTCGGGAAAGGCGGCGGCATCGACGGGGAGCATGGCGTCGACCGGCACGGCCAGCCGGTCGGGATAGGCCGACGGCGAGACGGACGTCACCTACCCTATCTGGCCCGCGGCCACGGCGGCTTCCATCTGGTGCGGGGCCCGGGCGCTCACGGTGCCGCCGTCGTAGACCCCGGTCAGCGGCCCTGGCCGACGTCGCTCAGCTCCCGCAGCAGCTGCGGGACGAGCGCGTCGACGGTGGCGGCGTCGGTGCGGTTGCCGGCGTCGACCTCGTGGAAAAGCGGACGCTGATCCCGCTGGGTGACCGCCAGCGCCCGCCCCACCTGGCGCACGTCGTGCCGCTTGGCTTGCGAGTGGCCCCGCTGGGGCAAGGTCGGCCGGCCGTTGTCCGAGGCGATGGAGGTGACGTAGTTGGTGGTGTTGACGGCCACCACCTGGTCCTGGACGCCGACGTGGGTCCGGGCCCGTTGCGCCACCTGGTGGAAGAGCGTCTGCACCGCCGTGCCGTCCACCTGGTCCCTCGCATCCCAGACCCGCTGCGAGCTGAGCTGCCCCGCCGGCACCGGCAGCAGCCGCGTGCGGCGGGTCCGTTCCGACCAGTCGGCGCAGGCCGGTTTCGAGCAGGGATCGCCGACGGCCCGGTTGAGCGCCGCCAGCAGCAGGTACTCGCCCACCGACGGGCGCCCGCGGCCGCCGACGACCCCAGCGATCGTCGGCACCACCTCGAGCGGGCGGGCCCGCTGCCAGAGCACCGCCACCGCGCCCTAGCGGACGGTGCGCACCAACGGCTGGGCCGTCGGCCCCCCCAGTTGATCCGCCCGGCCCAGGTAGGTCTGGAAGGCGACGGTGAGATGGCCGCCGTTCCAGCGGGTGTCGACCGCGTCGAGGTGGGGATGGGGGCCGATCCGCTTGGCCCGGAGGTTCCTCGCGAGGTGCTGGCCTAGCAGGCTCCCTTCACCCCGTCAAGCCTGCTGTCGCCTCCAGTCCCACGGCCATAGGCACGAGCCGCTCGGCCGCGTCCCCACCCGCGGTTCCGAGTTCACCAGCCCCGTCCCCCGCCTCTCGCGGACCGCCCGGCCTCGGAAACGTCCGCTAGGCGCCGGGGGCCAGCGCGGTGGGGACGACCGGGGCCCACCGCCCGTCCAGCGGTCGGGCCGGGGGCGCCAGGATCAGCGGGGAGCGCCGGGGGGCGGCGGCGGCGTAGGCGGCGAGGTACCCGTCGGTCATCGCCACCGGTCCGAACCGCGCCCGGGCGCTCCCGGCGCAGCTGGCGGGGTCGATCGCCGCGGCCCGCCCCACCGCCACCACCATCTGGTCGAGGTCGTCGCAGAGGAACCCCGTGACCCCGTCCTGGATCAGCTCGGGCATCGCCCCGAGGCGGAAGGCGATCGCCGGGGTCCCGCTCGCCATCGCCTCGGCCACCGCCAGGCCGAACGGCTCCGGCCACTGCACCGGCGAGAGCAGGGCGGTGGCCGAGGCGAGCAGCTCCGCTTTGTCCTGGCCCGCGACGTTGGGGACATGACGCACGTGCACGCCGTCGAGATGGGGCGCGATCTGCTCGTCGAAGTAGCGACGGGAGGCCGCCGTCTGCTCGATCTTGCCGGCCAGAACCAGCGGCCGGCCGGTGCGCCGGGCGACCGCGATCGCCAGGTGCTGGCCCTTGTCGGGGCAGATCCGAGCCAGGCACACCAGGGTCGGGCCGCGTGAGTGGGCCGGACCCACCCGGAGCGCGGAGACGTCCACTGAATTGGGAACGGTCGCCACCCAGGAGAGCCCTGGGGCCGTCCCCCGCTGGCTTCGGCTGATGGCCACCAGCCCGACCCGCCCCGACAGGCTGGCATAGAAGGTGCGCTCGGCCTCGCCCAGCGGCCCGTGCACCGTGTGCAGCACCGGTCCCAGCCGGGCCGCCTCCGCCGCCAGCAGGGTGCCACCCCCGCCGTGGTCGTGGATCACGTCGAACGGTCGCTCGCGCCGCAGCGCTGCCGCCAGCCGGGAGACATAGGTCAGCTCACGCCAGCGCTCCCCCGGATGCCCGAGGTCCCGGTCCCACCCTCGAGGGGCGAGCGTGCTAGTCCCGGGGTCGGACCCCTCGGCGCCGAAGAGGACCACCTCATGTCCGCGCCCGCGCAGCTCGCGCGCCAGTAGCCCCACCACCAGCTCGACCCCGCCGTACCCGTCGGGCGGGACCGGGTACCACGGTGGTGCCACGATCGCGATCCGTCGCTGCAGCATGATTCCCCACCGGGTCCGATCCCCTCGCCCCGGCGCGTGCGACCTCTCGCCTTCTTCCCCTGTGTACCCGCCGGGGGGCGGGGGCAAACTCACCCGAGACCGCGGCGGACCCGGGCGGGGAGTGAGCCGGGCCCGGGGCCGCCGCTCAGGCCGGCCCGACCCCGGTCGCGGCGGCGTCGGCGGCGGCGCGGCGGCGGAGCCATCCCCGCAGGCCCGCCGCGTTGGACCTCACCCCACTCATCAGCTGGACCACTGCCTCACGCTCGGCCGAGACCGAGGGGTCCGCCGCGGCGGCGAGGCGCCGCTCCAGCGCGCGCACGATGTGGTCGAGGCTGGCGTCTTGGCTGAAGGCTGTGGCGGCGACCTCGCACCACTCCCGCAGCTGGTCCTCGGCATCGGCCAGCACCTCGGCGGGGTCGCCGGCAGGTCCGAAGTGGGTGAGCACCACCTGGGTGGGAGCAACCGCGGCGAAGCGGCGCAGCGACGCAATCGCCTGGTCGCGGTCGAAGTCGTCCGGAGGGGTGGAGGGCCGGAGTCGACCACCCCCCGGAATCCGCACCCCGACGGCGTCGCCCACCAGCAGGACCCCAGAGCTCTCATCCAGCACCGCCAGGTGGTGCTGGGCATGACCGGGGGAGTGGAGGCAGCGAAGCCATCGCCCGGCCCCGACGCCGATGCGATCGCCGTCGGCGACCGCTCCGATCCGGTCCTGCGGGACCGCCTCCATCCGACCGTACAGGGTGTCGAGCGCGGCCCCGTACACGGCCGCGGCGGCGGCCACCAGCCGGGTCGGGTCGCTCAGGTGGCGCGCCCCGCGGGGATGGCAGAGGATGCGCGCGCGCGGGAACGCCGCGGCGATCTCGCCGACCGCGCCCCCGTGGTCGAGGTGGATGTGGGTCAGCACCACCGTGGCGAGGTCGTCCGCCGCGAGCCCGCGAGCCGCCAGGGCGAGCCGGACCGTGGCCGCCGTCAGCTGGGGCCCGGTCTCGACCAGGCACGGACGCGGACCCTCGACCAAGAACACCGCGTTGACCGCCTCATAGCCGCCGAGGAGCGTGTCCAGCTGCCAGAGGCCGTCGGCGAGGAGACGGTCCACACGCCGATCCTATACTCCGCTTGGATGGCGACGCTGCCCGAGTTCCTTGACCCGGAATCGAATCGCTACCAGCCGTGGGCGGAGAAGCAGACCGGCAACGCGGCCAAGGAGAAGCGGCCGTTGGCCGACTACCTGGAGGACTTCGACGCCCGGCTCGTGGCCTGCGGGGAGGTGCCGCCCGAACGCTGGCGCTCGTGGTTGGATTCCCGCAGCCTGGCGCGCTTCGGGCAACCCGGAGCGGCCGGGGCCGGGGGCGCGAGCCCGGGCCGGGGGTCGCGGCGGGGCCGGCGGCGGGGGGGACGGTCGGCCAGCTCACCCGGGGGCGGGCGGCCAGCGGCGGGGGCCGCCTCGGTCGCCTCCGGCGGGTCGCGCCGCGCGCCCACCCCTGCCGGGACCCCGGGACGCGAGCCGGCGGGGCCACCGGGGGGAGCGGGGGCCACGCCCACGGCGTCGGGCCCACGCCGGCGGCGACGCCGCCGGCGGCCCGGTGGCACCGCCGCGCCCCCTCCCGCCTGACCCCACCTGGGGGGGTCCCGCTCGACGGCAGGCGCCGTCCCTGCTAGGGTGGTCAGCAGCCCGGGAGCTCTGTGTTTGTTCCACGTCCTCGCAGGAGCCATCGGCCATGACCCCCTTCGACCGCCCCCCGACCTCATCCGCTGCCCCGACCACCCTGCCGGTCCGACCTCCTCAGCTGCGCCCGGGGGGCACTCCCCCGATGGCGCCCGGCCTCGGCTCCGTCCGGCCCGACGGCGACGCCGCCCCCACCCTGGCGTTCCCGGGAGCACCGATCGGATTCCACGCCAGCCCGGCGCCGGCGACGGAGACGGCGCTGCGCGCGCTCTCCGCCGACGTCGAGACCCGGGTGCGGCGCCTCTCCGAGATGGAGGAGCGACTGGCTGACGCGGTCGAGTCCGCGCGCCGGGCGCTGAGCGACCAGGCTGAGGATCTCCGCCGCCGGGCGGCGCGGATCCAGGAGATCGAGGAGCGGGTGCGCGCCCTCAGCACCTGGGCCGAGGCGCAGGTGCGCGAGCGCGAGGCGGGCCTGTCGGACCGCGAGCAGGCCGTCGCCGAGCGGGAGGCACGGCTGCAGGCCCGTCGCTGGCCGTTCCGGCGCCGCTGACCCCACCTGGCCTGCGCGCGGTCGCCTTCGACTACGGCGACACCCTGGTCCGATTCCGCCGGCCGCTGGCGGCGTTGGATCGGCTCGACCCCGAGCTGAGGCGGGTGCTGGGGACGCGCCGCTCGGCGGCCTTCGGGCCCTCCGCCCTGGCCCGAGCGCTGGACACCGAGGTCGAGCGGGCTGCCGCCCGGCCCCCCCCGGACCCTCCCCTTCGCGAGCTCGAGATCGCCGCGGTCTATTCTCGGGCACTGGCTCAGCTCGGCATGGACGGGGTAGGGGCCCGCACGCGGGCCCAGGTCCTGCGGCTCCATCAGCACGCCTGGTTCGCGGGGGTCGCGGTGCGCCCGGGGGTGCCGGCGCTGCTGCGCGCGCTCCGCGGCCGCGGCCTGCGGGTCGGCCTCTGCTCCAACGCCCCCTACCCCGCCCCGATCCTGCGCGCGCAGCTCCGCCACCTCGAGCTCCTCCCGCTCCTGGACGCGGTCGTCTTCAGCAGCGAGGTGGGCTGGCGCAAGCCCCACCCGCTCATCTTCAGGGCACTGGTGCGCCGGCTGCGCGTACCGGCGGCGGCGGTGCTCTTCGTCGGCGACAGCCCCGCGGCCGACCTGGCGGGCGCCGCCGCCGCGGGCATGCGCGCCCGCCGGGCGCCGAGCGGGGAGTCGCCGGACTGGGCCGGGGTCCTCGCCGCCGCCGAGCAGGTCAGGAGCTGGGATTGACCACGATGGTGCCGGCCGCCCCGACCGCGACGTAAGTGGTGGCGCCGAGCGGCAGGCCGATGCCGTTGAGGTCCTGGGTGGTCCCGCTCGCCATCGTGGTCCAGCTTCCGTAGGTGTCGGTCAGCACCGTCCCCCCGGCCCCGGCCGCCAGGACGCAGCCGCCGAGGAGCCCGACGCAGTAGCCTCCGACCGCGACCGCGGTGAGGTTCTGGGTGGTGGGGCTGGGCTGGGCTGACCAGGTTGAGCCGCCATTGCTGCTGCCCAGCGTGGTGCCGCCGGCACCCACCGCGAATCCGTCCGAATTGCGGAACGCGATCCCCTCCAGCAGCTGACCCGTTCCACTTGTGATCGCGGACCAGCTCGCGCCTCCGTCCGTCGTCTGGCGGATCGTCCCGGCGGTCCCAACCGCCTCGGCGGAGCCGGGGGCGCTGTACGCCACGGCGTTGAGGCTGAAGTTGCCGAGCGGGACCGGATTGCCAGGCGCGACCCCGCTGACATAGGTCCAGGTGGCGCCGGCGTCACTGGTCGTGAGGACCGTCTGGTTGGTGCCGACGATGATCCCGCTGCTGCTGGTCTGGAAGGCGACACCCTGGAGCCAGTCGCAGGTGGGGAAGGGATTGCAGACCTGGGCCGGAATCGTCTGCAGGGTCCAGCTGGTGCCGCCGTCAGCGGTGTGGAGGATGACGCCGCCCTCCCCCACCGCCCAGCCGTTGCTGGAGTCGGTGAAGTTGACCGCGAGCAGCACCTGGGTGGTGCCGCTGACCTCGGGCGCCCAGCTGGCACCCGCGTCCGAGGAGGCGAGGATCGTGCCCCCGTCACCGACCGCCCAGCAGAGGGACGCGGTGGGGCAGCTCACCCCGTGGAGGGTGGCGGAGCCGGTGGGGGTCGGGGTGGGCGTGGGCGTCGGGGTGGGCGTGGCGCTCGGCGTCGGGGACGGCGTAGGCGTGGCGCTCGGCGTCGGGGACGGAGTGGGGGTGGCGCTCGGCGTCGGGGTCGGAGTGGGAGAGGGACTCGGCCCCGACGTGGGGGTGGGGGCAGCGGAGGGGGTCGGAGCCGACGGCAACAGCACCTGAAGGGTGTAGGCCCGCAGCCCCTGGAGGCGGGTGGCGTCCGTGACCTGCACCGTGAACTGGGCGGTGGTGCCGGCCGCCGACAGCCGGGGAATCCCGATGAGCACTCCGCCCAGGGTGAGGGCCATCCCCGTCGGCAGCGAGCCGGAGCGGAGTGTCCAGCGGAGCGGGGCGACCCCGCCCGGCGCCTCCAGGACGGCGTGGTAGACCGCTCCCGCGGTGGCCGCGGGGAGCGACGCGGGGAGGATCAGCAGGCCCGAACTCACGGCGACGCGGAGCGTCCGAGTCGCCACCCCGCCAAGGCCATCGGTCACCTGGAGCGTGACCACGCCGGTGTGCCCGGCGTCGGTGGCGCCCGGCGCAGCGAGCAGCAACCCGTCCGGTCTCAGCTGAAGCCAGGACGGCAGCCGGTCCGCGATCGGCACCGACCAATCGTAGGAGGGCGCCCCGCCGCCCGCGTGAAGGAAAACGGTGGCGTGCTGACCGACCCGCGCCGACGGCAGCGACGCCGTGGCCACCGAGAGCGCCGGCGCGATGGTGAGGCCGAGCGATCCGCGATTGCAGACCCTCACCCCCGCGCTATCCGTGACACACAGGACAAGGCTGCCGCCCAAGTCCCCGGCCTGGGTGGGAGTGCCCATGAGCCCGGGCAGCAGCGAGCTGCTCCGATCGCCAAGGTAGGTGACCAGCGAGATGACGCCGATCGAGAGCCCGGCGGGCCCGCCGCTGACGCTGAACGTGTACGGAGGTAGCCCGCCTGTGGCCGCGACCACGTCAGCGTAGCGAACCCCGACCTCACCCTCGTGGAGGCTGGAGGTGACCAGCGTCAGCGTGGAGTCGGCGATCGCCAGCGTGAGCGGCACCGGTGGCGAGGGCATCCAGAGGTCTCGGGCGACCAGGTGCAGCACGGTGGAGGTCCCGGACTCGCTCGCGAGCGCGGTGCCAGAGATGGTTCCGGTCGCGGGGTCGAGGGTGAACCCCTGGGGGAGCTGATCGCCCTGGGCCAGCGACCAGACGTACGCTCCCCCGGTGTCGGACGCGCCCGTGATCCCCGCGGTGGTTCCCCCGACCGCAGCCAGCGTCGTCTGATAGGCGGCCCCCACCTCGGCGACGGGGAGCGCCTGGGTGGTGACAGTGGGGTCCCCGGCGATGACCAGCGTGGTCGCCGCCCGGGCGTGCCCCAGGGCCCCGTCGACCACGCCGAGCACGATCGGGTAGCTGCCGGCGGCGGTTGGGGTCCCGCTGATGGTTCCGTCGCCCGCGAGCGTGAGCCCGGGTGGCAGGGGCGCCGAGCCGGCGCCGAGGAACCACCGGAAGGGCCCGACCCCGCCGCCCACCCCCGCGGCCTGCCGGTAGGCAACGCCGACATCACCCCCCGGCAGCTGGGGGAGGACCGTCGGGACCCGTTCCACCAGGATCGGCAGCAGTGGTGTGACGACGGCGCCGGACGCATCCAGGAGCTGGACCCGGATCCGGTACCGCCCGGGCGGGACGTCGAACTGCCCCGAGAGGGTGGCCGTGAAGGGCCCGGAACCCGCGCCCATCCCCAGGCGCAGGGTCTCGCTGCTGGGTCCGCCCGGGGGAGAGAACACGTTGGACCGTCGCACCCAGGCCCCGCCGGGCCCGATCACCGCGACGACGGTCCAGGCGTACGGGAGCTGGTAGGAGCCGGCGCCGGTCAGCCCGGTCTGGTAGGCGCGACCGGTCTCGGCCGGGGGCAGGGACGAGGGCGTGACCGTGAGCCCGACCGGCAGCCAGAGCCAGGCGGAGGTGCAGCCTCCGCGCAGATCGGTCACCGACACCTCGACCAGCGTGCTCCGGGCGTTCGGCGCGGTGACACCCCCGATCCGGCCGGTGGAGTACCCGTACGCCGAGAGCAGGGTGAGGCCGCTGGGCAGCGAGCTGGGGGCGCCCGAACAGCTGCCCAGCGACCAGTTGTAGTTGGCGGCGCCGCTGCCCCCGGTGGCGGTGAGAGTCGCCGAGTAGCTGATACCGGGCGCCGCCGCCGGGAGCTCGGAGGGGCTGGTGATCACGAGCTGCGGCAGGATGGTGAGCGAGAGCGACCGCGTGGCCTGCGCCTGCGCCACGTCGGTCAGCCCCACCTGCAGGGTGTAGGTGCCATCGGTCCCGGGCAGGGCCGTCCCCTGGATCTGACCGGTGTTCGGATCGAGGCTGAGTCCGGCCGGCATGGGCACGGCGGCTCCCTGGGCGTCGGTGACGGAGGTGACCTCCCAGCCGTAGGGGGCGGTCCCGCCGGTGGCGGTCAGCTGGGCCTGGTAGGGCTCGCCGATGGTGGCGTCGCCCACCGACAGGGTCGTGATGCCAGGAGCCGGCGCGACATAGACGGCCACGTCCCCGAACGCCTCGCCCTCGAGGTTGTCGCGCACCCGAAGCCAGAGATCGTACAGGCCGGGCGTGGTCGGAACCCCGCTCACGGCGCCGGTGTTGGCATCGAGGGTGAGCCCAGCGGGCAGCGGTGTCGCGATCGCCGCGCCGGATTGGCTCGGCGCGTAGGCATCCCACGGGCTGTACGGGGGCTCGCCGCCCGACGCCTTGGGCTCGAAGGAGAAGGGCACGCCCACCTCCCCTGTCAGCAGTCCGGAGGGCATCGTGATCGCGGGGGCGGTGCGCAGGGGCCCAATCACCAGGGTGTCGATGGCGCTCGACGGCGGCGTGTAGCTGTCGGTCACCTGGGACTGCACGCTCTGCCAGTCGGTGAACGAGAAGGGCATCGTTCCCTGGGTGCTGGGGTTCCCGCTGACGACGCAGCCGGGCGCCTGCTCGCTGATGTCGTAGCCCCAGGGGATGAAGACGGTGCCCTGCGTGTAGCCCAAGCAGTGGTAGGGAGGCGTCCCTCCCTGGTTCTGGTCCATGCTGGGGGTGAGGTCGTAGTAGTAGCCGAGGTTCACCTCGGCATCCGGCAGGTCGTAGATCTGGTTCTGGGGCCCCGGGATGACCGGGATCGTGAAGCTGCCGTCGGTGGTCTGGCCGAGCGCGTCCGTCACCGACGCGTCGACGCCGATGTCGCCCGAAAAGCCCTGGGGCGTCCCGGACACAGTGAGCGTGCCCGAGGGGCTGAGGGAGATGCCCGGCATCGACGGCTGCGTCCCCAGCAGGCTCCACTGCAACGGCTTCACGGGAAGGGAGACCCCAGTGGTCGCGGACGTGCAGCAGCCCCCGGCCTGGAGCGGGATCTGGAGCGGCGTCGCCAGCGTCCCGGACTCCAGCGTCGGCAGCAGGGACGGGGTGGTGATCACCGGAGGGGCGGCGGCCAAGGTGGCGGTCAGGATCGGAACCGAGAGCTGGGCGTTGACGTTGATCAGACCCCACAGGTTGGCGACGAAGCCGATGCTGAACTCGAGGCCCCCCGTCAGCGCCCAGCTCGGGTACGACGGCGGCTCCTGCAGCGTCAGCTCCAAGAAGACGTCCATCCCAATCGTGGGACCGATCAGCGGCGTGATCGCAGGCAGCGACACGCCGTCGATGGTCGTCGAGTAACACAGGTCGTAGCACCAGAAGGCGAACGTGAACTTGGGCCCGACCGAGACCTTGAGGTAGCCGGCCGAGCCCGGGGCGGGCGGCTGGAAGTTGTTGTTGGGGGTGTAGCTGTTGATCGGGGAGAGCTGGCCATTGGCGTAGGAGGCGCCCGCGTCCAGGGTGAATCCCTGCTGCTCCGTCATGGCGACGTTGGCGGTCGCGGCGACCTTGATGGTGAGGTCGATCTCGAGCAGAAAGGAGATGTTGATCGGGACCGGTCCGATCGAGAAGTTCACATCGGGAATGCCGAAGGTCTGGGGACCCCAGAGCTTGATCGTGTCCTGACAGTAGGAGCCCTTGGGGAACATGAGACTGGCCTGGATCCCCTCCACCACCTCGACGTAGGCGTCGGCGGTGAGACCTTGGGTCCAGCTCCACGACGCGTCGAAGTGAGGCGTGATCGAGAACTGAACATTGCTGAGGTCGATCGTGGGCGACCCGCCCCCGATGTTGGACCCACAGCTGAGCGACGGGATGAAGGCGTCCGGCACCCCTCCGGCGGTGGGCGACGGCGCGCCCCGCGGGTGCGCCGTGGGTCCGGGCCGGGCGCCTCCGGCAACGGTGGGTGCGGAGCGGGCGAGCATCCGGGTGGCCGCCGACCCGTTGATCGGCGCGGTGGGCCACTGGACCGAGAAGGATCCCCGCGGGACGGCCTCCGCCAGGGTTGCCCGCTGGGTGCTCAGCACCAGCTCGCCGTTGACATCGGCCAGGCTGGTCACCTTCTCTAGGAACCCGCCGGGGGCGAGGGGGCTGGGCCCGGCGGCGATGACATCGCCGGGCTGAACCGAGGCCAGGCTGGGCGGCACCGGCGCGAAGACGAAGCTGGACTCGGTGGGCGTCACCGAGCGGAGGTCTCCCAGCTGTCCGGCCGGCACCACCAAGGTGGTGTTGGCCACCGCCGTGAGGTAGCTCACCCCGACCACGCCAGGACCCCCCAGCGTGACCCGAGCCGGGCTCCCGGTCACGCTGGGATAGAACGTGTCGGAGCTGCCGGCGACCGGGCGGGCCGCCACCCGGTAGCTGCCAGGATGCACCGTCAGAACGGTGGTCGAGCTGAGGGTGCGGGAGTAGCCCCCCGGCCCCGTGACCGTGACGGCGGCGGGGAGGCCGGTCGGCAGCTGACCGACCGTGATCGCGAGCAGCCCCCGGTGCGGGCCGGGATGAGTCCGCGTCGGTGCCACGACCACGGTCAGCAGCGCGCTCGCCCGAGCCCCGCGATGGTCCGACACCGTGAGGGTGATCGGGGCGACGTCCGGACCCGCGGGCGTTCCGCTGATCAGCCCGCGGCCGGGCGCGAGCGACAGACCGCGCGGGAGCGTCCCCGCCTCGATCGACCAGTGATAGGGCGGGGCTCCGCCCACGGCCACCAGGGCGGCCCGGTAGCGGGCGCCAACCGCGGCCCCCGGCAGCCCGCGGGTGGTGATGGTGAGAGGCAGGGTGGCCGCGCCCACGAGGTAGCCGGTCACGATCGCCCTCACCTCCAGCGGTCCGCCGGAGTCGGTGAGGGTGATCCCGCCGCGAGCGCCGAGGGCAACCAGCGCCAGGGTGCCGACAGCCGCCCCGCGGGTCACCCCGAGAGTTCCCCCGGCCGGCGGCGTTGCGCCAGCCGGATAGACCGACAGGGTGGCGGGTCCCGATTGGGCCCGAGCGGTGAGCTCCACCACGACCGCGACCGCGCCTGGCAGCGGCACCCCGCCGAGGCTGGCCCCCGCGACCGTGAGGGTGCGCCCGGGTCGCAGGGTTGCCGGCCATGAGGCGGCGTGCCCGCCCGCCAGGGCGATCGGGTGTTCCAGGCTGACGACCCCATCGCCCCCGCCCGGTGCCAGCCAGGCGAGCAACTGGGTACGCAGGTCGACCGATGCGCCCCTCACCGCGATCCGGACCGAGCCGTCCGCCCCGATCGGCAGGATGGCGAGGTCGGTCGCGCCACCACCGGGCCGGTAGGCGAGCAACGGGGGCGACCCGGGGGCGACCATCCCGGGAGCAGCCGCGACGCTCCCCGACCCCCGGGCCCTGGTGACGGTCAGCCGCAGCAGCGCCGCCACGGCGCCTCGACCCGGCACCCCGAAGCGCCCGGCGACGCGGAGAGCGAGCGTTCGCGCGGCCACCGGCGACGCCCCCCGCGCCGCCACCCCGGCACCGGCCCCGGCCAGGGTGGCGGGTGTCTCCAGTCCCGTGAAGCGATCCCCCGCGCCCGGTTCCAGGAAGCCGACGAGGTCGGCGGCGACGACGACCGGCCCATCCGCCGCACCCAGCGCGATCGCGCCATCGGCACCGAGCCGGACCAGCGCGAGGGTCGAGGTCACCTGTCCCGGGGGGTAGGTCAGCGAGCTGACCGCCTCCGAGCTGGTCGGGAAGGCGCTCAGGGTCAGGGTCCCGGAGATCGGGGGATCGACCGCCGCGAGCTCGATCAGAGCGGCGACGGCCCCGCCGTCTGGAACGCCGAATCGACCGGCGAGCCGCACCACCACCGTCTCCCCCCGGCGCAGCCGACGGTCGCCGGACCCACCCGCGCCGGGGCGACTCAGCAGGGGGGCGGTCGCGACCAGGTGAACGGCGTCGCCCGGAAGGTCGAGGCGGCTCGACGGGACAGCCGCGGGCGGGACGCTGGCCGGGACGTGCCGGAGGGCGGGTCGCTCGGCGGGCGCGGGTGGGACGGCGGCGGCGAGCGTCGGCAGGACGCCGGCAAGGGCGGGCCCGGCGACCGCCAGCACGCCGACGGTCCCGAGGGCGGCCACCAGGCGACGGGGGCACCTCATCCGGCCTCCCCCTTCACGTGCCGGCCGGCGCGCTGCCGCAGCTCGGCGACCGCGCCCATGAAGTCGACCCAGCCATCGAAGCCCCGCGGCGCCTGCGAGCCCTCCTCGTCGACCGTGCCCACGAACCGACCAGTGGCGCGAAGACGCACGCGCAGGGTCACGTCGTCTCCGCCGGGGAGGTGCGCTCTCGGCTCCTGAGCCACCCGCCGATGGTCGCGGGCCGGGTCCCGGCTAGCATCCGGGGCCAGCCCGCGTCTTTGGGCGGGGACGCCGGCCGGCCGGGCGGCGGGTGCCCTCAGGGATCCCGCGCGTCGAGCCGCTCGCCGAGCTCCCGCCGGGAGGGGACTCGGAGCTTCGCGTAGATCCGCCCGAGGTGGCTCTCCACGGTCCGCGGCGAGAGGAAGAGCACCGATCCGATCTCCCCGTTGCTGCGCCCATCCGCGGCGAGCCGGGCGATCCGCTGCTCCTGGCCGGTGAGGCCGTCGGCGGCATCGGTGCGCACGCGTCGGCGCCCGCCCGAGGCGCGCAGCTCGTCGATGGCCGCCGCCGCCAGCCAGCCGGCGCCGCTCTGCTCGGCCACCTGAGCGGCCTCGGCGAGCACCGGCCGGGCGGCGGCCGCGCGGCGGTCGTGGCGGCGGTGGCGCCCCAGCGCCAGCAGGACACGGGCGTGGAGCAGGGGCAGGGGGGTCGCGGCCAGCTGATGCAGGGCCTCGGCGAACCACCCCTCGGACTCGGGGCGGCCGCTGCGGCTGGCCAGCAAGCCCCGCCCGTAGGCGACCACCGCGCGCGGGCCGCGGCAGGGCCAGGGGCGCGTGTTGGCCTCCAGCCAGCTGAGGGTCGCCTCGGCCTCGTCCATCGCCTGGGCGGCGACCTGGGCCTCGATCGCACCCCTGGTCCAGGGAACCGTGCACGGGTCCACGATCCCGTCGCGGGTCGCCAGCTCCCGACAGCGCCGGTAAAAGGGGAGGGCAGCCGCGGCGGCCCCGCGGCGAGTGAGCTCCTCGCCCTGGATCGACCAGAGCCAGAGCAGGAGCAGGGGCCGGTGCCGCTCGTCCTGGCCCAGGCTCTGGGCCAGGACACGGCCCCGGTGGGCGACCTCCTCGCCGCGCTCTTGAGCCATGTCCAAGCGGGCCACCTCCAGCCACGGCGCCGCGGTCGGCGCGAGCTCGACGAGAGCGGCCATCCGGTCGAGGATCGCCTCGGCCTCGGCCAGGCGCCCGAGGCGCTTCAGGGTGTCGCAATGGCCGATCGCCAGCCCGACGATCGGCATCGGCGCACCCCGGCTCTCCAGCGGCGGGGCCGCGCGCGCATAGATCGCGAGCGCCTCGTCGAAGTCCTCCACCTGACGGGCGACGGCGGCGCGGGCCAGGTGGATCCGCCACATCCAGGCGGCATCCGTGGCCGCGACCAGCAGCTCCGGGGCGGACCCGGCCGCGGCCCGCACGCACTCGACGCCGCGCGGATCGCCGCAGATGGCGGCGGTCGTCCCCCAGGCGACGTCGGCGAGCGCCCGATGCACGGAGGAGCCGGCCCCCGCCAGCCGGCGGGCCTGCTCGGACCGCCGCAGGGTGAGCGGGATGGGATCGGTGGTCATGAGGGTCAGCGCACCATCCAGCAGGGCCTCAAGCTGGAGGACCGAACCGGGAGGTCGCGCCACCCGGGCGGCCTCGTCGAAGGCCTGCGAGGCCTCGTCGAGCCGCCCCGCGACGAAGGCCGCCCGCCCCAGCTGGCGCAGGGACGCCACCCGCGCCTCCTTGGCGAGGGGGGCCGACGCGAGCGCTCGCCCGGCCGCCTCCATCGCACGCTCGGAATGGCCGGCCGCCACCAGCGCCTCGCTGAGCAGGAGCAGCCGGTCCGCCGGGACCGCGGTCCCGGAGAGCTCGACCGCGTGGGCGAGATGGGTGACCGCGGTGCCGGCCCCGCCGCTGAGCAGCGCGCCGCGCCCGGCCCTTTCGAGCACGGCGACCGCCTCGGGGTCGCCGCGGAGGTGGCCCGACACCGCATGCGCCGCCGCCTCCTCCGGCTCGGCGCCGGCACCGACCAGCGCCCGCAGCGCCTGCGCGTGCAGTTGGGAGCGGAGGGGAGCGGCGAGGTCCTCGTAGAGCGCCTCTCGGAAGAGAGGGTGCACGAAACTGACCACCCCGCGCACGGCGGGCTCGAGAAGGCCGGCCCCCAACAGGGCGGTGAGCGCCTGCTGTCCCTCCCCGTCGGTGAGATCGGCCACCGCCGGGACCAGTCCCGCCCGGAACCGCGCCCCGAAGACGCTCGCCACCTGGGCGTAGCGCAGCGCAGCCGGCGGGACACCCGCGAAGCGGGCCAGCAGGAAGCTCGCGCCGGTGCCCCGTCCTTCGATCCGGGGCACCGACCCGCTCTCCAGCATCGCCAGGGCGATCTCGCGAATCAGCAGCGGATTGCCGCGGCAGAGCGACGTCGCCCGCTGCACCAGGTCGGGCGCCGGATCCCGCCCAGTCGTCTGCGCGAGCAACCGGCTGCAGGCCGTCTCGCTCAAAGGCGACAGTCGCTCCAACTCGGCGACGCCGGCATGGACCAGCTCCTCCGCCATCCCCAGCGCCTCCGATGGCCAGGGCCGCATGGTCGCCACCACCGCCACCGGCAGACCCGCCAGTCGCCGACCGAGGAACCCCAGCAGGGCCAGCGAGTCGGCGTCGGCCCACTGCAGGTCGTCGAGCGCGAGCAGACAGGGAGGAGGGGTCGTCTGCAACCAGCGCTGGACGGCGTAGAAGCGCAGCGCACGCGAATCGGGAGGGTCGGATCCGCGCGCCAGCGGCTCGAGCAGCGTGCCGGCTCCCAGGTGGCCGAGGGCGGTCGCCAGCAGCGCGTAGGGCAGGCCACTCTCGGCGACCACCCCGACCGCGTGGCCGACCCGCAGCGTCCCGGCGGCGGCACGCGCACAGCGGAGCACGCTGGTCTTGCCGAGGCCGGAGTTGCCCACCAGGAAGACGATCGCGGGCCGGCCCGCCCGCGCGTGGGCACAGGCGCCGCGGACCAGCCGCAGCGCCCGGTCGCGCTCAAGCAGTCGACTCGGGCTAGGGCGGACGGGCGGCGGCCCCGACTCCACCTCAGCCCGTCCTGGCGCCGTCGGCTGCTCGGCGCTCCACCTCCGCGATTGTATGGGGTGGTCTGCGCCGTCGCCTCGAGGTGGGACGGATCGACCCGCGCCATACTCGGGCGTACACTTCGGCCATGTTCCTGATTCCCGGCGGCGGGCGTAACCGGCGGGGCGCGCTGGGCCTGCGGCTCGGGATCCTGGTGGTCGTGCTGGTGGGGACAGCGGTCTTCCACACCAACGGTGGGACGGCCCGGCTGCTGCGCCTCCTTCTCATCCCGGTTGTTCTGGTGGTGGTGGTCGGGGTCGGCTGGCTGGCGCGGGTCCGGCTGCGAGGCGGTGCCGCCCGGGGTGGTGGCCGCGGGGGCGGCGGACCGCTCAGCTGATCCCGGGAGCCACGATGGACTTCGCAGAGTACCTGCGGGCGCGCTGCCGCGAGCAGGGTCTGTCGCTGCACCGGCTGGCGCTCCGCTGCGACCTCAACCAGATCTACTTCTACCAGGCCGTCAGCAAGAACCGCTCCACCCCCCCGCCATGGGTCCTGCGCCGAGCCGCTCCCCATCTCGGCGTGACCTACGTCGAGCTGCTGATCGCAGCCGGCCATCTGCGGGCCGACGATCTCGTCGAGCACCGTCGAGCGCGCCCCCTCGGACGCGCTCCGAGCGACCGGGAGGCGGGTCGGGAGCGCTGATCTCGGCCCCCCGGCTCACGCTGACGGCTGCGACGGCGTCAGGGCGGCCGCATTCCCCCGCAGCGAGGCGGGGTCGCGCTCCCGCTCCTCGGAGTCGATGCCGTCGAGGGCGAGGACGATGAGCCGGGCCACCGCCTCGTCCGCGCGACCGGCGCGAAGCAGGGCGAGGCCTGGGACCAGCGCCACCGAGGCGCCACCGGGGACCTCGCGGTCGGCCCGCTCCCGGCACGCCACCGCGGCCTCGATCCGGCCCAGGGTGCTGCCGTACGGGACCAGGCCGCGACGGAGGTCGTCACCCGCCAGCCCGCCCGCGAGGGCCCGCTCGTGGAGGCAGGCAGCCGCCTCCGCCTGCCCGGCGGAATCGAGCGCGCCGGCACCGTGGAACGGGATGCGGACATCCGTCGGGTGGCCTGCCAGCAGGTCGGTGACCCGCGCGGCGATGGGCTCGAAGTGGTCGCGGTCCGCGGCGGCCCAGCCCTGGCGAATCCGCAGGTCGAGGCCGTCCACCGATCCTGCCCGCTCGCGCCGGGGCGCCGGCACGCCCGCCCCGGCGGCGCAGTATAGGAGCGGCGATGCCGGCCATCCTCCACGTCGACCTCGATGCCTTCTACGCGTCCTGCGAGCAGCTGCGCCATCCCGAGCTGCGGGGTCGGGCGGTGATCGTGGGCGGGGCGCGGCGGCTGGCACCGGGCGAGCGGGCCGGGCTGGGGCGCGCGGTGGTCTGCGCCGCCTCCTACCCGGCCCGCAGCTTTGGCGTGCACTCCGCGATGCCGCTCGCCGAGGCGCGTCGCCTCTGTCCCGACTCGTGGCTGCTGCCGGTCGACATCGCCCACTACGCCACGGTCTCGCGATTGGTCTTCAGCGTGCTGGGCGAGGTCACGCCCCTGGTGGAGCCGGTCTCGCTGGACGAGGCCTACCTCGATGTGACCGGCTCGACCCGCCGGCTCGGCCCACCCGAGGCGATCGCGGCGGGGCTGCGAGGTGCCGTCCGCGAGCGGTGCCGGCTGGACGTGTCGGTCGGCGTCGCCACCTCCAAGGTCGTGGCCAAGATCGCCTCCCGGCGGAGCAAGCCGGACGGGCTGCTCGTGGTCCCGCCGGGGACCGAGGCACGCTTTCTCGCGCCCCTGGCGATCACCGAGCTCCCCGGCATCGGCCCCCGCACGGCTGAGCGACTGCACCGGTTGCGGGTCGCGACGCTGGGCGATCTCGCGGCACGGGATCCGGCCGCGCTGGTCGCCAGCCTCGGCCCGGCGGCGGCCCAGCTGGCCGCCCGCGCGGCCGGCATCGATCCCGCCCCGGTGGTGGTCCCGGGGGTGCCCAAGTCGATCAGCCGAGAGGAGACCTATGCGGTGGACCGATGCGATGGGGACGGCCTGCGCCGCCAGTGCCTGGTGCTCGGATCCCAGGTCGCCCGCCGGCTGCGCTCCCGGCGGCTCACCGCCCGGGCGGTGACCCTGCGCCTGCGCACCGCCGACTTCGAGACCGTGGCCCGGCGCCGCACGTTGCCCTGTCCGGTCGACGCGGACCGGGCGGTCGGGGAGGCGGCGGCCGCACTCTTCCAGGCCACCTGGCGGGACGGCCGGCCGGTGCGCCTGCTCGGGGTCGGGGTGGAGCAGCTGCAGGCGGCCGCCCAGCTGGATCTGTTCGGCGCGGGCGGCCCGGCCGCGAGCGAGCTGGACCGGGCCCTGGACCGGCTTCGCGACCGCTTCGGGGCGGGGGCGATCCGGCGCGGAGTCGACCCGGACGACCCGGCCCTGGACTGGAACCGGGACCACCTCGAGGGAGCAGCGCCGGGCACCGCCCGGTGATCGCTGATCTATGATCGGCGCCGTGGGGGCGTCCACCGACGTGCTCGGCTGGGCGATCGAGCGCGACGGCGCGGTCGCCAGGGTCCGCGAGGACGGGCAGGTCGCGTGCGCGGATCCCGGGCTCCGTAGCTACCTGGGAGCCCGTCTGCAGGAGCCGATCGTGGTCTACCGACGGGGCACGGTTCGGCCGGGCTCCGCCGCCGGAACGGCGGCGGGCCGTCCCGTCGCGCTTCGCCCGGGGGACCGTCGCTACATGGTCGCCCGGATCCGCACCCTGGCGGCGGAGGACCCGCAGCTGCGCGTCATCGGACTCGAGTGGGGCTGAGCGACACGCCCTTTCGATTCTGCCCGCACTGCGGCGCCCGCCTGGTGCCGCAGCGGGTGGAGACGCACACCCTGCCGGGCTGCCCCGCCTGCGGCTTCCTCGCCTTCCGCGACCCCAAGGTGGCGGCGGTTGCGATCGCGGTCGACCCGCGGGGCCACGTCCTGGCGATCCGCCGCGGGATCGCGCCGGGACGGGGCGAGTGGGCATTCCCCGGGGGCTACGTCGACTACGACGAGCACCCCGAGCACGGCGCCCGCAGGGAGTGCCGCGAGGAGACCGGGTGCGAGCTGGGCCCGGTCCGCCTCGAGGGGGTGTTCCATGTGGGACTCGCGGGCGCCGGACTGGTGGTCGTCGCGTACAGCGGCCGGGTGACGGCCGGCCGGCCGGCTCCGACCAAAGAGGCCCCCGAGCTGGGATTCTTCGCACCCGACGGGCTTCCCCCCTTGGTGTTCTCGAGCCACCGCCAGGCGCTGGCGGCGTGGCGCGGGGCGCCCGCCCTGGCCGGACCGGGCTGATCCCGCCGTGATCCGTCGCAGCTGCCTGGGTGCCTGCGCCTCGTGCCTGCTCCCGATCGTGGTGGTCGCAGTCGCCCTCGGCGTCCTGTACCACCAGCTCACCACCGCGCCCGCCTACGCGCCGGTGGCGCCCAGTCCCACCGCCCAGGTCCGGGCCGCCGTGGCCCAGGCGGTGAGCCAGGCCCGCCACGGGCGGACCGATGTGGCTACGATCCGCCTCGGCGACCCCGAGGTCACCCGCCTGCTGCGACTGTCGGCGGGCGCCTCCCCCTTCACCGACCTGACCGCGCGGGTCGAGCCCGGCGGGGTGCTGGTGACGGGTACCCTGACGCCGGTGCAGCAGCGGGTGGTCGTGAGCGGCCGCTTCGGGATCCGGGCCGGGATCGGCGCCACCATCGCCCTGCGACCCGAGCGGATCGGGATCGGCCTGATCGGACTTCCCGGCGTCCTCGACCATCTGATCGCCGCCGCCCTCCCGGCGCAGCTGAACCTCTCGCAGGCAGCCGCGGCCGGTCCGGTGCAGGTCCTCTGCGTGTCGGCGGCCGCGGCCCTGCTCCTGGTCGAGGTGCGGGTCGTGGGCCTGACCGGCGGCGGGGCGGCAGCTGGGGCCCCGATCTGCGCCGGGCCGGGCGCCTGACCGTGGCGGGGTCCGGCCCGGAACCGCCGACGGAACCGCCCCGGCTCACCCACGTGGGGGCCGCCGGCGAGGTGCGCATGGTCGATGTCAGCCAGCGGCCCACGACCACCCGCTGGGCGCACGCGGCCGGGGTGGTGCGCTGCAGCCCCGCGGCGGTGCAGGCGATCCGGGACGGCACGGCGTCCAAGGGCGACGTGCTCCTGACCGCCCGTCTGGCAGGAATCCAGGCCGCCAAGCGGACCGCCGAACTCATCCCCCTGTGCCACCCGCTCGCCCTCACCCACGTCGATGTGACGGCGACCGCGGACGCCGCCAGCGGGTCGGTCCGGCTGGGGGCCACGGCCCGCTGCCAGGGGCCGACCGGGGTGGAGATGGAGGCGCTCACCGCGGTGGCGGTGGCGGCCCTCACCGTCATCGACATGATCAAGGCGGTCGACCCGTGGGCGTCGATCGCCGAGGTGTCCCTGCACGAGAAGGCGGGAGGACGCTCCGGCACCCGGCGCCGGCCGACCGGGGACGGCGGCTCAGTCGAGGTGGGCTGACCCCGCTCCGCTGGGAGCCGGATCCGCCCCCCACCCCACCGGCTGGCGTCCCGCCGCGGTGGCCAGGGCGGACCGCATCACCTCCCAGGGCGCCGCCAGGCCGGTCAGCAGCTCGAAGCTGGGTCCGGCCTGGGCCAGGAGGTGGCTGAGGCCGCAGGTCACCCCGCAGCCTCGCTCCGCGGCCCGCTGGTGGAGCGCCGTGGGTCCGCCCGGCCGGTAGACGAGGTCATAGACGAGCAGGTCCGGGTGGAGCAGGTCGTAGCTGATCGGACTGGGGTCACCCGGCGCCATCCCGATCGGCGTCGCGTTGACCAGGACGCTGCACTCGGCGACGCGGGCGGCGCCCGCGTCGATCGATAGGACCGTGATCCGCCCACCGAGCCGGTCGCGGAAGCGCCGGGCGAGGGCGGCCGCCGCTGCCGGCCGGCGTGCGAGCAGCAGCACCTCCGGAGTCGCCAGCTCGCCGAGCGCTTCCAGAACCCCAGCCGCCGCCCCGCCGGATCCCAGCACCGCCACCGGACCGCGCCCAAGGTGGCGGGCACGGCGGTCGAGCGCCGCCCGGATCGCGACCACGTCGGTGTTGTCCAGCTGCAGGCGTCCGTCGCGGCTGACCAGCAGGTTGCCCGCCCCGCAGCGCCGCACCGCCTCGGACACCCCGTCGGCGTGGGCGACGACCATACGCTTGTAGGGCATGGTGACGTTGGCGCCGAGGCAGTCGAGCCGGCGCAGCCGCGCCACCGCCGCTGCCAGTCGCCGGGGCGTGACATCGAGCAGCTGGTAGTCGGCGTCGAGCCCGCGGTCCGCCAGCGCCGCGTTGTGCATCGCGGGCGAGAGCGAGTGGGCGATCCCGCGGCCCAGCAGGAACGCGACCCGGCGGCTCACCGTCCCGGGAGAAGGGCCCGGGCTCAGGCGCCGGCAGCCGCCGGCAGCAGCTCGGTGAGGATCAGGTCGGCGGCCGGGCGCCGGGTGTAGACCACCACCTGGTCGCCCGCCTGGAGCGGGGTGATCGGGTCGACCGGCTCGCCCCCCCGGACCACGAGCAGGATGCGCTCGCCCCGCAGCGCCGCCACCTCGTCGGTGCGGTGCCCGACCAACAAGCCGACCGGGACCGTGATCCGGACCAACGACGCCTCGGTGCCCTCCAGCGGCAGCCCGCGGACGTCCCCACCCTGGGCGAGCTCGCTGTCGATGACGCCGAGGATCACGTCGGTCGCGGAGACCGCGACGTCGACCCCGAGCTGGTGGAAGAGGCGCACGTTGCGGGGGTTGTTGACCCGAGCCAGGGTGCGCGGCACGGCGAAGGTCCGCCGCGCCAGCTGGCACGCGATGAGGTTGTCCTCGTCGTCGCCGGTGACCGCGGCGACCACGCTGGCGCGCTCGATCCCGGTGGTGCCGAGGAAGGCCATCTCGTCGCCGTCGCCCACCAGGATCGCGCACCGCCCGAGGTGGCTGCCGAGCGCCGATGCCCGGGCCCGGTCCTTCTCGACCAGGGCCACCTCGTAGCCCGCCTCCAGCAGGTGCTTGGTGAGGTAGTAGCCGACCTTGCCACCCCCGATGACAACGATGTACGGGGGTCGCGCCTCAGCCATCGCCGCGACCATCGGCACCCACCGCGACCGGCGGCAGGGGCGCGCCCATCGGCTCCGGAGCCGCCCCCGCCACCGCCCCCCGGGCGGCGTCGGCGGCGTCAGCTCCCTGGTCGAAGAAGGTCCGGGCGATCCCCGCCCCCACCAGGGTGGGGCAGTAGGTGTAGAGCCCGAGCTCGCGGTACACCCGCTCCCGGATCGGGTCGTAGATGCGGGTCATCACCTTGGGAACGTGGAAGATCTCGCGAGCGATCTGGGCCGCCATGATGTTGCGGTTGTCGCCATTGGTGACCGAGAGGAAGCAGTCGGCGCCCTCGATCCCGGAGCGCTCCAGCACGTCCTGGTCGACGCCGGAGCCCGCCACCATCGTGCCCGGAAAGTCGGGGCCGAGGCGATCGAAGGCGCTCTCCTCGGTGTCGATGATGGCGACGTCGTGCCCCGCCTGCGCCATCTGTCGCGCGACCGTCGACCCGACCCGGCCGCAGCCCACGATCAGGATCTTCACAGCGGCGAGTATAGACCCGGTCCGAGCCGGGCTCGGAGCCCCGGCATCCCGGCCGCAGGGGGGCGGGGATCTGGGCACAATGGGCGGGCGATGCGCTTCAAGCTCCGGCCCGGCCCCCGTGCCGCCCCGACCACCCTGGCAGCCCCGGCCGAGCGGGTGCTGCGCCCCCAGCAGATCGTGGTCCCGGTGAGCGGTCAGCTCGCCGACCGCGACGCGATGCGAATCGCCTGCCGGCTGGCCCGGCCGGAGCGAGCCACGATCCATGCCCTGCGGGTGGTGGAGGTGGGCCGCAACCTGCCCCTCTCCGCCCTGCTGGAGGAGGATCTGGTCCGCGCCGAGGCCGACCTTGCCGCCGTCGAGCCGGTGGCGCGCGCCGCGGGCGTGCCGTTCGAGACCGGCGTGCTGCAGGCGCGCGAGGCCGGACCCGCGCTGGTCGACGAGGCCCAGGGCCGGGGGGCCGACCTGTTCGTCATCGTGGTGCGGCACCGGCGGCGCCAGGGAGAGGTCCAGCTCGGCCGCACCGCCGCGTACATCCTCGCCAACGCCGAATGCCCGGTCCTGCTCCTGCGCGACTGGAAGCCGGAGCCGTCGGGCCGCGGCCGGATCGAGACCGCGCCGGCGATCGACTGATCCCCGCCACCGGCCGGGGCCCTGCCGTCTACGCCGGCGGCTCGGCGGGAGGGACCGTCGCCACCGGCCGGCGGGCGCGGCGACGCCACCACCACACGCCGGCCCCGACCGCCGTCAGCACCACCACCAGCGAGGCGATCGCGAGTGGGGGTCCCGCCCGGCTCAGCAGCAGCTGGTAGTGGGCGCCGAGCTGGTCCCCGGCGGTGAGCACGGCGCTGCACCAGATAAGAGAGCCGAGCAGCATCGCCGGATAGAACATTCGGGATGGGATCTGGGAGACGCCGGCGGCGAAGGAGGCGAGGTTGCGGGCGAACGGGAGCACCCTCGAGACGAACACGGCTACCGCCCCCCGGCGAGCCATCCGGCGCTGGGCCTCGGCCAGCTGGGCGCGACTGATCCGGCGGCCGATGGCGGTGCGGTCGAGCACAACCGGCCCCAGCCAGCGACCCACGCTGTAGGAGAAGGCCGCGCCGACCGCCGCGCCGGCCAGCGAGCAGACGATGAGGACCGGGAGCGACACGGTGCCGCGGTGAGCCAGGTAGCCCAGGAAGAGCAGGACCAGCTCGTCGGGTAGGGGCAGCCCGGCGGACTCGGCGGCGAGCCAGGCAAAGGTGAATCCGTAGACCCCGACCGCGGGCAGGCCGACCAGGGCGTGGAGGACGGCGTGGAGCACGCAGGCGGCCACGGCCGGGCGGCGATCGCCCGGCCTCAGCCCTCCTCGAGGTCCCCGGGCGGCGCCACGCCCGCGATCGAGCCCACGAGGTCGCGCGGCGCCAGCCGCATGATGATGACGCCGCGCGTCTGGCGCCCGGAGATGCGTACCTCGGCGAGCGGGATCCGGATGATCTGCCCCCGGGAGCTGATCACCATCAGCTCCTCGCTGGTGTCCTCGACCACCCGCATGCCCACGATCCGTCCGATCCGATCGAGCGCGTGCGGGTCGGTGGTGTACACCCCCTGGATGGCCCGACTCTTGGCCTGGTAGTCGGAGAGCGGGGTGAGCTTGCCGAAGCCCCGCTCGGTGACCACTAGGACGTAGCCCTGGGGCCGCACGATATCGACCCCGGCCACCTCGTCCTCGCCGACCAGGCGGACCGCCATCACCCCCTGGGTGTCCCGCCCCATCGGGCGGACCTGGCGCTCGTTGAATCGCAGCGCCTTGCCCGCCCGGGTGACCAGCAGGATCTCGTCGCTGCCGGTGCTGATCCGCACCCAGTTGAGCTCATCCCCGTCGGCCAGGTTCATGGCGATGAGGCCGTTCCGGCGCACCACGGCGTAGGCGGCGCTGGGGGTCTTCTTGATCTGCCCCTGCTTGGTCGCCATCACCATGTAGGTCTCGTCGGAGTAGGCCTCGACGGTCAACATGGCGGTAACCTTCTCTGCCTGCTCCACCTCGATGAGGTTGATCACGGGCAGGCCCCGAGCCTGCCGGCTGACGTCGGGGATCTCGTGGGTGCGCAGCCGGAAGACCCGACCCCGATTGGTGAAGAAGAGCAGATCGGAGTGGGTCGAGGCGGTCTGGAGGTGCTCGACGTAGTCCTCGTCGCCGACCCGCTTGGCCCCCACCACGCCGCGACCGCCGCGGCGTTGCTGCCGGTACGTGTCCACCCCGATGCGCTTGATGTAGCCGCGGTGGGTGAGGGTGACCACCACCTGCTCTTTGGGGATGAGGTCCTCCTCGTTCATCTCCAGGTCGCCCTGGACGATCTCCGTGCGGCGGGGATCGCCGTAGCGCTTGCGGAGCTGGACCAGCTCCTCTTTGACGAGGTCCATCACCTGACGGACGTTGGCCAGCACGCCCTCCAGGTAGGCGATCCGCTTCAGCAGCTCTTCGTACTCGGCCTCGAGCTTCTCGCGCTCCAGCCGGGTGAGGCGGCCCAGACGCATGTCGACCACCGCCTTGCTCTGGCGCTCGCTGAGGTGGAAGCGCGCCTCCATCTCGCGCTGGGCGTCGGCCTCATCGGGAGCGGCGCGGATCAGGGCGATGATCGCGTCGAGGTTCTGCAGGGCGATCTGGAGCCCCTCGACGATGTGCGCCCGGTCGCGCGCCCGCTCCAGGTCGAACCGGGTGCGGCGAACCACCACCGCGCGGCGGTAGTCGAGGTAGTGCTGCAGCATCCGCCGCAGCGAAAGCACCTCGGGACGGCCGTCGACCAAGGCCAGCATGATCGTCCCGAAGGTGGTCTGCAGCTGGGTGTGCTTGAAGAGGTTGTTCAGCACGGTGTGCGGCCGAGCATCGCGCTTCAGCTCGATCACCAACCGGGTGCCCTCGCGGCGGCCGGTCTCATTGCGGAGATCGGCGATGCCCTCCAGCTTGCGCTCGTTGACCAGCTCGGCGATCGTGGTCAGGACCCGCGAGGGATTCACCTGGTAGGGCAGCTGGGTGACGATGATCTGCTCCCGACCGGCCTTGGACTCCTCGAACAGCACCCGCGCCCGCTGCACCACCCGCCCGTGGCCGGTGGCATACATCTGGGCGAGGTCCTTGGCGTAGATCAGCCCTCCGGTGGGGAAGTCGGGACCCTTGATGAAGCGCATCAGGTCGTCCAGCTGGGCCTCGGGGTTGTCGATCAGGTGGATCAGCCCGTCACAGACCTCGGTGAGGTTGTGGGGGGGGATGTTGGTCGCCATCCCGACCGCGATTCCAGCCGCCCCATTGACGAGGAGGTTGGGCAGCACCGCCGGAAGCACCAGGGGCTCCTTGCGCTGGCCGTCATAGGTATCCCCGAAGTCGACCGTGTCCTTCTCGATGTCGGCCAGCAGCTCGGCCGCGATCGGCGACATCCGCGCCTCGGTGTAGCGATAGGCGGCGGGGGGATCCCCTTCGGGAGACCCGAAGTTGCCCTGGCCGGCGATCAGGGGATAGCGCAGGACCCAGTTCTGGGCCAGCCGCACCAGCGTGTCGTAGACGGACGCGTCGCCATGGGGGTGGTAGCTCTTCAGCACCTCGCCGACGATGGCGGCGCACTTCTTGGGCGCCGATCCCGCCGTCATCCCCTGTTCCAGCATGGCGTAGAGGATGCGGCGCTGCACCGGCTTGAGCCCGTCGCGGACATCGGGGAGGGCGCGCGCGACGATGACGCTCATGGCGTAGTCGAGGTAGGAGGAGCGCATCTCCTGCTCCAGCTCGACCGCGCGGATCGCGCCTCCGGGCGGGGTCACGTCCATGTCGGGTCCCCTCCCTCGCCGTGGTGGGCGAGGGGAGCAGCCGCCAGGGCCGCGCTCCCCTCGGCTGCGGGCAGGGACGGCGCGGCAGTGGCACCGGCGGCGGCGAGGGCGGCGACCAGCCGTCCCCCCTGGGCCGCGGCGGCGGCTCCTAGCAGGGCGTGGGTGATCGCCAGCGCGTCCGAGCGTCCATGGCTCACGAACACCAGCCCGCGCACCCCGAGCAGGGGGGCGGCGCCGGTCCGGCGCCAGTCGAGCCGGGCGCGCATCGCCCGCAGCCGCGGCCCCAGCAGCAGCGCGCCCAGCCGGGACCGGGGTCCCCGGGTCAGCTCGGAGCG
Source organism: Verrucomicrobiia bacterium (assembly GCA_035532155.1). Lineage (GTDB taxonomy): Bacteria > Chloroflexota > Dormibacteria > Aeolococcales > Bog-877 > DAHUZL01. The sequence goes on along the minus strand of DATKRN010000040.1, from coordinate 8,487 downwards.
CAGGGCGCGGAAGAGAAGGTCGGCCACCCCCTCGGCGGTCTTGAGCGCGACATTGCCGACAAAGCCGTCGCAGACCACGACGTCCGCGGTTCCGGTGACCAGGTCACGTCCCTCCACCGGACCGCAGTATTCGGGCACCTCGCGGAGCAGCAGATGGTGGGCGAGCTGGACCAGCTGGTTGCCCTTGCCGACCTCCTCGCCGTTGCTGAGCAGACCGACGCGGGGGGCGGTGATTCCCAGACCGTGACGGGCGAAGGCCACGCCCAGGCGGGCGAACTGGCAGAGCCACTCGGGCCGGCAGTCGACCTGCGCGCCGGCGTCCACCAGCAGCGCCCGCCCGCTCGGGGTGGGGAGCACCGACCCGATGGCCGGCCGCGCAACCCCGGCGAGCCGATGCAAGTGGAGCAGGGCGGACGCCATCGTCGCCCCGCTGTTGCCGGCGCTGACGGCGGCCGCTGCGCGACCCTCGGCGACCTGCCGGATCGCCACCGTCACGCTGGCGCCGGGGGTCGCGCGCACCGCCTGGGCGGGATGGGCGTCCATCGGGATGACCTGGGCGGCGGGCTCGATCAGCAGTCGCCCGCGCAGCGCCGCCGGCACCGCCGCCAGCTCGCCCGCCAACCGCGCCGGGTCACCCGCCAGCACGACCACCAGGTCGGTCCGGGCGCGGACCGCCGCGATCGCGCCCGCCACCAGCGGTGCGGGGCCGTGGTCGCCGCCCATGGCATCGAGCGCGACCCGCACCGGGGCCGACGGCGCGACCGCCATCAGACGTCCAGGTTGCGGACGGCCCTGGCGTGGGTCTGGATGAACCGCTTGCGCGGCTCCACGTTGGGACCCATGAGACGGTCGAAGATATCGTCGGCGGCGAGGGCGTCGGCGACCTCCACCCGGAGCAGGATCCGGTGCTCGGGATCGAGGGTGGTCTGCCAGAGCTGCTCGGCGTTCATCTCCCCGAGGCCCTTGTACCGCTGAGGTGACTGCTGGCGGTCCCCCAGCGCCTTCGACTTGGCGTGGAATTCCTCCTCGCTATAGGCGTACTCGACCTGGCGCCCCTTCTGCAGACGGTAGAGCGGAGGTTGAGCGATGTAGAGATAGCCGTCGGTGACCACCGACTGGAGATGGCGCCAGAAGAACGTCAGCAGCAGGGTGCGGATGTGGGAGCCGTCCACGTCCGCGTCGGCCATCAGCACCACCCGGTGGTAGCGCAGCCGGGTGATGTCGAACTTCTCGCCGACGCCGGTGCCCAGTGCGGTGATGAGGTTGCGGATCTCTTCGTGCTGGAGGATGCGGTCCTCGCGCGCCTTCTCGACGTTGAGGATCTTGCCCCGCAGCGGCAGGATCGCCTGGAATCGCCGGTCGCGCCCCTGCTTGGCGGTGCCGCCGGCACTGTCGCCCTCGACGATGAAGATCTCGCACAACTCGGGGTCGCGCTCGCTGCAGTCGGCGAGCTTGCCCGGCAGGGTCGCGGACTCCAGCAGTGACTTGCGCTGGACCAGGTCGCGGGCCCGCGCCGCAGCGGCTCGGGCCCGTGCCGCCGTGAGTGACTTCTCGATGATCCGCCGACCGTCCGCGGGATTCTCGTCAAGGTACTGTCCGAGGGCATCGCCCAGCACCGTCGAGACCTGACCCACCACCTCGGAATTGCCCAGCTTGGTCTTGGTCTGGCCCTCGAACTGAGGCTCCTGCAGCTTGACGCTGAGCACCGCGGTGAGGCCGTCGCGGACGTCCTCTCCCGACAGGTTCGGATCCTGCTCCTTGAGCAGGCCGGCCCGCCGGGCGTAGCGGTTGAGGGTGGCGGTGAGGGCGCTGCGGAAGCCGGTGAGGTGGCTCCCGCCCTCGACGGTGTTGATGTTGTTGGCATAGGCGAGGACGTGGTCGATGAAGCTGCTGTTGTACTGCAGCGCGACCTCGATGGTGTTCCCCTCGATCTCCCGCTCCACGTACATCGGCCGGACCTGGATGGGGCCCTTGTCGCGATTGAGATGGCGCACGAAGGCTTCGATTCCGCCCTCGAAGTAGAAGGTGGCCTGGGTGGGTGGGTCGGAGCGCCGGTCGACCAGCTGGAAGGCGACCCGCTTGTTGAGATAGGCGAGCTCGCGCAGGCGGGTCGCGATCGTGTCCCAGCTCAGCTCGCGCACCGGGAAGATCTCGGGGTCGGGCCAGAAGCGCACCTCGGTGCCGTGCCGCTCCGGCTCCGGGCTGGGCTGGGACGCCAATTCGGTCTGAGCCACCCCGCGGGCGTAGCTCTGGGTGTAGACCCGGCCCTCGCGATGGACGGTCACCAGCACCCGCTCGCTCAAAGCGTTCACCACCGAGAGGCCGACACCGTGGAGCCCGCCCGAGACCTTGTAGCCGCCGCCGCCGAACTTGCCGCCGGCGTGGAGCTTGGTCATGACCACCTCCAGCGCCGGCAGGCCGCTGGGCTGGTGGATGTCGACCGGGATGCCGCGGCCGTTGTCGGTGACCGTGCACGAGCCGTCGCGGTGCAGGCGCACGTCGATCTGATCGCAGCTCCCCGCGAGCGCCTCGTCGACCGAGTTGTCGACGATCTCGTAGACCAGGTGGTGGAGCCCGCGCGGGTCGGTGGAGCCGATGTACATGCCAGGCCGCCGCCGCACCGGGTCGAGCCCCTCCAGGATCTGGATCTGCTCGGCGGAGTAGCGCCCGGCGCGGGCCGGCCCCCGGGGCGGCGTGCGCCCGTTGGTCTCGGCCGGGGGCGAGGTCACGTCCGGCCCGGCGTCCTCGGTCCCCGACGGCCCCACCGGAGGGTCGTCGTCGCGGGGGTCCAGCGCAGCCTCGATCTCAGCACTCTCCATCCGGGCCCCGGTCAGGGCTCCTGCCGGCGCCGGTTGCGGCTCGCTCCCGTCCCGCGCGCAGGCGTCCGGGCGGCCCGGTGACGATGGAGCATGCCCAGACAATTCTACCAGTCCTGGGGGCTCGGCCGAAGTGGACGGCGACCCCCGGAGCCCCCCCGGGCAGGTCCCCGCGGCCCCGCTCGCCGGGGGCGGCGAGGGCGCGCGGCCCCCGACCGGGCGTGATTTGGCTATGGTATGCACGAACGGGTCGCCCGCCCTTGGCTGGGTCCTGGCCCGAGAACGCCACCGGGCCCCTTGGCCCTGTCGTGGTGGCGATGAGTCGAAGCCGACGCGTTCGCTGTCCGCGGACGGGCAGCGGGGAGGAAGTGGCGCCCTGACGCCCCCCAATCTCACCCTCGCGCGCCTGCACCTGGTGGTGCCAGAGCGCTCCGACGCTATGTCGATCCTGCGCGCCCTGGAGGGCGAGAGCGGCGCCAACCCGCGGGCGCATTTTGCCGCTCAGATCGGGGCCCTCGAGGACTTCGTCGTGGTCGCCGGGGACGGGAGCCCGCCCGGGGTGACCCTGCTGCTGCCGGGACTGGACGTGGGCTGCGCGCCGGTGCTGCCCCGGCGGGGCCACCCCGAGCGGGCGGCGCTTCGGGTCATCACCCTGCGTCCGGCCCCGGCCGAGCGCGAACGCAACGGCCAGCGGGCGCTTCGGGTGCGCTGCCGCGACCCGCTGGTGAGCGCGAGCGAGGGCGACCCCTCGGACACATTTCAGCTGCTGGCGCTGGCGGAGCTGAGCCGGGGCGACGCCACCGCGCCGATCCTGCTGCAGACCCTGGCACTGGTGGACGGGCTGGAGAGCGCCGAGCGCAGCCGCGTCGCCACCCAGAGGACCCCGTTCCGGGGCGTGCGCGAGCACTGGCGCTGCCGCACCTGCCGCGCTCTCTGGCGACCCGGCCGGGACACGCAGTGTCCCAGCTGCGGCCGCCACTTCAGCGAGGATGACCTCCGGCGGGGCGAGATCGGCAAGCTCGAGCTGACCGTGCCCGCCGAGAATCCCATCGCGCTCACGGTGGACGCGGCGGTGATGATTGAGCCGGAGGACGCCGGCCACTTCCTCGGACGCGTGTCCCGGATCGACCACCGCCGGCGGCTGGTCGAAGTGACCTGCAAGGCTCAGGAGGCGGCCGGGACCCAGGGGTGGATCATCCCCTCCTTCAACCGCGCCCTCTACCAGGCCAAGCGCTCCACCCTGGCGAGCATCGCTAGCGGCGACGCCGGCAGCCTCCTGCTCGGCCAGCTGCTGCTGCGGGCGGACTCGGTGCAGGCGCCCGAGGCACCGCCCCGGGGCGACTGGGTCACCCCGGGGATGCACAGCAACCCGGCACAGGACCGTGCCATCGGGATCATGGTGGGGCTCGAACCCGGCCACGCCGCGTTCATCCAGGGCCCCCCGGGGACGGGCAAGACCACCGTGATCGTGGAGGCGATCAAGCACCGGCTACGGGAGCGCCCCGGGGAGCGCATCCTGGTCTGCTCGCACAGCAACCTGGCGGTCGACAACGCCCTGGAGCGGCTGGCGGGGACGCCCGGGCTGCGCGCCGTGCGGGTCGCCAAGGCGGAGCGCGTCAATCCCGGGGTGGACGGCTTTCGGGTGGAGGACGAGGACGACCCCCGGCTGGCGGACGCCAACGTCCTGTTCGCCACCTGCGCCACCGCGGCCACCTCGCCCATCACCACCGAGGACCGCTTCGAGCTGGTGATTCTGGACGAGGCCAACAAGGCCCGCATCGACGAGGCACTGCCCTGCCTACGGCTGGGTGCGGCCCTGGTCCTGGTGGGCGACCACCGCCAGCTCCCTCCGGTGGAGGACGACGCCATCTACGGCATCGTCGAGGAGCACCCGGAGCTGGAGGCGATCGTCGACACCAGCTTGTTCGAGCAGTGCTGGGAGGGCGGCCTGCCCGAGGCCGCGCGCTGCCTGCTGGTGGAGCAGCACCGCATGCACCCTCAGATCAGCGCGTACATCAGCAGTGCCTCCTACGCCCACCAGCTCAGCGACGCCGCCGAGGTTCAGGCCTACGCCTTCGTCAGTCGACGGCCCTTCCCGGTCGCCCTGCACTTCGCCGACACCGCCGGGATCCGCGGGGGCGGCGAGCGACGCGGTGCCGGCGGCGCCCTCCGCAATGACACCGAGGTGCGGGTGGTGAGCCAGGTGGTGCGGCTGCTCAACGACCGAGTCGACCCGGCGCTCTCGCTGGCGGTGATCGCGATGTACGGCGACCAGGTCGACCGGCTGCGCCAGGCGCTGGGGCGCCGCCGCTTCCGCCGCTCGGTCCGAATCGACACGGTGGACTCGTTCGAGGGGCGGGAGGAGGACCTGGTGGTGATCTCGCTCGTGCGCAGCAACGAGCGGGGGCGGATCGGGTTTCTGCGGGTCCCCAACCGTCTCAACGTCGCCGTCTCGCGGGCCCGCCGGCTGGTGGTGTGCGTCGGCGACGCCGCCACGCTCCGGTCCGGGGAGGAGTCGATGTATGGACGGCTGGTGGAGGCGGCCCGGGAGGCGGGCGGCTACCTGTCGGCCGCTGAGCTGCTGGCCGGCGGCACCGCGCGGGCCCGTCCCGGGCGGCGCCGCACCCCAGGCGCCCCGGCCCAGCCGGCGGCCGAGGTCGACCCGGGCGTGCGCCGCCGGCGCCGACGCCGGCGGAGCGGGCGCCGGCCGGCCGCCCTCGGCGCCGCTGCCGCCGCCGAGGGGATAGCGGCGGGCCCGGCCCCGGGCGGGGTCGCATCCCCGGGCGAGCGACACGGCGGGGACCCGGGCGCCGGAGCGGACGCCAGCGCGCCCCACCGGCGCCGGCGCCGACGCCGGCGGGGCCGGGGACCGGCAGGCCCTCCCGGCGAGGCGGCTGCGGGGACCGGGACGCCCGGAGGCGGCGCCACCGCCAGCGGCCCGCCGGTGACCCACCGGCCCGGCCGAGGACGCCGGCGGGGTGCGCGGGACGGGGAGGCCCCCCCCGCGAACCGGGAGGGCGCGAGTTGAGCCGGTCCGACGGGACGGCGACGCCGGGGCGCATCTTCGTCGCCGGGGCGGGGCTGATGGGCGCTGGGATCGCCCAGACCTGCGCCCAGCACGGGTTGACGGTCGATCTCTTCGATATCCGGGAGGACCAGCTGACCCGCGCGGACCGGCAGATCGCCGCCAGCCTCGAGCGCCTGGTCGAGCGCGGCCACCTCGACCCGGGCGCGCGGGAGGCGGCCCGGGATCGGATTCGGCCGCAGCACACGCTGGAGCCGGTCGCGGCGGCGGACCTTGTCATCGAGGCGGTGGTGGAGTCGGTCGCAGTGAAGTGCGAGTTCTGGGCGGCGGTGGACGCGCTCTGCCCACCTCCCGTCCTCTTCGCCTCCAATACGTCCTCGATCCCGATCACCCGGCTGGCGGCCGCCACCGGGCGCCCGGAACGCTTCATCGGGATGCACTTCTACAGCCCGGTTCCGGTGATGACGCTGGTCGAGGTCGTGCGCGGGGTGAGAACCAACCGGCAGACCGCCGAGGTGATCGAGGCGCTGGCTCGGCGCCTGGGCAAGACTCCGGTGTCGTCCTCCGATCTGCCCGGGTTCATCGGCAACCGCATCCTGATCCCGTATCTCAACGAGGCGATCACGGCGTTGATGCAGGGAGTGGGGACAGCGGACAGCATCGACGCGGTGGCTCGGCTTGGCTTCCGGCACCCGATGGGCCCTTTGGAGCTGGCCGACTTCATCGGCCTCGACGTCGTCTACGGCATCTGTCAGGTCCTGTACCAGGGCTTCCGCGACCCCCGGTACGCGCCCTGCCCGCTGCTGGAGCGGTTGGTGGAGGCGGGCCACCTCGGCCGCAAGACCGGCCGGGGCTTCCACTCCTACTCCGAGGACGGATCGATCGTGGCGACCGCGGAGGCCTGACGGGCGGCGAGCCCCCGCGTCAGGGAGGGTCGGCCCGAGCCCTAGTGGTCGGTCGCGGATTTGATCTGGTGCAATGTGGTGCGGCCGCATTGCACATCTTCGATGATCTCCGCGGCGGTCTTGTGCCACACGAAAGGTTGCGGATCGTCGTTCCAGCGCTCGGCCCACAGGATGATCGCGTCGACCAGATCGGCCACACTGGTGAAGCGCCCCCGACGCAGCCGGTTGTCGGTGAGCTCGTTGAACCATCGCTCCACGAGATTGACGCAGGAGCTCGACAGCGGCGTGAGGTGCAGACGCCAGCGCCGCTGCCGGGGTTTGGCGAGCCAGGCCCGAATCTCGGGTCCCTTGTGTGGGGAGAGATTGTCGAGCACAACGTGGACCTCGAGGGTCCGAGGCACGGTGCGGTCGATGAGGGTGAAGAAGCTCGGGACATCGGCCTCCGTATGGCCTTTGTGGCAGGGGGTGAGCACCGCCGCCGTGGCGATGTGGAGCGCGGCGAACAGGTCCGTGGTCCCGTGACGCTCGTAGTCGTCGGTGCTTCTATGGTCTGTCAAGCGCCCGTCGCGAGTTCATCGGCAGCCACCAGCACCCGGTAGATCTCGCGGGCGACGTATGGGCTTGATCAGCGAGATGCGACAGGTGCTGGCGGCGTGTTCGGGCTCAGGCGCTCCTCAGGCTGCCCACAGATAGGGGCGAAGCGCCATAGGGAACCGATACCTCACCGATGTTGCACTGCTTAGGGCCGCTGGGACTGCGGGCGGTATCACCTGTTGACCCCGTCTGTCGCGGCGGTCACGACGACGAGGGGACGGAGTGGCTGGGCCGCGATCACCGCGTCGGCGTGGCGGGAGCCGGTCCCTGGGGAAGCCTGGGTGACCTCCTGCCTCGGCCGAGCGGGCTTGGGGTCGGGTCGGCGCGGGTGGGCACCAGCACGGTGCGAGCGTGCCGACGTGCGGCCGGCGAGTCGACCGCCGCCCATCACCGCGTCTCCACGCCGATGGCCGTGAGGTGGAGGTGGAGGCCCGCGACCGCGGTCGAACCCTCCCCGAGGGCAACGCACCAGCCCCCCGGCAGGCACCCGATGGCGTTGAGGGAGCCGAAGCGGCTAAGGGTGACGACGGAGAAGCCCGAGCCGTCCCAATGGGCCAGCGACACGTGGATCGCGTTGGGGGGGATCGGTCCCGCCACCGCCAGTGCCACCCAGCAATCCCGGGCGGACGGGCAGCCCACCCCGTCGAGCAGGTAGGAGGCTCGGGTCGCGGGTCCGCCCATGATGGAGGTGTTGGAGATGGGCGACTTCACCGCTGTCCACCGCGATCCGCTCCACCGCTCCGCCACCCCGGCGGGGAAGTCGGCGCCCCCCACCCCGTTCTGATAAGCAAGGGCCGTGCCCACTGCCAAGCAGCCGCTGGCCGACGGGCAGTCGATCCCCCAGAACCCGGTCGCGTTGCCCAGCTCGATCTTGCCCAGGGTCCCGGCCGCAACCAGGGCCCACGCGCGACCGTTCCACCGCTCGCCGAAGAAGTGGGCGGGCGCCGTCGAGCTGTTGTCGGCGCCCCCCAGCACGACGCAGTCCCTCGCGCTGACGCAGCGGACAGCATACAGCTCGGACCAGGCCGATCCCCGAGGGCTCGGGGCGGCCATGAACGACCAGGACCGCCCGTCCCAGCGCGCCACCGCGACCTGCGCCCGGGTGCTCGTCTGGCGGTCCCCCACCGCGAAGCAGCTCGAAGCCGAC
>DATKRN010000039.1:0-57709 GCA_035532155.1 Verrucomicrobiia bacterium | reverse complement strand
GGCGACAACCCGGACGTTGACAACCGCCACGGGCACCGGGTCGACCACGATGCGCTCGGATGGCACCGCACCGCGCGCGGTCGCAAGGAACCCGGGAATGCTCACCCCCGGACGGCAGTCAGGCGTCCCGAGCGGACAGGGATTCGGGGCTCGACTCATCTGCACCAAGCCCACAAATCCCATCGGTCGGTGCGGATTGCAAGGGACGTACCAGTCCCAGCCCCAGTCGGTTCTCGGGTCCGATCGGACGCGCGGGATCCTGAGACCGTAGTAGAACGCGTAGCCTCCCGGGACCGGTCCGCCGACAGCGGCCGTTCCATCCGCCCAGGTGATCTCGTCGTGTGGTGCGCATCCGGGGCGATTCACCGGCCGTGTCGTGGACCACGGATGAAAGTACGCCGGCCGTGTCGGGGCGCTGGGCGACCGGGGGCTCGAGCAGGCGCCCGAGAAGGATAGCCCATGAGCGCTGGCATTACAGTGAGTCGTCGGAGGGAGTCGAGCCGCAGTCGCACTGATCGGAAGTGCCAAAGCTGCCACCCCAACGAGCAAGTTGACGCCAACGGCTCGATGCATACTCACGATGTGGCGTCATCTACCAGTAGGTAGCGCGACATCGACGGAGCCCATCGGCACCATACGATCTCGTCCAATTTGAAAGAGGCCGTAATCAACTTGCCAGAGGCGGCAAAATGCGAATCGGCCTCAACCCCCACCACGATCAGGGCGATGCTGACGCGGCCGCTGTTCGGATCTTTCTTGCCGCCCACCTGGATGCTCGAGAATCGATCAGTGACCTTGTATGGACGACGGAAGTGAGTCGATCTCAGCTGTGCATGCAGAGCCTCGAGCAAGCGGCCACCGTCGGCGTATGCCAGGAGGCTCGCGTCTCCCCGCTCCAGCGCCACGTTGTCGATCGCGTTGTCGCGCAGGAAGTCAGCCACGACCGTCGCGACGGATGTCCCGGGCGGAGGTGGATACCGGCTGCTCACCGTGACGCGCGGCGCGGCCAGCGCGACCGGAGGCACCGCCACGCCGGGGGCCACGGCGATCGATGTCACGCGAGCTACCGGACCCGGTGCGGGAGGGGAAGCCGCTCCGCGCCCCTGGGTGAGCCGGGGATGAGTCCGGGCCGTGGGGATGTGGACCGCCAGCGCCGGTCCGCACGACGCCAGCATCAGGCCCACGCCTGACCACACGAGCCAGGAGGCGGGCTGGTGCCCGAGTCCCGCGCCGCCCCGGCCAGGGCCGGGGGTCGCGCGCGCACGGGAGCGTGCCAACGCACGCCTGCCAGCCCGCCACCTGAAGCTGCTCACGCCTGGCCGTCCTCGACCCACCGGTCGGCAGCCGGGCAGCGGCCGTCGCGGGCGGGCGGACGGAGGATACCGCTCCCCTGCGGTACTGGCAACCTCACTCCCCGCGAACACCGCCTCTCAAGAACCGGAGCCGGCACCCAGCCGACGCAGATGGCGGAGTCCCAACTCCGCGGCAGCCTGGAAGAGACATGCCTCGAACCACCCGTCGTCCCCAGGTTGCAGCAGCCGGATCGCGGTACCGCGCCCCCCGGAGGGCGCGTCGGGTGCAGGCCCCAGGACCTCGACTGCTCCTGCGAAGAACGCGGTGACCTCGGCACGCAGCGTCTCGTCGCCGGTCACGCGGACCGGATCCTCGCGCACCGTCACCGATCGCCCCGAGCGGCCATCCACCAGTTCGTGACTGAGCTCCATTCTCAACGACCTCGTGTCGGCTTCAGACCGGCATCGGCCACCCGGCCGACCAGGCGTGTGTGCCGTACCCGCACTCGGGGCGCCAGGCCCCGCTGTGGTCCGGAGCGCTCCGCCGAGAGCCATGGCTCGCACAGCGAGCGCTGGCCTTCACGGAGCGCCTCCGGCTCGGTTCGCACGACCATGCGACCGCGGTGCAGGACCGCGAACAGCTCAGCGGGCGCCTCCGCGATGGACGCCATCGCGTAGAGGGAGATCGGGCCACGCCGATTGAGGGCTCGTTCGACCTGTGGAACACTCAGACTCACCGCCGCGAGCTCCGCCTCCAGCTGCGGACGCTGGTAGCGGGAGGTCAGCACGATGGCCAGCGTCGCGGGGGAGCAGAGTCCCAGAGTCGCCCGATGTCCGCGACGGCCGCCGGTGGCGCGCGGACCGCCCATCATGTCGCGGTCGAATTGAGCCACCCCGGGAAGGGCCGGGTCGCGCAGCGACCGCGTCATGTCCCACGACGGCCGCACCTCGCGCAGGCGACGGGCGAAGTGGTCGGTGAGTGGGCGAAGCTCCTCGCCGACCGCTCCGTAGGGCACGGGGTCGTCCCGCGGGTCCGGCAGCCACCCGGAGGCGGCAACCATGCCCAGGTAATGGCGCAGGGGAACGCCGCCGCGGGGATCCTCCGCCAGGATGTGCCCGCACTCGTGGATGAGGGTGGTCCGCAGCAGCGACCCGCTCGCGTTCAGAGCCGCGGGTCCGTGCATGGGCCGGTCGAAGTTCCGCGTGCTCCCGTTGATCGTCATGACCCCGTTGGACCATGTCGCCAGGGTGCCGGGGTCCAGCCGGTCGTCGCCGGCGACCCGTATCTCGTCCAGCGCGCCGCGGATGAGGTCCTTCACCTGGAGCGGGAGCCGGTCGACCTCGGGAGCGATGGTGGCCATGCGCCGGTCCGCCCGCCGATTGTCCGGCCCGGTCTGGGTGAGCTCGACCCGGAACTGCTGAGCGAAGTAGGCGCGATCGTCGAGGCCGGCCTCGCGATAGGCCGCCAGGGGCACGTAGCCGTGGCGGCTCCGATAGGGGGCGGGTCGGAGGGCATCGGTCATACCCCACCGGTCCCTCGCCCCATGGCCGGTGGGGCGCGGTGGGAGCGACGGGGGATGCCGGACGGGGTCACCTGGGACCGAGTGGCCGGTCCCGGCGGCGCTTGGCAGGCGCGACACCCTCCCCAGCCCGCGAGGCACGCAACGAAGTGAGTCCGGGCCCCGCGCCGGCGCGGGATGTCGTTCGCGAGGTGCACCCGTCCGCCCCGGGCAGGTGCGGGACGCTCCCGTCGTGGGGGCCGGGAGGGAAACGCCCACGCCCCGCCTGGGTGGCTCCCGTATCGACGAGAGCGTGCCGGCCACCCCTGTCCGGGAGGCCCGACCAGTCGACCAGGCCAACACGTGGGGAGGCCGGCTCCCGCTCCTTCGGGGACATCGTGGCAAGGGATGGCGAGATCGCCCGCCGACCCAGGTCCCCGCTCCACCTCTGGCGCCATGCCGCGGGCGCGGATGCGACCTGCAGCATCTCGCAGGCCGCCTGGGTGTTCGACCCGCGTCCAACCCGGGCGGACGAGAGCGCACCAAAACCGCTCCCCTGGGCCGTGGGAGTGGGCATCCTCGGGGCCAGCGCGTCACCCGAGCGCGCCGGCGGGGCCCCGTCAGGGGTCGATCACCGTACCACCGGGCTGATCTCCTGAGCAGCCACCCGGTTCGGCAGGGGACCATCACGATCGCGGCGACGGCGGACCCTCCCAGGCCCGCGGGCAGGAGTCCGCTGGAGCGCTCCGCGGCTCGCCGGTCGTGTCCTGGAGCTTGCCCAGAAGAGGTCCTGGACCGGTGGGGAAGCATGCAGCGCACCCCCTTTGGAGTCGGGTGGTTCCCATGGGTCTCTCCCGCTCTCGCTGCCGGCACCCCGGCCGAATCGGACTGAGGGGACTGCTCCCCGAACTCAGGTGGGACCCCGCAGCAGCACCACCGCAGCCGAGGGAACGATGGTCGTCCTCGCCGTCCACCGCCGTCGTGTGGGCGATCGACACCGTCGGCGAGGGCGGGAAGCCGCACCGGCTCCGGCCGCGCACCGGCCACGCCCCGATCGATCGGACTTTGCAGGGCACGGCGCCACAGCCCCCTGGCCAGTCCTATTGGCGGTGCGGTCGCCGACAGCAGGCCCTGCGCGTGAGCGCCGGCCGGACGGCCGACCCGGTGTCCCGGCCGGGGCCAACCCGGTGCCACGAGCGGGTGTCTGCCCGCCCGAGCCCGCCATCCTCAGCGAGTGCAGCGCCCCGTCCCGAGCCAGTGTCGCGCGCCGGCACCCTCGGGTCCCGGCCGCGGGTCGGCAGTCCCCGGACACCCGACCCTGACCTGCGTTGTGGGCACGACTGCGGTTCGCCCGAGGGCCGGCCCGGGGAGGCTCTTGGGGAGCCTCAGCTCATGTCGGACCAGGGTGTGGGCTCGGTCTCGGCCACCTCGCCGTCCTCGCCGGCCACCTTCTGCTGATAGCGAGCCGCCACCATCTGGTGCGCGAGGGGCCGCGGTACCCCGAACTTCACCAGCGAGCGGATCTCGTCCGCCATCACCTTGTCGCGCGCGGTCTCGATCGCGACCAGCACGTCATCGATGGCGACCGCCTGCCCCTTCACGTCAGGAAGTCTACCCTGGCCGGGGTCGGTCCAACCCCGCGGCCGGCCAGCGGGGACTCACGCGAGCGACGGGGCCCGAACCACCGCGATCCCCACCCCGTCGCCCACGGGCACGATGGTGGCGATCAGGCCCGGGTGAGCGAGGAAGGCCTGGTTGAACGCCTGGATGGCGCAAGTGGCCCGAGTGCGAGCGTCTCCCGCCCCCGCCGGCGCTCCCCTCGCCGCTTCACCGGACCAGAGCAGGTTGTCCACCACGATGGTTCCCCCAGGGCGGAGCAGCCGAATCGCATGGTCGAGGTAGGCCAGGAGCTCCTCCTTGAGCGCGTCGAGAAAGACGAGGTCAAAGGGACCGCTGAGGGTGGGGAGAACGTCGAGCGCGCGCCCGTTGTGGCAGACCAGGGTCTCCGCAGCCCCCGCCTCGGCGAACGCGGCCCGGGCCCGCGCCTGGCGCGCGGCGTCGGGGTCGATGCTGATGATCCGGCCGCCGGGCGCCAGGCCGCGCGCCATCCAGAGCCCGGAGTAGCCGATCGCCGTGCCCACCTCCAGGACGCGGCGCGCCCGTGCCGCGGCGACCAGGGCGGCCAAGAAGGGCCCGGTGGCCGGCTCGACGCTGGGGATCTCCTCGGCCCGGCTCTCCAGGTCGAGGCGGCGCAGCACCGGCCCGGGGAGGGGGTGGATCCCGGCCAGGTACTCGAGGTCGGTCGCATCGAAGACGCCCACGGCCCGCCAGTCTAGCGCCGGCCGCCGGGCGGCCGACTGGGATCCCCCGGGCGCCCTCAGCCGCCGCTGGCGACCCGAGCGGCCACTGGCGGGAGGTTGGGGTTGAGGCAGAAGCCCTCGTAGTCGATCGGCTCGGTGATGGTGGGGTGCTCGCCGCACACCGGGCAGGCGGGGTCGCGACGGACGCGGAACTCGCGAAATTCCATGGCCAGCGCGTCGACGTGAAGCAAGCGTCCGCTCAGGGTTGTCCCCACCCCGAGGAGCACCTTCAGAACCTCGGTCGCCTGAACCAGCCCCACCAGCCCGGGGAGAACGCCCAGCACCCCCGCCTCGGCGCAGTTGGGCGCCTCCTCGGGCGGGGGTGGCACGGGGTAGCGGCACCGATAGCAGGGCGACTCGAACGGGATGATCGTGGTCGCCTGTCCCTCGAAGCGGAAGATCCCGCCGTCGACCAAGGGTTTGCGCGTGAAGAGGGCGACGTCGTTGGCGAGGTAGCGGGTGGGGAAGTTGTCACAGCCGTTGACGATCACGTCGTACTGGCTGAAGAGCTCCATCGCGTTGCTGGAATCGAGGTGGATGTTGTGCTGGCGCACCTCGACGTCGGGATTGAGCGCCTTCAGCGTGAGCGCGGCCGACTCGGTCTTCAACATCCCGAGCCGCTCCTCGTTATGGATGATCTGGCGCTGCAGGTTGCTCCGGTCCACCCGGTCGAAGTCGACCAGCCCGATGGTGCCGACCCCAGCGGCTCCCAGGTAGTAGGCGACGGGCGCGCCCAGACCACCCGCACCGATGATCAGGACCTTGCTGTCCAGCAACGTCGCCTGACCGGACTCCCCCACCTCGGGGACGAGGAAGTGGCGACTGTACCGCTCTCGCTGCTCCGGGGTGAAGGTGCGGGGCAGCAGGAAGGGCAGCCCCTGGTCCTTCCACGCCCCGAAGCCGCCCGCCATCGACTCCACCTGGGTGTATCCCATCGCCTGGAGGGTCTCCGCCGCGAGCAGCGAGCGAGTCCCGCCGGCGCAGTAGAGCGTGATCGGGGTGTGCCGGTCGGGGATGCGGTCTTCGATCTGCAGCTCCAGGTAGCCGCGCGGGATGTGGACCGCGCCGGGCAACAGCCCCTGCTCGACCTCGTCCTTCTCGCGCACGTCGAGCAGGACCGCTCCCTCGTGGCGCTCCTGACGCCGGCGCACCTCCTGGACGGTGACCTCAGGAACCGAGCCGCGGGCCCGGCCGATCAGATCGCGGGACGTGATGCCCATGCTGCGTGCGCTCCATGCTCGTCGGCTGCCCACCGACGGACGAGAACCAGACTTCGTGAGTCAACAATACCCCGATCTGACCGGCTTCAGCCAGTCGCCGCGGACGTCACCCCCAGCTCCGGCCCCCCCGAGATCGTGTGGCCGCGGCGGCGGTCGACGCCTGGTGGGACCGAGCCGGGCCGGCGTCCCTACTGCGGCAGCCGGGTCATCGCCCCTCCGAGCACGTGGACGTGGAGGTGGAAGACGGTCTGGCCGCCGCCCGACCCAACGCTGACGAAGAAGCGGTAGCCGGTCGAGTGACCGAGCTGCTCCGCCACTCGGTTGGCAGCCTGGGTCAGCCGCCACCAGAGGTCGCGGTCGGCAGAGGTCAGCTCCCGCAGGTCGGCGACGTGGCGCTCGGGGATGACCAGCACGTGTGTGTCCGCCACCGGATGGATGTCGCGGATGGCGACCAGGCCCTGCTCCCGATGGACGACCTCGGCGGGGAGCTCGCCGCTCACGATCCGGCAGAACACACAATCCGATGGCATGGGTCGCCTCCAACTCCGGCGTGGTCGGCCCGAATCCGCCCAGCGTAGCGGCACGGCCGATCCCGACCGTCCCCGGCCCCGGGCCGATTCATCCGGCGCGACCGCGCGGCCACGCCCCCCCGCGATCGACCCGGGCGCCCCGGCGCCGCCCCGGCCACTATCTGCTCGCCGCCGCGGCCCGCCTCGGAGCCGGCCCCACGCCGGTGGTGACGTGGAGGACGGCATCCTCGCGGGCCGGCGGCCGGGGTCGACGGCTCAGGCCGCCGGCTCCCGGCTCGCCTCGACCAGGATCGCGGCCACCTCCGGTCGCGAGAACTCGGCGGGGGGAAGCGCCCCCGCCGTGAGCATCTCTCGGACCCGGGTGCCGCTGAGGGCGACGTGTGCCGAGGCCGGGTGGGGGCACGTCCTGGTGGAGGCCATCCCCTCGCAGCGCCGGCAGTAGAAGGCATGCTCGAATCGCAGGATCTCGATCCCCAGCTCGCCGGCGCCGTACTGGTCAAAGATCCGGTGAGCGGCGTAGGTGTCGTAGTAGCTACCGACGCCGGCATGGTCGCGGCCCACGATGAAGTGGGTGCAACCGTAGTTGCGCCGGATGATGGCGTGGAACACGGCCTCGCGGGGCCCCGCATAGCGCATCCAGGCGGGATTGGTGGCGAGCAGCACCCGGTCGGCCGGGTAGTAGCCCTCCAGCAGCGCCTGGTAGCAGCGCAGCCTGACGTCAGCGGGGATGTCGTCCTCCTTGGTGTCGCCGACCAAGGGGTGGAGCAGGAGCCCGTCGACCAGCTCGAGGGCCACCTTCTGCAGGTACTCGTGGGCGCGGTGGACGGGGTTGCGGGTCTGGAACCCGACCATGGTCGCCCAGCCGCGTGCGGCGGCGGCGGCGCGGACCTCCGACGGCGAGAGCTCAAAGGCGGGGAAGCGCGCCCGGGCCGGCGCGAAGACCCGGACCGGGCCGGCGACGATCTCCTCGCCCGCCTGCAGCAGGGCCCTCACCCCGGGATGGGCGGCGTCCTCAGTGCCGAAGACCTGACGCGCCTCCTCAGCTCGGTCGTTGCGGAACACCTCGGCGACGTCGAGCACCGCGAAGGCCCCGTCCGGTCCGGCGAGGGTGAGCTGCGAGTGCTGGCGCGCGATCGCCGCTCCCGCCGCGTCCACCCGCAGCGTCACCGGGATCGTGAACGGCTCCCCGCCGGGGAGCCTCCCCTCGGCGACCACCGCGGCCAGCTCGGCCGCGGTCATGAACCCGCCCAGCGGCGCCAGCGCCCCGCTGGCGAGCATGTGCGCATCGGTGGTCGCCTTGGCACCGATGGCGAGGGTCGGCAGCCCGGCCGCCAGATCGCGCAGGCTCTCTGGGTCGCCGTGGGTCCGGGCCGCGTTGAACGGACGGCGAATGTGCCCCAGCCGCTCCAGGGTGGCGAGGATCCGCTCCAGCGATACCTCCACCGTCTCCGATCCGCTGTCGACCGTGACCTCGGCGGCGGAGGGCGGCTCATAGGGGTCACTGACGCCGGTGAAGTGAGCGATCTCGCCGCTCAGCGCCTTCTCGTAGAGGCCTTTGACATCACGCCGGATCAGCTCGTCGAGCGCGCAGCGCACGTAGACCTCGACGAAATGGGGCACCCGGGCGCGGACCTCGTCCCGGGTCTCGCAGTACGGGGAGATGGCCGCGCTGATGGCGATTCCGCCACTCTCGGCGACCAGCCCCGCCACCCACCCGATCCGCCGGATGTTGGTGTCACGGTCTGCCTTGGAGAATCCCAGGCCCTGGGAGAGATGCTGGCGGACCTCGTCGCCGTCCAGCACCACGGCGCGGCGACCGCAGAGCGCGATCTCCTGCTCGAGCCGTCGCGCCAGCGTCGACTTGCCCGCCCCCGAGAGGCCGGTGAGCCACACGACCACGCCCCGTGTTGCCACGATCAGGCCGCCGAGCTGGTGCGGGCCGCGGCGGCGACCATCGCCGGATGGGCCGGATGAAGGCCGCACTCCTTGGGCTCGCCCCGCTCCCACCACCAGCGTCCCGCGCGCGGGTCCTCCCCCGGACCGGTCGCCCGGGTGCAGGGCGCACAGCCGATCGAGGTGTAGCCGCGCGCGTAGAGCGCGTGGCGGGGAACGTCGTGGCGGTCGAGGTAGGCCTCCACATCGGAGGCGGTCCAGCGGACCAGGGGAGCCAGCTTGACGATGCCCCCGTGCTCGGGGTCGAGCTCGATCACCGGGGTGGCGGCGCGTGAGGCAGACTGCTCGCGGCGCAGCCCGGTGACCCAGGCGTCGGCCCCGGCCAGGGCGCCCCGCAGCGGCTGCCGTTTGCGCACGTCGCAGCAGGTGTGCCGGAGCTCGACCGACCGGCGGAACAGGTTGGCCCCCTCGCGGGTCACCAGGGACGCCACCTCGGTGGCGTCGGGCAGCCACACCTCGACCGCGATCCCGTAGCGGTCGCGGACGCGGTCGATCAGCTCGTGGGTCTCCTCGGGCAGCCGCCCCGTGTCGAGGGTGACCACGCGGAGGCGCTCGGCCGGAGCGATCCGCGCCGCCATGTCGATGAGGGCGCAGGACTCGGCCTGGAAGCTGGCCACCAGCGTGAGGGCGGAGAAGCAGCGGTACCCGAAGTCCAAGATGGCGGCGGGCTCGCGGGCTTCCAGGTCCTCTCGGAGCCGGCGCAACTCGACGGGATCGGCGAGGCGGGAGCGGAAGGTCATCGGCATGGACTCTCGTGAGCTACCCCGGTCGGACGCACCGGTGGGCGACGGCCTCTCGGACCGCCCCAGCGGAGGTCCGACCGGCTCGTGATCGAATCCGGGAGTCCCGCCCACGCGGGTCCTGGGGGCCGACAGCGGAGACGGCGCGGCGCGGGGAGCCTGCCGCCCGTCGGCGACGCTGAGGCATCCGGTCTGCGCGGCGGCGTCGTGGGCCAACCCTACGGGATTTCTGGCCATCTCGTCAACGTGTGGGCCAGACTTGCTGGTCTGGTGACGCCGGGTACGCCCGGGGCGCGCGATCAGCCCGAGGGGGCCGGGGATCCGCTCGAGACCTCCTGCACGGCGTCGCGAGCGGCCTGGGCCAACCGCAGGCCAAGCCTGCGGTCCAGCTCCAGAGCCGGCGTGGTGACCAGCCTCTCCAGGCGCTCGACCAGCTCGTCGAGGAGGAGGCCGATCTCGCCCGGCGCCTGCTCCGCCGCCTGGCGGGTCAGTGCCAGCCGCTCCCGGCCGGCCCCGTCGGCGGAGCCATCGGCGCGGCGGCGGGCCGCCCGGTAGGCACTGAGGGCGTCCCGGTCGCGATCGGCCGCGAGCAGCAGCCGAACCGCGAGCGCACCCGAGTCTCCGATCGACCCTGCCGCGTCGTGCATCCGGCAGAGTCCGTCGAGGGCGGCGGCGAGCGCTCCGGTCACAGCCGCCAGCGCCGCCCCTCCGGCGGGATCGGCAGGGGAGACGATCCGCGCCAGCGTCTCCAGCAGCGACCACGCCGCGAGCGGCCCGGGCCGGCGGCTGTGGAGCTCGGTGAGCGCCACCAGCGCGCAGACGGCGGTCAGCCGCCCGATCCCCCCCGGCACCGGCGTCACGCGCCCGGCCCGCGCCGCCGCCTCCGGACCCACGTCGCCCACCAGCCGCCCCGCGACAAAGGAGGTCCCCACATCCAGGACCGTCGTCCCAGGCAGGACCGCTCCCGGGGGGATCACCCCGGCCGCCCCCACCGCCGAGATCAGGACGTCGTACGGGGGGAGCGGGACCACCTCCCCGATGTCGCGTTGGACGATCGACACCTGGGCCCCGGCCGCCAGCAGGCGCTGGGCGATGGGACGCCCGCCCGAGGGTCCGTGCCCCACCACCAGGATGCGCGCGCGGGTTGGATCGATCTCCAGGTGCTCCAGCGCGACCAGGCAGGCCTCGGCCACCGGGGTGCTGCGGTGGAGCCCGTCGGCCGCCAGCGCCCGGGCGTTGGGGGTCACCGCCTCAACGTCCTTGCTGGCCGGGAGGTGGGCGGCGATCACCGCGGGAGGGAGGTCGAGGACGGGCTGCATGATCACGATCCCGTCGATCCGGGGGTCCACCACCAGCCGGTCCAGCGCCAGCAGGGTCCGTTCGGGCTGGTGGCGTGGGGTCTGGACCCGCTCGACATCGACCCCGGCCTCGGCCGCCTCGCGCTCGAGCGAGCGGGCGAAGGAGGCTCCTGCAGGGTTGTCCGCCTCGACCACGATCCCGAGCCGGAATCCTCGGGGCCGCTGCACCACCCGCCGCCGCAGCGCGCCGCGGAGCTCGAGCACGGCCGGGGTGAGATCGATGGTGGCCACAAGACTCCCTGTCGGCGCCCGCCGTGCCGGCCGAGCGGGGGCCCGGCCGCACTCGACGCGATGATAGGTGGCGGGACTCCCGGGTACCCTCGACGGGTGCGGCTGGACGACCTGGTTCGAGCGGCCGGCCTGCGACCCCCTCCTCCCACCGTGGCCGCGGCGGAGGTGCTCGCGGTCACCCAGGACTCCCGCCGTGCCGGCCCGGGCAGCCTCTTCGTCGCGGTTCGGGGACAGCACGCCGACGGCCACGATCACGTCGCGGCGGCGCTCGCCGCCGGCGCGGTGGCCGCGGTGGTGGAGCACGCCCCACCGGGGATCCCCACCGAGCGGTGTCTGCTCGCGGACGACGGCCCCGCCGCGCTGGGCCGCCTCGCCGCCCGCCTGTGGGGTGACCCCTCCGGCCGCTGCCGGGTTGTCGGCGTGACCGGAACCGACGGCAAGACCACCACCTGCACCCTGCTCCACGCCGCCCTGGGCGGGGCGGGGCGACGGGCGGGCGCGCTCACGACCGTCGATTTCCGCTGCGGGACCGCGGTCGAGGCCAACCTCACCCGGCAGACGACGCTCGAGGCGCCCGAGGTCCAAGAGCGTCTTCACCGTCTGGTCGAGGCCGGCTGCACCGAGGTGGCGCTGGAGGCGACGTCGCACGCTCTCCGGCTCCACCGGGTCGACGCGGTCCACTTCCAGGGAGCGGTGTTCACCGCGGTCACCCACGACCACCTCGACTTCCACGGGAGCTGGGAGGCGTATCTCGCCGCCAAGGCCCGACTGCTGGAGCAGGCCGCGGCCTCGGTCGACGGGTTCGCGGTCCTGAATCGCGACGACGAGCGTGCCTACGCACCGCTCGCGACGATGTCGGTCCCGCGCCGTCTCAGCTACAGCGCCGCCGGCGCGCCCGGGGCCGACCTCCGGGCCGTGGCGATCGAGGCCAGCCCCGAAGGGACGCGCTTTGTGGCGGAGACCCCGCTGGGCCGGAGCGCGGTGTCGCTGAGGCTCGCCGGTCGCTGGAACGTGGACAACGCTCTGGCCGCGCTCGGCGCCGGGCTCCTGCTCGGCCTGCCGCTGGGCCGACTGGTCGAGGGGCTCGAGGGCTGCGCTGGCGTCAGCGGGCGGATGGAGCGGGTGGATCGGGGCCAACCGTTCGCGGTGATCGTGGACTACGCCCACACCCCGGCATCGTTGGCCAAGGTCCTGGGGACCCTGCGCCCGGCGACCCCCGGGCGCCTGTGGGTGGTCTTCGGGAGCGCGGGCGAGCGCGACCTCGACAAGCGGGCGACGATGGGCGAGATCGCCAGCGGCCTCGCGGACCAGGTCGTCGTGACCAGCGAGGACCCCCGCGAGGAGGACCCGGACGCCATCGTGGCGGCGATCGTGGCGGGAGCGCTGGCCGCGGGCGGAGACTCGGGGGCGACGGTCCACGCCCTGGTCGACCGGGCCGAGGCGATCGACTTCGCGATCCGGCGCGCGCGCCCTGGGGACACGGTCCTGCTGGCGGGCAAGGGCCATGAGGCCAGCATCCTCGAGGGACGGGGCTCACGGCCCTGGGACGAGCGCCGGGCGGCCGAGGAGGCACTCGCCCGCTGCGGGCATTCCGGTCGCGCCCCGATGGGCGACCGCCGACCGTGCTAGGGTCACCGCGGGGCGGGTCGGGAGGAGCACGTGGACACAGGCCACCGTCGCCCGGGAGGCGCGGCCGGATGGGCGAGCACGGCGCCACCGGCCCCGGTGCCGCTGGTACCCCGCTACGGCACGCGGTCGCTGGCCGACCTGGTGCCGTCGCTGCTGGGCGCGCTGGGCACGCGGGGGATCCACGGCCCGATCCCGCTAGAGCCGGCGCGCCGGGTGATCCTGCTGGTGGTGGACGGGCTGGGAGCCGACCTCCTCGATCAGCACGCCGAGCTCGCCCCGTTCCTCGCCGAGCACCGTCGCGAGCCGCTCACCTGTGGCTTCCCGTCGACCACCGCGGCGAGCCTCGGGTCGATCGGCACCGGGATGCCGCCGGGCGAGCACGGCCTTCCCGGCTACACCGTGCACCTGCCCGGCCACGCGCGCGCGCTCAACGTCCTGCGCTGGGAGCTGTACGGGCACGGGCCCACCGTGGGCCTGCTCGACCTGGTCCCGCCCGAGGCGCTGCAGCCGGAGCCCACCGCCTTCGAGCGGGCCCACCGGGCGGGCGTCGCGGTCAGCCTGATCGGCACCGGGCGGCTCGCCCACTCCGGGCTCACGCGCGCCGTCTTCCGCGGGGGTCGCTGGGTGGCGGCCCATGGACTCGCCGACGTCGTGATGGAGGCGGCGCGCGCGGTGGCCGCACCCGGCCCCCAGCTGGTCTACGCCTACCACCCCGAGCTGGACGGCGTGGGACACGTGCGCGGGGTCGCCTCCGACGCCTGGCACCTTCACCTCAGCCTGGTGGACAAGGCGGTGGAGGCGCTCGCCGAGCGCCTGCCCTCGGACTGCCGTCTGGTCGTGACCGGCGATCACGGGATGGTCGACCTCGCCGAGGAGGGGAAGGTTGACCTCGACGACGAGCCCGCCCTGCGCGAGGGGGTGCGCCTGCTCGCGGGCGAGCCGCGGGCGCGCCACGTGCATGTGGCCCCGGGGGCGACGGCCGACGTGCTCGCGACCTGGCGTGACCGCCTCGGCCACGCCATGTGGGTGGTGGAACGGGAGGAGGCGATCGAGCAGGGATGGTTCGGTCCCCTGACACTGGACCGGGTCCGGCCCCGCATCGGCGACGTGGTGGCGGCCGCCTACGGACCGGTCGGCATCGTGCAGCGGACCGTGGATGGTCCGCTGGCCCGACTGGTGGGGCACCACGGATCGCTGACCGCGGCGGAACAGGTCGTCCCCTTCGTCGTGGTCTGACCCGGCCCCCGACCGGGTGACCGCGCCGCTCCCCCCGGGTTCCCCCGCCCAGCCCCGAGGTCCCTCCCTATAATCCGGCGCGTCGTTCGGGCGGACCGGTCCGTGAGTGCGGGGGAGCGTGATGGCACATGAGGTGCGCGGGGTCGTGGCGCGCAGCAAGGGCGCGCCGGTGACCGTGGAGCGGGTCATGGTGCCGGACCCGGGCCCGGGCGAGGCTCTGGTACGGGTACGGGCCTGCGGCGTCTGCCACACCGACCTCCACTATCGCGAGGGCGCCATCAACGACGACTTCCCGTTCCTGCTCGGGCACGAGGCCGCCGGGACCGTGGAGCGGGTGGGAGCGGGGGTGGAGGGGCTGGCGGCCGGCGACGCGGTGGTGATTGCGTGGCGCGACCCCTGCGGCAGCTGCCGCTCCTGCCGGCGGGGCCGCCCCTGGTACTGCTTCGCGAGCCGCAACGCCCGCCAGCGGATGACCCTCGCCGACGGCACCCCGCTGTCGGCGGCCCTCGGGATCGGCGCCTTCGCCGAGCTCACCCTGGTCGCCGCCGGTCAGGCGGTGAAGGTGGACCCGTCGGCCCGGCCGGAGGCCGCCGGGCTGATCGGGTGCGGCGTGATGGCCGGCTTCGGCGCGGCGGTCACCACCGGGGGGGTCACCCGCGGCGACACGGTGGCGGTCTTCGGCTGCGGCGGCGTCGGCGACGCCGCGATCGCGGGAGCGTCGCTGGCCGGGGCGCGCCGGGTGATCGCGGTCGACATCGACGCCCGCAAGCTGGAGTGGGCCCGCCGCTTCGGCGCCACCGACACCGTCGATGCCAGTCACGCCGATCCGGTGGAGGCGATCCGTCAGCTCACCGACGGCGTCGGCGCCGATGTGGTGATCGAGGCAGTGGGAACCCCCGCCAGCTACCGGCAGGCCTTCTTCGCCCGGGATCACGCCGGCACGGTCGTGCTCGTCGGTGTCCCCAACCCGACCGCCCTCGTGGAGCTGCCGCTGCTGGAGATCTTCGGTCGGGGCGGGGCGCTCAAGTCGTCCTGGTACGGGGACTGCCTGCCGAGTCGTGACTTTCCGATCCTGATCGACCTGTACCAGCGGGGCAAGCTCGACCTCGACGGCTTCGTCAGCGAGACCATCGGCCTGGAGGACGTCGAGACCGCCTTCGCCAAGATGGAGCGCGGCGAGGTGCTCCGGTCGGTGGTGGTCCTGTGAGCCGCGCGTGAACACGACCGTGGTGCGGGCCCGCACCAGCGGCACATTCACGCTCGATGGCGACGTCATCGCCGTCGAGAACAATGTCTGGGTGATCGGGGACGCGCACTCGGTACTGGTGATCGACACCCCCCACCGCATCGAGCCGATCCTGGAGGCGGTGGGGGGCCGGCGCGTGGTCGCCATCGTCTGCACCCACGGCCACAACGACCACGTCAACGCGGCGCGGCTGCTGTCACACCGGGTGGGCGCGCCGGTGGCGCTCCACCCGGCCGATCGGATGCTCTGGGATGAGGTTCATCCCGACGCTCCGCCCGACCGCTGGCTGGCCGACGGCGACGCCCTGGAGGTCGGCGGCACCCGGCTCACCGTGCTCCACACCCCGGGTCACACCCCGGGATCCGTCTGCCTGCACTGGCCGCAGGGAGCTGTGGTGTTCAGCGGCGACACGCTGTTCCAGGGCGGGCCGGGCGCCACCGGGCGCTCTCACTCCGACTTCCCGACGATCATCCACTCGATCACCACCCGACTCCTCACCCTCCCTCCCGTCACCTCGGTGCGGACCGGCCACGGCGACGACACCACCATCGGGGCCGAGGCGCCGCACCTGGACGAGTGGCTGCGCCGGGGCGCCTGACGAACCGCCCCCCGCCCAACCCGACGGCGTCCCGGCCGGCGGTGCCGGCCGAGGCGCACGACTCGGGCGGGGAGTCGGTGGAGGGGGAGTTCGCGCCCCCAGGTGAGGGCAACCACTCGGTTCGGCGGGCGCTGGAGATGCTGGCGACGATCGCCGGGCACCAAGATCCGCTGCGCCTGGGACAGCTCGCGCGCGAGCTGTCGCTGCCGAAGAGCAGCGCCCACAGCCTGCTCCGGGCGCTGGCGGCCGCTGGTTTCGTCGAGGGGGACGCCCGCGGCGGCTACGTCGTCGGGCTGCGCGCCTTCGAGGTCGGTGTCGCCTATCTCGCGCGAACCGATGTCGTTCAGGCTGCCCGCTCGGAGCTGGCGGGGCTGCGGGACGCGCTCGGGGTCACCGCCCACGTCACCGTCCTCAACGGTGTCGACACCGTCACCGTGGCCAAGGAGGACCCTCGCCGGACGGGGCCGCACCTCGCCTCCTCGCTGGGGGCGCGGCTCGCCGCCGGTGGCACCGCCATGGGCCGCGTCCAGCTCGCTCACCTGCCCGACGCGGTCGAGCGGCTGGGGCTGCACGGCCGTCGCCGCCGCCAGCTGGACCAGGAGCTGGAGCGCGTCCGCACCGTGGGGACCGCCTCCGACCGGGGTGCGACCGCGGTCGGGGTGGGCTCGGTGGCGGCCCCGGTGTTCGACGCCGCCGGGGTGTGCTGTGCCGCGATCGGGGTCAGCTTCCTGCTCGCCGACGAACCCGCGTGGGCCACCGCCGGTCCGGTGGTGGCGGCCGCCGCCGGCCGCATCACGGCGCGGCTGGGCGGCCAGGCTCCATCCAACACCCCCCGACCGGCGTGACCGGCGGGATGCCCGCACCGGGATGCCCGCATGATGGAGAGTCCCATGTCTGAGCTGCGCTCGGTGATCCTCGCCGGCGGCCCGCTGACCCCGGACGAGGTCCAGCGCGTGGCCCGCCTGGATGCCCGGGTCGAGCTCGCGCCGGCGGCCCACAGGCTGCTCTTGCGCGGACGCCGGGCGGTGGAGGCCGCCGGACGGTCATCGGAGCCCGTCTACGGGATCTCCACCGGATTCGGCGCGCTCGCCTCGACCCGGGTCGAGGGCGCGCGCCAGGTCGACCTCCAGCACGCGCTGATCCGCTCCCACGCCGCCGGGCTGGGACGGCCGGTCGCCCGCGAGGTGGTGCGCGCGACCATGCTCCTGCGGGCGCGGACGCTGGCGATGGGACTGTCGGGGGTGCGGCCCGAGCTGGTGGAGACGCTCTGCCAGGCGCTCAACCAGGGCGTGACTCCGTTCGTGCCCGAGCACGGCTCGCTGGGAGCGAGTGGCGACCTCGCGCCGCTCGCCCACATCGCCCTGGCGCTGATGGGCGAGGGCGAGGTGCTGGATCCGGCCGGCGCTCCCGCTCCCGCCGCCGCCGCGCTCGAGGCCGCCGGGATCGCGCCCCTGAGGCTGGCGGTCAAAGAGGGGCTCGCCCTGATCAACGGCACCGACGGGATGCTGGGGATGCTGGTGCTGGCGACCCTCGATGCCGAGCGGCTGCTGCGCACCGCCGACGTCAGCGCCGCCTGCAGCGTGGAGGCGCTGCTGGGCACCGACCGCCCCTTCGCCGACGACCTCCAGCGGATCCGCCCCCATCCCGGCCAGGCGGACAGCGCGTCCAATCTGCGCCGCCTCCTCCGCGGCTCGCCGATCGTCGCGGCCCATCGCGCCAGCGACCACGCCGTCCAGGACTCGTACTCGCTCCGCTGCACGCCGCAGGTGCTGGGAGCGGCCCGCGACACCCTCGCCTTCGCTCAGCAGGTGGCCGAGCGCGAGCTGGCGGCGGCGGTGGACAACCCCGTGGTTCTGCCCGACGGACGAGTGGAGTCCACGGGCAACTTCCACGGCGAGCCGCTGGCGTTCGCCTGCGACTTCCTTGCGATCGCGCTGGCCGAGGCGGGGGCGATCGCGGAGCGACGAATCGACCGCCTGCTCGACCCCGCCCGCTCCCACGGCCTGCCGCCCTTCCTGGCCCCCGACGCCGGAGTCAATTCCGGCTTGATGCTGGCCCAGTACACCGCAGCCGCGCTGGTGGCGGAGAACCGCCGCCTGGCCCAGCCGGCGAGCGTGGACTCGGTGCCCACCTCGGGCATGCAGGAGGACCATGTCTCGATGGGCTGGGCGGCCGCCCGCAAGCTGCGTCGGGTGGTGACCAATCTGGAGCGAATCCTCGCGGTCGAGCTGCTCGCCTCGGCGCGCGGGCTGGAGCTGCGCCAGCCGCTGCGGCCGGCCCAGGCCACCGGGCAGGTGGCCGAGCGGGTGCGTCGCGCCGGCGGCGGGGTGGGCCCGGATCGCTTCGTCGCCCCGCAGCTGCGGGCGGTGGAGGCTCTGGTCCACGACGGGTCGGCGGTGGCGGCGGCCGAGGCCGCGCTGGGCGACACCCTGGCATAGGGGGGGAGCCGGCCCCGGGGGATGCGGTCGCGAGACCGCTCGCGCGCCGGTGGAGGCGGTCTCAGCCGCGGGAGGCCCGACCCCGACGTGGCGTCGCTCGCGCGCCCCTCGGGATCGCGTCCGGGGTGGCTCGGTTCGACCCCCATAGGCCCCCCCGCCGCCGGGTTGGCCGAGCGGACAGCCGGGGTGCGGCGAGCCCGGGCGGGAGTGCTCCGCGAGGCACTACCCACGGGAGCCGGCGCCACCTCCCTACCATGGCCGTGCGTCGTCGAGGTCTGTCGGGCGCCCCACGGAGCCACACCCCTGAAGATCACGCGCTGGTCCGACCTGTCGCCCTCCGACCGCCGCCGTCTGGCCCGGCGGAGCGCCGAGATCCCCGACGAGATCCGGGCCACCTGCCGTCGCGTCGTCGACGCCGTCGCGGAGCAGGGCGACGTGGCGGTGCTCGGGTTCGAGCGCGAGTTCGACGGGGCCGACCTCACCACCCTCGGCCTGCGGGTGGGGGCGGAGGAGCTGGCCGGAGCCGCCGCCCACTTGGCACCCGAGCTGCGCCTGTCCTTCGACCACGCGATCGAGAGAGTCGAGCGCTTCCACCGCCGGCAGCTGCCGCCGCGGCTCTGGTTGGAGGCCTTCCCGGACGGGATGCGCGCCGGGGAGCAGACCGTGCCGATCGAGTCCGTCGGCTGCTACATCCCCCGCGGCAAAGGGTCCTTCGGCTCGGTTCTGGTCATGCTCGGGGTCCCGGCGCGGGTCGCCGGGGTGAAGCGGATCGCGGTGGCCAGCCCCCCCGACGCCTCCGGGCGGCTCGATCCTGCCACCCTCTACCTGGCCCATCGCCTCGGGATCGACACCGTCTACCGCATGGGGGGAGCCCCCGCGATCGCGGCCCTGGCGCTCGGCACCGAGAGCGTGGAGCCGGTCGCCAAGCTGCTCGGCCCCGGCAGCGCCTACGTCGCCTGCACCAAGCAGCTGCTCGCGGGGGTGGTCGACATCGGCCTGCAGTCCGGCCCGAGCGAGGCGATCGTGTATGCCGACGACTCGGTGGACCCGGAGGTGGTCGCCCTCGACCTCTGCAACGAAGCTGAACACGGCCCCGATTCTGTGAGCTTCCTGGTGACGCGGGACTCCTCCGTGGCCGAGCGCGTGGGAGCCGCCGCGGAGCGGGTGGCCGCGCAGCTGCCGGAGCCGCGGCGCGGCTGGGTTCGCACGGTGCTGGAGGAGCGCGGGGGCGCCCTGCTGGTTACCTCCGAGGCGGAGGCGCTCCAGGTTATCAATCAGCTCGCCACCGAGCACCTGGTGCTGGATCTGGCCCGCCCCTACGACGTGCTCCCGGGCGTCCTGTACGCCGGCGAGATCATCATCGGCCCCAGCACCCCGGTGTCGGCCTGCAACTACCTCGCCGGTCCCAACGCGGTCCTGCCCACCGCGGGCTTCGCCCGCAGCATGTCGGCTCTTGGAGTGCGCGACTTCCTGCGCACCGCCTCGGTGGTGGAGCTGACGCCCGCGGGGCTGGCGGCGGTCGGCCCGGATGTGGTCCGCCTGGCGGAGTCGGAGGGATTCCCCGCGCACGCCCGCTCGGTGGCGGCCCGACCGGGCTCGGCGGAGCGCTCCCCGGGCGGCCTCGGGGTGGAGTGGATCCGGCGCGACGCCGACACCGCGGTCGTCGCCCGCCGGACCCAGGAGTCCCACGTGGTGGTGGGGATCCGGCGGGGCGAGCGCGACCCCAGCTTGCGCCAAGGCATCCAGACGCCGCGGGTGTTCCTCAATCACATGCTGGAGACGGTCGCCTGGCGCGCGGGCTTCAACCTCCAGGTCTCGGCCGTGCTCGAGGGCTACCCGCTCGACCACGTCCTCGCCGAGGATGTCGGGACCACCTTGGGGGTGGCCTTCCGTGGCCTGCTGCGCGAGCACCTGGGTGAGGGGGCCGAGGGTGGCGGCAGCTCGGTCGGCGTCATTGACGAGGCCCGGGCGGAGGTCGCGATCAGCTTCGAGGACATGACCCGGTTCGCGCTGACGGGGCTCTCCGAGCGTCTGCCGGAGCGGGTCGAGGACATGGCCGCCAGCGACATGGAGAACTTCTACGGCGGCTTCGCCGAGGGGGCCGGTGCCAGCCTCCACGTGCATCTGCACAGCGGACGCGACCCCCACCACGTCTGGGAGGCGATCACCCGAGCCTTCGGCGAGTGCCTGCGCCGGAGTCTGGAGCCCAACCGCTTCCGGGCGGGCACCACCCCGGGCGTCAAGGGGATTTGATCGGGTCGGCGTCGTCGCCGGCCCCGGGCGGCGCACCGGCCGGTCCCCCGAGCCGGTCCCGGTGGGAGAGGTGGTCGACCGTCAGGCCCGCGGCGATGAGGGTGCGGGTGACCCGGGCCCCGGCATAGACCCAGTGGATCCTCAGCGTGCGCGGGCTGCGGTTGACGAACCGGTGCGCCACCCCGGCCGGCGTCCAGACCGCATCGCCGACTCCGAGGGCGGTCCACCGCCCCTCCAGCTCGGCCGCCGCGTCACCCTCCAGGATCAGGACCTGTTCGGGAACGTTGTGGTGGTGGAGCGGCAGCCCGCTGCCGGGCACGAAGACGGTCTCGCCGGTCGTGAGGGTGGCGGCCAGGGAGTTCCACCGACCCAGGTAGGGCAGGGTGTGGACCCCGCCGCCGCGGTCTAGGGCGTGGAGCGCGGCGCGGCGGATGATCAGCGGCGTGCCGGGATCGACAGGCGGGGCCGGGGCGATGGGATCGGTGGGATCGGTGGGCGGGTCGAGCACGGTGCCCGCCTGGATCAGCTGGCCGCCGGCGGGATCCAGCACACCCTCGGCGGCCTGGCGCCAGCGGCGGTAATGGGGTGACTGCCGGTGAGCCGCGAGGGCGGCGCCATCGCGGTAGCACTCGTAGAGGACGAACCGGTCGGGGTCATCGGCGCAGGCCACGACATCGAATCGCAGGCAGCCCGGCTCGTGCCACCGCGATGCCATCGCGTGGGCATGGATGGCAGCGAGGAAGGCATCGCGCGTGCCCGGGCGCACCCGCAGCGTGACGATCAGCGTCTGCGTGTCCGACCTCCGCCGGGGCCGGTCAGCCCGGACCGGATCCGCCGCCGTCGGTCGCACCCATGGCGGCGATGAGGGTGGCCACCGTGCCGGGCGGGTCGTCGACCTCCAGGACCAGGGCCCGGTAGTGCTCGTGGGTGAGCTCCACCACGATCGCCCGGGCGGGGTCGTGCACGTCGTAGAAGGTCCAGCCCCCCTGCCCGGGAGAGTAGAACGAGCCGGCGGTCACCACCCCGGGGATCCGCGCCCCGGCCCCCTTGATGCCCGCCGAGAATCCTCGCGCGGCCTCGGGGTCGGCCCGGACTCCGCGCACATGACTCAGGGCAAGGTCGAGGTGGACGCGCAGGGCGAGCACGCGGTCGATCCCCTCGATCGACACGTGCAGCCGATCGCCGATGATCTCGACCTTCGCCGCCATCTCGCCTCCTCGCGCCCGCTCGCGGCCCAGCGTGACATGGTGATCGCGTCGACGTCAACCGGGGATCCGCGCCGCTACCATCGGGGAGGGGTGCGGTAACGGCCCGCGCCCGTGGGCCAGCGGAGGGTGACCAGTGATCGTGGTCGGGAGCGCCAACGCCGCGATCGGGATGGACGCGGCTCGGGCCGTGCTCGAGACCGGCGGCCGCGCGCTGGACGCGGTCGAAGCCGCGGTCCGCGCGGTCGAGGACGACCCCGATGACCACACCGTGGGGTACGGCGGATACCCCAACTACGACGGGGTGGTCGAGCTCGACGCCTCGATCATGGACGGCGCCCGTCGCGCGGTCGGCGCGGTCGGTGCCCTAGTCGGTTTCCGTCACCCGATCACGGTCGCCCGCCAGGTGCTGGAGCGGCTGCCCCACGTGCTGCTGGTGGGCGAGGGCGCGGGCCGGTTCGCCCGCTCGATCGGCATGGTGCCCGAGGACCTTCTCACCGAGCCCGCCCGCCGCGCCTGGGCCGAAGGCCTTGACGGCCGGACCCCCTCCCGGGATGAGGGCGAGCTGCTCGCCGCCCTGGTCCGCTCCCTCTCGACCGACCCCGAGCACGTTGGGGGAACGGTCAACGTGATCGCCCGCGACCGTGATGGGCACATCGCCTCCGCGGTCAGCACCAGCGGCTGGGCCTGGAAGCACCCCGGCCGGCTGGGGGACTCGCCCATTATCGGGGCCGGCAACTACGCCGACGATCGCTACGGCGCGGCCGCCTGCACCGGCTATGGCGAGCTCGCGATCCGGGCCAGCACGGCGGCGATGGTGGTGGCGGCGATGCGCGCCGGCGTGGACGTCGCGGAAGCGTGCCGGACAGCGCTGGAAGACCTGGCCAGCCTGGGTACGCCGCTGCTCTCCGACATGAACATCGTCGCGATCGACGCCCGCGGCGAGCCCGCGGCGGTGACCACCGGTGACGAGAGCGCCTACGTGGTCTGGCGGGCCGGCCAGACCACCGCCGAGCTCCGCCCCCGTCAGGTGGTCCGCCCCGGCTGACCCCCCGGGGGGGCGACGGCTAGCCGCTCAGCGACCAGAACTGGGGGTAGATGTTGCCGAAGGCGTCCTGCGGGGTGACGCCGTGGAGACGGATGCTGATCTCGGAGAACTGCACCGCCGCTCCCGGCAGCCAGAGCACCGGGAGCTGCTGCTCCAGGTAGTTCTGGTAGGCATCGAGGGGACCGGCGCCGCTGACGTCCTCGGTGGCGGCGATCAGGCGGTCGGCGGTGAGGTTGCTGTAGCCGCCGCCGTTGAAGCCGGCTCCGGTGGCGAAGTTCTCGTCGCCGGTCGGGTAGTAGTCGGGATAGAAGAGCGTGCTCATCCCAGTGTTGAAGTTGATCATGTCCCACTGACAGCCGCTGCCGGTGGCGTGGTCGCAGGGCAGGTAGTCGCCGAAGACCGTGTTGATGGAGGCCTGGGTCGCGACCAGGTCAATCCCCGCCTCCGCGGCGCTGGACCGGAGCGACTCCATCATCTGGGCCTGCTCGGGCTCCCCCGACACGTACTGGAGCGAGAACTGCAGGGGCTCATTGCCGGCGATCCCGGCCCCGCACTGGTGCGCTCCGGTGCCGGGATGCTGGCAGGTGTCGGTGCCATTGCGATGGATCGTCCACCCGTGCGAACTCAACAGGGCGCGCGCCGCCGCCACGCTGTAGGGATAGGGGTTGTGCAGCGCCTTCGAGTCCGAGAACGGGTTGGCGGGCCTGACCGGGATCGGCCCGTAGGTGGGCCACCCGTACCCCTTGAGGATCGCCCGGATCCAAGCGGGCTGGTCGATCAGCCGCTGCAAGGCCTGGCGGACATAGAGCTGGTCGAAGATCGGCGCCACCTTGGTATTGGTGAAGTTGAGCCCAATGAAGCTCATCCCGTACTGGACCCAGGGATCGAAGCGGAATCCGTGGCCCGCCAGGTAGCCGCGCTGGGGAAGGTCGGCGACCGGCAGGTAGCCGTAGTCGAGCTCGCCCGCCCGCAGGGCATCGAACTCAGCCTGATCGCTGGTGAAAGGCACCTCATCGACCCGGGTGACCGCGAAGCGGGCGGGACCGGAGTAGCTGCGGTTGGCGACCAGCACGGTGTACCCGGTTGCCGGGGCGAAACCGCTTCCCCGCTGGAGCCGGTAGGGGCCGTCGACGACCTGCCAGAGCGGGTTGGTGTCCCAGCCGGCGAGGTCCTTGGACTGGGAGTTGAGGAAGGTGTAGACGGCGGCAGCCCCGGCGGGCGTTTCGTCGGAATTGCCGATCGGGCCCGAGGCGGAGGTGCGGTCCCAGGCGTGCTGGGGGATCGGGATCAGCTGGCTCAACTCGTTGTAGAGCAGCCAGCCGTGGCTGTAGGCCCTGGTCAAGGTGATGCTGAAGACGGTCGCACTTGGGTAGTGCACGCTCACGATGTGGTCGAGGAAGTCACCGGGAGCGTAGGCGCCCCAGTTCGCCTTCTCCCGCAGCACCAGATCGAGCCAGAAGCGGACGTCCCGGGTGGTCACCGGGCGTCCGTCCGACCACCGCCAGTGCTTGAGACGGATCGTGATGGTGCGCCCGGCGTTGGAGTACTCGGGCGGGTACGCCAGGCTCAGCCGATAGTTGACCAGCGGCTTGCCCGCGTTGCCGAACCAGTAGAGCGGCTCCCACATCTGGTACTGCAAGTAGAACTCGTCGGCCCCATTAAAGTCGGCGGGAGGCGTGAGCGGGAAGATGTACACCGGGGTAGCGCCCACCGGCAGCGCCAGCCGCACGGTGCTGCCGCGGGCAGCCCTCGGGAGCGAGCGCGACCAGGCCTGGGGGGCGAGGGCGGCCAGCCCCATCAGGGTGACCGCAAGCAGCGGAGCCCAGCGCAGGTGGCGGATCTGAGTTCGCCGCATCAGCGTCTCCCCCCGTCCCGGCGGGGCGGATCGCGGCGGGATGGCGCCGCCGCCTCGCCGCCTCGCGGGCCCGGATCGTAGCGCTCCGCCGTCCGCAGGGTCAAGCCCCGGGGATGGATCGCCCCCTCATCGTCTGGACTCGCAATCGGGGGAGGGAGCCACGTCGAGGGCGGGGTTGGCGTCGAAGAATCCCACCGGCTCGAGGCGGAATCCGGCGCGCGTGGCCGGCATCACCGGCCAGTCCTCGGGACGCGGGATGTGATGGCTGCCGACCACGTACCACATCACCAGCTCGGCGTCGTCGAGGTCCCGGTCGGCCCGCGCCCACCGCGGCAGCCCGTCCCCGCCGATGCTCTGGGCGGGAAACTCGCCGGCGGGGTGCCGCTGATCGGGGTCGTAGGCGGTCACCCACAGGTGATGATCGAGGAAGCCGGCCCGGCGGCGGACCGAGGACTGGGGGTCGGCGAAGGCAACCACATTGTCCTGGGGGACCAGGCGATAGCCCACCGGCCGACCGAGCGCATTGCGACGGTGGGGGTTGGACACCACCCAGTGGCGCCCGTGGAGCGGGTCGCAGAGGCGGCGCGCCGCCAGCTCGGTGGCGAGCAGGCGGCGGCGCGGGGCGAAGGCGTTGCCATACGGGTTGGTGGGACCCGGCGGTACGGCGACGGTCTCGACCTCCTCGACGCGATTGCGTGGTCCGTCCACGGTGGGGTCGAGTCGGAAGCAGAAGAAGTGCTGGTGGTGGGCCGCCAGGGTCCCGGGCGCCACCACGGTGCCATGCGGCGGGTCGTCGGCTCCGCTCCAGGCCGAGGTGAGCACGACTCCGGTCAGCCGCACCTCGCATTCGATCGTGCCGTCCTGGTGGAAGCTCCAGTAGAACGCGTACTCGTAGTTGCCCGCGGTGATCACGAAGGACACCACCAGGCGGCGCCGGCGCCGGACTTCGGTGGTGCCGAGCTCGCCGTCGACGTGCTTCCAGAGCAGGCCCTGGTCCTCCTCGTGCAGACAGATCGCGTTGGGGATGCGGTACGGACGTCCGTCGCTGTCCGCCAGGGTGGCGTCGAGGTAGCGGATCTCGCCCAGGCAGTCGCACCCCAGCCGCAGCGAGTTGGTCATGATGCCGATGCCGTACTCGCCGATGTCGAACGCGTTGCGCCAGCCCTCGTAGCGACCAGGGTCAGCGTAGGGGATGACGATCTCACTGACCGCGGCACGTTGGAGGATGGGGCGGACCCGGCCCTGATCGCGGTAGTTGACCTGGTGCAGCACCATCCCCTCGCGGGCGTTGAATCCGACCGCGAAGCTCCAGCGCTGCCAGGTGATCGCCCAGCCGTCGAGCCCGAAGCTGACGCCCTCGGGCTGGCGGATCTCGAGGGGACGCAGGTCGGTGCGCAGCGCTCCCAGCTGGTCGGCGGCGTACGTGCCCCGCCCTGGCGGCAGGGCCCGCGCCCCCAGGTCGTCGACGCGCAGCACCGCCATGGCGTCCAGGTCGACCAGGCAGTACAGACCTGTCAGCGGCTTGGCGTAGGGGTTGTCCAAGGGCTCGGCGCGCCAGAAGCTCAGCGTCCAGACCAGGCGCCTGGGGTCCTCGGCACTCTGCTCAAAGTCGCCGATCCCCCATGGCTCGACCAGCACCTGGGCGGGGTCCGCGACCCCGCGACGCAGGAGTCCGGCTCGGAACCCGGGGTCCGCTCGGACCAGTCTCTGGCAGTCTCGATACTCGGACAGCGTCACCGGAGCGTGGGCCTGGGGGATCTCACGGTGCCGCACCACCTGCGCTCCGGCCACGTCCACCACCACCTCGAGCGGCAGGTGGCGGACCGGGTCGACTGCCAGCACCTCCGCCCACCGGGGCGGGGCCGGGCGATCCGCGGCCACCCGGAGCGCCGCCCGGGATGGCTCAGCCAGCGATACGGAGATCACCCTGGACGTCGGCGGCAGCAGACCGGCCGCTCGCGCCGCCGCCACCGCGGCCTCGATCTCCGGCCCCGTGAGGGGCGCCAGACATGCCACAAGCTCGTCCGCTCGCGCGCCCCCCTCCGCCACGATCTTCCCCCCCTGGCTCCCGGAACCGGAGCGTAGGCGGAACCGCCCCCGCGCTGTCAACCTCAGGGTGGCCGGGCCGATCCGCGGGCGGGAGCGGGTGGGGTCAGGCGCGACCGCGCGGTGGGTGGCGCCGGGAGGAGACCCCGACCTCCTCGGCCCGCCAGAGCTGACTCCGCACGTAGCCGGCGCTGCCGCGGGCATGGGCCTCGATGACCTAGGTGACCGCCGCAGCATCCCCCCGGCGAAGCGCCCGGATCAGACGGGCGTGCTGCGCCACCGACTCAGCGTGGGGCCGGCCGTACTGAGGCCCTCCGGGGAACGATGCCCACAGGAGGCGCATGATCGACAGCAGGGTGGGGGAGCCAGCGCAGGCACAGATGCGGAAGTGAAAAGCCCGGTTGCCGGTGGTGCCTCTCGCCTCGTCGCCAGCGGCCGCGCGCACCTCCCGGTGGGGGGCTTCGATCTCGTCCGGGTCAGCGGCGGTGATCCGCTCCGCCGCCAGCCGCCCCGCCAGCGCCTCCAGCACCGCAAGGATGCGCAAATTCTCCTCCAGGCTGAGCACATCGAGAGCCGCCACCGCGGAGCCGCGATTGGCATCCGAGGCGACCAGCCCCTCCGCCTCCAGCCGGCGGAGCGCCCCCCGCACCGAGGTGGTGCTGATCCCGAAGTGCCCCGCCAGCTCCCGCTGGCGGAGTGACGTCCCGCGGAGGAGCTGGCTGGAGACGATCAGCTCACGCAGCTGGCTGGTGGCGCGATCGCTTTTGCTGGGAGACGGAGCCGGTCGCTCCGACCCGGCCACCGCACCCGGGGTCATCAGCTCGCCTCGCGCCCGAGGAACACCTCGCGGATGTCGGGGCGGGTGGCCAGCTGGGGACCGGGGCCCTCGGTTTCCGACCGCCCCGCCACCAGGACGTGGGCCCAGTCAGCGATCTCGAGGGCCTCGAACGCCTTCTGCTCGACCAGCAGGATGGCGATGGCCAGGTCCGCCAGCCGGCGGACCTGGTCCCGCGGCACCGACCGAGAGAGATCGGGCGAGAGGTTGGCGGTGGGCTCGCCCAGGATCAGGACCCGTGGCTGCAGGACCCGGGCCAGCGCCACCATCTTGCGTTGCGCTCGCCGCCGCTGAGCCGCAGAGCGGGGCGGTCCGGCATCGCCTGCAGCTGGGGGAAGAGGGCGAGCATGGCCTCCACCCGGCGGCGGCGATCCGCCCTGGGAAGGAGGAATCCCCCCATCTCCAAGTTCTCGCGGACGCTCAGGGTGTCGAAGACGTCGCGGGTCTGGGAACGTAGCCGATCCCCAACCGGGCGAGGTGGTGGCCCGATCGGCCGCTGGTGTCCCGTCCTGCGAGGGTGACCCGCCCCCGCATCGGCGCGAGCCGCCCGGTGACGGCCTTGCGCAACGTGCTCTTGCCCGCTCCGTTGGCACCGATCACCGCCACCACCTCCCCCTCGCCGACGGTGAGGCACACGTCGCTGACGATGGGATCGCCGCCGTAGCCGGCGGTGAGCCGGTCCAGCACCAGCAGCGGGGCGGGGCGCCGGGGGATGTCAGCCGATGAGGTAGGCATTGAGGACCTCGGGATCGCGCCGGATGTCCGCCATCGACCCCTGGCGCAGAACCCGCCCCAGCGTCATCACCACCACCGGGTCGCAGAGACGTTCGCCCACGCCCAGCTCATGCTCGACCATCAGCATGGTGAGGCCGCGGTCCCGCAGCTGCCGGAGGTAGCCTTCGATGCGCCGGGCCAGGGTCGGGTTGACCCCGGCCATCGGCTCGTCGAGGAGGAGGAGCTTGGGTTCGGCCATCAGGCCGCGCATGATCTCGAGGAGACGCTTCTGCCCGCCGCTGAGGGTGCCCGCGTACTCGTCCTCCTTGTCGGCCAGGTCGAACTGGCGAACAGGGTGCGCGCCTGGTCAACGGCCCGCGCCTCAGCCTCCCCCAGTAGCGGCGCCCGCGCAGCGCCTCCAGCAGCCGCTCGCCGCGCACCCGGGGAGACGCCGACCACGGCATCCAGGTGGCAGAGCAGGACGATCCGGTCGCCCGCTCGGCTGGTGGGAACCTGATTGCCGAAGCTCCGATCCCCGCTGATCGGGGCGTTCTGGAAGAGGTTGACCGGGGCTGGGATCTGCCACTCCGCGATCCCCCAGGGACGCAGGGCCTGGGTCAGGTTGCTGCGGCAGCTGGGATGGTCGAGCACACCATAGTCGAGCGCATGGCGACGCGCGTCGCACATGGCGGTGATGACGTCGTGCACCCCCACGTCGTCGAGCACGATCTCGAACATCGGCCGGCGCCAGTTGGACTGGAGTCGGTCACCCACCACGAGCCGGAGCAGGGCGGAGCGGGTATGGCCGGTGGAGAGCCCCTCGGTGCGGTCCCGGGCGGCGAACGCGATCAGGTCGGCCACCTGCTGCCCCTCGCGGTCGGCGACCTCGAGGAGCTGGCCCGCCCCCACCGTCAGGGCCACCGCCTCCCCGCCGGGTGCCACAACCTCGTAGCGGAGCCGTCCCACCGTGAAGGGCGCCGACTCCCCCATCGCAGCGGTCTCAGGGCGGCGGCAAGCGTGCCCCCTGACCCGCGTATGGTGGGTGCCGTCCCTTCCCCCCCTCGGGATCCAGGTGAAGCTCCTCCAGAACATCGGCCGCCTCGTCACGGGCACGGATCGGGGGGTGCTGACCGATGCCGTGGTCGTGTTCCAGGACGGCCGAATCGCATGGTTCGGTGGCACCAGACCGGGAGCTCGGGCAGCGGAGTTGCGCCCACCGGCCCGGCTGCTGGAAGCGGCCGGCCCCGACGGGCCCGACGAGGTCGACTGCGGCGGCCGCCTGGTCACGGCCGGGTTGATCGACGCTCACTCCCATCCCCTGTACGCGGGCACCCGCCACGACGAGATCGCGCGCCGCTCCGCCGGCGCCAGCTACCGCGAGGCAGCTCGTGAGGGAGGTGGGATCGCCAGCACCGTGCGAGCGACCCGAGCCGCCGGTCGGGCCGAGCTGGAGGGTCAGCTCCAGCTGCGGCTGGAGAGCTGGCTGCACCAGGGGACTACGACGCTGGAGGCGAAGACCGGCTACCAGCTGGAGGAGTCGGGCGAGCTCCAGGACGTGGCCACCTTGGTCAGCCTGCGGGACCGCCCACGCCTACCCCGCCTCGCGGTGACCTTCCTCGGTGCCCACGACCTGCCCCCGGGGTGGGACGGGGACCGCCAAAGCTACGTCGACGCCGTGTGTCGATGGTCGGTGCCCGCCGCCCGGGCGGGGGCCGAGTTCTGCGACGTGTTCTGCGACCAGGGCGCCTTCTCGGTCGCCGAGTCACGCCAAGTGCTCCTGGCCGGGCGCGCCGCCGGGCTGCGCCTGCGCATCCACGCCGACGAGCTGGAGCGCACCGGCGCAGCCCAGCTGGCCGCCGATCTCGGCTGCGTGTCCGCGGACCACCTCCTCCGCGCTGAGGCTGCCGATGCCGGCGCGTTGGCCCGCGCTGGGGTGGTGGCGACCCTCTGCCCGGTGACGGCGCTGGCGATGGGATGCGCCCCACCGGCTCGGCTGCTGCTCGACGCCGGGGTGACGGTGGCGCTGGCCACCGACCACAACCCGGGGATGTCAGGGACCACCAGCATGAGCCTGGTGATCGCACTCGCGGTGGCCGGGCTCGGCCTCTCCGTCGACGAGGCCCTGATCGCGGCGACCCGGGGCGGCGCCGCGGCGCTCCACCAGGGAGATCGCGGGCGGATCGAGGTGGGCGCGCTGGCAGACGCCGTCGCCTGGGAGGCCGACCACGAGGGTGCGTTCGCCTGGGCCATGGGACTGCGGCCGTGGTGCGTCTGGCGCGGGGGCGAAGGGGTGGCGCCCGTCCCGGTGGCCGGGGCGTGAGCGTCGCCGCCGCCCTGCGCCAGCTGCAGGCGAGCCTGGGTGCGGCGGCGGTGGCGGCCGACCCTCTCACCCGGGGACTGTACGCGCGCGACGCGTCCATCATCGAGGGCAGCTGCGCCCTGGTGGCCCTGCCGGCGACGGCGGAGGAGGTCCGAGCCTGCGTCACCATCGCCGCCCGCCAGGGGTTGTCGGTCGTCCCCCGAGGTTCGGGCACCGGGCTGGCCGGGGGCGCCACCCCGCTGGGCGACGCCCTCGTCGTCGTGACCACGCGGATGACGCGGATCCTTGCGATTCGACCGGAGGATCGTTGCGCCTGGGTGGAGCCCGGCGTGCTCAATCAGGATCTGGCCGATGCCGTCCGCCCGCTCGGCCTCACCTTCGCCCCCGACCCCTCCTCGCAGCAGGCGAGCACCATCGGGGGCAACGTCGCCACCAATGCGGGGGGGCCGCACTGCCTGCGGCACGGAGTCACCAGCGGGCATGTCCTGGCGCTCGACCTCGTCTGCTCCGACGGCGCCACCGTGCGGCTCGGGGGGCTCGGCCCGCTCGCGGCCGGGTATGACCTCCGGGGCGTGGTGGTCGGCTCCGAGGGCACGCTCGGGATCGTGACCGCGATCTGCGTGCGCCTCACCCCGCTGGCTCCGGTGGTGCGCACCTGCCTGCTCGCATTCCCCGACCCGCTGGCGGCCGCCCGCTGCGTCGCCGCCTGCATCGCCCAGGGGCTGGTGGCAGCGGCGATGGAGTGTCTCGACCGGGCCAGCGTGCGCGCGGTCGAGCAGTACGTCCATGCCGGCTACCCTGAGGACGCCGGAGCGGTGCTGCTGGTGGAGCTGGAGGGTCTCGCGGACGGGGTGGAGGCCGAGCTCCGCGAGCTGAGGACGATCGCCGACGCACACGGGGCGGTCTCGATGCGGGTCGCCGGTGACGAGGAGGAGCGAGCCCGGCTCTGGAAGGGGCGCAAGCATGCCCTGGGGGCGATGGCCCGCTACGCGCCGCATTACTACCTGCACGATTGTGTCGTGCCCCGCACCCGCCTGCCGGAGCTGCTCGCCGCGGTCTACGAGATCGCCGCCCGCCATCGACTCCTGGCCGTCAACATGTTCCACGCCGGCGACGGCAACCTCCACCCGCTGTTCGTCTTCGACCGCGCGGAGGAGGGCGTCCTAGAGCGGGTGCTGGCAGCCTCGCGCGAGATCCTGGAACGCTGCGTCGCGGCCGGGGGTGTCGTCTCCGGCGAACACGGGATCGGCCTGGAGAAGCGCGATTTCCTGCCTCTGCTCTTCTCTGCTGCCGACCTCGGCCAGCAGGCCTGCGTGCGCCAGGCATTCGATCCCGATCGACGGATGAACCCCCACAAGGTCCTGCCCTCGGGGGCACGCTGCGGGGACTTCGCCATGGCCCAGGGCGGCGGCGATCTCGCGGCCACCGTGAGCATGCTGCCGGAGGGCACCTGGGTGTGACCATCTGATGGACCTCACCGGACTGCCGCTGACGACGCCGGCCGATCCGAATGCCGTGGCGGTGTGCCTGCGCGCCGCCTCCGCGGCGGGGGAGCGGGTGCTGGTGGTGGGAGGCGCCACCCAGCTCGACCGCGCCGATCCCGCGCCGATCGACCGGCTGCTGTCGACCCGAGCGCTGAATCGGGTGGTCGCCTATGAGCCCGCCGAGATGATCGCGGTGGTCGAGGCCGGCTGCACGATTAGAGACCTGCGCCTTCTCCTTGCCCCCCACGGGCAGGAGTGGCCGGTGGACGCCCCCGACGAGGCGACCGTGGGGGGCGTCATCGCCACCGGGGCCGCGGTGCCGCGCCAGTTGGGGGTGGGGCCGGTCCGCGACAGCGTCCTCGAGGTCGACTGCATCACCGGCGACGGCCGCGCCCTCCACACCGGTGGCCGGACCGTGAAGAACGTCAGCGGCTACGGGCTTCCGCGCCTTTTGGTGGGGTCGCTCGGCACCCTGGCCGTGATCGTCCAGGCCGCCGTCAAGCTGCGTCCGGCGCCGCGGGCACGCCGGACGGTGACCGCAGCGGGAGGACTCTTGGTCGCCGAGGGCTGGCTGAGGTCGGTGCCGCTGGCGACGGCGATCCTGGTCCACGACAACATGGCGGAGCTGCGCCTCGAGGGCTGGCCCGACGATGTGCGCGCACAGACCGCGCGGGCCCGGGCGAGCGCTCCCGATGCCGCCGTGAGCGACCAGCTCGCGTTCCCCGCGCTGACCCCGTGGACCCGGCACCCGATCGTGGCTGAGGTATCGGTGGCCCCCTCCCAGCTTGGCCGGGTGCTCGCCGCCGCCGGACCGGACGCCGGCGGCCTGATCGGAATCGGAGCCGGCTGGATCGGATTCGACGATCTCCAGGCGCTGCGACGAGTCCGCCAGCAGGTCGAGGCACTGGGCGGGGTGCTGCCAGTCACGCACGGCCCCGGGGGCCTCGGGGGCCGGCCACCGGCGCCCGCGATCCATCGCCGGATCAAGGCCGCGTTCGACCCCGCCGGCATCCTGGCACCGGGGCGATTTTGGGCCGGGATGTGACCGCCTCGGCGCCGGCAGCGGGCGCGGAGCTTCCCTGGGGGGCGCGTTTTGTGGGAGGCCCGCGATCGACCGCTCCCGGGTGGGGTCGCGGCGACGCGCCCGCCGATCGCGACCTCAGCCAGTGTGTCGCCTGCGGGCTGTGTCTGCCGCAGTGCCCCACCTACCGGCTGACGGGTCTGGAGGTGGCGTCGCCCCGCGGCCGGATCGCCGCGATGCGACAGGTGGCGGCGGGGCGGCCGTTGGACCGGGTCTTCGAGCAGGCGATGGACGGCTGCCTCGGCTGCCGCGCCTGCGAGACGGCGTGCCCGTCCCAGGTGCCCTTTGGGCGGATGCTGGAGCGGGCCCGCGCCCAGGCCGAGCCGCACCGGTCCGCGCCGGCCCGACTCACCCGCACGATCGCCCTTGAGGGGGTGCTCGGGCACCGAGCGATGCTGACCGCAGCCGCGACCCTGGCGTCGCTGACTCGTCCCTGGCTGCCGCGCCCGCTGCGCGAGCTGGTCCCCAAAGGCCGGCTCCGGCGCCGGGCGCTGGCTCCCGTCACCGACCCGGCGGTGCCCCCCCGCGGCACCGTCGCCGTGCTCCGCGGCTGCATCCAAGACCTTTGGTACCGCGACGTGAACCGGGCCACGGTGACGGTGCTCGCGCGGACGGGCTGGCGGGTGACCGTGCCCGCTGGCCAGGTCTGCTGTGGCGCGCTGCAGGCCCACTACGGGCACCTGGGTGCTGCCCGCCGACTGGCGCGACGCAACCGCCGGGAGCTGTCCGGAGTCGACCACGTGGTCGCCAACGCGGCCGGCTGTGGCGCCCATCTGCGCAGCTACGGGGAGCTCATCGGGGCCGTCGAGCTGGCCGACCGCGTCCGCGATGTGTCGGAGTTCCTCCACGAGCACGGCGGGCCGGTCGCGCGCCGTGCCATCGACCGCCGGATCGCGGTCCACGACGCCTGCCACCTGCTTCACGCCCAGGGTGTCCACCAGGCTCCTCGGCTGCTCCTGGCCGCGATTCCCGGTGTCGAGCTGGTGCCGCTGGCCGAGCCGGGTCGCTGCTGCGGGGCCGCGGGTCTGCACAATCTTCTCCAGCCGCGGGCGGCGGCCGCCCTGGGGGCCGCCCGCGCCGCCTCCATCGTCGCCAGCCGAGCTGAGGTCGTCGCGGTCGCCAACCCCGGATGCGCCATGCAGATCTCGGCTCACCTGGCGGCTCAAGGATCCCCGGTGAGGGTCGCGCACCCGGCCCAGCTGCTGGCGGCGGCGAGCCGGCCGTGAGCGGGCGCACCCACCCGCGGATGTCGCCCGGCACCGCGCCGGCAGGCGGTCCCCCCGGCGGTGGAGCCCCCGATCCCCCGCGGAGGGGCACCCCCGGGTGTAGGGTGCACACTAAGCCGGTCACGGAGATCGGATCGGACGCCAGGGGAGAAGCGGGATGACCGACCAGCCGAGCTTCGCGCGCGACATCAAGCCGCTCTTTCGGGAGTCGGATCGGACCGCTATGGAGTCGTCCTTCGACCTGTGGGACCCGGTCGACGTCCGGGAGAGCGCACCCGCGATCCTGGAGAGCGTCGAGAAGGGCTCGATGCCCTGCGACGGCGCCTGGTCCAGCGAGCAGGTCGGCCTGCTGCGTCGCTGGGTTGAGTCGGGAATGGCCGACTGAGGCTGCCCGGCCGGCGCCAGCCCACCTGGTGAGGACGGGGAGGATGCCGTCGGCGCGCCAGCGGCTGGTGGTGGTCGGCGCCGGCGCCGGCGGTGATGCCGCGGTCGTGGCGGCGCGCGCCGCCGGCTTCGACGGACCGGTGCTGCTGGTGGGAGACGATCCCCACCCCGCCTACGAGCGGCCCTTCCTCTCCAAGGGGTTCTTGCGCGACGAGGTTCCGCTTGATCGGGTCTTCCTGCACCCGCCGGACGGCTATTCGGTGCTGGACGTGGAGTGGATCGGCGGGCGCCGCGTGGTCGACGCCGACCCCCGTGCTCGGTCGCTCACACTCGACGACGGCCGTCGGTTCGCCTTCGACCAGCTGGTGCTGGCCACCGGAGGCGCTCCCCGATGGCTGGAGGGCGCGCCGCGGGCGGCCAACGTCCTCACCCTGCGGACGCTGGACGACAGCATCCACCTGCGGC
This sequence comes from Verrucomicrobiia bacterium, assembly GCA_035532155.1. Taxonomy (GTDB): domain Bacteria; phylum Chloroflexota; class Dormibacteria; order Aeolococcales; family Bog-877; genus DAHUZL01. Next base: position 22,463 of record DATKRN010000039.1, on the reverse strand, counting down.
AGGCGCTGACGGAGAGCCACCGGCTGCTCGTGATCGGCGCCGGGTTCGTGGGAGCGGAGGTGGCCGCCTCGGCGCGGATGCAGGCGAAGGAGGTCCTGCTCATCGAGGCGGCCGCCGTCCCGCTCGAAAGGGCACTGGGCGAGAAGGTGGGCGGAGCCATGGCCGAGCTTCACCGTCGGCACGGCGTCGATCTGCGGACGCGCTCCTCGGTGGGGCGTTGGCTGATGCGCCACGACCGGGTCGAGGCGGTGGAGCTGACTGACGGTACCCGGGAGGAGGTGGACTGCGTCCTGCTGGCGGTTGGCATCGAGCCGGCGCTCGACCTCGCCCGGGGTCTGCGACTGCCGCTGGGATCGGGCGGGGTGCTGGTCGACGAGACCCTGCAGGCGGCTCCGGGCATCCACTGCGTCGGCGACATCGCCAGCCACCGCCACCCGCTGTTCCAGCGCCCGTTGCGGGCGGAGCACTGGCAGGTGGCGCGCCGGCAGGGTCAGGCCCTCGGGTCCACGGTGGTGGGCCGCCCCCAGCCCTACTCCGAGCTCCCCTGGTTCTGGTCGGACCAGTACGACGTGCGGCTGGAGTACGTGGGCCACGCTGCCGGCTTCGAGCAGGCGGTCTGGCGCGGCGAGCCCGCCGCCGGCCCCTATGCCGTGTTCTACCTCAAAGCTGGGCGGGTCGACGCCGTCCTGGCGGTGGATGACGGCCGCAGCATTCGCTTCGGGCGAGAGCTCATCCGGGGTCGCCAGGTGGTGGACCCCGCCCGCTTGGGGGACCCGACGACCGACCTGCGCGAGCTGGTCCGGGCCGGCCCGTGAGCGGGGAGCCGCCGGGCGGCGCCGATCGCGCCCGCGACCGGCAGCGCACCCGCAGCAGCCGCACCGGCGGCACCACCATGATCACGGGCCGGCTCCCGCCGGCCCCCGCCGCCGCCGCGGCGAGGGCACGGTCCACGCTCGCCGATCCGCCGACGTGTGCGAGCAGCTCCCCGCCGGGTCGGAGCAGGGGCAGCGCCAGCCGCACCAGCTCGGGCGGGGCCGCGGCGGCCCGGGACACCACCACGTCCGCCGGATGCCACCCGGGCGTCCTGGTCGCGATCTCGGCGGAGGCCGCAATCACGGTGGTCCGCGCCAGTCCCAGCTCAGCCACGAGCCGGCCGAGGATGGCCGCCTTGCGCACGCTCTTCTCCACCAGCACGCAGCGGAGGTCGGGGCGCGCCAGCGCCAGGGGGATTCCTGGCACCCCGCCGCCCGAGCCCAGATCGACAACGTGCTCTCCCGGCACCCAGCTCCTTGCGTCGAGCAGAGCCAACGACTCCAGCACATGGCGCTCCCACGCCTGCGAGCGCGGGATCCGCGTGAGGTTGAGGTCCTGCCCGGCCGCGTAGAGGGCATCGAGGAAGCGCACCAGCGCATCTCGAACCGCGTCGGGGAGGGCGCCCGCGACCGTCATCCCCGGGGCGCGGTGCGGGGCTGACCCGGGTGAGGCACGGATCCGCGCCGCCCCGGCCCTGCGGTGCGCTCGAGGAGGCCAGTCCCCCACAGGCGGTGCTCCCCCACAGGCGGGAGGGTCTTGGCGAGCCGCTCCGGGCCGCCGCCGAGCCGGACGCGATCCTGAGGGTGCGACGGTCGGCTGGCCAGCACCGCGGGAGCGCACCGGGACGGACGATGAGCCGGTCGGGCCGACGGGTGCGGCACGAGCTGGACCTCCTCCTCCCGCGAGGCATCGGGCTGCGCCACCCCGAGCCGCTGCCGAGGGAGACCGCAGCCCGGGAGGGTCGCCCCATCTTCCGCTGCTGGCGGCCGGGGCAGCAGCGGGAGGCAGCGCGAGGGCAGGGGATCAGCCGCGTGACAATCGGCCACCTCGGTGCGACCAGACCCCCACATCGGGAGGGACGCGACCGCCCGGCACGCGGAGGCAGGCCGACCGCGGCCACTCGCGCAGGAGGTGAGGGCCGTGCGTCGGCACGCGTGCAGCCCTCGGACCAGAGATCCTGGGCTGGAGGCGGGGTGAGGAGCGACGGGCTTGCCCGCCGCCACGGCGCCGCGTATACTCCGAGAAATCGCTTTCTTGGGCTTGGCTCCGCCGAGTCAGTAATCGATTTCTTGGAGGAGCCGGGTGCCGATCCGACGCGCGCCTGTCTCGGCGATGGCGGGGGGGAGTCCCGTGACCGCCTCGCGCGTCCTCACTCACCTCGCGACCGTGGACACTGGCCTCGCCGATCGCGTCCGGCCCGCGGGCGCTGATCTCCGCCCTGAGCCCCATCGGGTGGGTGGCGACCGGCGACGGCAGCAGCCGGGCACAATCGGCATCCTCACCTCGGATATCAAGACCCCGCGCGTCGCCGAGTTGGTCCCCGGCATCGACCAGGCCGCGGTCGCGACCGGCGGTCGGGTGCACCTGGGCGGCACCGATGCCCAGCCGGAGACGCCGATGACATCCCGGCGGATCCGGGCCCCGGAACAGGTCGCCGAGATCTTCCTGTCGCCGACGCAGGATCCGGCTCGCGCGCTCCGGAACCCGGTCCGGGCAGTCATGCCCGTCGTCGCCACCGTCGCCGCGGGGGCGCACCGCGGCAACCCCGCCGACCTCGTGGACACCGTGATGATTGGGGTCGACCACCGCGCCATCGGGCCCATCGCCGCGCCGCCTGCGATGGCCACCGCGGTCGAGCCGCGCTGCAGTTGCGCTCGCGCCCTCGACCGAGCGGAGCGGCCCGCCATGGTGGGGGAGGCGGAGGTCAGCCGCGAGGACGGCCGCCGAGCGATGGAGCGGCTGCTGACGCTCCACCCGAGGATCGCGGCCGCGCTCGTCTTCCCCAAGCTCCTGACCGCGGGCGCGCTGGCAGGGCTGGCCACGCCGTCGGTGGCCCTCCCTAACCGGCCCCACCCCCGGCGCTTCTCGCGGGCGCCGAGGGGGAGGTCGGCCGCGCCGTCCCCGACCCGGGTCGCTCGGCCCCAATCCGACAGGCCCTGCGCGATTTTGAGGCGGTCGGACGGTCTGCCGCCATGCGCCCCACTTTAGAAGGGAGATCGAGACGTGGCCCTAGAACTTCCAGACAGACGGTCGCCCATATCGGTGACCCCATCGGAGAGGAGGCGCGCTGTGATTGAGTCGAGCTGGCGGCGCCGGCTGCTGGGGGCCGCGGCCGCCCTGGCCGGCGCCAGTTTGATCGCGGCCTGCGGAACGGTGGCCCGGACGCCGGGCCGAGCCAGCCTGACGCCAGGTCCGGGCAGCGGCGGCAGTGTGGTCACCTTCGCGAACCAGATCGGCGCGCCGCCGACCTACATCTTCCCGATGTACCCGATCCAGGACGCTCAGAACTCGGACATCACCTATTTTCAGCCCCTGCTGTGGCGGCCGCTGTACTGGTTCGGCCACGAGGGGAGCGCCGCCCCGACGATCAACTATCGTCTCAGCCTGGCGTATCCGCCGCTGCTCTCCAACCACGGCAAGACGGTGACGGTCAGGCTTCGTCACTACCGCTGGTCGGACGGCCGACCGGTGACGTCGCGAGATGTGGAGTTCTGGATGAACCTGCTGCTGGCGGAGAAGAGCGCGTGGGGAATCTGGGCGCCCGGAGATTGGAGCTCCCACATCGTGGCGATGAACTTTGGCAGCCCGTCGCAGTTCTCGATCACCTTCAACCAGACCTTCAATCAGAACTACCTGCTCTACAACGGGCTGGCGCAGGTCACGCCGATTCCGCAACATGCCTGGGACCAAAAATCCGCCGCCGGCGCTATCGGCAACTACGATCTCACCTCGGCCGGCGCTCACGCTGTCTACAACTACCTCAACAACCAGTCCAAGACGCTAGCGACCTGGGACACCAACCCCCTCTGGCAGGTGGTCGACGGCCCCTGGCGTCTCCAGCCCAAGGTGGGGTTCAATCCGGGCACGGGATTCGCCGCCTTCGTCCCCAACACCCAGTATTCGGGGCCGCAGCGGCCGAAGGTGGCGAAGTACGAGTTGCTGACGTTCACCAGCGCCACCGCAGAGTTCGATGCACTGCTCGCCGGCCGCGTCGACTATGGCTACCTCCCCTTCCAGGACGTGGCCCTGAGGCAGCGACTCATCCACAGCGGCTACCGGGTGCAGCCGTGGCTGTATTGGGGCATCTCGTATGTCCCGTTTAACTTTGCCAATCCCCGGGTGGGACGGATCTTCGACCAGCTCTACATCCGACAGGCGATGCAGCACCTCATCAATGAGACGCAATACATCAAGCAGGTCTTCAAGGGATACGGCAGCCCCGACTATGGACCGGTTCCGGTTGCCCCGCCGAGTCAATTCGTGAGTCCGCTGGCCGCCCACCCAATCTATCCCTACAGCGTGGCGGCCGCACGCAAGCTGGTGACCGGCCGGGGCTGGAAGCTGCACGGCTCGGGCACGGCCGCGACCTGCGAGCGGCCCGGGACGGGTTCGGGGGATTGTGGGGCCGGGATCGCCCGCGGGGCGTCGCTCAGCTTCACCATGCTCTACGCGAGTGGGACACCCGCCTACTCGCAGATCATGCAGGCGTGGAAGTCGAGCCTGGCGGAAGCCGGGATTCAGCTGGCTCTGTCCCAGGCTCCCTTCAGCACGGTGGCGGCCACCGAGGCGGGATGCGATGCCAAGACCGGCAAGGGGTGCGGCTGGGAGCTGACCTACCTCGGCGCCCCGACCACCACCTACGTACCGGTGTACTACCCGACCGGAGAGATCATCCTGCACAGCGGCGCCCCCGACAATGTCGGGAATTACGACAATCGCGTCAACGACGCCAATATCGAAGCCAGCCACGTCCAGCCGGGAGTGGGCGCGCTCTACCGGTATGAGAACTTCGCGGCCACGCAGCTGCCGCTGCTGTACATGCCCAACAGCGTGTATCAGATCTCGGTGATCAGCAAGCATCTCCGTGGCGTCACCGCCCAGGATTCAACCAATCACATCTATCCCGAGGTGTGGTCGCTGAGCCGCGGATAGGCCCGGGACGGGCGAGGGCGGCGCCGGGCCCTCGCCCGATCCGCCGTCCGCCCCCGCGTGGGGCGCTCGCGGCACCCGGCCATGGCAAGGCTCGGGTGCGGGCAGCGGCCGCGCTCGGGGCGGCGGGCTGACACCCGGCGGGCGTGCTGGGAGCGGCCGGGTCGGCCTGGATGGGGACCCCTGGCTGAGCACCGCCCGACTCCGGGGCGGGACTCTCGGGACCCTGCCCGGCCGGCCTGGGTCGGAATCCGATGGCAGGGGCATGCGGGGCGCCGGCGACAGCGGCATCCTTCACTGGTCGAGGCCCGGCCGGTCGCGGGCACCGGAGCGTCAGCGGCCGAGGGCGTCCCCGTGAGCGACGCCCCCGGGGATCCAGCGATGTCGCGGGCGATCCCGCCAGCGCCGCCCTCGGCGCCGGACCCTGGCGCGCGGGACCGCGCCAGGGTCGGTCGAGCGTTGCAGGCCTGGTTCGATCTCGCCCTCGGCTGGCGGCGGACAGGCCCCAGGCGGTGGCAAGCCTCGCCCCGGGCGGACCCAGGGGGACGCCGGGACGGTCACGGCTCCGCTCGTCGCGCCTCCAGCGGGCCGCCGACCCCGACGCGGACCCGCCCCCCAGCACCGCAGGGTCGACCGGGGCCGGCCGCTCGGGGCGGGGCGGAAGGGCACAGGGGTGCGGCATGATGGACGGATGTCGACCGATCTCGTGCTCTTCGGCGCCACCGGCGACCTCAGCCACCGCAAGGTGCTGCCCGCCCTGCAGGCGCTGCTCCAGCGAGGGGAGGCCCACGACACGGTTCGGGTGATCGGCTGCGGGCGCACCGAACTGTCACGCGAGGCGTTTCGCGACCAGCTGCGGAGCTCGAGCCGGACCGCGGGGCTGGCGGAAAACGCGGAGTGGGCGGTGGCCGATACCCGTGTGCCCGAGTCGTACCAGGCGATCCGCGAGCTGGTGCAGGACAGCTCCACCGTGATCTACTACCTCGCCACGCCGCCCGCCACCTTCGCTCCCATCCTCGAGGCGCTGGCCAGCGCCGGCCTCACCGACCGGGGCAACCTCCGGCGTCGGATCGTGGTCGAGAAGCCATTGGGCCGCGACCTCGAGAGCGCGCGCGAGCTCAACCGGCGGCTGCGCGAGTGCTTCCAGGAGCCCCAGATCTTCCGGATCGACCACTACCTCGCCAAGGACACCGTCCAGAACGTCCTCGCGTTTCGCTTCAGCAACAGCATCTTCGAGGCGATCTGGAACCGCACCCTGGTGGAGAGCGTGCAGATCACCGCCGCCGAGGCCGAGGGAATCGGGAGCCGCGCGGGCTACTTCGATGCCATGGGAGCGGTCCGCGACATGCTCCAGAACCACGTGCTTCAGCTGCTGTCGCTGGTGGCGATGGAGCCGCCGACGACGTTCGACCCCGCCGACATCCGCAAGGCCAAGCTGGAGGTGCTGCGGGCGGTGCGCCCGCTCGACCCCGCGCTCGCGGTCCGCGGCCAGTACGACGGCTACCTGGACGAGGATGGCGTCCCGTCGAGCTCGCGGCGCGAGACCTTCGCCGCCGCGGCGCTGGCGATCGAGAACTGGCGGTGGGACGGCGTTCCAATCTTCGTGCGCACCGGCAAGACGCTGCGGCGGAGGGTGACCGAGGTCGTGATCCGATTCCGTGAGGCTCCCCATCTGCGCCTGGACGGGCGTCGCCAGCGCCCGATCCCGACGGTGCTGACGATCCGGATCCAGCCCGAGGAGGGGATCACGCTGCGGATCGGGGCCAAGCTTCCGGGGCGCCGCTTCGAGATGGTGCCGGCAGGCATGCATCTGGAGTACTCGCTGCTCTCGCGCGCCGCCCTCCCCGACGCCTATGAGCATGTGCTGAGCGAGGTGCTCGCAGGGGGCCACACCGTCTTCCCCGGCGGGGACGAGATCGACCGCTCCTGGGAGCTGGTCGACCCCCTGGTCCACGCCTGGGAGGCGGAGGGCCACCCCGAGCCCTATCCGCAGGGGAGTTGGGGGCCGGACAGTGCCGACGAGCTGATCCAGGTGCACCGCGGGGGGCGCTGGGTGAATCCGGGGGAGGACATGGCCGCCCCTCGCGCTCCGCGCGCGGACCTCAGCGGAGTGGGCGGATGAGCCGGGGATCCGCCCGGGCACAGGCGTCCCAGGCGATGCCCAGCTCGATCCCTGAAGCGGTCGGGATCAGCCCGTTCGGGGCGGAGCCACGACGATGCTCCGGAGCTGCCGAGAGGACCCCCCCCCCCGAGGCGATCCGCACGGGACCCGACGGCGCGGGCCGGGGCGACCCGCACCGCCGGCTCCGCCCCTCCGGGACGTCGCCTGGCCCCGCGAGTCGAGCGTAGGCCGGATGGGGCGGCCCGGCATCGCCCATCAGGGTGATTTCGCCGGGAAGGTACCCGGCGCGGCGACCACCCCGGCTTAAGGCCCCCTTAACTCGGCGCCGATAGGCTGAAGCCGGGGTGCCCACCCCGTGATGGTTGCCGACGGCCCGCCTCCCGCCCCCACCGGTCCGTTCCGCGAACACGCCCCCGACGACGAGACGGGTCGGCTCGCGTCCCCAGAAGAGGGGGCTCCCCGTCGGGCCGCCCGGGAGCCCCCCCTGCTGCGACCCGAGATGGCCCAGCGGATGGCGCGCGTCCTGGACGCGATCGGTGAAGGGGTGGTGGTCCGCGACCAGTGGGGGCGGCGAGTCCTGCAGTCGGCGCGGGCGCGCGCGCTGATCGAGTCGGGCGCAGGGGCTGAGGCCGCCGAGGTGGCGGAGGCGGTCGAGGACGTGCTGGACCGCGCAGCGCAGGGTTTGCCGGCGGAGCGGACGGTCGCGTCTGCCCCGCCGCTCGGGCGCGTCGTCTCGGTGCGGGGCGAGCGCCTGGGTGGTCCGGCCGGCACCCTCGGGGTGGTGGCCGTGCTGGAGGACGTCACCGAGCAGCGCCGGCTGGAGGCGAGTCGTCGTGAGCTGGTCTCCACCATGAGCCATGAGCTGAAGTCGCCGGTGGGCGCCCTGGCCCTGCTCGCGGAGACCGTCGCGTTGGAGGGGGAGCCCGCGATCGCGCAGCACCTCGCTGACCGGATCCACACCGAGGCGCTCCGCCTCAGCCGCATCATCGACGACCTCCTCGACCTCAGCCGGGTCGAGAGCCAGGAGGCCCAGACGACAGAGGTGCTGGCATTCGCAGCCGTCGTCGCCGAGGCGCTGGAGCGGGTCCGATCCGCCGTCGCCGCCCGCAGGATCGCCCTCGAGGTCCGCTCCACGGCGCCGGGCGCGCTGGTGCTTGGCGACCGGCGCCAGCTAGTGTCAGCGGTCTACAACCTGCTCGAGAATGCGGTCAAGTACTCGGATCCCGCTGCGCCGGTGGTGGTGGAGGTGAGCGAGGACGCGGGGGCGCTCGAGGTGCGCGTCATCGACCGCGGCATCGGCATCCCCCGCGGCGAGCAGGCCCGCATCTTTGAGAGGTTCTACCGCGCCAGCCACGACCGCGCCCGCCAGACGCCGGGCAGCGGACTCGGACTCTCGATCGCCCGCCACGTGGCTCGCAACCACGGGGGTCAGGTGCTGGTCTCCTCCGAGGAGGGGGTCGGATCCACCTTCACCCTGCGGCTGCCGGCGTCAGACCCGAGAGGAAGCTGAGGACGAGCCGCACGTGAGGGACGGCGGGGGCCGGCGCCCGCACCGCGGGCTGGCATCGACCCTGCGCGCCCCGGGGCGACTCGGGCCGAGGAGCGCGGGCGCGGCGGGGTCAGCCGGCCGACGGGGCGAGTCCGACCAGATCCGGTCGGCTGGTGCCGCAGCCGGGCCGCGAGCCCGTCGGCCGCGCCGCCGGGGAGCGCCCGCGCCAGCCCCGGGCGAGGGCCGGGCCGAGGGTTGAGGAGGCGGTTCCGCGGTCCGCCCCGAGGGGGGCGGCTGGACCCTGTGTGGGGCAGGCGGGCCAGCCCGGTCGGGGGACGGGCGCGGTGGTCCCCACGATCCCGGCTCCCCCCGCCCCGCGCGACGGATCGGCCCGTTCTCGCGAGCGGTCGTCCCCCCAGAATGGGGATCGGGGCACCTCGGGTCACCCGCTGCCGCACGACCCCCTTCCCGAGGCTCGCGAGCGCCGGCCCCGGTCGATCGTGCGCCGGTCCCCTCCGCCCCGACCATGGTGGTCGATGTCACCTGACCTCGGGGATCGGGCGTGGCGACGACGACAGCGGGTGAGCGGGGCCAGATCCACCCGAGTCACTCGCGCACCGCCCCGGCCGGCGCCGGGAGGGCGGAGGCGAGGGCCTCCAGCGCGGCCGAGTAGGCCGGCTCACTGGGCGTGGCGAAGCCGATGATGATCCCCTCGGGACCGCTGCTGGCGCCGTGCCAGTGCTCGCTCAACCCCCCGACCGCCAGACCGCGCGCCTCGGTCCGACGGCGAACCTCTCGCTCGGTCTCCGCCCCCGGCAGGCTGAGCAGGGCGTGCAGTCCGGCCGCGATCCCGGTCAAGCGGAACCCGGCCGCACCCAGCGGGGACGCCGGGCCGAGGCGGTGGTGGAGAAGGTCCCGGCGGCGCCGATAGCGCAGCCGACAGGCCCGCACGTGGCGATCGTACCCATAGGTCGTGAGCAGGTCGGCGAGCGTCAGCTGCCCGATCGCGTCGCTCTGATGATCTGAATGAAGCTTGGTGTCCACGACCGCGTCGACCAGCTGCGGAGGCAGGACCATCCAGCCCAGTCGCACTGCCGGGCCGAGCGTCTTGGAAGCGGTGCCGAGGTAGGCCACGCACTCGGGGGCCATCCCCTGGAGGGCGGCGATCGGCTGGCGATCGTAGCGAAACTCGCCGTCGTAGTCGTCCTCGATGATCAGACCCTGGGTGCGGCGGGCCCAGCGGATCAGGGCGTGTCGGCGGACCGGGTGGAGGGTGGCTCCGGTCGGGTACTGATGGGCCGGGGTCACCACCACCGCGGCCACCGTCGCGGCCAGCTGAGCTGCCAGCCGGTCGGGGCAGACGCCACGGTCGTCGACCGCCAGACCGATCACGGTGGCACCCGCCTGGCGAACCACCTCCCGATGGAACGGCAGGTTGGGATCCTCCATCGCCACGACCGCCGGACCGGACCGGCAGAGCGTCCGCGCGAGCAGGGCGAGTCCCTGGACGGACCCGGAGGTGAGCACGATCTGCTCCGGCACCGCGCGGACGCCGCGTGTGCGACCAAGGTAGCCGGCGAGTGCCTGGCGCAGCTCGATCCGGCCCCGCGGATCCCCGTAGTCGAACACGGAGGCGGGCGCCTGGGTGAGGGCACGCCGGGACGCGCGCAGCCAGGCCCGGGTCGGGAAGCTCGCGACGTCGGGGCGCCCCGGTCGCAGATCGTGGCGGGGCACAGGAGGCTCGCGGCGAGACCAGGTCGGCGGGCCGGGCGGCCGGGCCACGTCCGCGATCTCGGTGCCGGCTCCGCGGCGGGAGACCAGGTACCCCTCGGCGACCAGCTGGTCGTAGGCCGCGCTCACCGTGCCGCGGGACAGCCGGAGCTGGCCCGCGAGGGCCCGAGTGGACGGAAGTCGAGTTCCGGCGAGCAGGCGGCCGTCGCCCACCGCCGCCCGGATCGCCAGCTCGAGACCGGTCCGACGGCCGGAGGACCGACGCAGCTCCAGGTGGAGGTCGACGCCCGAAGTGGCCCAGGATTCTTCCACGCTGGTGGATCTTACTCGTGAGCCAATCGCCCCCTAGAGTGAGGGACATGGGCAGCGACAGCGGGGCGACCGCCACCGCCAGCAGGCCGACCCCGCCGGCCATCCGGCTGGCGGTGGACGAGCTGGCGCCGGACGCCGCCGGGGCCCTTGATGCCGCCAGTCGGCGGTCGACTCTCGATCCGTCCCTGCTGGAGCTGGTCGGCGCCCGGGTCTCGCAGCTCAACGGCTGCGCCGATTGCGTCGACCTGCACAGCCGGGACGCGCGCACGGGCGGCGAGACCGAGCGGAGGCTGTACGCGCTGCCGGTCTGGCGCGAGACACCGTTCTTCTCTCCCACAGAGAGAGCCGCGCTCGACCTGGCCGAGGCGGGGACCCGGATCAGCCAGGGGCCGGTGGGCGACGACGTCTTCCAGCGGGCCGCCGATGCATTCTCGGAGCGGGAGCTGGCCGAGCTGATCTGGGTGATCGCGGTCATCAACACCTGGAATCGCCTGGGCGCGATCGCCCGGCCCTGGCGGCTGGGGTGACCCCGTCGCCGGCCCGCTCCGGACGCCGCCCCCGGGGCGGAGTGATGGGGGCGCGGCGATGAGTGGGGAGCGCGAGCGGGCCGGGCAGCCGGAGGATCTGGCACGGCTGTTCGTGGAGCGGGTGAACGCCGGCGACGCGGAGGGGCTCGCGGCGCTCTACGAGCCCGACGCGATCATCGCCTACCCGCCCGGCCGCCTCACCGTGGGGCGCGAGGCGATCCGGGCTCTGTTCGAGCAGATGATCGCGCGAGCGATCCGCGTCGAGCTCGAGGAGGCGCTCCCCAGCCTGCGGCACGGGGACCTGGCCCTGACCGGGACCCGTGCGACCGACGTGGCCGGCGCTCGGGCCCAGGTGGCCCGGCTCCAGCCCGACGGGAGCTGGCTGAGGATCCTCGACCGACCCGAGCCCCCGCCGGGCGGGCAGGGCGGCCCGCCCGCCGGGGGATGACTCCCATCGCGGGCATCGGCTCCGAGTCCCGCCCGGCCGGCCCAGGCGATCGCCGCGAGCCTGCGGGGAGGACCAGCGGCTCCCAGCCGGGTCAGGCCGGCCGGGCGGGGAACGGGACCGAGAGGACAAGGGAGCCTGAGGGGGTGGGCCGCGACGCTGGGGATCGCCTGGCGGAGCTCGCCGCCTGGCTGCGCCGCCTGCATGTCCGAGGAGACCCGCTGGTTCTGCCCAATGCATGGGACGTCGCCTCCGCCAGGATGGTGGAGGGCCTCGGGTTCCCCATCGTCGCCACCTCCTCGGCGGCGGTGGCCGCCACCCTGGGAGTATCCGACGACGACTCCATGGGGGCTGAGCTCGCGCTGGCAGCGGTCGCGCGGATCGCGACGGCGGTGAAGGTCCCTGTGAGCGCCGACGTGGAGCGGGGATACGGGCTCGCTCCCGCCGAGCTGATCCGGCTGCTGCTCGGGGCCGGGGCGGTGGGCTGCAACCTCGAGGACAGCGACCACCACGGCCGCGCCGCCCTGGTCGACATCGACCAGCAGGTCGCATACCTCACCGGCCTGCGATCGGCCGCCACCGCGGCCGGCGTCCCGGTGGTGGTGAACGCCCGGGTCGACGTCTGGCTGCACCGGCGCGGGAACGCCCCGGCTGGACTGGCCGAGGGACTTCTCCGGGCCGCTGCCTACCTGGGCGCCGGGGCCGACTGCGTCTACCCGATCATGCTGAGCGACCCCAGGACGCTGCGGGCGTTCGTCGAGCGAGTCGGTGGGCCGGTCAACGTCCTGCTCGGGCCCGGCACCCTGGGCCTCCGGGCGCTGAGCCAGCTGGGGGTGGCCCGGGTGAGCCTGGGCGCGGAGCTGCATCGGGTGGCGCTGGGGGCGGCGCGCTCAGCCGCCCAGGCCTTGATCGCCCCAGCCGGCCGGGGCACAGCACCCTGACCGAGGTGGGGACGTCGCCCCCGTGATCGGGGACAGGAGGGCGGCACGGCGGCGCCGCCTCGGGTCAGTTTGCCGCGGAGGACTCGGTCACGCCCGAGCGCAGCAGCCCGGGCGCCCCAGCCGGGCGAGCTCGTCCCAGAGCCGGACGGTGGCCCGGGTCCCCCGGTGGAGCTGCTCCAGCCGGAGCCGCTCGTTGGGGGCGTGGAAGTTGTCGTCCGGCAGGCCCACTCCGAAGAGCACGCACGCGAGGCCGAGGTCGCTGGCGATGGCGGCCACCGGCGGGATGCTGCCCCCCTCGCGCACCAGGCTGGGGGGGCGACCCCAGACCGCCTGGATCGCCCGGGCCGCCGCCTGCACCGCCGGGTGGTCCGACGGGGCACTCACCCAGCGGCCCCGGCTGAGCACCTCCACGGTCGTCACCAGGCCGGCTGGAGCCCGCTCGAGCAGGTGGTCCCGGACCCGCTCAGCGATCTGGTCGGGGTCCTGGTCGGGAACCAGCCGGGCCGAGAGCTTGGCCCCGCAGCGCGCGGGGATGATGGTCTTGGCGCCGGCCCCGGTGTAGCCGCCCCAGGTCCCGCACACATCCAGGGTGGGACGCACCGTCTTCCGCTCCAGGGTTGACCAGCCGCGCTCGCCGGCCGCCATCGGCACCCCGGCGGCGGCGAGGAACGTCGGCTCGTCGAAGGGGATCGCCGCCATCGCCTCGCGCTCGACGGCGCTCGGCACGCTCACGGCGTCGTAGAAGCCGGGGACGGTGACCCGTCCATCGGCGTCGTGGAGGTCGGCGAGCAGCCGCGCCAACCCCAGGATCGGATTCGCGACCGTGCCGCCATAGAGACCGGAGTGCAGGTCGTGGGCAGGACCGGCCACCCGCACCTCCCAGTAGACGAGGCCGCGCAGGCCGATGGTGAGAGCCGGCGCCTCAGGCCCCAGCATGCCGGTGTCGCTGATCACAGCCACATCGGCGGCGAGTTCGCGGCGGCGCGAGCGGATCAGCTCCTCGAAGTGGGGAGACCCGGATTCCTCCTCCCCCTCCACCAGCAGACGCAGGTTGACGGGGAGGCGCCCGGCGACGGCGAGGTGGGCGCGCACCGCCTCCAGATGCATAAGGACGTTCTGCTTGTCATCGACTGCCCCCCGCGCGCGCAGCTCGCCGTCGACCACGGTGGGCTCGAACGGCGGGCTGGTCCACTCGTCCAGCGGATCGACCGGCTGGACGTCGTGGTGGGCATACACCAAGATGGTCGGAAGCGCGGGATCCTCGATCCGCTCGGCGAAGACCGCCGGGTGGCCCCCGGTCTCCCAGACCTCGGAGCGCGGAAACCCCGCCCGGTGCGCGGCATCGGCGAGGAAGACAGCCGAGCGACGCACGTCGACGGCATGCCCGGGGTCCGCGCTGATGCTGGGAATGCGCAGCCACGCGACCAGCTCGGCCACCAGCTCGGCCCGATGGCCGTCCAGCCAGCGGTCGCACTCGTCCTCCCGCGTCACCTGGGGTCGGCCCCTTCCGTCAGTAGATCCCGAGCTCGAGCCGGGCCTCGTCGGAGGCCATGGTGTGGGGGTCCCAGGGGGGGCTCCAGACCAGCTCGATGCGCACGTCGGTGATCCCCGGCAGGCTGGCGGCCGCGGCGTGCACCTGGCTCTCGATGACCGGCCCCATGGGACAGTAGGGCGTGGTCAGCGTCATCTCAACGGCGGCGACCCCCGCCTCGTCAACGCTGACGGTATAGACGAGGCCCAAGCTGACGATGTCCAGCCCGATCTCGGGGTCGATCACAGCCAGCAGCGCCTCGCGGACCTCGTCCGCAGTCGCGCGTTGATCGGTGGCCGGCTCCGCCTCACTCATGGGACTGCCTCCAAGTGACCGCCGGCACCGGCGAGGCCGCTCTCCAGCGCGTTCCAGGGAAGGACGGCGCACTTGACCCGGCTGGCGTACCGGCGGACGCCCTGGAGGGCCTCCAGATCACCGAGCGACTCGAGGTCGCCCGGGTCGGCCCCGTCCACGATCATCTGCTTGAACCGCTCCACCACCGCTCGGGCCGCCGCCACCGGTAGCCCCGCCACCTGCTCCGCCATCATCGAGGCCGAGGCCAGCGAGATCGAGCAGCCCTGCCCTTCGAATCCGACCGCATCGATGCGCCCGTCCCGCAGCCTAAGGCTGACGTCGACCTCGTCCCCGCAGAGGGGGTTGTGGCCGTGCACGGTAGCGTCGGCCGGGTCCACCCGCCCGTGGTGGCGGGGGTGGCGGTAGTGGTCGAGGATGATCTCGCGGTAGAGGTCGTCGTCGACCGCCGACGCAGCGGGACTGCCCATCGCCATCGCTCCATCCTACGCCGGATCCCGCTCGGGGCCGCCGGGCCGTCGCGGTCGTGACCGGGAGTCAGCGCGTCTCCCACGGGTTGGCCCCACCGAGCCGACGCGTGCTCCCGATCGTCGACCCTGGGTGCCGGCGGGTCTCCCCGCGCCGCCCCCAACGCGGATCGCCGCGGCCGCGGCGCGGAAGAGGTGACACTCACGGCCGCCGAGTACGTCCCGGCGCGAGGCCTGCGCGGCGGCGGCTCCCCGCAGAGAGCGCGCGTCATGGCCCACCCGGTTCCTCCGGCGGTCGGTGGCCGCGCTCGGGCCATAGCCCCTGACCCCGCCGCCAGCGAAGCGCCGGAACCGCAGACCCTTCACGGATCTGCGATCGGGCGGTCGCCGATCACGCCCTCGCCAGCCAGACCACCTGGGTCGCCGAGCGGGTGGCCGGGCCGGCCTGGCGGGTCACCCCGGCCACCGCAGGGGCCGCCCGACCGGCGCCCGCGCTGAGGCGCCGGTGACCGGTCGGGAACGCCTCGGCCCACCCCACCCTCACGCGGCGCGCGCGGTCGACAGCGCGCTCTCCCTGGCGACCGCCGCGGGCCACGGCAATGCCTGGTGGCGGAGACGAGGACCGATCCTGGTCCCGGTCGATCGTCTCGGCTCGGCCTCTCGGCTGATCCCGGCCCGCGCGGCGCCGGATGGCGGGGAGACGGACATGACACCCTGGCCGGGGGGGCAACCGGGTGCTGCTCATGCCCCAGCTTCGCGAGGCGTGGCCCGGGCGCCGGGCTCAGGGTTGGCAGCCGCGAGGGCGAGCGCCGTCGGGGGAGGCGGTAACAGGTGGGGCTCGGGATCCACGGGTGCGGTGCCCCACCCAGCGGCTCGGGCCGGGTCGTCGGGGGCACCACGACATCCCCAGTCAGAGTTGCGACTCAGCCGGGAACCCACGGGTGCTCCACCGCGCGTGCCCCGGGCCGGTGGCGAAGGGGGTCTCGACGCGGACGGGACAGCCGCCTTCGAGTCGCAACGGAAGGCCCCGCCGGGGGCAATGACACAGAGCGGGGGACGGGGCCGTGCCGTGGTCCCCGTCCCCCGTCGCGAGTCAGCGGCCGATGACCACCAGGCGGGACCAGCGACATCGCGGCACCAGGACGGGCCGCGATCTCAACGGGTCGGGGTGATCAGCGCCTCCAGAAAATCCAGATCCCGGTGGCAGTCCTCAGCCGGTGCTCACGGGGGCGAGGGTGGTACTGGGTTGATCTGGCATGGGCAGAACCTCCTTTTTCCAAGAGTGCCGGTCGTCCTGCCGGACGCGGGGACTGACCCGCTCACCCGAGCGACGCCGGCCGGCTGCGCTGTCGCCGACTAGTTTAGCCAAAGCCCGTCGTCCGCGCGCGCCCCGCGGGCGTGCTGTCGACCAGACCGCGGAGGACCACCGCCGCATCTAAGCCTGGAGCCAGCGAACCGGTGCGGAGTGGGGTCGGCTGGGGCGTGCGCAAGGGGCAGGGAGGTGGTCGTGGGTCGCGGGTGCGTCGGAAGTCCGACCGCGGGGGCATGGACAGGGAGGGCCCCCATCGCTGGGGGGCGTGAGGGCGGTCGCGACGGGGAGCGGGCGAGGCCGCGGGCATGCGGAAACCATGGGCCGGGGAGCCGGGGACGCAGCGGGTGGGACGAATCAGCAGACGACGCGGAGGGCGCGGAGCTGCCTGACGGCGGCCGTGAACCGTGCCTGCCACGGCCAGCCGCGGGGGAGGTGCAGCGTCCAGCGACGGGCCGAGGGGGTCAGCCGTCCCGGCACCCCGAACAGCCAGCGGCGCAGGGTGGGCGTGGCCGTGCGCGCCGGCACGGTGTCCGGCAGGCCGAGGGCGGTGACCCAGCGACTCAGGTTGTGTGCCGTCACGGCCAACGCGAGCCACGCGGCGTTGGCGGCGAACCGGCCCAAGGGCAGGTGCGCGAGTCCGGCCCCTTCCTTGAGGTCGCGAATCACCGTCTCGACATCGGCGTGGGCCCGGTGATCGGCTTCCCGGGTGAGCGTGTCGCCCGCCCGGTCGGTGATGAACGCGTGGTAGGCGAACTCGATGAAGGGGGCCAGCTGCGAGTCCGGGGTCGGGCGCACCCGCCGCAGGCTCAGGCGCAGCGGCGTCCCGCAGGGGACATACACCGTCTCCGCGACGTCCGCTCCCGAGATCGGCGCCCCGGTGGCGTCGACCCCGAAGGTCCCGGTGCTCGACCAGTACGGGATCGGGATCCAGGTGTCGACCGGGACCGCGGCGATCGTCCGGTGGAGCGCCGGATTCAGCCGCACCGTGATGCTGAACACGACCCCTGCCCAGCAACAGGTCCGCACCACGGTGTACGCGGAGAAGCCCGAATCGGCGCGCAGCGTCAGGGGCCTGGAGGCGCCCGCGCCGCGCACCCGCGCGAACGTCTCCCGCAGGAGGCTCGCCGCCCCGCGGACGCTGTTCGCCCGCCCGCCGCGTAACCGGGCGTGCAGCACGTCGCCGTGGCCGGCCCGGGTCGCGAGCAGGGGATGGTAGCCCCGCACCCTGGTGGAGCCGAAGGCCGCCCCCTGCTTGGCCGGGCCGTAGACCTGACAGATCGTGGAGTCGACGTCCATCGTCATCGCGTCGGCGCCGGGACCGGCCCCCGCCGCCCAGGCGCGCTGGAGGGCCATCCGCGACACCGCGTCGAGTTGGCGCACGGGGCCATAGGTCAAGCTGCGCAGGAAGGTACCGAGGGTCGAGGGCGCCCGGAGCTGATGCCCGAGCACCGCCTGAGTGGCCCCCGCGCGGAGGACCTCGGCGTCGTCGATGCTGTCACCGCCCGCCAGCATGGCCGCCACCACGGTCATCGCCTTCAGCCCCACGTGGGCCCGCCCCGGCGTGGTCCCCAAGTCCAGGTGCTGGTCCACCAGCGCCCGGAGGCCCAGCCTCGGGGCCAGCGTCGCGGGCAGCAGCAGCCCCGCGTTGGCCACGGCGTGGTCATCGTCGAAGGCAACCCCGATCCGGTCGAGACCCTGCGAGAATGGGGGCATCGAAAAGGTGCTCCTCTGCTGGGACGCTCGGACTTGTCGACACCCCGATTATCCCAGCAAGTAGTGCCCTTTCGTCGTCTCTACACGGCCACCATACCCCACCGGTTAGGTGGATCCAGGCTTCGTATGAGGGCGTCGCGCTTGCAGCGGCTACCCCTTACGCAGCAGCAGGGGCAGCCGCGCCACCACCACGTGGGGACGACGCTGCAAGGCGGCGGACAGCACCAGATCCAGGTGGTTCTGCAGCGGCCGGTGCCAGACGTACCGGGGTAGAACCACCGGGATCAGGACCACCACTCGGTGGCTAGCTGAGGGCTTGAGGGATTCGATGTAGCGGAGCAACGGGCGCCCCACCGAGCGGTACGGTGATGGGAGCACCACCAGCGGCACGCCGGGGTCCCATTTCTTCCAGGCCTCTTCCAGGACCGTCTGCCCGCCTTGGTCCTCGTCGAAGATAACCGTGACGGCCACTACTCGGTTCCCCATGGAAAGGGCCTGGGAAATGGCTTGGCTGGTGAGGGTGGATAGTGAAATGAAAGGGACCACCACTGTGGTTGAGCCCCGTTTCGGCCGCGTCGGCGTCTGGCCCAGATGCAGCTCCGTCCCCACTTTGCTGTAGTAGGCGCTCACTCGGACGAACAGCAAGATCAGTATCGGAATCGCCAGCACCACCACCCAAGCCCCCTCGCGGAACTTGGTGACGACAAAGATGATGGTGGCGGTACCACTGGCGAAGGCGCCTAGACCATTGATCGCAGCCCGCCACCTCCATCCGTTCTCGCTGCCACCAAGCCAGTGAACCACCATCCCCGCCTGGGCCAAGGTGAAGCCGGTGAAGACCCCGATCGCGAACAGCGGGATAAGCGAGTCGGTGTTGCCCAGGGTCGCGACAAGCATGATGCCGGAGAGCAGCGCCAGAACCCAGATCCCGTGATTGAAGACCAGCCGGTCGCCCCGAATGGCGAAGTCGTGGGGCAGCCGGTTGTCCTTGGCCAGCAAGGAAGCCAGAATGGGAAGGCTTCCGAAGGATGTGTTAGCGGCCAGGGCCAGAACCAGGGTCACTAGCACTGACACGGCGTCGAAGGCCCAGCCCCGGCCCAGGGCATAGCCGACGACCTGGTTGAGGACCGCGTCGTTGGTCCTGGGCTCCACATGGAAGCGCTGGATCAGAATCGCCAACCCCACCAGCATGGCGGCTAGCAAGCTGCCCAGTAGAAGCTCCGTCTGCCGGGCCCTGGTGACCCTGGGCTGGCGAAACAAGGGCACTCCGTTAGCGATCGCCTCCACCCCGGTGAGGGCACTGCACCCAGCCGAAAAGGCCTGCAGCACCAAGAGCAGGCCGATCGCCTGGAGTGCGTGAGCGGCGACCTGGCGCGAGCCGGGGGTCTGGATGTGGGGGGCGAGGGGATGGATGAGGCCGATCGCGATCACCAGCAGGATGGCGCCGATGAACCCGAGAGTGGGCAAGAGGAATGCCCTGGCGCCCTCGGCTAATCCGCGCAGGTTCAGGACGGTGATCACAGCCAGAATGGCCACGCAGATGGGGACGGTGTAGGGCAGCAGCGAGCTGAAGGCGGAGGTTAGCGAGCCAACACCGGCAGCGATCGAGACCGCTACGGTCAGGGTATAGTCCACGATCAATGCCGCTCCGGCGAGCAGCGAGAGTCGGGACCCGAGGTTGGCCCGAGCCACCGCGTACGCGCCGCCTCCGCTTGGGTAGGCGACTATGACCTGCATGTACGAGGCCACCAGGAGCACCAGCAGGCCAACGATCGCCAGGGTGATCCAGGGAGCCAGCCGCAGCGCCGCCAACCCGCCGGCACCCAGCGCCACAAGTAGGGCCTGGGGACCGTAGGCCACGGAGGTGAGGGCGTCCAGGGAGAGCGCCGAGAGGCCCTCGATGGGATCGATCTCCTCCGTAGCCGCTTCGCTCGATCGCAAGGGACGGCCAAACAGACGCGCGCTCAGGGACACTGACTCACATCTGGATTACGGTGGACCGTTTATGCGGTGCGTCTGCGAGGAGACGACCGGCTAGCTAACTCTCCGGTGCCATATCTGGCGAGAACCCGTGGACCATTGATGGCGCTCGACGAAATTGACCAGGTGAGGGCGGGGGGAAGGGTAGCGCATTGGCAGGGGTCGCGCCGAGGCCCCAGGGTCCAGGGCGGGCCGCGGCGGGCCTCCTGTGCCGTCTGTGCGGGGCACACCGGTTCGGGTTGAGCGCCAACAGGCCGGGCGAAGGGAGTGGCGGGGCTGGCGCATTGTCGGGACCGGGGTGACCTTCAGCCGCCGTCCCAGACAGGGAGCGCGCACGGGGGTGCGGTGTGGTCCGCCTGGCGGAGCTGCTCGACGCGGGCCCGGTGCGCCCGCAGGCGGTACGGCTCGCCCGGGATGAGCACCAAGGGAACGCGACGCTCGTCCCAAGAACCCGGACGACAAGGCCATCTGTCGCGGCGTCTTCTCCTCTGTCCCCAACTTGATAGCCGCCATCGACGCCTACCAGAATGCCAACCCTGGATCCACCGATCGGGTTCCGATGCGGGTGGCGAAGTGGCTGGGGAGCACCAGCGGGAGCGTGAAGTCTGTGAGCGGGGGCGGGGGGCGGCCGTCACCGGTCCTGACGCTGAGGTGTGGCGGGGTGGAACGGCTCGGTTGAGGGCCCGCAATCCGCGCGGCGGGCGCGCGTCCACGACGAGGCACCCGGCGGTCATGCGCCGGGTCGGGTCGGGTCGGGATCAGGCCAGCGCGGGGACGGCGCGCAGCCGCGTGAGCGCCGCGGCGAACCCCGTCTGCCAGGGCCAGTCCCGGGGGAAATGCAAGGTCCAGCGGCGCGCGGAACAGGTCAGCCGTCCGGGCACCGCGAACAGGCGGCGGCGCAAGGTCGGCGTGGTGGTGCGGGCGGGCACCGTGTCGGGCAGCCCGATCGCGCTGCCCCAGCGGCTGAGGTTGTGGGCCCAGATCGCGATGGCAAGCCAGGCGGCGTTGGCCGCGAAGCGTCCCGAGGGCAGGTGCGCGAGGCCCGCGCCCTGCTTGAGGTCGCGGATCGCGGTCTCGACCTCGGCGTGGGCCCGGTGATCGGCCTCCAGCGGGAGCGTGTCCCCGGTCCGATCGGTGATGAACGCGTGGTAGCTGAACTCGCTGAACAGCGCCAGCTGCGTGTCCAGGGTCGGACGCACCCGGCGCACGACTAGCCGCACCCGGGGACCCCGGGCCCCGAACGGCCGGTAGCTGGTCTCGGCGACGTCGGCCCCCGAGATCGGCTGCCCGTAGGCGGTGAAGCCGAAGGTCCCAGTGCTGGACCAGTACGGGATCGGCGTCCACGTGTCCTCTGGGATGGCCGCGATCGTCGCGCGCAGGGCGTGGCACAACCGCACCGTGATGCTGAAACGGACATCGGCACGCGGGCAGGTGCGCACCACCGCCTGGCTGTAGAACCCCAAGTCCGCGCGGGCCGTGAGGGGCCCGGTGGCCCCCGCGGCCCGCACCCGCGCGGACCGTCTCCCGCAGGAAGCTCGCCGCCCCCCGGCCGCTGTGGGCGCGGCCGCCCCGCAGCCGCCCATGCAGGATCTCGCCGCTGCCGGCGCGGGTCGCCAGCAGCGGATGGTAGCCCCGCACCTTGGTATAGCCGTAGCCGGCTCCCTGCTTGGCCGCGCCGTACACCTCGCAGAGGGTGGAGTCCACGTCCATCGTCATCGGGCCGGCACCGGGTGATGTGGCCCTACCGGAGTAGACAGGTGCCCAAGCTGGACTCGTCGCGTAGAGCCGAAGAGGACAGGAATGGCAGGAACGACGAGACGGAAGTTCACCGCGGAGTTCAAGGCCCAGGTGGCGGTGGCTGCCCTGAAGGGTGACAAGACCGTGGCCGAGATCGCCCAGGCGCATGGCATCCACCCCAGCATGGTCACCCAGTGGAAGGGCCGGCTGGAGAAGGAGGCAGCTCATGTCTTCGAGAGCCCCGAGCGCAAGAGTGCGCCTCCAGTGGATGTGGATGCCCTCTACCGCAAGATCGGCCAGATCGAGATGGAGAGGGATTTTTTAGCGTCGCGGCCACGGGTCAGTGCAGCGCTGCAGAGAGGAAGGCGATGATCCAGCGAGACTTCCCCAAGGTCTCAGTGGCCCGGCCGTGCGACCTCTTGGGGGTGAACCGCTCCAGCTTCTACCTGGCGTCATCGGCGGGAGCCGACCCCCGGTTGCCGCTCATGAACTCCATCGACCGGATCTATTTGGAGCACCCCTTCATGGGGTCGCGGCAGACGACCCGGGCGCTGCGGGCCGAGGGGTTACTGGTCCACCGCAGCCGGGTCCAGCGGCTCCTGCCGCTGATGGACATCTGCTCCATGGCTCCCGGCCCGCCTACCAGCCGGAGACATCCGTCCCATCCCATCTACCCCGACCTGCTGCGGAACCTGGAGGTCACCCAACCCAACCAGGTGTGGGCGACAGACATCACCTACATCGTGCGACACGAGGTCGCACACGTTTCTGTCAGACGCCAATGTCGCCTAGGAGGACAGCAATGATCTGACCTGGGGTTCTGTCCCCACGGCCCTACCGGAGCATGCTGCCGGAGTAATCCCGCGGTGTGAAGCCTCCGGG
>DATKRN010000038.1:0-32318 GCA_035532155.1 Verrucomicrobiia bacterium | reverse complement strand
TGCGCGCTCATGATGGTGCGCCGGCGACCCAGCGCAGGGTGGGCAGCTGGGTGCATCGTGGTGGTTGACCTCGAGGCGTTCAGGGAGTCGTTCGTCCGTGAGAACGTCCAAACGTACGTCTGCTTCTCCATGCTTGGATGGCTGGGGCTCGCCTTGCTCGTCGCCGCCGGGTCCGGGGAAGCCCTCGCGGACTCGGCCTTGAGGTGGAGAGTGGCGCCGCGCGGAGCATCCCGCGCTGCAATCGGCGCCGTCCGGCTCACCGCCAGCGTCCTGATCGCCCCACTGGGCCTGGGGGTGCTCCGTCTCGGGCCAGGCCTCGGCATGTCTATCGAAAGGCCGGCCCCGTGGCGCGGCGAACTCGCGGCCCTTCACTTCGTGGCTAGCGCTGGTGGCGCCCGCCCGGTTCGTCAACAGCAGAACGCCAGCGGACTGCGTAGCCGCCCGGGCCTGTCCGAGCTGGCGGCCAGGACCCGCGGCCATGCCGCCTTCAGCTGGCCAATCGATGGCAACGCCATCGTGGCGGCTGGGGGAATCGAGCGCTTCGCGCCTGTCCCCCAGGAGTACTCCGCCCACACCCCGACCCTCGATGCGATCGACGCTGGCTACTTCGCAGGCGCCAGCGGGCCCCGGCTCGGCCTCGGGGCTCCGGTGGCGATTGATCAGGAGCTGCCCCTGCAGACAGCGCCGCGAACGTTTCTGGCCCTGCTGGCGTGCTACCGACCGCGGCGCGAGTCCGGATCACTTGTCCTCATCACCGCAGCGGGGCATCCTCGCCACGGATGCGGCGCAGAGCCGCAGCGTCGCGAGCGGTTTCAACCATGGCACAGCGGTCGTCTCGGTCGATGGACGAGGGCACCATGGCAGCCTCATACGATCACCCTCGCAGAGGCCCGCGTTCACCCCTCGCTGCTGGGAGCCAGTTGGAGGGCACTCTTCCGCACCGACTCGATCTACCTGCGCCTGCGCGGGCGCCAGGGGCAGATCGCAAACACGCGGGTGGTCGCAGCCACGGTCCCCGACGGGATTCTGGTGTCGGCGGTTCCGCAGACCGCATCCGGCCTGGCCCGAGTGTGGAGCGGCACTTCCGCCCAGACGGTGGCGGCTATCGACCTCGGAACCTGGGCCCCTCTGGACGGGGCGGCCGAGCACTCAATCCGACTCGAAGCGGTCCCGCCGCCGCCGAGCCGAGGGATCTGAGCAGATGGCCGAGAGCCTCGTCGGCGATCCGGCCGACGGTCCACAGCAACCCCTCGGGAGCTCCGCCCGGCGGTGGAAACTCAGCCAGCCCAGCGCGGACGGCCTGCGCAGTCGCGAGGCATGTCGCCTGATCGGCCTGTGCCTACTGTGTGCTTCGCTGACGGCGGGCCACGGGTATGCCACCCCGATCGCGGTGGGTACTCTGATCGCTAGCGTGGGCATCCTCGCATGCACCGCCCGCATGCGCCAAGCTCCGGCTCCGCGTTGGCTGTGGCCAGTCGCGGCGGCATTCCTCGCGGCGCTGAACCTCCGCTACGTCCCGAGTCCTGCCGCGGTGTTGGTCGTCGTGGCCCTCGCCATCAGCACTGGCCTGTACGCGCTCGCGAGTCGCCCGGCGACCAAGGTCGTGGCGGGCGCCGGTGCCCTGGCCGCAGTGACAGCCATCCTCAGGTGGCATTGGCACTGGGGGCGAGCCACCGGTGACGTGTACCACCTCCTGCAGGGAGGCGGCCGACTCCTGGTGTACGGACACGATCCGTACTCAGTGCTGATCCGCTCCACCACCCCGGGGGTTCGCTGGTTCCATTTCACCTACGGTCCCGCCACGGCCGCCTTGGCGGCCCCGGCCGCGTGGCTGGGGGACGCGCGCGCCAGCCTGTTGGTGATGTTCTTGATCCTGTTCGCCACGACCGCCATGATCGCGCGGCGCACCGGCCAGCCTGCCCAGCGACGAGCAGGCATCGTCGCGCTGATGCTGTCCCTACCCTTGACGGTCGCGATGATCGTGACCGGGTGGACCGAGGCCTTTCCCTTGGCAACCTGTGCACTCTGGCTGCTGCTCCGCGAGCGGCACCGTTGTTTGGGTCGGGTCGCTCTCGGCATCGCGTTGGCGGCCAAGCTGACCATCGTTCCCCCGCTCATCGTGATCGGGTTCTGGTCGTCTGCCCTGCGCCGAGACTTGCTCTGGGCGAGTGTAGGGGCGGGCGCAGTCTACGGTGCCTTTGCCTTGTGGACCGGCCCATCGGCTCTCGCGCACGACCTCATAGGCGTCTTCTTCTCGGCGTCGGGGTCCCCCGACAGCTTGTCCGCCAACGGGATCTTCCAATTGGAGCTCGATCGGTCGCTCCCGGGGATCATCGGTGTCGTCGCTATTGGAGGAGCGCTCGTCTGGACCCTGCGACGCCGGCCCCGCGACGGAGCGGATCTATTCGACGCGGCCGCGCTCTTCAGCCTAGTCGCCTTTTTCTTCGCGAAGTGGGCCTACTTCAACTACTACACAATCCCTGCGGTCATGCTGCTGCTCGCCTTCGCCTGTGAGCGGGCCGAGACCGAGGCCCCCCCTGTGCCCTGGCTATCCCTCGAGCCGCTTTTCCCCTACCGCATGTAGAGGAGCTGGCGCCCGGAGGCATCCAGCCGGTCGAGCGCGCGCCCGGTGCCAAGCACGCAGCAGCGCTCCGGGTCCTCCGCGACCGCCACCGGCAGCCCGCAGTGGGCGGCGAGCCAGCGGTCGAGCCCGACCAGCTGGGCGGTGCCGCCGGTGAGCACCGCGCCGTGGCGCCGGTGGGCGGCCGCCAGTCGGCTGGGAAGCTGCTCCAGCAGCTGCACCAGAGCGTCCGCCAGCTGGGCCATCCGGGGCAGCAAGGCCGGCCACAGATCCGCCTCGGCGCAGGTGGCGATGGCGGCGGGCTGGTCAGAGGCGGGATCGCCCGCGGTCACCGTCAGCCGGTGGCCGGAGCCGAGCTGCGGTCCCTCGCGCAGCTCGCACTTGAGACGCTCGGCCCCAGCCCGCCCCACCTGGATCCCGGTGAGCTCGGCGACCCGCTCCTGGAGCAGCCGGTCCAGCTCCTGGCCGCCCAGGGGCTGGGTCGCCTGCGCCACCGTCCCCTCCTGGCAGACCACCGCGATCTCGGTGGCCGCCGCCCCGCTGTGGACCACCAGCGCGCCACTGGTGGTGTCGGTGGGGAGGTCAGCGCCCAGAGCCGCCGCCAGGGGCGCGTCGACCAGGTGACAGGTGCGGCTGCCGCTGCGAGCGGCGGCGGCGAGCAGCAGGCGGCGGTCCCGGCCGCTGCTGGCGCTGGCGATCGTGAGCACCACGTCGGGCCGGAAGAAGCGCGGCGATCCCCCGCCCTGGCCGGTGGCGTGGCGGACCAGCGCCTCCAGCGCGACCTCGTCGACCACCCGCCCCCCTGCCAAGGGGCTGATCAGCGGCTCGGGCCCGGCCGGGGCGGCGGGGTGGCGCACCGCCCACTCCAGGGCGTCCCGCCCCGCCGGGGCGCGCCGGGGATCGCCGTCGGTCGCGGCCACCAGGCTGGGCTCCTCGGCCACCACTCCCTCGCCGCGGACCAGCACCCGGGTGGTGCGGGTGCCGAGGTCGACGCCGATCCGGCGGGTGAGCATGGGGCGGGCTCAGCTGGTCGGGGACGGGCTGGGGTGGCCCAGTGCCTTCGACCCGCCGCGGCGCTCCAGGTCGGCGCCGAGCTGGCGCAGCTTGCCGCCAAGGTCCTGATAGCCGCGGTCGAGGTGGTGCAGCCCGGAGCACTCGGTGGTCCCCTCGGCGCAGAGCCCGGCGATCACCAGCGCGGCCCCGGAGCGGATGTCGGGGACGGTGAGCCAGGCCCCCGCCAGACGGCTGGGGCCACAGATGATGGCGCTGCGGCCATCGACGCTGACCCGGGCGCCCAGCCGCACCAGCTCGCCGACATGGCGGAAGCGGTTCTCGAAGAGGAACTCCGACACGATCGCGGTTCCCGTCGCCTGGGTCATCAGCGCGACGTAGGGGGCCTGGAGGTCGGTGGCGAAGCCGGGGTGCGGCCAGGTGGTCATGTCCACCGCCAGCAGCGGCCCGGGGCGGCTCACCCGCAGGTGCGCCTCCCCCTCCTCGATCACGCATCCGGCCAGTCGCAGCTTCTGCAGCACGTGGCCGAGGTCCTCGCTGACCAGGCCGTCCAGCTCGACGTCCCCCCCGGTGGCGGCGGCGGCGAAGGCGAACGTGCCCGCCTCCAGGTAGTCGGCCCGAACCGCGTGGTCGGAGCCGTGGAGGGCCTCCACCCCCTCGATCACGATCCGGTCGCTGCCGGCGCCGTCGATTCGGGCGCCCATCCCCCGCAGGCAGAGCGCGAGGTCGACGACATGGGGTTCGCGGGCGGCGTTGGAGAGCACCGTGATGCCCTCGGCCGTGACCGCCGCCATCATGAGGTTCTCGGTGCCGGTGACGGTTGGCATGTCGAGACGGATGTGGGCGCCGTGGAGACGCGACGCGTGCGCCACCACCTCGCCGGCGTCGGTCTCGCTGATCACCGCGCCCATCGCGCGCAGCCCCTCGATGTGCTGCTCCACCCGGCGCAGGCCGATGTCGTCGCCGCCGGGGAGCGGGACTCGGGCCTCCCCGGCCCGAGCCAGAAGCGCCCCCAGCAGGAGGAACGACGCCCGCATCCGCCGCGCCGGCCCCGCCGGCGGCGCCACCGAGCGCAGCTCGGCCGCCTCCAGGGTGCAGCCGGAGCCGCTCCGCTCCACCCGCACCCCGAGCGCGTGCAGGCACTCGGTCATCGTGTCCACGTCCTCGATCTCGGGCACGTTGCGCAGGCGCAGCGGCTGCGGGGTCAGGAGCGCGGCCACCATCTCGGGCAGGGCCGCGTTCTTGCTCCCGCTGATCGTGAGCTGGCCGCGCAGCGGCCGCCCGCCCCGGATCAGGAGGCGCTCGTCGTCGGCGGGGACCGGCCCTTGGCTCACGGCCGCGGGTGGCTCGGGTCGACCGGCCGGGGCTGCGGCCGCGCGGCCTCGGTCGGGGCCGGCGGGGCGGGGCGCTCGCCGACCGGGTCGAGCCCGCCGCGGAGCGGTCGGGCGACCGGGAGCGGGCGTCCGCGCACCAGGGTCATGAGGTCCAACGGATGGCGGCGCCGCACCCGCACCACCAGCAGCACCAGCGCCACCGCGAGCAGGACCAGGGCCAGGGCCAGGATCTTCTTGTGCCCGAAGATGGCGAGCCCGAGGCAGCCGAGGATGGCGGTCACGAGGTAGAAGGCGATCGAGGTCTCGCGGGGGCTGAGGCCGAGCGCGAGCAGCCGGTAGTGGAGGTGGTGGGTGTCCGGGCTGGCGACGCTGCGCCCCGCCCGACGCCGTCTCACAATCGCCAGGGCAGTGTCCCCGATCGGCAGGCCGAGCGCCACCACCGGGACGAACAGGGCCAGCACGGCGGTGGTCTTGGCGACCCCGACGATGCTGATGATGCCGATCAGCAGCCCCAGCAGGTGCGCCCCCGAGTCCCCCATGAAGATCCGCGCCGGAGCGAAGTTGAAGAGCAGGAATCCGAGGCAGGCGCCGATCACCGCCGCGCTCAGGATGATCACCTCCGGCTGACCGGGGTTGCGACCCAGCCGGTCCACCGCCGCCACCGTGAGGATCGCGGCGACGATCGCCACCACCCCGGCGGCGAGTCCGTCCACCCCGTCGAGCAGGTTGATGGAGTTCTGCATGCCCACCAACCAGAGCACCGTGAGCGGGATCGCCAGCCAGCCCAAGGTCCACACCACCCCGGGCAGATGGACCGTGGCCACGGTGATGCCAAAGCCCCAGGCGACCACCAGAGCGCCCGCGGTCTGGAGCACGAGCTTGGTCCAGGCGGGCAGGCCCTGGCGGTCGTCGACCGCGAAGAGGATCACCACCGCGATGGCGACGCCCACCAGCTCGCCCCAGTCCCCGATGCCGCGCCCGAAGGCGCCGATCGCCACCACGAAGCCGAGCAGCAGGGCCAGGCCCCCGAGCAGCGCCGTCGGCTGGTCGTGTTGGTGGCGCCCTCCGGGGACGTCCACCAGCCCCACCCGAAAACTCAACCAGCGGGCCAGCGGCACCGCCGCGGCGGTGACCACCAGGGCCGCCAGGAAGGGCGGCAGAGCGGGCAGCCAGGGGTTGAGGGGGGTGGGCATGGCTCCGGGGGGAAGGGGCGGGCGTCCAGCGCGCCCAGCGTACCCGGGCCGCGCGGCACCGTGGAGGACCCGCCGGGAGCGCCCCGGGTCAGTACGGCAGCGGGTAGGTGTCGCAGAGGGCGCGGGCGCGGGCCCGCACCGCCTCCACCACCTGGGCATCGCCCAGGTGGTGGATCATCTCCACCACCAGCTCGGCGATCACCTCCATCTCCTGCACCCCCATCCCCCTGGTGGTCACCGCCGGGGTCCCGAGCCGGATCCCGCTGGGATTGAATCGGCTCGCCTCATCGAAGGGGATGGCGTTGCGGTTCACGGTGATGCGAGCGGCGTCGAGAGCGTCCTGCACCGCCCGGCCGGTCAGCCCGAGCGGGCGCAGGTCCACCAGCATGAGGTGGGTGTCGGTGCCGCCGCTGACCAACCGCAGACCCCGTCGACTGAGGCCCTCGGCGAGGACTGTGGCGTTGGCGACCACCCGCTGAGCGTAGCCGGCCATCTCGGGCTGCCCCCAGGCGTGCAGGGCCACCGCCTTGCCGGCGATGGCGTGCAGCAGCGGGCCGCCCTGGTATCCGGGGAACACCATCTTGTCCACCCGGGCGGCGTGCTCGGCGCGGCACAGGATCATCCCGCCCCAGGGACCGCGCAGGGTCTTGTGGGTCGTCAAGGTGACCAGGTCGGCATGCGGCACCGGGCTGGGGTGGGCGCCCCCCGCGACCAGTCCGGCGAAGTGGGCCATGTCCACCACGAAGGCGGCGCCCACCTCCTTGGCGATCGCCGCCAGGCGAGCGAAGTCGAGGATCCTGGGGTACGCGCTCGCCCCCGCCATCAGCACCCGGGGCCGAACCTGCTGGGCCCGGCGGAGCACCTGGTCGTAGTCGAGCTGCTCGGTGGTGGGGTCCACCCCGTAATGCTCGGCGTGGTAGAGCTGGCCGCTGAAGTTCACCGGCGAGCCGTGGGTGAGGTGGCCCCCATGGCTGAGGTCCAACCCCAAGATCGTGTCCCCGGGCTTGCAGAAGACAGCGTAGGCGGCGAGGTTGGCGCTGCTGCCGCTGTGGGGCTGGACGTTGGCGTGCTCGGCGCCGAAGAGCCTGAGCGCACGCTCCTGGCAGAGCCGCTCGAGCCGGTCGACCTGCTCGCACCCCCCGTAGTAGCGCCGCCCGGGGGTGCCCTCCGCGTACTTGTTGGTGAGCCAGGACCCGACCGCCTCGAGCACAGCGCAGCTGGCGATGTTCTCTGAGGGGATCAGCTCGAGGGTCTCCGCCTGGCGCCCGAGCTCGTCGCGCAGGATCCCGGCCACCTCGGGGTCGCTGGCACCGATCCGGGCGAGCTTGTGCTCGGCGAAGTCCACCTCAGGCGCTCCCCGTGCTGCCGTGGTCCCCTCCCGCCAGCCCGAGGGCGCTGGCGTCGAGCGCGCCGACCCGAACCAGGACCGGGCGGTCCGCGGTGCAGTCGAGTATAGAGGAGGGGATCCCGGGGCCCGCCGGGCCCGCCGGCCGCTGCAACGCCGCGTCGATCAAGGGGAGCGCCCGCAGCGCCGCGGCGGCGCTGGTCACCGGCGGCTCGCCATGGCGGTTGGCGCTGGTGGTGGCCAGAGGACCGCTCTGCTCCAGCAGCGCCACGAGCAGGGGGAGGGCCGGCACCCGGACCGCGATCGTCCCGGGACCGCCGAGGCGCCGGCCGGCGGCGCTCGCGGCCAGGATCAGCGTGAGCGGCCCCGGCCAGTGGCGCTCGCCGAACCCCTGCGCGAGCGCGGTCCAGCCCACGAACGGCAGCAGCGCCGCCGGGCTCGCCGCCATCAGGATCACCGGCTGCAGCGGCGAGCGGCCCTTGACCCGTGCCAGCCGGGCGGCGGGCGCCCGATCGCCGGCGGCGACGCCGAGGCCGAAGACGGTGTCGGTGGGGATCGCCAGGATCCCGCCCTGGTCAAGGCAGCGGGCGGCGGCGGCGACGCCGCCCGGATCCGGCGCGAAGATCGGGCGCTCGTCCCCCACGCCGCTCACGCCCCCGCGGCCGCCGTCCCCACCACCGCCGGGGCGCCCCCGGGACAGCGGAGCTCGAGGACCCGGAGACGTCCGGCCAGGTCGGGGCGGATGCTGAGCTCGGCTGCGGGCCAGCGCCGGGCGCACAGGTCGGCCAGCTGATCCGCCCGGCGGGGGTCGACCTCGAGCAGCACGGTCGCGCCCGGAGCCAGGATCGCGAGCACCCCCCCGAGCAGGGAGCGGTAGGCCGCCAGCCCGTCGGCGCCGCCGTCCAGGGCCTGCGCCGGCTCGTAGCCCGCGACCGTGTGGGGGAGCTCCCGCATCTCCGCCGAGGTCACGTAGGGCGGATTGGCGACCACCAGGTCATAGCCCCCCTGCGGCCAAAGCGGCTCGGCCCAGTCGCCCTCCCAGATCCGAACGCGCTGTTCCAGGTGGTGCCGGCCGATGTTGGCCACCGCCACCTGGAGCGCCGCCGGCGAGCGGTCGACGGCGTCCACCGTGCAATCCAGGTGGTGGTGGGCGAGCGCGACCGCGATGCAGCCGCTGCCGGTGCCGAGGTCGGCCACCCGCGGCGCTGTGGCCCCGGGGGGGCGGGCGGCCAGCACCGCCAGCGCGCGCTCCACCAGCTGCTCGGTCTCGGGCCGCGGGATGAGGACGGCCGGCGAGACCGAGAACGCCAGCCCCATGAACTCCCGCTCGCCTACCAGGTAGGCGGTGGGACAGCCCTGGGAGCGGCTCCGCAGCAGCGGCCGGAGCCGCTCCAGCTCTCCCGGCTGCATCGGTCGCTCGAACTGCAGGTAGAGGTCGAGGCGGCGAAGCCCCAGCACCGAGCCGAGCAGCAGCTCGGCGTCGAGGCGGGCGGTCTCGTCGTCGCGGGCCGCGAGGTAGGCCGTGCTACGGCGCAGGACCTCGAGCAGCGCTAGGGACATCCACGCCGATGGTACCGGCGGGCAGCGGGGCGCGACGGGGGCTGCGCAGCGCCGTCCCCACCCCGGCCAGGCAGGCGACCAGCACCACCAGCGGCGCCAGGTCGGGAACGCCGTCGCGCAGCGCCTGGACGTACGGCAGCGTCAGCAGCAGCATCGCCGGCCCCCACCCGGACGGCCGGTCCAGCCGGGCGGCTCCGGGGCCGAGCAGGACCACCACCAGCGGAGTTAGCAGGAGCAGGTCCTCGACGTGGTCGTAGGGGGTGGCCAGCAGCCACACCGCCAGCGGGGCCAGCACCGCCAGCGCGACCGCCCCCGGCGATCCCCCGACGCCGCGCGCCCGCCGCCGAGCCAGGGCCACGGAGATCGCGGCGACCACTGCCACTCCCGCGATCGCGGTGGCGGCGGCGGTCCAGCCGGCGGCCGCGGCGGTGACGCGCACGGGCAGGTCCGCCCGCAGTCCGGCGATCCCGGCCAGGTCGCCCTGGAGACGGGGCACCGCCCCCGCGAACCTGTGGAGATAGCCCCACCAGCTAGCCAGCAGGCCCGGCATCGCCGCCAGCTGGAGGGCGAGGCCCGCCCCTGTCCCCAGGCCGAACCCGGCCAGCACCCGGAGCCCCAGCCGGCGATCGGGCCAGCAGCTCAGGGCCAGCAGGGGGGCGGCGGGCAGGAGCAGCTGGGGCTTGCACCAGGTTAGGGTGAGCAAGAGTCCGGCGGCGATCCCGCGGCCGCTGAGGCGCAGCAGCAGGGCCGCCACCAGCGCGGCCACGAGCAGGCCGTCGGGCTGCCCCAGCACCAAGCTGGCGAGGCTGACCCACAGGCACACGCCCAGCAGCGCCGGGACCACCGGGTGGCGCCACTCCAGCCGGCGGGCGAGGGCCGCAAGGGCGAGCCCGGTGAGCACGGCATCGGCCAGGGTCACGACCGCATAGCTCGGCCAGAAGGGCAGCCGGGCGAGCGGGATCAGCAGCCAGGCCACGATCGGCAGGTAGGCGAAGTTGGCGGCAGCGGGGGGAGGCGCCACCCCCGGCCACACGCGCCGCTCGGCGAGGTCGAGCACCGCCTGGCGGTAGGGATCGCCGCCGTGGGCGACCACCCGGGCGGCGCTGTAGAACACCCAGTAGTCCCCCGCCAGGTCGCTCGGCCGACCGGTGATGAGGTGGGGCAGGGCGAACGCTGCCGCCCCCACCAGGCCTCCCAGGCAGAGCGCCGCCAGCCGCCCCCGCCGGCGGTCCCCGCCGGGGGACCGCGGCCGACGGCGCGGGGAGTCGGGCTCGATCACGGCTCACGTATAGCGCAGCCGACGGCGTCCCCGCCGCGCTCCCCGCCGCGGCGCGGGCCCCCACCCCGCGGTGGACAGCGCCGGAGGCGCTCCGTACCCTGGCACGGTGCGGCGCTCCAGCTCCCCAGCCCGCGCCGCCCTCCTGGGGACGCTCCCGGTCCTCACCTACCTGGGCTTCGCGCTGCTGCTGGTCCGAGGCGTGTGGGCCCACCCCTCCAGCTGGATCCTCGGCCTGCCTCCGGATTCGATCCAACAGGTGTGGTTCCTGGACTGGGTGGGGCGCAGCCCCGATCCGCTGGTGCCCCGGCTGGTCACCACCTGGCTCACCGCCCCCCACCCGGTCAACCTCATGTGGAACACCGCCTCGGTACTCCTCGGAGTGGTGCTGGCGCCGCTGACGCGCACGCTGGGACCGATCCTCAGCTACAACCTCGCGATCGGGCTGGCCCCGGCCCTGGCGGCCACGTCGATGGAACTGGTGCTGCGACGGCTCAAGCTGGGCCGGGCCGCCGCCTGGGCGGGGGGGTGGCTGTTCGGGTTCGCGCCGTTGACCGTGGCCGAGATGAACGCCGGCCATCTGCCCTGGGCTTCGCTGGGACTGGTGCCGCTGCTGCTGCTGCTGCTGGTTCAGCTGGTGCGCCGGCGGGGGAACCCGATCGGGCTCGGGGTGGCGGCGGGAGCGGTGGCGGCCGCCCAGCTGCTGCTCAACTTGGAGCTGCTGGTCGACTGCGTGCTGGTCGCCCTCCTGACGCTGGGGGTGCTGGCAGTGGCCTACCCACGCCGGCTCGCCGGGGGCTGGGGCTACCGGCTGCGGGCGGCGGCGGCGGCGCTGGCAACCGGCGGCGTGCTCTCCCTGCGGGCCCTGATCGTGCTCTTCGGCTCCCCCGGGCGGCTCGCCGGCGACACCATCGTGCGCGCGCCCCGCGAGGGTACCGACCTGCTCGCCTACGTCGTGCCGGGACCCCTGCAGCTGCTCTCCAGCCCGGCCACCGACCGGCTGGCGCGCCACCTCTACGACTACTCCGTCTACCGCTCCTCGTACCTTGGGGTGGGGGTCGTGGTGCTGGTCGGGTGGGGGCTGGGGCGGCGCCGCCAGGACCCCCTCGCCTTCACGGCCGCGGTGGTCCTGCTGCTCTGCCTGGGACTGGCGCTGGGCGCCAGCCCCCACGCCGGCGGCCGCGCGGTCGGGGGCGCCGGGCCCTGGACGCTGATCGCCCAGATCCCCCTGCTGCGGGACTCGATCCCCTCGCGGCTCGGGATCCTGGCCGACGCCGCCGCCGCGGTGCTGCTGGCTTGCGCCGCTCATCGGCTGCTCGCTCGCCACCGGCTGGGACCTGGGGGCGGCCGGGGCGGCGCCGCGCCGGCCGCCCTGCTGATGGTGGTGCTGCTGCCGCTGATCCCGGCCGCCCCGGTCGCGGTCAACCCCGCCCACCCGCCCCAGTTCTTCTCCAGCCCGATGGTGGCCACCATCCCGCCGGGCACGATCGCGCTGGTGCTGCCGGCCGGCGCCGCCGGGGGCGCGGTCAGCCTGCTCTGGCAGGTGCAGGCGCGGTTCCGCTACCGGATGGCCTGGAGCTACGTGCTCCAGGCAGGGCCCCACCATACCGTCGCCACCGGGCCGGCGCCGAGCCCGCTGGTGACGGTGGTGCAGCGGCTGGAGGCGGGCGGCAGGGCCCGGCTCGACCCGGGGGAGCGGCGGCGGCTGCGGCGCCAGCTGGCCCACGGGCGGATCGGCGCCGTGATCCTCGGCCCGCTCCCCCACCGGGGGCGTTTGCTCCGGTTCTGGAGCGAGCTGCTGGGGCCGCCGGCGCTGCGCCGGGGCGGGGTGGCGCTCTGGCACGGTCCCGCGTGGTCCCGACCCCTGGGAATCTCGCCGTGACCGCGTCCCGGGCGGCGCGGGTCCGCTGCGGCTGGGCGGTGGGGGACCTGCTCGGCCCCTACCACGACCGCGAGTGGGGGGTCCCGCAGCACGACGACCGGCGGCTCTTCGAGCTGATCACCCTGGAGGGGGCGCAGGCCGGGCTCAGCTGGCTCACGGTGCTGCGCCGGCGCCAGGGCTATCGCCGGGCCTTCCACGACTTCGACCCCGTCGCGGTCGCGGCCTTCTCGCCCGCCGACGTGGAGCGCTGCCTGGCCGACCCCGGGATCGTCCGCCACCGCCAGAAGGTGGAGTCGACCGTCACCAACGCGCGGGCGGTGCTCGCGCTCCAGGCCCAGGCGGGCAGCCTCGATCGCTGGCTCTGGGCACGGGTGGAGGGACGCCCGCTGCAGCCCGATCGCCCCCCGGGATCCCCGCCGCCGGCGCAGACACCGCTCTCCCGGCGGCTCAGCCGCGAGCTGGTCGGGCTGGGCTTCCGCTTCGTCGGCCCCACGATCTGCTACGCGCTGATGCAGGCGGCGGGGCTGGTCAACGACCACGACCCGAGCTGCTACCGCCGCCACGCCCTGGGAGGCTGAGCGCGGGACCGGAGCGGTCAGTCGCCCGGTCCGCCGGCCGGGGTGGCATCAGCCGGCCGACCCCACCCCGGCCCCGACCGCAGGCGGCGCGGTTGCCGCCGTCGGCTCCCCCATCAGAGCAGAGACCCTTTGGCCCAGGCCGGCATCGACCTGACGCCAGTAGTCCAAAGCACGGCCGAGCACGGGTCGGCTCACCCCCTGGCCCAGATGGCCCGCGATGGTGGCGGCGAGCCGCTCCCGAGCGGCGGGGTCGAGCACCTGGCGGACCAGCGCCCCGGGCTGGCTGAAGTCGTCGTCGTCGCGACGCAGGGTGTAGGCGGACCGCACCATCTCCCCCGCCACCTCCCAGCCGGGCTCCAGCACCGACGGGTCGGCGCGCGGGCCCTGGTAGCTGTTGGGCGCGTAGACCGGGTCGGTGGGGTTGCGAAAGCGCATCGCCCCGTCCTTGTTGTAGCTGTGGACGGCGCTGCGGGGCTGGTTGATCGGCAGCTGCAGGTAATTGGTCCCGATCCGATGGCGGTGCGTGTCCGGGTACGAGAACAGGCGCCCCAGCAGCATCTTGTCGGGGCTGGGGCCGATCCCCGGCACCATGTTGGCCGGCTCGAAGGCTGCCTGCTCCACCTCGGCAAAGTAGTTGTCGGGGTTGCGGTCGAGCACCATCCGCCCCACTGGCAGCAGCGGGTAGTCCCCGTGGGCCCAGACCTTGGTGAGGTCGAAGGGATTGACGCGGTAGTCGGCGGCATCGGCGAACGGCATCACCTGGACCTGCAGGGTCCAGGACGGCGCCTCCCCGCCGGCAATGGCCAGGTGGAGATCGCGGATGTGGCAGTCGGGGTCCTCGGATGCCATCATCTTGGCCTCGGCGTCGGTGAAGCACTGGATCCCCTGGTCGGTACGGAAGTGGTACTTGACCCAGAAGCGCTCCCCGCCGGCGTTGACCCACAGGAAGGTGTGGCTGCCGTAGCCGTTCATGTGCCGCCAGCTGCGCGGGGTGCCGCGGTCGCCCATCAACCAGGTGACCTGGTGGGCCGACTCCGGCGACAGGGTCCAAAAGTCCCACTGCATGTCGTTGTCGCGCAAGTGGGTGTCGGCGCGGCGCTTTTGGGAATGGATGAAGTCCTGGAACTTCTGCGGGTCACGGATGAAGAAGACGGGGGTGTTGTTGCCGACCAGGTCGTAGTTGCCCTGGTCGGTGTAGAACTTGAGCGCGAACCCGCGCGGGTCGCGAGCCGAGTCGGCCGAGCCCAGCTCTCCCGCGACCGTCGAGAAGCGGGCGAAGACCGGGGTCCGGCGCCCGCGCCGCAGGAAGTCCGCTCGGCACCACTGCTCGGCCCCCGGGGTGGCCTCGAAGAAGCCGTGGGCGCCGCCGCCTTTGGCGTGCACCACCCGCTCGGGCACCCGCTCGCGGTTGAACTGCGCCATCTTCTGGATGAGGTAGTGGTCCTGGAGCAGGATCGGCCCATCCGGTCCGGCGGTGAGCGAGTGCTCGTCGCTGGCCGCGGGGATTCCAGAGTCGGTGGTGGTCATGGGGCGGACATCAGCCACGGGGATTCCTCCTCAGCGGGGTGGGATGGGAGCGTGGGGTCCGGCTGGCACTCGGGGCAGATCCCCCAGAAGGTCACCTCGGCCTCGTCGATGCGGAAGCCGGCCGCCGCGGAGGGCTCCAGGCAGGGAGCGTGGCCGATGGCGCAGTCCACGTCGGCGGTGGCCCGGCAGCTCCGGCAGACCACGTGGTGGTGGTTGTCGCCGACTCGGGCCTCGTACAGGGCAGGGCTCCCCGCCGGCTCGATCCGCCGCACCAGCCCGGCCGCGGTGAGCGCGCCCAGGACGTTGTAGACCGCCTGGGTCGAGACGCTGCCGAGCCGCTGGCGCATCAGCTGCGCGATCGCGTCCGCCCCGGCGTGCGGGTGGGTCTGGAGGCTCTCGTACGCCGCCAGCCGCGATGCGGTGACCCGCATGCGGGCGTGGCGCAGGTGGGGGGCGAGCGCATGGGCGCCCGAGGAGACGGGGGGGCGCAGGGCGGAGAGCGGCGAGGCCACGGCCTTCCAGGGTACCAGGCGAGGGCACGATCGCAAATCCGATCAAATGATGGAACAACTCCACATCATCGCGATGGGCCGGGCGGGGCCGCGATGGGCCTCCACCCGCCCGCCACGGGCCGGCCCGCTCGCGACGGCGCGACCCCACCGGGTTGGGGGAGGCGAGCAGGGGACGGCTCCCGCCCGCGGGCCGCGGTGGTCGGGAGGGTCGCGGTCCGGGGTGGTCTGGACCATCGCGCGGCGGGACGATCGAGCCCGCGCAGCCGCGAGCGCCTGCTCCGCTGGGGCGCGGCCAGGGGCGAGCGGGCGGACGCGCGCGGGCCGGTAGAGCGTGCGCCGCGGGCGCCGGGGTGGAGGGCCGCGCGGGGACCGAGGACCAAAGGCTGGATGGACGGGGCGGGGACGGGGTGAGGGGTCCAAGGTGGTGTCGGATCAACCGTGCCGGTGAGTCGCACTATCTGACATCGCCGCTCAGACCAGGCGGCCCTCGGACCTCACGCTAACGGGGGGGGTGAATCCGAACGGTCGGCGGCGGCTCGTTGAGCGCGTGATCCCCTGAACAGGCGATCGCTGCTGTCACCGCGGGTCGGGATCGCTGGCCCATCGGATCGGGGCTCGCGGCCAGGTCGGCATCCCCGCCGCTCCCCGGCGCTCGTCGAGGAGCCGGCCCTCACGGGCGTCCTGCCGCGCTTTGCCGTCAGGCGTGGATCGGTCCCGAGCGAGGCGTGCCGGCCCGGATGGGAGCAGCGATCCGCCGCCAGGCCGTGCCCGCCCTGCGCGAGCGCGACCCGCGGACCGACGAGATCCGCGCTGCCTCCCCGGCGAGCGCGGTCCGCCGCGAGCCCGACCATCCCGAGTGACTGGTCCATCGACACCCCGAGCCGATCGGGCGCGTCCCCACCGGGGCGGCGGGACAGCTCACGGCCGTGGCGTCGGCACCACCGGGGAGCTTGAGCGAGTTGGGATCGGGTTCGACTCCGTACCCGCGGTGGTCGACGACCCGCCCCGCCTGGCCGACTCCGAGATCCCGTCCGACGAGCGCGCCATGACCGGCGCTAAGTCTTGCCTCCGGGCCGCGCACCAGCCCGCCGATCCCGGCCTCACCCGAATCGACCCGGTCGTGACTGACCGCCAGCGCCGCTACCCGCCAGCGCTCGCCGTGGCCAGCGCGCTCCCGGAACTGTGCGCCTCGCGCGCGTTCGTCCGACCCCACTTCGGCCAGCAGAGCCGATCGGGGGCGCGCCCCAGCGACGCCCTCCCAATCGAGGGGGGCCGGCAGGTCGTCCCCACCTCCGCCGAGTGCAGCCATGCCCGGGCCACGCTGCTCCGACACGGCACGCCGACACTCAGCCCGCGGGGGGCGGGCCGTCGACCCGCTCGCTGTCAGGTACGCCCGCCGGTGCACCACGGCTCTCAGACACGGCCGCGGAGAGCCTTATCCAGATCGCGCAGCAGCTCCCCGACGCGGCCTCCACCGGGCGGTGCCGCGGGGTAGCGCGTGAGCACGTCGACGACAGCTGGGGTCGCGCGCTGGCGTGCGCGCTCAATCTGCTGAGCGGCGACGGCTCGATCATCGCCAGCTATGAGTTCGACCGCTCTCGCCGCGTGGGCCACAGCTCCCAGAATGTGCTTCACCTGGTGAGCGTCGGCCAGCGGATGCAGGTACGCCGCGGACGCGGCACCCACCGCGGCTCGCGCCGCCGCGCCCGCGGCCGCCGTGGTGGCGTCTCGGGCCGCCTGGTGCGCCGCCCATCCGGTGTTGCGCAGGGTCTGGCCGCGCTCACCGC
Organism: Verrucomicrobiia bacterium; assembly: GCA_035532155.1. Classification (GTDB taxonomy): domain Bacteria; phylum Chloroflexota; class Dormibacteria; order Aeolococcales; family Bog-877; genus DAHUZL01. The sequence continues at coordinate 15,732 of DATKRN010000038.1, read as the reverse complement.
CTCGAGCGAACCGCCAGGCGGCGGCGATCGCGTCGCGAGGCCGCGAGTCGGCCGGGTGGGCTCGCTCGAAGATCGGCAGGACCTCCTGCGCGCTCTCAACGGCGAAGCTCGCGACCTCACGACGGTCCGGCATGCTGAGAGCGATCTCGCTGGAGTGGGTCGCCACCGGTACCATCCTGGTCGCCGACAGGGGCCGCCGCCACTCCACTGCTCAACGCTCGGGACCGCTTCCCCGGATCAGCCACCTCTGCTGCACGTCACAGCCGGGTACAGCCAGAGGATGCCCCTTGCCCTGGCCCGGCTCGGCGCCGGTCGCCCTCGGGCCGTCGGTGGTCGTGGCCGGCACCGGCCGGGATCGCCGTCGCGTCACCCGCAGCCCAGGCGCCGCGGGGGCGGCGCCGTTCTGGATCGGAGTCGCCCCCGAGCACGTGGCCCTCATGGGCGGCCCGGAGACGGCGCCCCCGCGGCTGCCCGCGATATGGGCATGGTGCTCGCGGCACCCCCCGATCTCCCGGCGAGCCCCCTGCGACGCATCGGCGTCGCCGGGGACGACCGGCTGCAAGAGCCCGGCCAGCGGGCCGGAGACGGGGACGCCCCGAGCGTCCCCGTAGAATCGCCGCGGTGGACTTTGAGACCCGGGCCATCCACGTCGGGCAGGCGCCGGACCCCCTGACCGGGGCGGTGACGGTGCCGATCTACGCCACCTCCACCTTCCGGCAGACGGCGGTCGGCCAGCACCAGGGGTACGAGTACTCCCGCACCGGCAACCCCACCCGGCATGCGCTCGAGACCTGCCTCGCCTCCTTAGAGGGGGCGGCCCACGGCTTCGCCTTCGCCTCCGGGATGGCCGCGGCGGCGACCGTGACCGAGCTCTTGGCCCCGGGCGACCGGGTGCTCGCGGTCAGCGACGTCTACGGCGGCACCCACCGCCTCTTCACCCAGGTGCTGCAGCCCCGCGGCCACCCGATCGACACCATCGGGTGTGAGCAGGTCGCCGGCGAGCTGGCGGATCGGCTCACAGGGGTCCGTCTGCTCTGGCTGGAGTCCCCCACCAACCCGCTCCTCGCGGTCGTCGACATCGCGCACGCGGCGCGGGCGGCCCACGCCGCGGGGGCGATGGTGGTGGTCGACAACACCTTCGCCACCCCGTACCTGCAGCGCCCGCTGGAGCTGGGGGCCGACGTGGTGCTCCACTCCACCACCAAGTACCTGGGGGGTCACTCCGATGTCGTCGGCGGCTTTCTCGCCACCAGCGATCCACAGCGAGCCGAGCGGATTGGCTTCCTGCAGAACGCGCTGGGGGCCGTGGCCGGGCCCTTCGACGCCTGGCTGGTGCTGCGCGGGCTGAAGACGCTCGCGGTCCGGATGCGCCAGCACTGCGCCAACGCCCGTGAGGTGGTGGGGCTGCTGCAGCGCCACCCGGCGGTCGCCCGGGTGCTGTACCCCGGGCTGGCGGACCACCCCGGCCACCAGATCGCCGCGCGGCAGATGCTCGACTTCGGGGCGATGGCGTCATTCCTGGCCCATTCCGAGGCCGCCGCCCTGCGGATCGCCCAGCGCACCCGGGTGTTCACCCTGGCTGAGAGCCTGGGCGGGGTCGAGAGCTTGATCGAGCACCCGGCCCGGATGACGCACGCCTCCACCGCGAGCTCGTCCCATCCGGTCCCCCCCACGCTGCTCCGGCTGTCGGTGGGCCTGGAGGCGAGCTCCGACCTGGTGGCCGACCTGGAGCAGGCGCTGGCCGACGAGGCCCCGGGTCGCACAGGGGGCTGAGTTTTGGGGGCAGGGCGGGCTCAGCCGCCCGCGCCCCGCCCCCCCGCCAGGTACTCCAGCAGGTCGGCGCGGGTCAACAGACCGGTCGCGTCGCCGCCATCGGCCACCAGCACCGCCGCGCCGCGGCTCAGCTCCTGGAAGACCTGGTCGAGCGACGAGTCCGGCGTCACCACCGCCAGCGGCGGCTCCATCGCCACCGCCTCATCCTCGTGGAGGGCATCCGGGTCGCGGACCAGGCGCTCGAACAGCCCCCGCTCGTGCAGCGACTCCACGATCTCGGTGAGCGCCTCCGCCTCGGGGTGGCGCACCACCGGGAGCTGGCAGATGGAGTGCCGTTGCATCAGTGAGATCGCCTGGCCGACCTTCTGGTGGGCCCCGACGGTGACCAGGCGGGGCGACGCCGGGGTCTCGCCCGACTTGAAGCGCAGGACCTCGCGCACGGTGGGGGTGCGGGCGGGACGGTCCAGCAAGCCGTAGCCGGCCATCCAGGTGTCGTCATAGAACTTGGACAGATAGCCGCGGCCACCGTCGGGGATGATCGTGAGCAGGGTGGCCGGTGGCGGGGAATCGGCGGGCCACCTGGAGCAGCGCATGAACCGCGGTCCCGGCCGAGCCGCCCACCAGCAGCCCCTCCTCGCGCGCCAGCCGGCGGGCCACGGTGAAGGAGTCGCGGTCGGAGACGGCGAGGGTCTGGTCGACCAGTGAGCGGTCGAAGGTCGCCGGCCAGAATTCCTCTCCGATCCCCTCCACCAGGTAGGGGCGCACCGTCTGGGAGGAGTAGATCGACCCCTCGGGGTCGGCCGCCACCACCAGCAGCTCGGGGTTGCGCTCGCGCAGGAAGCGCGCGGTCCCGCTGATGGTGCCCCCGGTTCCGACCGAGCACACCAGCGCGTCCAGCTCGGCCCACTCGCGAGAGGGGTGGTTCAGGCGGATCCGGGCAGCGCGTCCGGCTCCCGCACCCGGATCCGCAGGACCACCGCGATCACATAGTCGGGGCAGGGCTGGCCCACCGGGCAGACGGGGTGCCACGTCGCCAAGATGACGGTCGATCCGACCCGCTCCGCCACGAAGGCGGTGGTGTCGGCCGCCACCCTGGGGGCCACCGGCGCGATCACCTCCGGGAGGGCTGGCCGGTACCCGCTCAGCCGGCCCCCGGGCAGCACCAGCGCCGGTCCGAGCAGCAGGAACTGCCCGACCACGAGAGTGAGCGTCTCGCCCGACCTCGGGTAGGTCACGAGCTTCGGAGCCGGCGACCAGTCTCCGAACGGCACCGCGGGACCGTAGCGCACGCCCAGCCAGCTGCCGGTGGCATCGGAGATCGAGACGGTGGCGATCCGGTGCCAGATCCCAAAACAGATCGACCTGGGACCTGGCCAGCGCGGCAAGGCCGGGCAGTTGGGCAGTATGCACAGGACCGGGAGCGACCCGGCCCCCATCACCCCGCCGGGGCAGGGCGAGAGCCGGAACGACCCGGTCAGGGTGATGTGCCACACGAGCGCTCGCGGGCTCAGGCCGGCTGGGATCGGCCCGCCCCAGACCCCGGCGGTCCGGACCGCGACGCGCGCCACCACCACCGGGCCCACCGCGCCCAGGCGGGCGGGCTGGTCCGCCCGCCGCACCGCCTGGGCCGGCGCCAGGTGGGTCGTCTGAGCGGTGGCGGGGACACCGCCCCCGACCAGCAGGAGCGCCATCGCGGCCACCCCCGCCCGGGCGGCGGCGCGCGCCAGCCCCCAGGGCCGGACCGCAGGGACGGGGTCGGCCAGAGTCCCGCTCATCCCGAGATGACGCCGCCGGGGGGCCGCCGGTTCCCGCGTCCTGACTGGCTCGCTCGAGCGAGCGGGTCAGCCGCCAGGGGCTTCTCAGCCTCCTCTCAGCCGGATTGGCCCATCCCAGCCCTACGCTTGCAGCAGGTCACCCTCCCCACCGATTGGAGCCCCCTATGAAGCGCTTTGCAACCGGCACCGCCCTGCTCGCGACGGCGGCGATGGCCGCCCTGGCAGGCAGCGGCACGTTCGCCACCGCCGCCACCATCCACGGCCACGGCCACCACTCCCGGCCCGGGCGGGCGGCGCGGTTCGACCGCGGCCTGGTCGAGCTCCGCGGCACGATCGTCAGCTACAGCGCGACCGGTGGCGATGTCACCGGTTCCGGCGCCCTGATCGTGACCACCCGTCGCGGCCGGACGATCACCCTCTCCGTCGACGGCCTGACCCGGATTCGCCAGGGCAGGGAGACCAGCACGGGCGCGACCGCTGCGGCGGCGCTCGTCGCCACCGCCCGCGTGCGGGTGGCCGCGGAGCTGATCAATGCCAATCCCTCGATGTACCTGGCGCTGCGGGTCGTGGTGCTCCCGGCCGGCCCGGCGGCCAGCCCCTCCGCCAGCGCGACCGGCGGCGCGACGCCCCGCGTCACTCCCGCACCCGGGGCCAGCGGCTAGGATTCCCCGGCTCAGCCGCCCGCGGCCCGGCGAGCTCCGGTCGGGCGGGTCCGGCACGGGGGCGCGCCCGCCGACGCACCGGCAGCGGAAGTCCGCGCGTCACTGGCCGGTCCGCACTCCGGCAGCCGCGTCGCGGGATGCCGCCGGGCGGGCCCAGGGCGGATCCGCCCGCGCGGCGACCACTGTCGCCGCGGCGACGGCGACCAGCCCCGCCGCCGCGATCGCCAGGTCGATCGGGGCTCGACCCGACACCACGAGCCACCCGCCGATCAGGGCGCCCAGCAGCATCGCCAGCAGGGCAGGCAGGCGACGTCCCAGCCTCGACCCCTGACCGCCGGCCAGGCCGGAGTCAGCCGAGATCGCGGTGAGGGTGAGCGTGAGCACAGTGGTGGTGAGGTCGGCCACCGCCAGCCGGCGGGCGACCGCGTTCTGCAGCCCCATGGGGGCCGCGAGGACACCGATCAAGGCATAGCGGAGCCAGCCGGCGTCGAGCCCGGTCGAGCCGCGGGCGAGCAGGACCGCCCCCACGACAAAGAGCGCCTCGGCAGCGGTGGCAACCGCCAGCAGCCGGGCGCGGTCGCTCCCGAGCAGCGCGATGGTGCGACCGCCCGCCAGCGCGCCGGCCGAGAAGGCGGTCAGCGCCAGCACCGAGGCGCCGATCGAAAACCCGTGAGCGCCGGCCAGCGCGAAAGCGAGGAAGACGACGTTGCCGGTCGCGTTCGCCACGAACACATGCCCGAGCGCGAGAAAGCTGAAGGCATCGACCAGTCCGGTGACCACCGTCAGGATCAGCAGCAGGGGCACGAGGGGACCGTCCCGGTCTCCGGCCGGCGGGATGATCAGCCGGCGGGCCTCGGACAGCGCGTTCAGCGGGGCCTCCTCGACCGACGGATGCACCAAGCGGGCCAGCACGGGCCGAGTCGGCCTCGGCACCAACCCGGTCGGCCGGGGATCGCGGCGTCAAAGGGGCGGCGGCTGGCGGTCGCCCCGGACGTCGTCCCTGGGCGCCAATATACTGACCGGCTCGATGGACCTCGTGATCGCCGGCGGCACCGTCGTCACCGGCTCGGGATCCGCCCGCTGCGACGTCGGGGTCGAGACCGGCAGGATCGTCGCCCTGGGGCACGGCCTGCGGGGTGAACGTGTGATCGACGCCCGCGAGCGGCTGGTGCTCCCCGGGGGCGTGGACCCCCACGTCCACTTCACTCCCGCCTCGGCGGCCTACGCCTGGGTGGACGACTTCGGCAGCGGCAGTCGGGCCGCGGCCGTGGGCGGAGTGACCACAGTCGGCAACATGACCTCGGCCCGCGACCACGAGACGCTGCGGGACGCGGCGGCCCGCACGCGCCTCCAGGGCGAGGCGGAAAGCCTCCTCGACTTCTTCCTCCATCCCATCGTGCGCCCGGCGAGGCCAGCCGACGTCGACGACGTGGTGGAGCTGGCCGGCGCCGGTCACGCCAGTGTGAAGTTATTCCTCAGCGATCCTGCCTTCGACCACCACCTCGACACCTGCCTAAGGGCGATGGGGGCGGCCTCCACGTACGGAATGACCGTTGTGGTGCACTGCGAGGACCACGCCGTTCTGGCCCAGCGGACGGGCTGCCTCGTCGCCGCCGGACGCGATGACGTGCACGCCTACGCCGAGAGCCGCCCCGACTACGCCGAGGCGATCGCGGTGGCTCGGGCCGCGGGCCTGGCGCGGGCCGCGGGCGCCCGCCTCTACATCGTCCACCTGTCCAGCCAGGCGGCGCTGGAGGAGGCTCGGCGGGCACGCCGGCGCGGCCAGGCGGTGCTGGTGGAGACGCGCCCGGAGTACCTCTTGCTCACCCGCGCCAAGCTGGATGGCCCCGATGGCGCCCTCTATGTCGGCGCCCCGCCGCTGCGAGAGGCGGCCGATGTCGAGGCGCTCTGGACCGGTCTGGCGTCAGGGGCGATCCAGGCCATGGGCAGCGACCATGCCCCCTGGATGCGCCACCAGAAGCTCGACCCGGGGCTGTCGCTGGCCAGCTTGCGGCAGGGACTGGCGGTGGTCGACCTCATGCTTCCCCTGCTCTTCGCGCGCGGGGTGATGACCGGCCGGCTCTCGCTGGAGCGGTTCGTGGCGGTCACCGCGACCAACCCGGCCCGGATCTTCGGCCTGGCCCCGCGCAAGGGGACGATCGCGATCGGGGCCGACGCCGACCTCGTGGTGTGGGACCCGGAGACCCGGTGGTCTCCGACCGAGTCGGGCCGGGAGACGCGCTCCGACTCCAACATCTATGCGGGCTGGTCGCTGCACGGCCGACCCCAGGTCACAGTCAGCCGGGGCACGGTGGTGGTCGACCGGGGCGAGGTGGTGGAGCGCTCCCCGCGCGGGCGCTTCCTCGCCGCCCGCGGAGGCGACGGGGCGGTGGTGTAGGCGGGTCGCTCGGAGGCGCCGCCCGCCCCGAGCGACCGCGACGGACGGCACGACGGTGACGCGGGGCGCGCCCCCACGACCGTGGCCGCGATGGTGAAGGGGGCGCGCGCGTGGTGGCCGGCGACGACACCAGCGCGGATCGGGGATGACCTGCGGCCGGGGGTGGTCGCGCCGGGCTCCCAGCCGGCGTCCGGCCGGGTCCTTCCGATCGCGGAGAATCGAAGACCCCGGCCGCCCCGACCGGACCGCCACGCGCGGGAGCGTCGCCGGCATCCGGGTGATCGAGCGCCTGAGGCTCGCAGCCGGCGGGGCCTGCCGCGTCCCGCCGGGGTCGCCACCCGCAGCTCTCCGCCCGTCCGACTCCGTCCATTCCGCCCGAGCGGGCGGTCAGGGTCGAGCGGTTCGACCTGGTGCCTGCGGCCGTGCGGGTCCACTCCACGGCCTCACCGGCGCCGCTACCCCCGCGGCCACGGCTGCCGCTGAGTCCCGCCCGCCGCCCCACCGGCGGGCGCCATCCCGGACTGGAGGGCCCGTGCGTGCCGGCGGTCTGCCGTCCGGGGGGAGGTGTACTGTGAGGGGACGCCGGCGCCGCGCGCGGGAAAGGAGCGACCGTGACCACTCTTGAGAGCCGCCCGAACACGGCGCTTCTGGTCGTCGACGTGCAGCACGGCGTGATCGCGACGGCTCACGAGCGCGACGCGGTCGTCGCCAACATCGCCAGGCTGGTCGAGAGGGCGCGGCAGGAGCGGGTCGCGGTGGTCTGGGTACAGCACTCCGATGCACAGCTGGCGCGGGAGAGTGATGACTGGCAGATCGTCTCTGAGCTGACCCCGCACGACAGCGAGCCGCGGGTGGAGAAGGTCTACGGCGACTCCTTCGAGGCCACCACCTTGGAGTCCGTGCTGTCGGGGCTCGGCGTGGGCCGGCTGGTGGTGGCCGGCGCACAGACCGATGAGTGCATTCGCTCGACCCTCCACGGCGCGTTGGTCCGAGGCTACGATGCAACCCTCGTCAGCGACGCCCACACCACCGAGGACAAGACCGAATGGGGGGCGCCGCCACCGGCCCAGGTGATCGCGCACACGAACCTGTACTGGACCTACCAGACAGCTCCGGGGCGAACCGCCGGAACGGTCGCGACCAACGACGTCGCCTTCGGCGGCACCTCCTGACCACCCGCGTGATGCGACCGGGGCCGCGCCGAGTGAGGGTCGTCGGAGCTCGGTGATTGGAGCCCGCCCAGGACGGGGGACGGTCGCCCGCGCATCGACCGCCTCTGTCGACCTCCCGGCACGTCGGTGACCCGCGCCGTCGCCCCCGCGGCCGGCGTACTCCTAGTTGAGGTCGACAGCGGCCGCCGATGCCTCAGCGCCCCCGGCGGCCTCCCGCCGGTCCGTCCCCGAGAGCCTCGGCGACGGCCGAGCCGGGCTCGCTCTCGGGTCGCCGGGGGGTGTCCGCCAGCCTCGCGAGCCAGTCGGTGACGTCGGCCACCACCACGGGGTCGACGTGCTGCACCGGCTCGTACTCAGCCGGTGTCGACCGGCCGGTCCCGGAGAAGAACAGATGGTTGTCGTGCGGATAGACACAGATCGTCACGTCGGGTCGGCCGGCGAGGCCGGCCTCCCACCGTGCCAGGTCGTCGCGCACGGTCGCCTGATAGTCGCGGCCCCCCTGGAGGATCAGCATCGGCTGGCCCAGCCCGGCGGCGACCGCGACCGGATCGTAGCCGCGCAGGTCGAGCCAATAGGCGGCCGGCGCGCCGAACGGCAGCGCGCTGGCGGGCGTCGACGGGGACAGCCCGGGGTCATCGACCTGGGCGGCCTGCAGGCTCAAGGAGGCGAGGGCGGGCTTAGATGCGGCGGCCGACGCGGGGTCGAGTGAGGCCAGATAGCGGACCTGTCGGACCGCGGCCCAGTGGAGCGGCTGCGCCCCGCCGGCGAGGATGACCAGCCCGGCCAGCGACGGCTCCAGCGCCGCCACCCTCGGCGTGAGGGTGCCCCCCTGGCTGTGGCCGAGCAGGGCGATCCGCCCAGCGTCAACATCCGGGTGGTGCCGGAGCAGCTGGAGGGCGGCGCGAGCGGGGCGCACGTACTCGTCGGCGACGGTGTAGTCGAATGCACCGCGGACCCTACGCGGGTGGGCGTAGCTTTCCTTGTCGAAGCGGAGCACAGCAATCCCACAACTGGCCAGTCCCCACGCCAGGTCCTTCAGCGGCTTGTTCCGTCCCAGGGTCCCGTCCCGGTCCTGCGGGCCCGAACCGGCGAGCAGAACGATCGCAGGCCGAGGCCCCGGCTGGGTCGGTAGGCTGAGGGTGCCCGGGACCGCTCCGGGACCGGAGCCGACCGTCACGTCCTGGTCCGCGAACTCCCCTTGGTCCGCGTAGGCGGGGGGCTCCCACGGCGCGATCGGATCGGCCGCGGTGGCGGAGGCGACCTGGATGCCCACGAGCCAGCTGGTGTCCTGCACCGAGACCACGACCGTCAGGGCCCCGCGCTGGCAGATCACGGGAATCTTCACCACCACCAGCCCCGGTCCCGCCGGCTCGCTCCGGGGCAATCCCAAAGAGGAGATGGGGCCGCACCGGTCGAGCTCAGCCGCCCAGCCGAGCTGGAGGGTCTCGGCCGTGACCATCGGGCGCAGCGCCGGTGCGAATCGCTCCCGGATCTCGGCGAACCGACCCGCCCGCGCCATCTCGAGAATCGCCAGGCCGATCGCCGCCGGCGTGGGTGGCATCAGGCACCCCCGAGGCGATGCGGGGGTGCCCGCCGGGAGCGGCCCCGGCTCGCGGCCACACCGCGTCGCTCCTCGGGCGCCGGCAGCATGACGCTCGAGACCAGCCGCCGCCGACGTCCCGGGGCCGGGGCCTGGGCCAGACGCGGCTGGATGAGGGCCCGGACATCGCGCAGGAACTCACTGTGCTCCGCATCGGTGAGCCACATCGCGGACATCCCGTAGCTGACGCCGTCGCGCAGCAGGTCGGGCCGGCCGGCCGCGAGGTAGCGGTCGAAGTCGGCCAGCAGCCCGGCCACGAACGCCATGAAGGCATGGGCATGCTCCCCAGGAGTCATGCCAGCGGCCTCGCCCGCCCCGACCTGCGCGGCGAGCAGTCGCAAGGTGTAGGTGCGCTCGACGACCGCGCGCACACGGCGTTCGGCGACCACCTGAAGCACTCCGGCACGGGTCAGCTGTGCCACATGCCGGTACAGGCTTCCGGTCGGGACGTCGGCGAGCTCGACGGCGAGCTGGGTGGTGGTGAGCGCCCGCTCGCCCAGGAACGCTTGGAGGATGCGCAGCCGCACCGGGTGCAGCAGCAGATCCGCGGTGGCCATGCGGGCAGTCTAGCTGATTGATCCCATCTATGCCAATAGTCACTGTCATGGGAACAATCGGTACGGCGGACCCCTCACCCGCGCGGGGGTGCCGGTCACAGACCGGCGGGCGACCGGGGACATCGGGACCTCCCGGCCGACCCGGGGCACCCGCGGTCGACGCCCCGGGCTGGATCGGGGTGCGCCGAGTGGGATCCGCGGATCCCACCTGCGACCCGCGCGAATCGGGCCGGGCGGATGATGCCGGTCACGCCGAGCCGTCGCCGTCCCTCGCCCCCCGCCCCAACCCTGAGCGCGTCGAGAATCGCGACACGCCATCATGGGAGGCAATGTTCCGCCCCGGGCCGGGGCCCCCCCAATCAGCGGCGACCGGCGGCGACGGCCGGGTCATCCCGTGCCGGCGGGGATGGCACCCGGCGCGGAGGACGCGGGGGGTCAGTCCCGATCGGTCTCGGACATCAAAATCGCCACCCAGTCTTGGAATCGCTCCGGGATCCGGTAGCGCTCGCCGGTCAACTCGCGGCTCTCGGCCGACACCAGGCCGACCCGGCCGAGCGCAGCCAGATGGTAGGCACATTCCTCCGGCGACAGCATGGCCGCCCGCGCCACCTCGGGTGCCGTCGCGGCGCCGCCCAACAGCGCCCGCGCCACCGCCAACCGCGGCACGGGCGCGAGCGTTCGCAGCAGCTCGGCCGCCGGCTGGAGGCCGTTCTCGGGCAAAGGTGGGCGCCACGATGCGGAGGCGGCGAGGCGGCGGTGGTGGAGATAGACCGTGTGCAGCAGCGCCTCGCCGACGGTGGCTCCCGTCCCCCGTCGCGTGACGAACAGATAGACGGCCGCCACCGCCGCGGTCGCCACCGCCAGATCGGCCCAGCCCGCGATCACGCCAGTGCCGGTGATCAGCCGTGCCACCGATAGCAGCCCGGTCGTGATGCTGACCACCACGGTCAGGTCGATCGCCACCGCGAACCCGGTGCGCAGCCGCACGGGCAGGTGCGCGGTGGGCTCCCGCCCCGCGCTGGGTGCCCGCCGGATCGCCAGGTAGCCTCCGATTCCGATCACCAGCAGCAGTCCCCCTTGGACCGCGAGCCGGGTCAGCCGGGTGAGCAGGTGCTCCACCGGAATCCCCGCCACCACCCCCAGCAGGACAAAGACCGCGACCCAGACCACCGTGCTGGGAACCAGCGCCTCCACGAAAGTCCGACGCCGAACGCCGACTGCCCCCGCCACCAAGGTGGTGTAGATCCGCAGGCCCGGGATCAGGCGCGTGAGCCCGATCGTCAGCGGCCCCGACGATCGCACCCGCTGCGACACCCGCTCCAGCGCCCGACCCTGGTGGAAGCGCACCGCCAGGCCGGTGAGCCCGTGCTCGCCCACGATCCGGGCCCAGCTGAACCCCACCATCGCGCCTGCCACGCACGCCACGATCGCGAGCGGGACAAACGCCCAGGGGTCAAGGCCGCCGGCTGCGATCAGCAGACCGGCGATCAGGAGAGTGAGCTCCCCGGGCGCAAAGGGCAGGGGGACCCCCGCCTCCTCGACGAAGAGCAGGCTGCAGAGGAGGATCAGTGCCACCACTCCGTGCAGCCCGGAGAGAAAGCTCAACGCGCCCTCCGCGGCAGCGGGAGGCCATAGGTGATCATGACGATGCTCATCCCCCGCGACAGTAGCGCAGAGCGGAGGCGGGAGCACGGACGCAGACAGGTGCCGGTCGGAACCCGACGCGACCGGGAGCGGAGCGCAGGGGGCCCGTCGCCCGGGGCCTCGGTGGCGGCGACGACCGACCTCGGGACGCGCGGGTAGCGCGCCCCATGCGGGAGACGAGCCTGAGGGCGCGACGGGGTGATGCCTGCGGACCGCGCCCGCGCCCACAGGGCCGCCATCGGTTAGGCCTGGCCATCCGGGAGGGCACCGCCCCGCGGCGAGGCTGGATTGCGCCCGTGTGCCCCCGGAGGCCGGCCGTGCCGGCCCGGGCGCGCCTTGCGGCAGAGCAGGCGGCCGGCGAGGTCGTGATCGCCCACTCCCAGGCCACGAGGAGGCACGCCGTGCCGGGATGACGCGCTGGCGAGGCGGGACGCGACCCGGTTGGGGCTGGGAGGCTGGGGCCCGGCGGCGGGCTCACGCGACGCCGCAGGAGAGCTTGGACACGTCGCGGCGGGACGACTGGGCGGCGAGCTTCAGCCCCTCGCCCATGCTGAGGTATGGGCACCAGGCATGCGCCAGCTGGTCGACGGTCAGCCTCGCCTCCAGAGCGTACATGGCGGCGAGCACAACCTCCCCGGCGTTCGCCGCCAGCGGGTGGACGCCAGCGGATCTGGCGGTGCCCACTCCCGGCGACGATCTTGACGAGCCCCCGCGTGTCCCGGGCGACCGTCGCCCGCGGCACGAAGGCCAGCGACAGCACCCGGCACCCGCAGGCGATCCCCGCCGCAGTCACCTCCGCGTGGGTCAGGCCCACCGCCGCGATGGCGGGCTCGTGAATGTCACTCGCGGCAGGTGACCCTGCTCGATCGTGAGTCCGGCTGCATCGAAGGCGTTGACTACGGCGAGGGTCCCGTGCGCCGCGGCGAGATCCACGTACTGGGGCGCACCCGTGACCTCCCGAGTGGCCCAGATCCGCGGATGGGTCGTCCTCGGACGAGCATCCAGCGCGGACCTCCCCGAGAGCGCCGCGCTGGACGCCGACCGCCTCCGGACCCAGCCCCTCGGTGTCGGGGCGGCGACCCGTCGCCATCAACAAGGAGTCGGTCAGAAGCTCACGACGGGCGGCGCCTCCACGACGCACCGTGGTGGACGTCCCCCGGCTCTCCACGCTCGTGATGGGCGCGCATGGCAGGACCTCGATGCCGTCGTCGGCCGGGACCTGGGCGAGCGCGTCCGAGATCTCCGGCTCCTCCGCCGGCGCCAGCCGCGGTCGGGCTTCCCCCGGGGTCACCTGGACCCCGAGATGGCCAAGAGCTGGCCCGTCTCCAGGGCCCACCGCGCTACCCCCGGCGACCACCGCAGAGGCCGGGACACGCTCCAGCGCGACTGCGCTGGTCGAGGTGAGATGACCCGGCGCCGGCAGCCCCGAAATCGGAGGGGTCCAGGGGGACGCTCCGGTCGCCACCAGATGGTGCCGCGCCTCCACCCGGGTTCCCTCGACGTCCAAAGCTGGGCCCGCCACCAAATGGGCCGCCCGCGGACCACCTCCCATCCGTAGTCGGCCACCAGGTCGTGGTACCGCTCTCGGCGCAGTCCTGCCACGATCGCGTCCCTGCCGGCGAGCAGCGCAGCCAGGTCCACCGGTCCGGCCGTGGCGATCCCAGGAAAGGCCGAGACGGCGGCGCAGTGGCGCGCATCGGCTGCGGCGAGAAGCGCCTCGGACGGGATGCCGCCGACAGTGACACACCTACCCCCAAGGGTTCCGCTCTCCGCCAGCACCCCCCGCAGTCCACGCGTCGCCGCCGCGCGCGCGACGGCGAACCCAGCTGCGCCCGATCCCACGATTGCGGGGTCGTCGTCCATTTCCCGTCCTCCGCCTCTGGCCGTCAGACTCGCCCGCGTCCGCCCCCGCGCGAGCCGATCCTCGTCGCCCCCGCGACGTCGACGGGGATGTCCCTCGGGTTCGATCTCCACCCGTGATCGCGGGTGATTCGATCGGGCCCCGCGCTCGGGACGGCCTCCGACCTCTGCGGCACGCCTGGCCAGGTTCGCAGACCCTTCAGGGATGGGTCACGGCCGCGACCGGGCGGGTGGCCTCGGTCCCGTCACCGCGGGCGGCAAAGCGTCAGCAGCATGGTGTGGCCACCGTCGTGGGTGGTCACCTCGCGATCCTCGCGCCGGCGGTACCGGCTCATGGCCGAGTCATTCGCGACCTCGACGCTCAGCGAGAGCGCCCGCAGGCCTCGTCCACGTGCCTCACCCTCAAGTGCAGCGAGCAGGGCCGACGCGACGCCGAGGCTCACCTCCGGAATCGCCGCATCAATGAAGCCGTGGCCGGGGTCATCGGGGGCAGGGAGCGGTCCCCGGCCGCGCCGATCGGTCCGCCGTCACCGGCGTCGGCTACGCTCCCGGGTCACCCTCCCCGGGGCCAGCCCTCGACAGAGTGCCGGATGGTGCTCCACCGGCGGGCCTGCTTGGCGGCGAGGACCGGCCGGATCGAATGGCCGTCGAACGCGACCGCCAGCATGGCTCCGACCACGGGCGCAGCGTCGGCCCAGGCCACCCGCACCGCGAGCGGCGCTTCGATACCTCCCGCCCACCGGGGGCGGGGCAGGTTGTACGGTCACCGCCGGTGGGGCGCCCGGCTGAGCACGGCGGCGGGGCGGTCACGCGAGCTGCGCCCCTTGTGCGCGGGCGCGGCGAGGGACCGCCTGGGGATGGGAATCGGGGGGCGGGCAGGACCCGGTCGGCGATCCGCACGGGTCGTATGCCTGGCGACATCCAAGCGACCTCGACCGCAGTCTCTTGGCTCCTCGGAGGCTGGGGCGGCCGGGATCGCCATCGCCACCGACAGAGTCCCTCAGGGGACGCGTCGCCGCACGGCCTTGGCCTGACGCTGTTCGCCGCGCTCGCGATAGGCCAGCTCGATCACAACGCGCGCGACCGCATCTCTGGCCTCAGCGATGCGCGGCAGGCTGGAGTCGGCCATCGCCAGGGCACTCGCCGCCAGGACGTCCAGCCTGCGCTGGACCGCACGGGCGTCGCGGAGCAGGGCCGACGTCCGCTTGGCGATCGCAGCGACGGTGACAAGGGTCTCATCGTCAGTGGTCACGACCGTGTGATCGTACCCGCTCCTGGTGACAGCAGCGCGGTGCCAACCCAAAGCGGCCGTGAGTCGCCCGGCGGGAACTTGGGGATTGCGCCGTCGAGTGCCAGCCATTCCGCCGCTCCACCGCCCGGCAGGAGCAGCGTGTCGAGCCACCGGACGGCCGGCGGGGAGGCGGGTCAGGCCCGGGCACCGCGAGCCAGGCGGCTCCAGCCATGGATCGGCACACGCCGGGTCGACGACCTGCTGGCGTCGCTGGCCGGCGGTGGGTAGCGACGCAGCATGGTGGGACCGGCGAGTGGCGACCCCGACCGGCGCGGTCACCCGATGTCGGGGACACCAGCGAGGCGCCGTGACGCCTGCGGCCAAGGGATCCTGGCACCTGGGACGGGTGCGCCGGATCAGCCGCCCTCGATTCGCGCCCACTGCGCGCTCGGTGGCCACGCCCCCCGCTCGCGTGTCACTAATCTCCCAGAACAGTCCACCTGGGCCAGCGCCCGGACCAGATGGAGGCACCAATCCGGTAGGCATGCGGACTCCCGGACTAGATGTGGCGGGATGTCGGGCTCGGCCCGGCGCGCCCGGCTGACCGCTGCTGACCTGGTCCCCTCGCCTCTCGCTCATTGATCACAGGGGAGAGGCGCCCCCCTCCCAGATCGCAGGTCAGTCCTCGCAGGACTGTCCCCCACGGCCTGGCCCGCTCGTCGTAGGGGTAGAAGACCACGACCCAGCGAGGAGGATGACATGCGCCCAGAGATCGCCCAGACCATAATCGCCCTGCGGGCGGAGGAGCTGCAGGCCGCCGCCGCGGCTGGGCTGGCCCGGCAGCGCCGGGCCGACTGGGCTGCGGGAGAGCGGCCGCGACCCGGCTCCGGCTCCGGCGCGGCCGTCAATGGTCAAAATGGGGCTCTTCGCCCCCATCCGTGGGTAGTGTGAGGGGTCCCCGAGCCGACGCACGCCGCCAGCATCTACCGTTCTCGCTGCTGAAGGCAAAGAGCGGAAGGGAGGCGGACGGCGTGCGCCAGACAACCCTATGGGCTCGGCT
>DATKRN010000037.1:0-59477 GCA_035532155.1 Verrucomicrobiia bacterium | reverse complement strand
GGATGTGGCGCCGCGCCGGGGCGGCGGCGCTGCGCCGACGACCCTCCCCCGCCAGCGGGATCGCCGCCATCCGGCTGCTGCCCGCCCGCTCCGCCACCTGCGCCAGGTCGACCAGCGATTGGGGCCCGACTCCCCGCTTGGGGACGTTGACGACTCGTTCGAATGCGACTTCGTCGTCGGGGTTTAGCAAAAGCCGCAGGTAGGCGAGACAGTCCTTCACCTCCTTGCGCTGGTAGAAGCGCACGCCACCCACCAGCTGATAGGGAATCCCCTGGCGCAGGAGCACCTCCTCCAGCGCCCGCGACTGCGCGTTGGTGCGGTAGAGGACGGCCATCTCCCCGAGGCTGGCGCCCTCGTGGTCCACCAGCCGTCTCGCCTCGTGGGCGACCGCCGTCGCCTCCTCGCGCTCGTCGTAGAGCTGGGCTAGGGTCACCGCCGGGCCCGGCCCGGCCTCGGTCCACAGCCGCTTGGGGACGCGCGCGAGGTTGGCGTGGATCACCGCCTCGGCCGCCTCCAAGATGCGCCCGGTGCTGCGGTAGTTCTGCTCCAGCGCGACCACCTGCGCCTGCGGGTAATCCGCCTCGAAGCTGAGGATGTTGCGCAGGTCCGCGCCCCGCCAGGCATAGATCGACTGGTCCGGATCGCCGACGACGGTGAGATGGGCATGGCGTGCCGCCAGCGCGCGCACGATCCGGTACTGGGACTGGTTGGTGTCCTGATACTCGTCCACCAGGATCTGCTGGAACCGGTCCTGGTAGCGTCGGGCGACCGGCTCGGCCTCCTCCAGCAGCTGGACCGCCCGGAGCAGCAGGTCGTCGAAGTCGAGCGCGTGACTCTCGGCCAGCAGCTGCTCGTAGACCGGCCACGCGCGGGCGATCAGATGCTCAAAGGGAGTGCGCGCCCGGCTCGCGTAGGTCGCGGGGGTCTGGCCCTCGTTCTTGGCGTGCGAGACCGCCCCCGCCGCCGCCGCCGGCGACACCCGGCGCTCCTCCGCGCCCACCTGCTGGAGGGCGCGGCGCAAGGCCGCCTGACGATCACCCTCGTCGTAGATCGTGAAGTCGCGGGGGACGTCGATGGCATCGCCGTCGCGGCGCAGGAGACGGACAGCGATGGCATGGAATGTGCCCAGCCACAGACCGGGCGGCTCGCCGCCCAGCAGCCTCACCAAACGCTCCCGCATCTCCCGGGCGGCCCGGTTGGTGAAGGTGACCGCGAGCACCTCGTGGGGGCGCACCCGCCCGGTCGCGACCAGGTGGGCTATGCGGTGGGTGAGCACCCGGGTCTTGCCGCTCCCGGCTCCGGCGAGGATCAACAGGGGACCATCGGGGGCTGTGACCGCCGCCCGCTGCGGCTGGTTGAGATCGACGAGGACCGCCTCGGCCGGATCCCCGGAGCGCGCCCGAATCGGCGGTCCCACGCTCACCGCCTGGCACCGTCAGGCGGCGTTGACTCAGCGGCGAGGCAGCGAAGCAGGGGCACTCGGACAGTCTGGCGCGGCTTAGAAGTCGTCGTCCATATCGTCCATGCCACCCATTCCGCCCATTCCGCCCATGCCCCCCATTCCGCCCAGGCCCCCCATTCCGCCCATGTCCCCACCGCCGGCCGCGGCTCCCTCGGCGACCTCGGCGACCTCGGCGACGAGCGCCTCGGTGGTGACGATCATGCCGGCGATCGAGGCCGCCGCCTCCACCGCGGTGCGCACCACCTTGGTGGGGTCGATGATCCCGGCGGCGACCAGGTCACAGTAGACACCGCGCGCGACATCGAAGCCCTCGGTCGGCCCCATCGCCTCGACCCGGGCCGCCACCACCCCCGCCGAGAGTCCCGCATTGGCAGCCAGCTGGCGGATCGGCCGGGCGAGGGCCTCCCGCACGATCGCGATTCCGACCCGCTCGTCGTCGGATCCGGTCAGAGCGTCCAGGGAACGGCGCGCCACGAGGAGCGCGCGGCCACCTCCAGGCACGATCCCACTGGCGACCGCGGCGCGGGTCGCGTCGAGCGCATCCTCGACCCGCTCCTTGCGCTCCTTCAGCGCGACCTCCGTGGCCGCACCGACCCGAATCACGGCGACGCCGCCGACCAACCGCGCGCGGCGCTCTTCGAGCTTCTCGCGGTCCCAGTCGGAGTCCGATGCCTCGATCTGCCGCTTGATCTCCTCGACCCGGGCCGCGATCGCCTGGCGGCTCCCCTGGCCCCCCACGATCGTCGTGTCATCCTTGGTCACGGTGATCCGATCCGCCTGACCCAGCTGATCCTGGCGAACGTCCTCCAGGGTGAGGCCGAGCTCCTCGGAGATCACGGTGGCGCCGGTGACCGTGGCGAGATCGCCCAGCATCGCGGTGCGACGGTCGCCGAAGCCGGGCGCCTTTACCGCGCAGGCGGAGACGGTCCCGCGGATCCGGTTCACGACCACGGTCGCCAGCGCCTCTCCGTCGACATCCTCGGCGACGATCAACAGCGGCCGCCCCGCCCCCACCGCGAGCTCGAGAGCGGGAACGATCTGGGTGACGGCCGAGATCTTGCGCGAGGTCACAAGCAGGAGCGGACGCGCCAGCACCGCCTCCATCGCCTCCTGGTCGGTGATGAAGTGGGGGGAAACGTACCCTCGGTCGAACTGCATGCCCTCGACCACGTCGGTCTCGGTCTCGACCCCGGACGACTCCTCGACGGTGATCACCCCATCGGGGCCGACCCGGTCGAGAGCATCCGCGATCATCGAGCCGATTTCGGGGTCTCCGCCGGCGATGCTGGCCACGTGGGCCACATCGTCGTGCCCGTTCACCGGCCGGCTCTGACGGTCGAGATCCTCCAGAACCGCGGCGGCCGCCCGTGCGATCCCGCCGCGAATGGCGACCGCGTTGCCACCAGCGGCGAGATGGCGCACCCCCGCCTCGACCATCGCCTGCGCCAGGATGGTGGCGGTGGTGGTGCCATCGCCGGCCTGATCGTTGGCCCGTCGGGCCGCCTCCTCCATCAACTGCGCGCCCATGTTCTCGAACGGATCGGCGAGCTCGATGTCGCGCACGATGGTCGCCCCGTCACTGGTGATCTGAGGCGACCCGAACTTGCGGTCGAGCACCACCGCCCGGCCCCGGGGGCCGAGCGTGCCGCGCACGGCCTCCGCCATCCGGGTTGCCCCGCGCAGGAGCGCTTCCCGGGCGGCCTGATCCTGTCGCACTTGCTTGGCTGGCACCGTTGCTCCTCCCATCCGTCCTTGGCTGCGGCGTGGGCCCAGCCCACCGGCGCCGCCCGTCGGCGCCGCGGGCCGGCGACCCGGCGTCCGGTCAGCCGTCGCTCATCCAGCCCCGTTGGCGTGACTGATGGCGAGGATGTCCCGCTCCGCCAGGATCAGGTACTCCTGCTCGTCAATCTTGACCTCGGAGCCGGCGTACTTCGCATAGATCACCCGGTCGCCCACCGCCACGTCGAGAGGAATCCGCTGCCCGGTCTGCTCGTTGTACTTGCCGTTGCCGATCGCCTCGACCAGCCCCTCCTGGGGCTTCTCCTTGGCGGTGTCCGGCAGGACGATCCCACTTTTGGTGGTCTCCTCACGATCCAGCGGCTTCACCACCACCCGGTCGGCCAGGGGACGCAGCTTCAGGGCCATAGGACGTTCACCTCCGCGAAATTAGCACTCAACCTGGGCGAGTGCTAATAGTTTAGGCCGCGGCGGGGTGATCCTGCAAGCGTCGCGCTGACGTCGCCCCGGTGGTCTCGCCTGGGTGCTTTGGGCTGGGCCCCGAGACGATCCTAGCCGGAGGGCGGGCTCGCTCGCCGGCGCGCGCGGGGGCAGCCCAACCCCGCGATCGCCGAGCTCCCCCCCGGGCCGCTCCCCCCCGGGCCGCTCCCACCCGTTCGGGAGCGAGGCCGCTGGGCTGCGGGTCGTGACCGGGCCAGCGATCCCCCGCGCTCCCGGAGCGGCCGCCCCCCGCCGAAAGCCTCTGCCAACCCCGGGCGACCCACCCATCCCGCTCCGGGCGGCGCGGGCCCACTGGGATGGCTCCGATGGATCGGCGGAGCGGACTGGCCCGGGATGGGTCGCCTGCTCCGAGGTGCTGACGCGGGACCGACCGCCCTCGGGGCCGCCGGGATCCCGCGGCGGGGATGCGCTCCCCGATCGCCCGAGCGGCCCGGCTCTCAGCTGTAGTCGATGAGTCCTGGGTCGACCACCAGGGGTTCCGGATCGAACCCGCCCTCGGCGATGGCGCGCAGGCCTGCGACGCCGATCATGGCGGCGTTGTCGGTGCAGTACTCAGCGGGGGGGATCACGATGTCGGCCAGCGGTCCACAGCGCCGCGCCACCTCCGCGCGGAGCTGGCGGTTGCTGGCGACGCCCCCGACCACGACCGCCCGGCTGACCCCGGTGTGCTCGATCGCCGCCTCCAGCTGGAGGCAGAGAGTGTCGACGGCCGCGGTCTGGAAGCTCGCCGCCAGATCGGCGACCATGCGCGGGTTGGCCAGGGCCAGGGGGTCGGCCGCCACGATTTCCTCGACCAGATAACGCACCGCCGTCTTGAGGCCGCTGAAGGAGAACGCGAAGTCCGGCAGCACGGGGCGAGGTAGCCGGAAGCGGGGGTCGCCGCCGCGGGCGGCGCGGTCGATCGCGGGCCCGCCCGGATAGGGGAGTCCGAGCAGTCGCGCGACCTTGTCGAAGGCCTCCCCGACGGCGTCGTCGCGAGTCGCGCCCAAAAGGAGGGCGTCCTGGCCGGAGCGGACATGCACGAGGTCGGTGTGGCCTCCGCTCACCACCAGTGCGAGGAACGGGGGCTCGAGGTCGGGTCGAGCCAACCGGGCCGCCCAGACGTGGCCCACCATGTGGCTCACCCCGACCACAGGAAGCCCGCGCGCCGCCGCCGCCGCCTGGGCGTAGCCGGTTCCGACCAGCAGGCATCCGGCCAGCCCGGGCCCCCGCGTCACCGCCACTGCCGTGAGCGCGTCCCAGCCACGGTCGAGGGGCTGGAGGGCCTCGGTCACCACCTCGGCGATCCGCTCCACGTGCATGCGGGCGGCCAGCTCGGGCACCACACCTCCGAAGCGGGCGTGGGCAGCGGCCTGAGAGGCCACCACCGAACTCAGCACGCGCCCGCCGCCGTCCACCACGGCAGCGGCGGTCTCGTCGCAGGAGGTCTCGATCGCCAGCAGGATCACCGGGCGGGATACTCGGGGGGCGGGGCCGGACCGATTCCCGCGACCGCGAGGTCGGCGAGCCGGGAGATGAAGCGCGCCTTGAAGGCCGGGGCGTGCAGGCTGTCGCTCCACATGACGATAGCGTCCTCGCCGTCGTCGGTGTAGTAGCCGCGGCGACGCCCCATCACCTTGAAGCCGAAGCGCTCGTAGAGGTGGATGGCGACATCGTTGCCGGCCCGGACCTCGAGGGTCACCCAGCGGGCGCCGAGCTGGTAGGCACGCACCAGCAGGGCGGCGAAGAGCACCGCGCCGTACCCGTGCCCCTGATCAGGACGGCGGACCCCGATGGTGGTCACATGGGCCTCCTCCCCCACTCGCCAGAGCCCCCCATAGCCGACGATCTCGGGACCGCGACGGAGCACGATGTACCGGGCCGCCTGATTGTGGGCGAGTTCACGGTAGTACGCGTTGCGAGGCCAGGGGGTGAGGAAGACCGCGCGCTCGATCGCCTGCACCTCCGGGATGTCGGCCTCCCGCATCACGTCGACCACCAGGTCGGCCGTCAGGACCACGGGGATCCCGGCCGGGCGGCGCCATAGTCGAGCTGGAGATCCCGGTCGCCGTCAGCCCACCGGGCCGCCCCCCGCCAGGTGCGCGCTGCCAGCCGGGCCAACGCCCGGTCCACCGGATGCCGTTGCGGCGCCGAGCGCCCGGCGGCGCTGGCCCGCCAGGCGGGCTCCACGTCACCACGAAGAACCACACGCCCTCGGCCGCCGCAGTCGGCGGGCGGAGCCTCGCCGCGTGGGGCCAGCCAGGCCGGGGCGGTCGGGATCCAGCCGTCCTCGCCGGCGTGGAACTCCTGAGCGTGGTGGGCACCCCGTCCGGCGGGATGAACCACCAGCAGTGAAAACGGCCCGGGGTCGACAGTGGTCGCGGTGATCAACAAGCTAGGGACGGTTCGCAGAGGACAGTCGCGTGCGTGCGCCGCGCCGAGGCAGGCGGCCACCCCGACGCGCAGGCCGGTGAAGGACCCCGGCCCGATCCCGGCCAGGACGCCGAGGAGGGGTCCCGGCCGGCGGAAGAGACGGCGCAGTTCGGCGATGAGGAGGCGGTCGACCGCCTCCGACCCCTCCCACCTCTCGAGCACGCGCCCGTCCGGAGCCGCCGCGACCACGGTGGCGCGCTCCCGAAGCGCGGTGTCCACCGCGAGCAGCCAACCGCCGGCGGGAGGTGCGATCACGGGTCCATCCAGGCCCGCGCGAGCCGAGCGGGGGCATCGAGCGCGAGGTCGCGCCGATCGCCCGCCCCTGGCAGGAGCCGGCAACGGGCTGTGAACCAGTCCCCGGCCGCCCGCTCGGCCCATTCCACCACGGCCGCCCCCGTCTCCAGCAGCTCCTCGACCCCCAGCGTGCGCAGGTCGACCCCGTGATCCAGACGGTACAGGTCGAGGTGGTGGATCGTCAGCGGCCCTGGGTAGACGGCGTGGAGCACGAATGTGGGGCTGCGCACACGGTCGGCGGCGCCCGCTCCACGGACCAGCCCGCGCACGAAGACCGTCTTGCCAGCCCCCAGGGGCCCGTCGAGGCCAAGACAGTCCCCGGGCCGGAGTCGGCGGCCCAGGCGCGCCGCGAGCGCCTCAGTGCGCGCGGCCGAATCGGTCGTCCGCTGCAGCAGCACGGGCTGCGGTGCAGCTGGCTCAGAAGTGGGTGAAGCCACCGCGACCGGCGAACGGGAGGATGGGCCCTCCTCGTCGTGTGCGCAAGATCACGCCTGGATCCCGCCGCAGGTGGCCCACCAGCCGAAGGGACGGCAGATCGCTGGGCCAGCCCGCCCCCGCGATGAGCCCCTGCGCCACCTCTGCCGGGGCCGCCGCGATCAGTTCGAAGTCCTCCCCGCCAGCCAGCGCGCGCTGGGTCGCCTCGGCTCCCCAGATCGCCTCCAATCCGATCGCGAGGGGCGTGGCGTCGGCCCAGAGCTCGGCGCCGCAGCCGCTGGCGGCCGCGAGGCGCGCGGTGTCCAGCAGCATCCCATCGCTGCAGTCGATCGCGCAGCGCACCCCGGCGGTGGCCAGCGCGACACCCGCCCGCACCCTCGCCTCCGGGCGGAGCAGGCGGTGGGACCAGGGCACGCGCTCGGGGGAGTCGCCCGCCTCCAGCCGCTCCAGCGCGGCGGCAGCGCCGCCGAGCTCGCCGGTAACCAGAATGTGGTCGCCAGGACGTCCGCACGAGCGCCGCAGGCAGCGGTCAGGACGCGCGGTGCCGAGCGCGGTGCAGCTCACCGCGAGGCCCGCGGGGGTGCCGCTGAGGTCGCCGCCGACCACCTGCGCGTGGTGCTGATCGGCGGCGTCCCGAATCCCTTGTTGCAGCGCCAGGACGCAGACGGTCGGGGTGTCGGCCGGGAGCAGCAGGGTCACCACCACCAACTGGGGCCAGGCGCCCATGGCGGCGAGGTCGGAGGCATTCACCGCATAGGCCTTCCATCCCACCTCGTACGGCAGCTGGGTCGACCGGCGGAAGTCGATGTCCTCGACCAGGGCATCGGTGGTCACCAGCACCATCGAGCCCTCGGGCGCAAGCCATCCGGCCGCGTCATCTCCGGGGGGGATGACAAGGTCGGGCCCGGCGCCACCCGCGAGCCCGTGCAGCTGGGCCAGGAGCGCCTCCTCGCCGGTGGTGGCGACGGTCGGCGAGATCGCGGACCATCGCACCTGACTCAGGTCGTCCGCGTCTCCCGCCGCCCTGACCACGTCACGATTCTAGGCCGGATCGGGGACCGGCCGGCCCCGGGGACCGGGCCTCCCTGAAGGACATAGAGGCAGGATCGGGCGGCCGAGCTCCCACGTGCGGAGGCGCACGGCGACCAGCTGGGAGATGAGCACCCGCGAGTGCTGCAGGGGGTTGGGAGCACACGCCCGCCGCTCCGAACTGGCCCAGGAGGAGTGACCGTCGTCGGCCGGCCCAGGTGATCGTCACCTTTCGGGTCGGAGCCGATGCGCCTCCGAGCGGATCCCCGAGGGGGCCGTGACGACCGCCCAGCGCCGGCGCCGAACCCGGGGAGCACCGGGGCGACCCGCATCCGGGCGCCGGCGCAGTGTCCGCCCGCGCCGGCCACATCCTGGCTCGCAGCGGGCCAGCCACCTCGCTCAGCTGTGGTCCCGACCTCCAGCCCGTCTCGCGGGGGGTGCTGCGTCAGCCGAGCCTCACTCCCGCGGGCCTGGGGCACCTCCACCCGGCTCACCGCCACGGGGCCCGTGACGCCCGAGCGGCGGATCGCAGAGTCCTCCTCGACGGGCGGGTCGGCGGGCCGGTCCGCCCCGTCATCGGCGCGATGCCGGGGTCACCCGACGGCCTCATCCAGGTCAGCTACGACGACGACGCATCGCAGCGCGCTGGCGACCGGGTCGGGCGGCCGGCACCCGAGGATCAGGGAGGTCGCCGACGCGCCGTGTCCGCATGCGCCCGTCTCCACGATCACGCTGGGAGCGACCAGCGCCTCGGGTCACCGCCTCCATCGCCGATGGAGGCGGTGACGACGCCAGGGACCCTCACGTCCCCTGTGGGTGAGGACGGTGAGCCGACCGCGATCCCGCCCGGCGGCGAGGGGTGTCGAGCCGGTCACTCCCGCTCGGTCGCCTCCCCGACGCGCCGCAGCCGCTCCTGAGCCTCGACGCAGGCCGCCGCGATCTCACTGGCCAGAAGTCCGCTCCGGCCGCGCCCGGCGGCGAGGCGGCTGCCCGCCTCCGCGTGGATGAAGACTCCGCTTCGCGCCGCATCAAGGGGGGAGAGCCCCTGGGCCAGCAGGGCGGCCACCAGCCCGGTCAGCACGTCGCCGCTCCCGCCCACCGCGAGGGCCGCGGTCGCATGCGGATCCACGTCCAGCGCGCCATCCGCGGCGGCGATCACGGTGCCGGCGCCCTTCAGGACGACGACTCCGTCCAGCCGGACGGCGAGCTCCGCCGCCGCCCCGGTCCGGTCTGCCTGGACCGCGTCCACGGTGCGTCCCAGCAAGCGCGCCAACTCGGCAGGATGGGGGGTGCAGACAGCTCCCGGGGGGACGCGAGCCAGCAGCTCTGGGTCACGGGCGCACAGGTTGAGCCCATCGGCGTCGAGCACCAGCGGCGTGGCCCGGCTCGTGAGCCGCGCGAAGAGCCCCATGAGGAATCCGCCGGTCTCCTCGGCCTGGCCCAGCCCGGGACCGACCGCAATCGCCTGGGCGGTGGCCAGGTCGTCGACCAGCTCCGCCAAGGCGGCAGGCGCAAATCCCCCCGACTCCCCTGCACCCACCCCGCGCACGATCACCTCAGGGGGGAACAAGGCGAGGCCGCCGGGACCGGCCGGCACCACCGCGCGGACCTTCCCGGCTCCCCCCCGGAGCGCGCCCAGGCTGCACAGGACCGGCGCTCCGGGGTAGAGCCGGTGGCCGGCGAGCACCAGGACCGTGCCGAAGGTGCCCTTGTGCGCGTCGGTGGGCCGATCCGGCAGTCGCAGACCGTGGCCCGCGGCGAGTGGCATGTCCGGCTGGGCGGAAGTGGCGGGGGCGATGTGCACGGCCACGGCGATCGCGACCCCGGCGTCGTGGGTGAGGCTCACCGCCAGCCCCGGCACCTCCCTGCCGGCGACCGCCACCGTGGGGGCCTGTCCGGGCGCACGGCGCACCTCGATCAGCCGGTAGGCGGGAATCGCCCAGCCCCTCCCCCCATAGACCTTGCGCACCGCCTCCTTGACCGCCCAGCGCCCGGCCCACCGCTCTGGGCGAGTGCCACTGGTCGACGCCTCCCCGACGGTGAAGCAGCGCCGGGCGAAGCTGGGATGGCGTCGCAGCGCCCGCGCGATCCGGACCACGGCCGCGACATCCACGCCAACCACCGGGGCCGGGTCCGAGGCGGTCACCTCACTCGACGGTGACCGACTTGGCGAGGTTGCGAGGTTGGTCCACGTCGCACCCGCGCGCCACCGCAACCTGGTAGGCGAGCAGCTGCCCCACGAGAACGTTGACCAGGGGCGACACCAGCTCGGGAACCTCGGGGACGACAAGCACCCGGGCGGCGCGGTCGTCAAGGCTGTGATCGCCCTCGCTGACGATCGCCACCACCGGGGTGTCGCGGGCGCAGACCTCCTCGACATTGCTGCGCAGCTTGGCCGCCGTGCGCGATCGGGTGGCGAGCGCGACCACCGGCAGGCGCCCGTCCAGCAGCGCGATGGGTCCGTGCTTGAGCTCCCCGGCGGGATAGCCCTCGGCATGGAGGTAGGACACCTCCTTGAGCTTGAGGGCACACTCCATCGCACACGCGTGGTTGACCCCACGCCCGATGAACAGGGCTCCCTCTCGCTCCGCCAGCCACCGTCCGGCGGCGATCGTATCGGTCGCGTCCGCCAACAGGCGTGCCTGGGCGGTGGCCACCTGGCGCAGGGCCGACGCGACCGCGGCGCGCTCCGCCGGGCTGGAGCGCCCGGCGACGGCCGCCAGCCGCAGGGCCAGCAGGAGACCGCAGGCAACCTGGGTGACGAAGGTCTTGGTCGCCGCGACCCCGATCTCGGGGCCGGCGTGAAGGCTGACCACCCCGTCGGCCTCGCGGGCGAGGGAACTGCCGGCGACGTTGCACAGGGCGACCACGTGGCTGCCACCGGCGCGGGCCTGCTGGGCGGCGGCCAGGGTGTCGGCGGTCTCGCCCGACTGGGAGATTGCCACGGTGAGCAGGCTGGCGTCGGTCGGGCGATCCTGGTACCGAGCCTCCGAGGCGATGGCCACCTCAGCCGGAACTCCGGCCAGCTCCTCGATCGCCTGCGCGGTGATCATGCCGGCGTAGTACGCCGAGCCGGCGGCCACCACCCGGACCCGGGCGAACCGGGCCAGCTGGGCATCGCCTGGGTCCCACTCCGGGAACACCACCTGACCGTCGTCCTGCAGCCGGCCCCGGAGCGCGCTCGCCATCGCGGCGGGCTGCTCATGAATCTCCTTCAGCATGAAATGGGAATAGCCGTCGCGCTGCGCTGCGAGCTGATCCCACTCGACCCGGAGCACCCGCGTGGGTTGATCGCGGCCATCGGCGATGGTGCTGACCACCGGGCCGGTCGGGCTGATCACGGCCATCTCGCCCTCGCCGAGGACCATCACCTGGCGGGTGTAGGGCAGGATGGCGGGGATGTCAGAGCTGATGAACCACTCCCCGTCACCGACGCCGACCACCAGCGGGGAGCTGCGGCGCGCCCCGATCAGAGTGTGGGGGTCGGTGGAGCTCAGGACCACTAGGGCATAGGCGCCCCGCAGCTGAGCCAGCGCGGTCCGGGTGGCCAGCACCAGGTCACCCCGGTAGGCGCTCTCGATGAGGTGGGGGACGACCTCGGAGTCGGTCTCGGAGGTGAAGTGGTGACCGGCGGCCCGGAGCTCGGCCCGGAGCGACGCGAAGTTCTCGATGATGCCGTTGTGGATGACGAAGAATCGACCATCGCAGTCCGTATGGGGGTGCGCGTTGCTCTCGGTGGGTCGCCCATGGGTCGCCCAGCGCGTGTGTCCGACTCCGACTGACCCGGTGGCCGCGGCTCCCGCGAGCCGCTCCGCCAGCACCGCCACCTTGCCGGCCGTCCGTACGCTGGTGGCGCGACCGTCGCCATCGACCACCGCGATCCCGGCCGAGTCGTAGCCGCGGTACTCGAGCCGGCGCAGGCTGTCGAGCAGAATCGACGCCGCGGGACGCTCCCCGAGGTAGCCGATGATTCCGCACACTGGCACGCCTCCCGGCCGGACGTGATCACGCCGCCCACCGTCCCCCCCCGGCTCAACGCGGCTCGCCCCCTGGAGGTTACACGCGCGAGCGCCTCAGGGCACGGGCGGAGTCGGCGTCACGGTCGGCGAGGGGGTCGGCGTCGGTGTCGGGGTCCGCGTCGGGCGCGGGGTCGGGGTCGGGCTGGGGGTGGGCGCCGGGGTCGCCGTCGGGCCGGCCCTCGGGGTCGGACGGCGGGCCGGGCGAGGCGTCGCCCGAGGGGTGGGCCGCGGGGTGGGCCGCGGGGAGCGGTGCGGCCTGCGGAGGGGCGAGGGGGTCGGTGAGGGGCTCGGAACCGGGGTCGCAGTCGGTTGCGGTACGAGCCCCACCGAGATCACCACCGTCACGGTCGCCGGGGACAGCGTCACCCCCGCTGGCTGCACCAGCGGCACCGCCACGGTGAGGCCAAGGCTGGCGGCGGCCAAGTCGACCGGCTCGGTCGACGCCTGGTTGAGCTGATTCAGTTCGGCCGCCGGCCCGCTCGCCTGCACCGTGCTGGGAACGCTGCGGATATCGGTGAGCCGGGTGCCGGTGGGAGGCTGCCCGTCCCCGGCGAAGGTGACCACCACCGGCAGGGTCCGCGTGCTCAGCTGTGAGGTCACTGCGATCACCGCGGTGACCTCGACCGGGGTCACGCGCAGGCCATGCGCCAGCGAGCTGGGCACCCCCACCAGGGTGACCGGAGCCGGCTGGGAGAGGCTGGTTCGCAGCCCGGACAGATCCGGGCGCACCACCGCCCGCACCGCGCGCACGACCGAGCGGGGCCCCGAGACTTGGATGGTGCTGGGGTCGAGCGCGGTGACCGTGGCGGTGAACCCGGAGGGGGCGATGCCGCGAGGGAGCGCTCGGACGGTCACGACCTCGGTGACGCGCCGGTCAACCCGAACCGTGACCCGAGCCGGCTGGGAGAAGACCGCCACCGACGGGTCGGCCTTGCGCACGCGCAAGGGGACGCTGTAGGTGCCCGCGGCGCGGATACTGCTGAGGTCGACGCTGAGGCGCAAGTCTGCCATCACGCTGGCCGCATCCTGCACATTGGACCTCAGCCCCGCGATCCGGAGCGCCACGCCCCGCGGGCCACCGGGTCGACCCACCAGCTCCAGCCCCCGCGCCAACCCCTGCGCCGCCACCTGCGTCACCACCACCGTCTGGACCGCGGGAGGGTTGCTGGCATAGACCACCGCGAGCCACATCGCGCAGGCGAGCCCGGCTGCCACCAGCTTGAGGCGCAGATTGTGGATCAGGAACCCCATCGCGGCTCAGGAGCGCTCAACCGGTCGCACCGGGGCCGGCCGCGAGCCGGGCAGCCGAAGCCGGCGCATGCGGTGTAGCCGTTCGGACGCGGGCAGGCCCAGGAAGAGCGCCAGCCGGCGGGCGAGCTCGGGGCCATCCACACCACGCTGCAGGTGCCCCGCCTGGGCCAGGCTGACGCTCCCCGTCTCCTCGGACACCACCACCACCAGGGCATCGCTGGTCTGGCTGCACCCGAGAGCGGCACGGTGGCGGGTCCCGATGCGCCCAACCCCCCCCACCTGGTCGGCGAGCGGCAGGACGCAGCCAGCGGCGACCACCCGGCCGTCCCGGACCAGGACGGCACCGTCATGGAGCGCCGACCGAGGCTGGAAGATCGTCTGCAGAACCTCGGCGGAGACCACCGCGTCGAGCCGGATCCCGGTCACGGCCACCTCCTCCAAGCCGGTCGCGTCGGGCAGCACCACCAGGGCACCGACCCGAGCGTCGCTGAGACGGGCGATTGCGAGGCCGATCTCGGCGATCTCTCGGTGAAGTTCCGCCAAGTCCCGGTGGACGACGCCGGGTCGAAAGCGCCCCAATCTGCCCATCTCGTCCAGGGCGCGGCGCAGCTCGGGCTGGAAGAGGACGATCACGCCGATCAGGATGGCCTGGCCCCCGTTCTGGTAGATGAAGGAGAGCACCGGGAGACGCAGGATTGTCGCGACCGCGCCCAGGGCTCCGATCACGAGCAGCCCGAGGAGGAGCTGGACCGCCTGGGTGCCGCGAATCAGCAGGAGCAGTCGGTAGACCAGGAACGCGATGATCACGATGTCGAGGACGTCGCGCCATCCGACGGTCTGCAGGAGCACCCGCACCGTCTGCGGGAGATTCACGGCGGCGACGACACCCTCCATCGTCAGCCCGGTCCGCCCCCCTCCCCGCCCGTCGCCGGCGCACTCACCCCCACCGGGTTCCGCACCCGGCTCGGCCGGTCAGGATGCGAACCCGGGCCGAAGATGGCGCACAGCAGGGCCTGCTGGACCCAGAGGCGGTTCTCCGCCTGCTGGAACACGATCGCCTGGGATCCGTCCAGCACCTCGTCGGTGATCTCCTCTCCCCGGTGAGCGGGCAAGCAGTGCATCACCCGCGCATGCCGTGGGGCCAGGCGCATGAGTTGGGCGTTGACCTGATAGGCGCCAAAGTCCTCTCGCCGCTGTTCGTGCTCGGCCTCCTGGCCCATGCTGGTCCAGACATCCGTGTAGACGACGTCGGCGTCCTCCACCCCGGCGGCCAGGTCCTGGGTGAGACGCACCGGTGGCGCCCCCGGGGGGGCCAGTCGAGCTGCCCGCGCCAGCACACCGGGGTCGGGCGCGTAGCCGGCCGGGCTCACCACGGTCAAGCCGATCCCGAGTAGGTTGGCGGCCTCGATCCAGGACGTGCAGACGTTGTTCCCGTCACCGATGAACGTCACCCGCGCTCCGGCGATCCGACCGGTCGCCTCCTCAAGCGTCAGGCAGTCCGCCAGCACCTGGCAGGGATGCGAGACGTCGGTCATGGCGTTGATGACGGGTGCCCGCATCGCCGCCGCCAGCCCGAGGAGGTCGCGGTGGGATGGGATGCGCGCCACCAGGCCGTCCACGAAGCGGTCGAGGATCCGGCCAACATCGGCCACCGACTCCCGTCGTCCGATCTCAATCTCGCGGTCGAAGAGTGCCACCGGGTGCCCGCCCAGGCGATGGATGGCGACCTCGAAGGAGACGCGGGTCCGGTTGCTGGGGCGCAGGAAGACCATCGCCACCGTGCGTCCCCAGAGCGGCTGCCCGGGATCCTCGCCGGCCTTCTGGCGCGCCGCCAGGGTCAGCACCTCCCGACAGGCCTCGGCGTCTAGCTCGGCGAGGCCGAGGAAGTCGCGTCCCTGCAGCCGGCTTTCCACGACGCGTGCTACCCCGTGACTGCGGCCAAGATGCCCAGCGTCAGTATAGGCGGGCAAGCCGCCGGCGCCCGGGTGGTTCGGCTCAGCGCTTGGTGTACTGGGGCGCCTTGCGGGCACGCTTCAGGCCGGGCTTCTTGCGCTCCTTCTCACGCGGGTCCCGGCGCATCAGGCCGGCCTGCTTGAGCACCCCGCGCAGGTCGGGGTCGAGGCTGCACAGCGCCCGCGCGACCCCATGCGCCACCGCCCCGGCCTGCCCGGAGATACCGCCCCCCGCCACTTTCACGAGCACGTGGAACCGAGCCGCGGTCTTGGTCAGGGTCAGGGGGCGCAGGGCAGCCTGCTCCAGATCGGAGCGGCCGAAGTGCGCCCGGGGCTCGCGGTCGTTGATGGACACGGTGCCCTGGCCGGGGTAGAGACGGACTCGGGCCACCGCGGTCTTGCGACGGCCGGTCCCGTACGCGTAGCGCCACTCACCCTCGCTCACGTCACCTGCACCTCCCCCAATGCCCCGAATGTGATCGCCAGCGGCTGCTGGGCGGCGTGAGGATGGCTTCCGCCCCGATACACCCGCAGACGCTGCAGCTCCTGGCGGCCCAGGCTGTTGTGCTGCAGCATGCCCCGCACCGCTTCCCGGAGCGGCCAGGTCGCGTCCCGCGCCACCACCTGATCATAGGTCCGCACCGTGCGGCCGCCCGGGTACCCACTATAGCGATCGTAGAGCTTGCCCCGACGCTTGGACCCCGTGACCACGATGTCGGCGGCATTGATCACGACCAGATGATCCGCACACAAAGCATGCGGGGTGTAGACCGCGCGATGCTTCCCACGCAGCACCCGGGCGAGATTCACCGCCAGCCGACCCAGCACCTCACCGCGAGCGTCCACCAGGAACCAGCGATCGGGCAACGTCGCGGCCGAGGCGGTCGTCGTCCGCTGCAATGCGAGGCTCATCCGGCGTGGTCCTCCTCATAGACAACCGCCCACTGGTGGATCCCGTGCGCGGGCGCGAGCGGCCAAGGGGCCCGGGGAGCATCCGGATGGTGGAGCGCCTGAAGCACGAGGCTCGCGGACAGCCGCCCCTGGCCAACCGCCACCAGCGCGCCCACCACGGACCGCAGCATCCCCCGCAGGAATGCGTCAGCGGTGACCTCGAACACCACCTGGCGCCCGCGGCGGCGGATGCGCACGCTGTGCAGGGTGCGGATCGTGTGCCCGCCCGCCCGTGGACTGGTTCCAAATCCGCCCATGTCGTGGCGTCCGCAGAGCGCTCGCGCGGTGAGTCGCATCGCGACCAGGTCGAGCGGTCCGCTCACGTGCCAGACGTAGTGGCGCCCGACCGCCGGTGCCACCGCGCCCTGATCGACCAAATAGCGATAGACGCGTCGACGAGCGCTGAAGCGGGCGTGGAAGTCGGGCTCCACCGGATCCACCCGGCGCACCACGATGTCCTCGGGCAGGTGCGCGTTGCAGGTGGTGCGCAGCCGCTCCGGATCGATCCCACGCTCCAGCACCAAGGACACCACCTGGCCGTGGGCATGAGCGCCCGCATCGGTGCGGCCGGCCGCCGCCAGGCGCGGTCGTTCACCGGTCGAGAGTTCGAGCGCACGCAGCAACGCGGCCTCCACCGTCGGCTGATCGGCCTGGGCCTGCCAGCCGGAGTAGCCGGTTCCGTCGTACTCGACCATCAGCCGCCAGCTGCGACCATCGGGATTGGCCTCGGCGCTCACTCCACCAGCTCCACCAGCACCAGCGGGGCGCCGTCTCCGGGCCGGACCCGGCGGGGGATGATCCGAGTGTATCCACCCGGGCGGTCCTGGTAGCGGGAGACGTAGGTCGAGAAAAGCTTGATCGCGACCTCTCGCTTGGTAATGGTTCTCGCCACCAGCCGACGGGCCTGGAGATCATCGGCCTTGGCGGTGGTGATGACGCGCTCGGCCCAGCGCCGCAGCTCCTTGGCGCGCGCCTCGGTGGTCTCGATCCGCTCATACTCCAGCAGAGCGGTGACCAGGTTGCGGGTGAGCGCGATCCGCTGCGCCGCGGGCCGACCGAACTTGCGCCCTGCCTTGCGGTGCCGCACGGGCTCAGTGCCCTCCCGGCTGGAACAGGCCGGCCAGCTGGTCGGCCGCCACCAAGCCCCGGCTCACCAATTTCTCTTTGATCTCGTCGAGCGACTTGGTCCCGAAGTTCCGCAGCGAGAGCAGCTCCTCCTGGCGCATCGCCACCAGCTGGCCGACCTTGGTGATGTCATTGGCCTTGAGGCAGTTGAGCGCCCGCACGGAGAGGTCGAGTTCCTCGACGCCGACGTCGGCGAGGCGGGCCCGCAGGTCGGTGCCCGGCTTTTGGGCCTGGGCTGCCGGTGACAGGTTCTCACCGAACCGCACGAACAGCCCCAGATGCTGGGTGTAGTAGTCGGCGGCCTGGCTGATCGCGTCCACCGGGGTCACCGTCCCGTCGGTCCAGACCTCCAGTGTGAGCTTCTCCCAGTCGGTGTCCTGGCCGACCCGGGTCTTTTCGACGAGGAAGTTGACCTTGGTGACCGGGGTGAAGATGGCATCGACCGGGATCACCCCGATCGGCTGGCCCTCCCGCTTGTTGCGCTCGGCGGTGGCATAGCCCTTGCCGCGTTCCACCGTCAAATCCATTCGCACCCGACCCTTGGCGCCATCGATGGCGCAGAGGTACAGGTCGGGATTGACGATGTCGACGTCGGCATTGGGCTCGATGTCGGCGGCGGTCACCTGACGGGGCCCGACCACGTCCAACGACAGTCGGGCACCCTCCGCTTGGTGGCACACCAGCGCGAGCCGCTTGACATTGAGGACGATCTCGCCCACGTCCTCCTTCACGTGAGGGATGACCGCGAACTCGTGCGAGACGCCCTCGATCGAGACCGCCGTGACCGCTGCCCCGGTGAGGGACGATAGCAGGACCCGGCGGAGCGAATTACCCAAGGTGGTGCCGTAGCCGGGCTCCAGCGCTTCGATCTCAAAGCGGCCGAAGTTGCGCGACCTCTCGACCTCGCGGACGGCCGGGGCGACAGGAGTATCGAGCATGGGGGTCATGATCCTCGTGGCAGAAGGGACTTGCCCGCAGGGGAATGCAGGGTCAGCGTCGGGAGTAGTACTCGACGATCAGCTGCTCGTCGATCGTGGTGTCCATCTCGCTGCGCTCGGGGACCCGCACGATGTCGATGCGGAAATGCTCCGGCGCCAGGGAGAGCCAGGCAGGGAGCGAGCGGCCGCCCCCGCGGGAGAGAGCCCTGGCGATCGGCTCAACGGTCCGAGAGCGCTCCCGGACCGTCACCACATCGCCCGGACGCACTTGAAAACTGGGCACGTTGACGGTGCGGCCCTTGACGGCGAAGTGGCGGTGCGCCACCAGCTGTCGGGCTTCCCGTCGCGAACTGGCCATGCCGGCCCGGTATACGACGTTGTCGAGGCGCTGCTCAAGATGCTGCAGCAGAACCGTGCCGGTGACGCCTTGGCGTCGCGCCGCCTCATCGAAGTAGTTGCGGAACTGGGTCTCCAGGACCCCATAGATGCGGCGAGCGCGCTGCTTCGCACGCAGCTGCACGCCATAGTCGCTCACCCGCCTCCGCCGAGCCAAGCCGTGCTGGCCCGGTGGGGTTGCATTGCGTCGAGTGAAGGTGCAGCGCTCGCCGACGCACTTCTCGCCCTTCAGGAATAGCTTCACCCCCTCCCGACGACAGAGGCGGCAGGCCGGCTCGTGGACATTGGCCATGATCGAACTCAGACCCGTCGCCGCTTGGGGGGGCGGCAGCCATTGTGGGGGATGGGAGTGACGTCGGTGATGGCGCTGATCTCGAGCCCGGCCGCCTGCAGCGAGCGGATCGCCGCCTCGCGCCCAGCACCCGGCCCCTTCACGAACACCTCAATCTGGCGCAGGCCATGCTCCTGGGCGCGCCGCGCGGTCGCCTCCGCGGTCACCTGGGCCGCAAACGGCGTGCTCTTCCTCGACCCCTTGAAGCCGTGGCCTCCAGCCGATCCCCAGGCGATCACGTTGCCTTCGGGATCGGTCAGCGAGACGATGGTGTTGTTGAAGGTGCTCTGAATGTGCGCCTGTCCCACCGTGATGTGCTTGCGCTCGCGCCGGCGGGTGCGGACGACCTTCTTCTTCTTGGCCACCTAGGCTCCTCAGCGTGGGGGGGGCGGGCGCCGGACACAGGCGCGGATCACTTGCCGCGCTTCCGCCGCACGCCGACGGTCTTGCGAGGCCCGCGGCGGGCTCGGGCATTGGTGCGCGTGCGCTGCCCGCGCACGGGAAGGCCGCGGCGATGCCGCAGCCCCCGGTAGGTGCCGATCTCCATCAGACGCTTGATGTTGAGAGCCACCTGGCGGCGCAGGTCTCCCTCAACGCGGCCAGCCAGGTCCTTGGCGACCACATCGCGCAGCCGAGCCACCTGGGCCTCGGAGAGGTCCCGCACCCTGGTGTTCGGGTCGAGGTTGGCGATGCGCAGGACCCGCAGGCTGGTGGTGCGACCGATCCCGTAGATGTAGGTGAGCGCGACCTCAACCCGCTTGTCGCGCGGGATGTCGACGCCAGCGATACGAGCCATCTCCCCCTACCCCTGACGCTGCTTGTGCTTGGGGTTCTCGCAAATCACGCGGACCGCCCCCCGGCGCTTGATCACCTTGCACTTGTCGCAGATCCGCTTCACCGACGCTCGCACCTTCACCGCTCGTCTCCCACAGGTCCGGACCACCACTCACGCCAAGCGGGCGACGATCCGACCGCGTCCCGGGTCCGCGGTCGACAGCTCGACCAGTACCCGGTCCCCGGGGAGGATCCGCAGGCTGGTGAGACGGGCCCGGCCGGCCGCATGGGCCAAGACCCGGTGTCCGCTCGCCAGTTCCACCCGATAGATCGCGTTTGGCAGTGGCTCCAGCACCCGACCCTCTACGCCCCGCCCAGGACCTCCCTGCACGGCGCGCTCAGAGCACGGCGACACTGGCGCCTTCGACTGTCAGTATACGCGATCGCGGCCCAGGGAGCGGCATCGAGGCGGTCACCCGGGCAGCCTGGTCAGGACTTCAGGTCCCTCGTCGCTGACCGCCACCGTGTGCTCGAAGTAGCAGGCCCAGCGTCCGTCCTGGGTCACCACCGTCCACCCATCGTCCCGAACGCTGGTGGCGGGATCCCCGAGGGTGGCCATGGGCTCGATGGCGAGGCAGAGCCCGGGCCGGATCTCGACCCCACGGCCGGGCCGGCCGTAGTTGGGAACCTGAGGGTCCTCATGCATGTCGCGACCGATGCCGTGACCGGTGTAGAGGCGAACCACCCCGTAGCCGTTCCCTTCCAGATGGCGCTGGACCGCGTGGCCGATGTCCCCCACTCGACGGCCCGGCCACGCCTGGGCAATCCCGAGTTCCAGCGCCTCGGCGGTGACGCTGAGCAGGCGTGCATGCGCGGGGTCGATCTCGCCACAGCCGACGGTCAGGCCGGCGTCGGCCCACCACCCCTGGTGGATCAGGCCACAGTCGAGACTCACCAGGTCGCCCGACTCCAGCCGGCGGCGACCGGGGATTCCGTGGACGATCTCCTCATTGACCGAGACGCACAGATGCCGGGGAAAGCCGTCGTACCCCAAGAACCCCGGCACGCAGTCGCGGCCTCGGATCGCCCGGTTGGCGGCCCGGTCCAGGTCGAGGGTCGTAATCCCCGGCCGGACCAGCGCACGTAGCTCCGCGAGCACCTCCCCCAATCGGCGTCCGGCCTCTCGCATCAGCGCCACCTCATCGGGGCGCTTCAGGGTGATCAGCGCCCCGTCCCGCGGTCGGCGGGTGACGCCACACTGGCCTCGGACAGGGCACGCATCAAGGACTCATGGACAGTCCCAATCGGGGCGGTGCCCTCGATCCGGGTCACCGCCCCGAGCGCTTCGTAGTGGGCCAGCGCCGGGAGAGTCTCGGCGGCGTACACCGCCATCCGGGTCGTGATGGTCGCGGGAGTGTCGTCATGGCGCCCCTGGGTGAGAGCGCGCTCCCGCAGCCGCTCCCGGAGCCGGTCCTCGGGAACCTCCAAGAGGACCACCCGCACCGGGCCGAATCCCAGGCGACCGAGGAGCGCGTCCAGTGCCTCGGCCTGAGCGAGCGTACGCGGGAACCCATCCAGCACGAACCCCTGCCCCGCGGGTGCGGCCGTCAGGCGTTCCCCGATCAGCTCCATGATGAGAGCGTCCGGAACCAACTCCCCCCGGTCGAGGTACTGGGCGGCCCGGTTGCCCAGCACCGTGCCCGCCGAGCGTTCCGCCCGCAGCACGTCTCCGGGCGCGATATGGGTCCACCCGAGTCGCTCCACCAAGAGCTCGGCCTGGGTGCCCTTGCCACTTCCGGGAGGCCCGAAAATCACCACCCCGGCGACCCGACTTCCGGGGGAAGCCCGCAGGCTCACCGGATGAACCCGCGGTACTGGCGCATCAGCAGCTGGGTCTCGAGCTGCTTCATCGTGTCGAGCGACACGCCCACCACGATCAGCACCGCCGTGCCCCCCAAGTACAGACCTGTGCTGGGCTGCTGACCGGTCGCCAGCGCGGTGACCACGGGCAGCACCACCGTAATCACCCCAAGGAAGATCGCTCCAGCCAGCGTGATCCGGCCCATCACCCGTGAGAGATAGTCGGCCGTCTGTGCCCCAGGTCGGATCCCAGGGATGAAGACCGCATTCTTGCGCAGGTTGTCAGCCGTGTCCTCGGGATCGAAGGTGACCGCGGTGTAGAAGAAAGTGAACGCCATCACCAATCCGAAGTAGGCGACCTCGTACAGGATGTCCACCGAAAGGGTGGGGCCGAAGGGATTCCAGTTGTTGTGAATCCAAACCGCGATCGCGCCCAGGACCCCACCGCTCTGTCCCGCCGCCGGCGAGAAGAAGTTGCCGAACAGGGTCGGGAAGAACATGATCGAAACCGCGAAGATGATGGGGATAACGCCCGCCTGATTCACTCGCAACGGCAGGAAGCTGCTGCGACCCTGGTAGACATTGCGCCCCATCACTCGCTGGGCCGACTGGATCGGGATCTTGCGGGTGGCTTGCTGCACGAAGATGATCCCGGCACTGACCAGGATGCCGATCACTGCGAACATGAAGAGGGTGAAGATCTGGGAGCTGTTGTGACCCAGCCCCAGCACGGTGCCCGGGACCTGTCCCAGGATTCCGATCATGATGATGATCGACACGCCATTGCCGATCCCATACTCGGTGATCAGCTCTCCGAACCACATGATGATCACGGTCCCCGCGGTGAGGGTGATGATGATTCCCACCACCTGCGGCCACGAGAGCGTGGGCGAGAGGATCGACTGGCCCTGAAAGGTGTAACTCTGGAAGAGGCGGACGAAGCCGAAGGACTGGAGCAGCGCCAGCACCACAGTGAGATACCGGGCGTACTGTGTGAGTCGCTTGCGACCCTGCTCCCCCTCCTTGGACAGCTCCTTCACCCGGGTCGAGATCACCGTCATCAGCTGCATGATGATGGTGGCGTTGATATACGGGTTCAGCCCCAGCGCCACGATCGAGATCCCCGAGAAGCCGAACCCACCTCCGCCCGTCGAGAAGCCACTGCCGGAGAAGAGGTTGAGGAGCCCGAGCAGCCCATTGCTCTGGAAGAGGTCGCGAAGCGCGGCTGTGTTGACAGCCGGAATCGTGATCGAGGCCAGCAGACGATCCGCGCAGATCAGGCCGACCGTGATCAGCAGCTTGCGCCGGAGCTCGGGCACCTGCATCGCATTGCGCAGGGCGCTGAGGACGTTCACGGTGCGGCGGGTGGGTCATCCTCGCCGGCCGCGGAGCTGACCGACACCGCGGCCTCGGGGGCGAGGCTCGGCGCGTCGTCGAGCAGCTCCACGGTCCCACCCGAAGCGACGATGGCAGCCCGGGCAGCTCGGCTGGCTCGATGGACCCGGATGGTGAGCCCGGCCGGCGCCGGGCCGGCGGCCAGCAGTTTGACCCGGCTGCGGGGGCTGGGAATCAGCCCGGCGAGCGCCAGCTGGACGGGGTCGACCACACTGCCACTGGCAAAGCGGAGCAGCTTGCCGCAGTTGACAATGGCGTAGGTGATCCGGAAGCGATTGGTGAACCCCCGCAGCTTCGGCACCCGCTGGGTCAGCGGCATCTGGCCGCCCTCGAACGCCCTCGGGACGCTCCAAGAGCTGCGTGCGCCCTGACCCTTCTGGCCCCGACCGCTCGTCTTGCCACGGCCGGCTGCGATTCCCCGACCGGCACGCACCCGGGGGCGCCGACTTCCCTCAGGCGATCGAAGGTCATGCAACTGCATCGTCTCAGCCCTCCCCGACGTCCGCGGCGCGGCCCGACCCGGTGGGGTTGGCGGCGAGAGGCGAATCGATCGGCACCACGTGGACCAGATGGCGGACCTTGTGCACCATGCCTCGCAGGCTGGCGCTATCGGGGTGATCCACACTCTGGTGCAGCCGACGCAACCCCAGCGCGGCGACCGTTCGCTTCTGGTCGGCGGCGAAGCCAATGGCACTGTGCACGTAGGTCACTCGCAAGCGCACGCTCATGCGTCCCCCTCGGGAGTTCGGCGGCGGAAGCCCAGTTCCGCAACGGTGCGTCCACGCAGCGACGCCACCGTCTCCGGTCGCCGCAGTTCTCCCAGAGCCGCGATGGTGGCACGGACCGTATTGATGGGATTGTCGCTGCCGAGCGACTTGGTGAGGATGTCCTTGATCCCGGCCAACTCCACCACCGCTCGCATCGCTCCCCCGGAGATTACCCCGGTTCCCGGCGAGGCTGGCTTCATCAGTACGCGCGCCGCCCCCACCTTCACCCGGACCTCGTGGGGGATGGTATGTCCGATCATCGGGACATCGATTAGGTGCTTCTTGGCATCCTCGACTCCCTTGCGGATAGCCTCGGGAACCTCCCCTGCCTTGCCCAGACCGGCGCCCACACGCCCGGCCCCGTCACCCACGACCACGAGGGCGCTGAACGAGAAGCGACGCCCCCCCTTCACCACCTTGGCCACGCGATTGAGGCTGACGACCCGCTCGCCAAGGTCGCCTCGGCCGTCCCGGTCGGACCGCATCGGACTCATGGCCATCTCAGAACTCCAGACCGGCGGCACGCGCGGCGTCGGCCAACACGCGGACGCGCCCGTGGTAGAGGTATCCGGCGCGATCGAAAACCGCCTGCCGCACCCCCGCGGCGACCGCCCTCTCGGCCAGAACCCTCCCCACCACCTCGGCGCTCTGACAAGTGGCTCCGGAGGCCTCGACCGCACTCTCCACCGTGGCGGCGGAGGCCAGGGTGCGTCCGGTGGTGTCGTCGATCAGCTGCGCATACACGTGGCGCAGGCTGCGATAGACGCAGAGCCGCGGCCTCTGGGCAGTCCCGCTGACCCGGCCCCGTACCCGGCGGTGGCGACGGCGACGGGCGGCCGCCCGATCGAACACGATACGCATGGGAACCCCGCTCCTACTTCTTGCCGGCCTTGCCGCTCTTGCCCGCCTTGCGCCGGACCCGCTCGCCACGGTAGAGGATGCCCTTACCCTTGTAGGGCTCGGGAGGGCGCAGGCTGCGGATCTTGGCCGCCGTCTGGCCCACCTGCTCTTTGTCGGTTCCCACCACCGCGATATGGGTGGGGTCAGGCACCTCGATGGTGATGCCCGAGGGGGTCGCCACGCGAACCGGGTGGGCGAAGCCCAGCGCGAGCTGAAGGTCCGCTCCCTGGAGGGAGGCACGGTAGCCGACTCCGACTAGCTCCAGCTCGCGCCGAAAGCCGCGCGTGACGCCCTCCACCATGTTGGCGACCAGGGTCCGGGTCAGCCCATGCAGGGCCCGGTGGGGACCGGCGTCGGTGGGACGCTCCACCACCAGCTGACCGTCCACCGCCGCTACCTTGATCACGGAGGGCAGGAGCCGCTGCAGGGTCCCGCGCGGACCCACAACCTCGATCCGAGGAGGCTCGATGCGCACCGTGACACCGTCGGGGACGGGAATCGGAAGTCGTCCGATCCGTGACATGGCGCCCTACCAGACCAGGGCGACGATCTCGCCCCCGAGTCCCAGTCGATGGGCGGCCCGCCCCGACATGAGACCCCGCGACGTCGAGACGATGGCCGTGCCCAATCCGCCACGCACCAGAGGAATCCGGCTGCGGCCGGTATACACCCGCAAGCCGGGACGGCTGACACGGCGAAGCCCACTGAGCGCGCGTCCCTCCGGGGTCCTGGGCTTGAGCTCGACCCAGAGTCGGCGGATCGGCCCCTCACCCAGCACGCCAAAGTCGCGCACGTACCCCTCATCCCGCAGGACGCGTGCCACCTCGGCCTTCATCCGGCTGTGCGGCATCTCCACCCGCTCATGATTCACGAGATTGGCGTTGCGGATCCGCGTCAGCATGTCAGCGATGGGATCAGTCAGCATGACTACCAGCTCGACTTGCGCACGCCCGGGATCTGTCCCCTGGAGGCGTAGCTACGAAAGCATATCCGGCAGAGCCCGAAGCGGCGCATGTAGCCCCGCGGCCGACCGCACATGTTGCAGCGATTGCGAGCCTGCACCGGAAAGCGTGCCGGCGATTGGCTCTTCACGATTTTGGACTTCTTGGCCACGAGTGGGCTGTCTCCTAACGCCGGAACGGCATGCCGAGCTCGGTGAGCAGGCGCCGTCCCTCATCGTCGCTAGCGGCAGTGGTGACGATGGTGATCTCCATCCCGCGGAGCCGGTCGATGCGATCGTAGTCGATCTCGGGGAACACCAGCTGCTCGCGCAGCCCGAGCGTGTAGTTGCCATGGCCGTCAAGGCGGCTACCGACGCCTCGGAAATCGCGGATCCGGGGCAGGGCCACGCTGACCAGCTTGTCGAGGAACTCCCACATCCGGGCGCCTCGCAGCGTCACTTTCAGCCCCACCGGCATCCCCGCCCGGAGCTTGAACGCGGCCACCGAGCGGCGCGCCTTCACAACGATCGGCTGCTGGCCGGTAATCTGGCGCAGGTCATTGCTGGCGGCGTCCAGCGCCTTAGCGTTCTGGATCGCCTCCCCAATTCCGATGTTGACCACGACCCGGTCCACCCGCGGCACCTGCATCACATTGATGTAGCGGAACTCGGACACAAGATTGGGGACCGCCCGCTCCTGGTAGAGCTGGTGGAGCCGGGGCCGAGGCGCAGCCATCGTCGCCATCACCCGGTCACCCGCTCGTAGCGCTCGCCGCAGTGGCGGCAAGCGATCCCGAACTGCCCATCGAAAAGGGCCTTGCGCACCCGCGTGGGCCGGTCACAGTGGGGGCACACCAGTTGGACATTGCTGTAGTGGATGGGAGCGGGGAAGTCGACCACCCCGCCCTGCATCGCCGTGGTTCCCCCGCGGCGCTGCCCGGCGCGCTGATGCCGCTTGTGGATGTTGACCCCGCCGACCACGACCCGCTGCTGCTCCGGCAGCGCTCGCACCACCACCCCCCGCTTGCCCCGATCACTGCCCGCCGTGATCACGACTGGATCGCCCGCGCGCAGGTCCAGGGGTCGGGTGTGCCCGCCTGCCCAGGAGCGCTGCTGCCGTGCCCGCGCCATGGTCAGATCACCTCCGGGGCAAGCGACACAATCTTCATGAAGTTGCGCTCGCGCAGCTCCCGTGCCACCGGGCCGAAGATCCGTGTGCCGCGAGGATTGTTCTGGGGGTTGATCAGCACCGCCGCGTTCTCATCGAAGCGGATCTGGCTGCCATCGGGGCGGTGATACTCCTTGGCGACCCGCACCACCACCGCCCGCACCACATCCCCCTTCTTCACCTGGGTGTGAGGTTGCGCCGCCTTGACGGTGGCCACGATGACGTCGCCGACCGAGGCGTACTTGCGGTACGACCCTCCCAGCACCCGGATGCAGAGGATCTCTCGGGCGCCGCTGTTGTCCGCCACCTTGAGCACCGTCTCCTGCTGAATCATCTCGTCCCTGTCCCGAGGCCCTAGCGCGCCCGCTCGACGATCTCGACCACTCGCCAGCGCTTG
Source organism: Verrucomicrobiia bacterium (assembly GCA_035532155.1). Taxonomy (GTDB): domain Bacteria; phylum Chloroflexota; class Dormibacteria; order Aeolococcales; family Bog-877; genus DAHUZL01. Next base: position 32,443 of record DATKRN010000037.1, on the reverse strand, counting down.
GTCAGGCTCTGCGGCCGAGTCTCGGCGATTCGGACGCGGTCGCCCACGCGACACGCGTTGGTCTCATCGTGAGCCGCGAAGCGAGCCTGGCGGCGCAGCACCTTGCGGTAGAGGGGGTGGCGCTTCAGATCCTCGACGGTCACCACGACTGTCTTGTCCATCTTATCGCTGGTGACCACCCCGACCCGCACCTTGCGCCGCGGCCGGGCCGCGGGAACGCTCGGCGGCGGGCTCTCGTTGACCGTGCTCATGTCATGCCTCCTGCGCCAGCTCGCGGGCCCGCTCGCCCTGCAGGGTGAGAATCCTGGCTATGTCCCGGCGCACCTCGCGCACCCGCCGGTGATGCTCGAGCTGGCCGGTGGCCTGCTGCAGTCGGAGCTGGAGCAGCTCCTGCCGGCGTGCTTCCAGGGTCTCCCCCAAGCCGTGATCGTCCATCTCGCGGGTCTGGTCGCGGACCTCCCGACGCTTGCTCACGCGGACACCTCCTCGCCGCCGGTGCCGGGCTCGATCCGACTCACAAATCGGGTCCGAATCGGAAGCTTGTGAGCGGCCAGGCGCATCGCCTCTTGGGCGGTCGCCTCGGGAACCCCATCCATCTCGAACAGGACCCGGCCCGGGAGGACCACCGCCACCCATCCCTCCGGGGATCCTTTGCCCGACCCCATCCGGGTCTCGGCGGGCTTCTTGGTGAAGGGATGATCCGGGAACAGGCGGATCCATATCTTGCCACCCCGTCGGACGTGGCGGGTCATCGCCCGTCGGGCCGCCTCAATCTGGCGGTTGGTCATCCAGCAGGCTTCGAGCGCTTGCAGGCCATAGGGCCCGAAGGCGAGGGTGCTGCCACGGTAGGCGGCACCGCGGCGATGCCCGCGATGCACCTTGCGGTGGCGCGGCCGCTTGGGAATCAGCATGAGATCATTTCCCTGCCTGCCCCGCCGCATCCACCGCGTCCGCGCCGGGAGCGGGGTCAGCGGGGGCGGCCGGGGCCCGCCGGGCCCGGGCCGGTCGGGTCGCCGCCGGCGGGGTGCCCGCGCCGGCCCGGGGCCGGGCCGCACGGGTGGGTCGGGCTGCCGCCGGGGCCGGCTCCACGGCGACGGCTGCCGTCTCCACCGGTGCCGCCAACTCGCCGGCGACCGCCGCCATCGGCTCGGCCGCCTCCTCGCCACCCGAGATCTGGACCACGGGTGTCTCCATCACTGCCGCCGGCGCTGCCACTGCGGGCGCGGTCGCGGCGGATCCGCGTCGCTCCCGGGGCTCCAGGATGGGCTCTTCGATCCCGGTCGGAAGCCCCCCGTCGGCACCGGTGAAGTCACCACGATAAAGCCATACCGAGACGCCGATGCGCCCGAAGGTGGTGGCCGCCTCAGTCTGCCCGAAGTCGATGTCGGCGCGCAGGGTGTGGAGCGGCACACGCCCATCTCGGTCCCATTCGCGCCGGCTCATCTCCGCCCCTCCCAGCCGTCCGGAAAGTTGGATCCGCACCCCCTTGGCTCCCGCCCGCATCGATCGCATGACCGACTGCTTGATGGCGCGCCGAAAGGCGATTCGCTTCTCCAACTGCCCGGCAACCGACTCCGCCACCAGCTGGGCATCCATCTCGGGGCTCTTGATCTCCTGGATGGTCACCCGGACCTTCTTGCCGGAGATCCGCTCCAGGTTGTCTCGAAGCGCGTCCACCGAGCTGCCGCTCCGGCCGATCACGATCCCCGGCTTGGCGGTGTGGATGATGACGGTCAGCTGATTTGCCGATCGCTCTGTCTCGATCCGGGCCACGCTGGCATTGCGAAGCCGGCTCATGATCAGCCGCCGCATCGCCAGATCCTCGTGCAGCAGCCGAGTGTACTCACGCTTGGTCGCGAACCAGCGGGCCTGCCAGTTGCGGTAGACGCCGAGGCGGAAGCCGTTGGGGTGAACTTTGTGTCCCATCCTGCCTACTCCCCGTCGTCGCCGGCGGGCGCGACTGATGCTGATGCCGGCGTCGCGGTCGGAGTGCTCGGCGCCGCTGGCCGGCTGCGCCGCCCGCCCGCCCGGGCACGGCTGGCCCGAGCGACCGGCTCGAGGCTGTCCTCGACCACCGCCCGCAGGTGACAGGTCCGCTTGAAGATGCTGAAGTACGACCCTCTGGCGCGGGGCCGGAACCGCTTCACGGTCGGACCGCCCTCCACCTCCAGGCGCTGGATCCGGAGCCGGTCCCCCTCCAAATTGAAGTTGTTCTGCGCATTGGCGGCGGCTGACCGGACCACCTTGGCGATGTCGCTGGCGGCGGCCTGGGGCATGAAGGACAACACCGTCAGCGCCTGCTCCACCGGCATCCCCACCACGACTGCGCTCACCAAGCGCGCCTTGCGCGGTGGCACTCTTACCCAGCGAGCGGTTGCGGTGACTTCCATCGGTGTTGGCGAGCCTCCCTACCTGAGCGCCGAGCTGCGCTCGGTGTGATGGCCGTGGCCCCGGAACCGTCGCGTGGGCGCAAACTCGCCCAGCTTATGCCCCACCATCGCGTCGGTCACGAATACAGGGACATGCTTGCGTCCGTCATGCACCGCCAGGGTGTGACCGACCATCTCCGGAAAGATGTCACTGCGTCGCGACCACGTCTTGATGACCCGCTTCTCGCGGGTGCGATTCAACTCCACGACCTTTCGCATCAGCGCGGGCGAGCAGTAGGGGCCCTTTCGCAGCGATCGACTCATGCCAGCACCCCGCTCACTTGCGGCGCCGCCGCACGATCATCTTGTTGGTCGACTTGTTGTGGCGGGTGCGGTGGCCAAGCGCCGGCTTGCCCCACGGAGTTTGCGGGTGTCCGCCCGCCCCCGAGCGACCCTCCCCGCCGCCATGAGGATGGTCGAAGGGATTCATGGTCATGCCGCGCACCGACGGGCGGAAGCCGCGCCACCTGGTCTTGCCCGCCTTGCCCCAGTTCTGATTGCTGTGGTCGGCGTTCCCCACTTGGCCGATGGTGGCCTGGCAGCGCACGTCGACTCGTCGCACTTCGCCCGAGGGCATCTTGACTTGCGCGTACGGTCCGTCCTTCGCCAGCAGCTGGGCTCCCAGACCGGCGCTGCGCACCAGCTGGCCACCTCGTCCCAGGCTGAGTTCAATGTTGTGGATCGTGGTCCCCAGTGGAATCCGTGCGATTGGCATCGCGTGTCCCGGCCGGATCTCGCTGCCGTCACCCGCATGGATCGAGGCGCCCACGCCCACCCCGTCAGGGGCGAGGATGTAACGCTTGTCACCATCACGATAGGTCACGAGCGCGATCCGAGCGCTGCGGTTGGGATCATACTCAATCGCCACCACCCGCCCCGGCACCCCCTGCTTGTCGCGCCGGAAGTCGATCACCCGGTAGAGGCGACGATGTCCCCCACCGCGATGACGCACGGTGATGCGGCCAGTGGCATTCCGGCCCGAGTGCTTCTTGAGGGACACCACCAGCCGTCGCTCAGGCGTCTGCTTGGTGATGTCATCGAAGGCGCTCACCGACATGAAGCGACGGCCCGGTGAGGTCGGCTTGTAGCGCTTGAGGCCCACGATCAGACACCCTCGAACAGGTTGGGGATGCTCTCACCGGGTGCCAGCGTGACCACCGCCTTTTTCCAGTCGGAGGTCCGACCCGTGATCCGCTGCCGTCCCCGCGACCGAACCCGGGTCTTGCCCTTGACGGTCAGCACGTTCACCGCCACCGGGGTGACCTTGAAGGCGGCCGCCACGGCTGCCTTGATCTCCACCTTGTTGGCGGCGCTGGCAACCCGAAACACGTACTGACCCTGGCCCATCGCAGCATACGACTTCTCGCTGATCACGGGGCGGACCACGACCTGAACGGCGTGCTTCATGCGGGCGCCCTCATGTCAGATGCGCCTCAACGAGATTCCATGCCTCGCGCGTCACGATCACCGTCTCGGCCACCAGCACATCGTGGACATTGAGGTTGGCCGCCAGTAAGCATCGAACATGAGCCAGGTTGCGCGCCGAGAGTTCCACCTCGGGATCGCGTCCGGCCAGCACCAGCAGCACACGCCGCCCGGCACCGGTAGCACGCAGAAACGCGGCGAGGCGACCGGTGCGAGGGACGTCGTAGTCGAAGCCCTCCACGATCCGAATCCGCTCCGCTTGCAGTGCGGTGGCGAGCGCCGAGCGCAGCGCCAGCCGCCGCTGCTTGCGCGGCATCCGCTGAGCGTGGCTGCGCGGCGTTGGCCCGAAGACGGTGCCTCCGCCCCGATAGTGGGGAGCCCGGATCGACCCCTGTCGGGCACGGCCCGTCCCCTTCTGCCGGTACGGCTTGCGACCGCCTCCGGACACCTCGCCCCGCGTCCTAGTGTCGTGGGTGCCCTGGCGGGCTCCCGCCTGCTGTCGCAGCAGCGCCTGGTGCATGCTCGCGATGTGGGGCGTCTGCTCAGCCAGCCCGGCAGCCACCTCGACCATCCCCGAGGTCGTTCCCTCCGCGTCGATCAGCGGCACGGTCGCCATCAGTGGTGGCCCCGCGGCTTGCGGATGCGCGCGGCGGAGGCCCGCACCAGCACCAGTCCCGTGCGGGTGCCGGGCACCGCGCCCCGAACCAACAGCAGGTTGCGCTCCTCGTCGACCGAGACCACGTGCAGCCGCCGCACCGTGACTCGGGCGTCGCCCAGATGGCCCGCCATCTTGAGGCCCCGCAGAGTTCTAGCGGCATCCACCGATCCCACCGAACCCGGCTGCCGAATGTTGTGGCTGCCGTGCGTCACCGGACCTCGTCCAAAGTTGTGTCGCTTGTGCTGACCGGCGAAGCCCTTGCCTTTGCTGCGACCGCTCACGTCGACAACATCGCCGGCGCTGAAGACCGAGACCCGAATCTCGCTGCCCAGCGCCAGTGAATCCGGGCCACGGACCTCACGCAGATGCCGCACCGGCTCGACCCCGGCAGTACGAACGTGGCCAAGGCGCGCGCGCGTGAGGCGGCGCGGCTCGACCCGCTCGAAGCCGAGCTGGATGGCATCATAGCCATCCCGGGCCGCGGTCTTGACCTGTACCACCGGGCACGGCCCAGCCTGCAGCACGGTCACCGCCTGCACTCTGCCGTCGTCGCCGAACAGCTGCGTCATCCCCACCTTGCGGGCGAGCAGCGCCTTCACACTCACAGTTTGATCTCGATGTTCACACCGCTGGGAAGGTTGAGGTGCATCAAGGCATCGACCACCTTGGGGTTCGGGTCAAGGATGTCGACGATCCGCTTGTGAGTGCGCATCTCGAACTGCTCGCGCGAGTCCTTGTCGATGAAGGGCCCACGGATCACGGTGTACTTGTTGATCACCGTGGGCAGCGGCACCGGCCCCACCACCTGAGCCTGGTTGCGGGTAGCCGTGTCGACGATGCGACCGGCGGCCTGATCCAGGACCTTGTGGTCGTATGCCTTGAGTCGAATCCGGATTCGCTGCGCCATCAGGTGCTCGAGTGTCTCCTGTTCTCGCGGCTAGCCGTCGATCTTGGTGACGACGCCGGCGCCGACGGTGCGGCCACCCTCACGGATGGCGAATCGCATCCCCTGCTCCACCGCCACCGGGGTGATCAGGTTGATCTTGAGTTCGACGTTGTCGCCTGGCATCACTAGTTCCTGCCCCTCGGGCAACTCGACCGCACCCGTGACGTCGGTGGTGCGGATGTAGAACTGGGGCCGGTAGTTGTTGAAGAAGGCGGTGTGCCGCCCACCCTCGTCCTTGCTCAATACGTAGACCTGGGCATGGAAGGAGGTGTGGGGCTTGATCGACCCCGGCTTGGCAAGCACCTGACCGCGCTCGACATCATCCCGCTTGACCCCACGGATGAGGCATCCGACGTTCATGCCTGCCTCACCCTGATCGAGCAACTTGTGGAACATCTCAACGCCGGTGACCACGGTCTTGCCGGTGTCCTTGATCCCTACCGTCTCCACCTGATCGTTCACCTTCACCACGCCGCGCTCGATCCGTCCGGTGACAACCGTGCCACGACCTTCGATCGAAAACACATCCTCGATCGGCATCATGAAGGGCTGGTCGATCGGGCGTACCGGCAGCGGAATGTAGGTGTCGACCGCGTCCATCAGGCGGAGAACGTCCTCCTCGGACTTGGCGTCACCCTCCAGCGCCTTGAGAGCGGAGACTCGCACCACCGGGACGTCATCCCCTGGGTACTCGTACCGGCTGAGAAGCTCGCGCACCTCAAGCTCGACCAGCTCCAGCAGCTCCTCGTCGTCCACGGCATCGACTTTGTTGAGCGCCACCACGATGTAGGGGACGCCGACCTGCCGGGCCAGCACAATGTGCTCGCGGGTCTGCGGCATCGGACCGTCAGTCGCGGCGACCACCAGGATGGCGCCGTCCATCTGCGCCGCACCGGTGATCATGTTCTTGATGTAGTCGGCGTGCCCCGGGCAGTCGACGTGGGCGTAGTGTCGCTTCTCGGTCTCGTACTCCACATGGGTGGTGGCAATCGTGATCCCACGCGCCTTCTCCTCGGGAGCGTTGTCGATCGAGTCGAAGGCACGGAAGTCCGCCAGCCCCTTCTTCGCCAGCACCTTGGTGATCGCGGCGGTCAAAGTGGTCTTGCCGTGGTCGATGTGGCCGATGGTGCCCACGTTGACGTGCGGCTTGGTGCTGTCGTACTTCTTCTTGCCCATTGTCTCCTGCCTTTCGCCGGCGATGCCGGTGTGTCCTAGCTCTTGGCCTTGGCGGTGATCTCGGCGGCGATGCTCGCCGGCAGCTCCTGGTAGTGGTCGAACTCCATCGAGGCACTCGCCCGCCCCTGGCTCATGCTGCGCAGCTGTGTAGCGTACCCGAACATGTTGGCCAGCGGCACCTGGGCGTGGACGATCTGCATCCCGGCCCGCGCGTCCATCCCCAGGGTGTGGCCGCGGCGGCTCGCCAGGTCTCCGAGCACATCGCCGAGATTGGCCTCGGGGGCCATGATGTCCACCTTCATAATCGGCTCCAGCAGGACGGGCGACGCCTTGCGCAGTCCATCCTTCATGCCCATCGACCCGGCGATCTGGAAGGCCTGCTCCGAGGAGTCGACATCGTGGTAGGAGCCATCCACCAGGGTGACCTTGACGTCCACCACCGGGTACCCGGCCACCGCCCCCGCCTGGCAGGCATCAATGCAGCCCTTCTCGATGGGCGCCACGTACTCACGCGGCACGGTGCCTCCCACGATGGCGCTCTTGAACTCAAAGCCCTTGCCCGCCTCATTCGGCTCCACCACCAGCTCGGCATGGCCGTACTGACCCCGGCCACCCGTCTGCCGAATGTAGCGACCGACCCCCCGGGCTGAGCGCTTGATGGTTTCCCGGTAGGCCACCTGCGGCTTGCCCACGTTGGCGTCGACCTTGAATTCGCGGAGCAGTCGGTCGACAATGACTTCCAGATGCAGCTCGCCCATCCCGGAGATGAGGGTCTGCCCGGTCTCGGGGTCGGTGCGAAGCCGGAAGGTGGGGTCCTCCTCAGCCAGCTTCTGCAGGGCGATTCCCATCTTGTCCTGATCGGCCTTGGTGCGCGGCTCGATCGCGACACTCACCACCGGCTCCGGAAAGACGATCACCTCCAGCACGATCGGATGGTCCTCGTCGGTGAGCGTGTCGCCGGTGGATGTCTTGCGAAGGCCGATGGCAGCGGCGATGTCGCCGGCCACCACCTGCTCGATCTCCTCGCGCCGGTTGGCATGCATCTGGAGGATCCGACCCACCCGCTCCTTGGTGCCCTGGGTGGCATTGAGAACGTAGCTGCCGGATGTGAGGCGTCCGCTGTAGACGCGGAAGAAGGTCAGCTTGCCCACGAAGGGGTCGGTCATGATCTTGAAAGCGAGGGCGCTAAACGGCGCGTCATCAGACACCTCGCGCTCCACCAGCTCCTCCTTCCCCGGCACCTGGCCCGTGATCGGAGGCCGATCGAGGGGGCTGGGGAGGAAGTCGACGACGGCGTCGAGCATCGGCTGGACGCCACGGTTGCGGAGGGCACTGCCACAGAGCACCGGTACCAACTTGGCCGCCACCGTGCCCCGCCGGATCGCCGCCAGCAGCTGCGCGGGGGCGACCGGCTGGTCCTCGAGGTAGGCGTGCATGAGCGCGTCATCGTAGTCGGCGGCGGCTTCGAGCAGCTGCCGCCGGGCCTCACCGACCGAGGCCCGGAGTTCCTCAGGGATCTCGGTGGCCTCCAAGGTGGTGCCCAGGTCATCGGCATAGACGATCGCCACCTGGTTGACGAGGTCGATCATCCCCAGAAAGTTGTCCTCGGCTCCGATCGGGATCTGCACCGGCACCGCGTTGGCTCCCAGGCGCTCGCGGATCGAGGCCACCGAGGCCGCGAAATCGGCCCCCACACGGTCCATCTTGTTGATGAAGGCGATCCTCGGCACGTTGTAGCGATCGGCCTGCCGCCAGACCGTCTCGGACTGGGGCTCGACCCCGCTGACCGCGTCGAACACGGCCACGGCGCCGTCGAGCACCCGCAACGACCGCTCCACTTCGACCGTGAAGTCCACGTGCCCGGGGGTGTCGATGATGTTGACCCGGTGGTCACGCCACTGCGCGGCGGTGGCCGCAGAGGTGATCGTGATGCCACGCTCCTGCTCCTGCACCATCCAGTCCATCGTCGCGGCCCCATCGTGAACCTCGCCCATCTTGTGGATCCGGCCGGTGTAGAAGAGGACGCGCTCCGTGGTGGTGGTCTTGCCCGCGTCGATGTGCGCGATGATCCCGATGTTGCGGGTACGCTCCAGCGGGAAGGCGCGCCCACCCGCCGCGCCGGCTCGGCGGGTGGTGGCGGTGGTCGCGGGGATGCTCAAGGGTGCGCCTCAATACCGAAAGTGAGAGAAGGCCTTGTTGGACTCGGCCATCTTGTGCGTGTCTTCCTTGCGTTTGACCGCCTGGCCCATGCCGTTGCTGGCATCCATCAGTTCCGAGGCGAGCTTGTCGGACATGCTGCGACCGTGGCGCCCCCTGGCGTAGCGAATGATCCAGCGGCGCGCCAGTGCCAGGCGCCGGTCGTGGCGGATCTCCACCGGAACCTGATAGGTCGCCCCGCCCACGCGCTTGGGCTTCACCTCCAAGATGGGGGTGACGTTTCGCATGGCCAGATCGAACACCTCCAGCGGCTCCCGGCGCTGGCTCCGTCGGATCCGCTCCAGGGCACCGTACACCACCGCCTCGGCGGTGCTGCGCTTGCCGTTGAGCATCACGCAGTTGACGAACTTGGCCAGTCCCTCGCTTTGGTACTGGGGATCGGGGCTGATGGTGCGACGGGTGATCCGTTGGCGACGCGGCATCTCAGCTCCCGCTCTTCTCGCGCTTGGCGCCGTACTTGCTGCGTCCCTGCTTGCGCGCCTTGGTCCCGGCGGTATCGAGGGTGCCCCGAATGATGTGGTAGCGCACCCCCGGCAGGTCCTTGACCCGACCGCCTCGGACCAGCACCACCGAGTGCTCCTGGAGGTTGTGCCCGATCCCGGGAATGTAGGCCGTCACCTCGATCTTGCTCGTGAGCCGAACCCGGGCGACCTTCCGGAGCGCCGAGTTGGGCTTCTTGGGGGTCATCGTGTAGACGCGGACACACACGCCCCGCCGCTGGGGCGAACTCCGCAGCGCGGGTGCCTTGGTCTTCTTGGTGACCGGGTGGCGACCCTTTCGGACCAGCTGTTGAATGGTAGGCACGGCGAACTCGTTTGGCTCTCAGTGGTGGTGGCCGGCACGGGCCGACCGACTTCGGACACACAGGCACCTCCGCAGAGGCGCGAAAGCGCAGTGTAGCGTCGCACGGAAGTGCCTGTCAAATCGGAGGTTCGCGGCGCCCGAGGCCGCCCAACGGCGGCCGGCCGGGGGCTGCCCCCGCGCCGGCCGCCCTCCCCCGTCCGGGATCAGGATCCAGCCGCCTCCTGGGACCCGTCGGTCGCGGCCCCGAGGCCCGCGTCGCCGGCTCCGACCAGGGCGGGGAGCTCCGGCTCGGCGGCATCTCCTGCGGGCTGAGCCTCGGCCAAGAGCCTTAGGGTCTCCTCGCGGAGCTTTTGGTAGTAGTCCAGGCCAGTGCCAGCCGGGATCAGCTTGCCGATGATGACGTTCTCCTTCAGGCCGCGCAGGCGATCCACCTTCCCCGAGATCGCGGCCTCGGTGAGGACCCTGGTGGTCTCCTGGAAGGATGCCGCCGACAGCCAGCTGGCGGTGTTGAGCGCGGCCTTGATCAGGCCGAGGAGAACCGTGGTCGCGATCGCCGGCTCACCCCCCTCAGCGAGGATCTTGGCATTGGCCTCGTCGTACTCCCACTGGGACACGATCTCACCGGGCAGCAACTCGGTGTCGCCGGCGGACTCGATCCGCACCTTGCGCATCATCTGCCGGACGATCACCTCGATGTGCTTGTCGTTGATGTCCACTCCCTGGGAGCGATAGACGGTCTGGACCTCACGGACCAAGTACTCCTGGACCGCATCCCGCCCGCTGATGTAGAGGAGCTCCTGGGGACTGACCGAGCCCACCGTCAACTGGTCGCCGGGTCGGACCTCGTCGCCGTCGTCGACGCGGACCTGGGCTCCATGAGGAATCGGGTACTCCCGAGCCTCCTCCTCGTGGGTGTGGACTCGAACCTCAGCCACTCGTCCGCGACGCTCGGCGAACGCGGCCACGGTGCCGCCGACCCGGACGGTCACCGTGCGCAGGCGGCCGTCTGCTGTGTTGCGGGCCAGGATGGCGGACTCCCCGACCGCCGTCCCGAGGGTGAGCCCGGGATCGAGGGTGAACCCGCTCTCGATCGGGTAGGTGGTGTCGTAGTCTTCCCGGCTCGCGACCCGGACCTTTCGACCGGTCTCGGTACGGATAACCTCGACCGTGCCGCCGATCTCGGTGAGGACGGCCTTGCCCTTGGGGATCCGGGCTTCGAAGAGCTCCTCCACCCGGGGAAGCCCCTGCGTGATGTCCATCCCCGCGACCCCTCCGGTATGGAAGGTCCGCATCGTCAGCTGGGTTCCGGGCTCGCCGATTGACTGGGCGGCGATCACGCCGACCGCCTCGCCGATCTCGACCAACCGCCCGGTGGCCAGGTTGCGCCCGTAGCAGAGCCGACAGACTCCCTCGCGGGCGGTGCAGGTGAGCACGCTGCGCGCCTTGAGGCGATCCTGGCCGGCCGCGATCAGCGCGCGGGCGACCGTGTCGGTCACCTCGTCACCGGCCGCCGCCAGCACCCGCCCGTCGACGTCGACCACGTCAGCCGCGAGCACCCGCCCGGCTACCCGCTCGAAGAAGGGGTCACCCTCCTCACTCCCGCGCCGGAGCCACACCCCGGCGGTGGTGCCGCAGTCCTCCTGGCGGACGATCACGTCCTGGGCCACGTCGACCAGCCGTCGGGTGAGATAGCCCGAGTCCGCCGTGCGCAGCGCCGTGTCGGCCAGCCCCTTGCGTGCGCCGTGGGTCGAGATGAAGTACTCCAGCACCGCAAGGCCCTCGGAGAAGTTGGCCTTGATGGGCAGGTCGATGATCCGACCCGTTGGGTCCGCCATCAGGCCACGCATCCCTGCGAGTTGGCGGATCTGCTGCACCGAGCCCCGCGCGCCCGATTGGGACATCATCAGCACCGAGCTGAAGGGATCGAAGTGCGCCATCGTGGCGCGGGTTACCGCGTCGGTCGCCTGGGTCCAGATCTCCACCGTCTTGCTGTAGCGCTCGTCCTCGGTGATCAGGCCGCGCCGGTGTTGCAGCGAAACCTCGTCCACCTCGTGTTCCGCCTTGGCGAGCACCCCTGCCTTCTCGGGCGGCGTCTTGATGTCCATGGCGCTGATCGTGATCCCCGCCTGGGTGGCGTAGGTGAAGCCCAAGCGCTTGATCTCGTTGACCACGTGGGCGGTCACGTCGCTCCCATAGAGACGGTAGAGCTCGGCCACCAACTGCCGCAGCGTCTTGCGGTCGAAGACGCGATTCTGGAAGGTGATCGGTCCGCCGACGCTGCCCGGCTGCACCGGACGGCCCAGCGGCAGAACCTCGTTGAAGATCACGCGCCCGGCCGTGGTCGCCACCATGACCTCGGTGCCATCGTCGACTCCGGCCCGGCCCTCCTCGACGATGGCACAGGGCAGCCTCACCTCGATCGCCTCGTGAACCCCCACCGACCCCTGGTCATACGCCAGCAGCAATTCGTCCGCGCCGCTGAATCGTCGCGTGCGGAGCGGGGTCGCCCCCTTCTCCTCCGGCCCCGCGACCGTGAGCCAGTAGGACCCCAGCACCAAATCCAAAGTGGGGCTGACGACCGGATTGCCGTCGGAGGCCGAGAGGATGTTGTGCGACGACATCATGAGGTTCTTGGCTTCGGCGATCGCCCCACTGAAGAGGGGAACATGCACCGCCATCTGGTCACCGTCGAAGTCGGCATTGAAGGCGGTGCACACCAGGGGGTGGATCTGGATCGCCGACCCTTCCACCAGCACCGGCATGAACGCCTGGATTCCCAGCCGGTGCAGGGTGGGGGCTCGGTTGAGCAGAACCGGGTGGTCCTGGATCACCTGGTCGAGCACGTCCCAGACCTCGGGGCGGGCCCGCTCCACCATCCGCTTCGCGCTCTTGATGTTCTGGGTAAAGCCCTGACTGACCAACTCGCGCATCACGAAGGGCTTGAAGAGCTCCAGCGCCATCCGCTTGGGGAGCCCGCATTGGTGCAGCTTCAGCTCGGGACCCACCACGATCACCGAGCGACCGCTGTAGTCGACCCGCTTGCCCAGCAGGTTCTGCCGGAAGCGCCCCCCCTTGCCCTTCAGCATGTCGGAGAGCGACTTCAGCTTGCGGTTGCCGGTACCGGTAATGGCTCGACCGCGCCGTCCGTTGTCGATCAGAGCATCAACTGCCTCCTGCAGCATGCGCTTCTCGTTGCGAACGATGATCTCGGGAGCACCCAGTTCGAGTAGCCGCTTCAGACGGTTGTTGCGATTGATCACCCGGCGGTAGAGGTCGTTGAGATCACTGGTGGCGAAGCGGCCACCATCGAGCTGGACCATGGGTCGGAGCTCGGGCGGGATCACCGGCAACACATCCAGCACCATCCAGGTCGGTGAGGTGTCACTCTTGCGGAACGCCTCCACCACCCGCAGCCGCTTGATCGCCTTCTGCTTGCGCTGACCGCTGCTGGTGAGAAGCTCCTCGCGGAGCCCCGCGGCGACGGCCGTGAGGTCGAGCCGGTTGAGCATCTCCTTGACCGCGCCGGCCCCGATCCCCGCCCGGAAGCAGCGGCCGAAGCGCTCGGTGCCGTCCCGGTACTCGGCGTCGCTCAGCAGCTGCCGCTCCACCAGCGCGTCGAGCTTCTCGCGCGTGCGACGGAGATCCTCGCGCAGCTGGTCGAGCTCGGCCGTATCGACGCTCGCTCCCGCAGCGCGGCGCGCCTCCAGGGTCTGGCGCAGCTCTGCGATCTGGGCTCCGGCATCATCGCCGAGCGCCTGACGGCGCTCCTCGGCATCTCCCTCAAGCGCCACGATGCGCTCACGCAGCCGATCCTGGATCCCGGCGGGATGCTCCTCCGTGAGGACCTCGCCGCGCCGGATCACCACCTCGCCGAGGTCGCCATCCTTCAGGGTGAAGTCGGCGGGTGCCTTCTTGCCCACCGCAGCCTGGGCGCGCTCCACCAGCCGCTCGCCGGCGGCCTCCAGCGCGCTGCGGCGCTTGTCCACCTCGGCGGCCACGCGGGCCAGATCGGACTCAAGGGTCCGCTGACGCTCCGCGATCGCCGTGTCGAGTTCGGCGACCACCGCCTCCAGGCTGCGGCTCGCGGCGGCCTCCAGCTCTCGAACCCGCTCATTCTGAGCCGGATCGAGGCCCTTGCGGACCTCCTCACGAGCGGCCTCATCGATGCCGACCACGATGTAGTTGGCAAAGTAGAGCACCTTCTCGAGGTTGCGCGGCGACATGTCGAGCAGCAGCCCGAGCCGCGAGGGAATGCCCTTGAAATACCACACGTGCGACACCGGGCTGGCCAGCTTGATGTGCCCCATCCGTTCCCGGCGCACCTTGCTCCGGGTCACCTCGACCCCGCACTTGTCGCAGATGATGCCCTTGTAGCGGTAGCGCTTGTACTTGCCGCAGTGGCACTCCCAATCCTTGGTGGGGCCGAAGATCTTCTCGCAGAAGAGACCGTCCCGCTCCGGCTTGAGGGTGCGGTAGTTGATCGTCTCCGGCTTGGTCACCTCTCCATGCGACCACGACAGGATCATCTCCGGGCTGGCCAGGGAGAGCTTCAGCGCGTCGAAATTCTCAAGCTTCAGCACGAGTCAAACGCCTCCAGGCAGTGCGCGATTGAGCCCCTGATGAGGCCGGCGCCGCGGCGCCGGCCCACCCACCGGGTCGGGATCAGCCGTCGTGCGCTCGTCAACGGCTGAGATCGTCGGCGTCGTCGCGTTCGTCGCGCTCCAGGCTGATCCCCAACCCGAGGGGCATGTCGGCCATGTCCTCCTCGCTGAACATGATCTGCTCCTCGTTCTCGGACATAATCTCGACCCCCAAGGCGAGCCCCTCCAGTTCCTTCACGAGCACCCGGAAGGACTCGGGGATCCCGGCGTCGAGGGTGTTGTCACCCTTGACGATCGCCTCGTAGGCCTTGACCCGCCCGACGATGTCGTCGGACTTGATCGTGAGGATCTCCTGGAGGATGTGGCTGGCGCCGTAAGCCTCCAGCGCCCACACCTCCATCTCGCCAAAGCGCTGCCCACCGAACTGCGCCTTCCCGCCCAGCGGCTGCTGGGTGACGAGGCTGTAGGGGCCAGTGCTGCGAGCGTGGATCTTGTCCTCGACCAGGTGCGCCAGTTTCAGCATGTAGATCTGGCCCACCGTGATCGGACGGTCAAAGGCACGCCCCGACCGGCCATCGCGGAGCACCACCTTGCCGCTTCGCGGCAGCCCCGCGCGCTCGAGCTCGTCCTCGATCTGGAGCTGGGAGGCCCCGTCGAAGACAGGGGTGGTGACGCGCACCCCGAGCACGTCAGCGGCCCACCCCAGGTGCGTCTCCAGCACTTGTCCGAGGTTCATCCGGGAGGGCACCCCGAGCGGGTTCAGGACCAGCTCAACCGGTGTGCCGTCGGGCAGGAACGGCATATCCTCGATCGGGAGGATTCGAGCGATCACCCCTTTGTTGCCGTGACGGCCCGCCATCTTGTCGCCCTGACTGATCTTGCGCTTCTGCGCCACGTAGATCCGCACCAGTTCGTTGACACCGGCGGGGAGCTCGTCCTTGTTCTCGCGCGAGAAGAGCTTGACGTCGACGACCGTTCCCCGCTCGCCGTGAGGCACCCTCAGCGAACTGTCCCGCACCTCCCGAGCCTTCTCCCCGAAGATGGCGCGCAGAAGACGCTCCTCCGCGGAGAGCTCCGACTCACCCTTGGGCGTGATCTTGCCGACCAGGATGTCGCCCGGGTGGACCTCGGCTCCGACATAGATGATTCCGCGCTCATTGAGATTGCGCAGGGTCTCCTCGCTAACGTTGGGCAGGTCGCGGGTGATCTCCTCCGGGCCTAGCTTGGTGTCGCGAACCTCGACCTCGAACTCTTCGATGTGGATCGAGGTGTACTTGTCCTCGCGCACCACCGACTCGCTGATGAGAATCGCGTCTTCGTAGTTGTAGCCCTCCCAGGGCATGAAGGCACAGAGCACATTGCGCCCCAGCGCTAGCTCTCCGTTTTCGGTCGACGGACCGTCGGCGAGGATCACCCCAGCCTCGACGTGGTCCCCGGCATCCACGATGATCCGCTGGCTCAGACAGGTCCCCTGATTGCTGCGCACGAACTTGTGGACTCCGTACCAGATGTCAGCAGCACCATCGTCGGGATGCAGCAGGATGCCGTAGCCGCTGTCCTGACCGCTGCGAATCACCCGCACCGCGGGATCCATGGGCATCGGCACGCTGACCGCCACGACCGTGCCGGAGGTCTCGGCGACGATCAGCTCACCGCTGTCCTTGGCCGCGAACACCTCCATCCCGGTGCCGACGATAGGTGCCTCGGTGACGATCAAGGGCACGGCCTGGCGTTGCATGTTGGATCCCATCAGGGCCCGGTTGGCGTCGTCGTGCTCGAGAAACGGCACCAACGCGGTGGCCACCGAGACCATCTGTCGCGGTGAGACGTCCATGTACTCGACGTCGACCACCGGGACGTCCTTGAAGGTGTGACGGGTGCGGGCCGGGGTGTGCTCGACCTCGAACTCGGCATTGGCCCCGACCGGGGCATTCGCCTGCGCCACCGTGTACTTGTCCTCTTCGTCTGCGGATAGGTAGCGCACCTCGTCGCTGACCCAGGGAACGATCGTCACCTCCGTCACCCCGGCCTGGCCCAGCGCGTCCACGTGCTTGCGCTCGATCCGGGTGCCGGCGGCCACACCACCGGCCGGCTGGCGCAGCTGCCGCCCCAGCAACCGGTCGCCGGCAGCAGCCACCGACAGGGTGTTGAAGACACGCCGGAATGGTGCCTCGATGAATCCGAACTCGTTGACCCGAGCGAAGGTGGCGAGCGAACCCATGAGGCCGATGTTCGGGCCCTCTGGCGTCTCGATCGGACAGATCCGGCCGTAGTGGCTGTAGTGGACGTCCCGTACGTCGAATCCAGCCCGCTCACGAGACAGCCCGCCCGGACCGAGCGCGGAGAGGCGGCGCTTGTGGGTCAGTTCCGCCAAAGGATTGGTCTGATCCATGAACTGGGACAACTGGCTGGATCCGAAGAACTCCTTGATGGCGGCGACCACGGGGCGGGCGTTGATCAAGGACGCCGCGGTCACGGTGGCGGCATCGCAGATCGTCATCCGCTCCTTGATGATTCGCTCCATCCGCAGCAGCCCGGTCCGGAACTGGTTCTGGAGTAGCTCTCCCACCGCCCGAACCCGCCGGTTTCCCAGGTGGTCGATGTCATCCGGCTCGCCACGTCCGTTGTTGAGATCGATCAGGCGACGGATGATGTTGACGAAGTCCTCGTTCGCGAGCACCCGAAGATCGCGACTCTCAGCCCGGCGTCGGGCCTCGTCCTCGGATAGGCCCAAGCGCTTGTCCAGCTTGAACCGCCCCACTCGGCCGAGATCGAACCGGCGCGGGTTGAAGAAGAGCGCGTGCAGCAGCGAGCGGGCATTCTCGACCGTGGGCGGATCGCCGGGGCGGATCTTCTTGTAGAGCTCGATCAGCGCCTCGTTGACGTCCCGACTGGGGTCCTTCTCCAAGGTGGCATCGATGTAGCGATGCTCCGCATCCGTATCGACGTCCGCGAAGAAGGCCCGAATGTCGTCGTCGCCGGGGTAGCCGAGCGCTCGGATCAGCGTGGTGGCCTGGAACTTGCGCTTGCGGTCGATCTTGGCCGTCAGCGAGTCCTTGGTGTTGGTCTCGATCTCCAGCCAGGCCCCGCGATTGGGGATGAACTTCACCGAGTACATCGGACGACCGGTGACGGGATGCTCGGGACCAGCTGTGAAGTAGACCCCCGGAGACCGCACCAGCTGGGAGACGACGACGCGTTCGGTCCCGTTGACGATAAAGGTGCCCTGCTCGGTCATGATGGGAAAGTCGCCCATGTAGACCTCGGACTCCTTGATCTCCCCCGCGCTCTCGCCGGTCTTGATGTGGAGGCGGGTCATGATCCGCAAAGGCGCCGCGTAGGTCATGTCCCGATTGCGGCACTCCTCCTGGTCGAACTTGGGCTCGCCGAACCCGTAGTCGAGAAAGCGCAGCTCGTAGTTCTTGCCGGTGTAGTCGGTGATCGGGTTGATCTCATCAAAGAGTTCTCGCAGCCCCTCCTCGCGGAACCAGCGGAACGACGAGAGCTGGGTCTCGATGAGGTTGCCCACCTGGAGCATCTCGGGGATGCGGCCGTAGCTGATGCGGGCGGGCAGGGTGGCGCGAATCTCAGCCATATGATAGAGTTCTCCAGGCGAGCGGACAGGCGGCGGAGGGCAGCCGGGGAGGCGGGAACGCCCATTGTAGCATGTCCGGCCGAGGCTACGCGCCGTATCTGGGTCCGAGGCCAGCCGCCGGGGAGGGGTGTCGGAGCCGCGGGCGCCGGTCGGTCCTGTGGGCCGACCGGCGCTCCCCTACTTGACCTCGGCTGTCGCGCCCGCCTCCTGGAGCTTTTTGGCGACCGCGTCGGCCTCGTCGCGGGCGACCCCTTCCTTCACCGCCTTGGGGGCGCTGTCGACCAGGTCCTTAGCCTCCTTCAGGCCCAGCCCGGTGATCTCGCGAACCGTCTTGATCACGTTGATCTTCTGGTCTCCTGTGGCGGTCAGCGTCACCGTGAACTCGGTCTGCTCCTCAACCGGGGCCTCGGTGGCACCGGCCGGCGCAGCCGCGGCGATCGCCACCGGCGCCGCCGCGGTGATCCCGTATCTCTCCTCGATCGCCTTCTTGGCGTGGACGAGGTCGAGGACAGTCCACTCTCCCAGCGCCTCGACGAAATCGTCAACCGTCACCTTAGCCATGCGTCCGTCTCCTTCTCCATCACGTCATCCCGTGCCTGCCGCCGCCAGGCGCCCGCGGCTCGTGGGAACGGATCGCGCCGCTCCCGGTGATCGCCTCAGTTGGTTCCCTCAAGTCCGGCACGCCTCGCCTCGAGCAACCCCGCGAGGGTCTGGGTCGGCGACACGAGCAAGCCGATCAGCTGCTGGGCCGGCGCCTCCAGCATCCCGAGGAGCTGCGCCATCAGGACCTCTCGCGGAGGCAGATCCGCCAGCTCCCGGACGCCCGCAGCATCCACCGGCTGACCCTCCGCCAGGCCACCGCGGATCAAATCCGGCCGGCGGGTGGCGCGAGCGTACTCGCCCAGCAGCCGCGCCGGAGCGCTGACGTCGTCGTAACTCAGAGCGAGCGCGGTGGGACCCACCAGCTGGTCGCTTAGGTTCGCCACTCCGGCCAGCTCGGTGGCCCGGCGCGCCAGGGTGTTCTTCACGACCAGATACTCGACGCCGGCGTCCCGCAGCCGGCCGCGGAGCTCTTGGAGATCGCCCACGGTCAGCCCGCGATAGTCGGTCACCACCACCGCGCACTGGCGTGCCAGCCGCTCCGCCAGCTCGGCAACCGCCTGATGCTTGGCGGCACCGGCACGAACCGGACCCGCCGACGTACCGCTCGCGGGGCTCGCCATCGCTCTCGCCCTCCGGTTGGGAGACGCCCACCGGCGCCGGGCAGGACCGCGCCCACGCCGCCCCGGACCCGCCGGGAGGTCGCTGGCGCTGCTGCCTGCGTAGGGTGTTGAGTTTGAGCGGACCCGCCGCCCCTACGGTCTTCGGCGCAGGAGATGTCCCTATTGGACCCCCGCAGTATAGCGAGCAGGCGCGCCGGGGTGGAGGCGGCAGGCGCACCCGCCGGTATCCTGTCGTCCCGTCGCGCGTGGCGCCAGGGAGCGGAGCCCCTGCCCGGGTCGCCCTGGGGGACGGGGTCGGCTGTGCCGGAGCCTCGCATCATGGCCGTCAGCTCGGGGGGGATCGCATGGCTCTGCCAACCCCGGGCTGGCCACTAGCAGACTCGGTGCCCTCGGCACCGGGTCGCGTCGGCGAGCCCGGCCGTCGCCATCCCGCTGCGCCGAGAGCGAGGGCCCGATCGCCTCGGCGGCGGGGCGGACCAGGGGACCTCGACCACTCGGGGGGCGTGACGGGCTCCAGGTCCGGCGGCCCGACGGGCGCCCCCGCGCGACCGGCGCGCTCCGAGCGGACGGCAACTCGGGGTCGATCAAGGACAGCCCACGGAGGCAGCGACCGCCCGAGCGCCCGGGGCATGTCGGGACCACCTGGGATCCGGGGCGCGTCCGCGAGCGGGAGCGCACGCCCCGGTGGCGATCCCCGGCTCAGCTCGAGCTGAGGCGGGCCGCCAGGACCGGATCGACCCGCACGCTGGGTCCCATCGAGGGGGCGAGGAAGCAGGTCCTCACGTAGCTGCCCTTGGCCGCCTGGGGCTTGGCCTTGACGATGGCCTCCATCAGGACGGCGAAGTTCTCCAGCAGCTGCTGCTCGTCGAACGATGTCTTGCCCACGGGCGCGTGAATGATCCCGTAGCGGTCGACGCGGAACTCGACACGGCCTGCCTGGACGTCCCGAATGGCTCGAGCGATGTCGAACGTGACGGTCCCGGACTTGGGATTCGGCATCAGCCCCCGAGGGCCGAGGACTTTGCCGAGCCGACCCACCATTCCCATCACGTCGGGAGTGGCCAGCGCCACGTCGAACTCGACGAACCCCTCCTGGACGCGCTTGACCAGGTCCTCTCCGCCGACCAGGTCCGCTCCCGCCTCGCGAGCTTCCCGCTCCTTCTCTCCCTGAGCGAACACCGCGATTCGCCTCCGCCGCCCGGTGCCGTGCGGCAGCACGACGCTGCTGCGCACCATCTGATCTGCATGGCGAGGGTCCACGCCGAGCCGCACGTGCAACTCCACCGTCGCCGGGAAGCGCGCGGTGCTCACCTTGCGGACCAGCCCGATCGCAGCCTCGGGAGGCTGGGCGACCTCGGGGTCGCTCAGCTTGGCGGCGTCGGCGTAACGCTTGCCATGGGTCGCGGGCATCAGAGCACCTCCCGATCCGCAGCCAGCCAGATCACATCAGTGGAGCGCCTGAGTGGTGTCACTCCCCCACCTCCACGCCCATGGACCGGGCGCTCCCCTCGACCATCCGGATCGCGGAGGCGAGCTCGAACGCGTTGACGTCGGGAAGCTTCACGCGCGCGATCTCCTCTACCTGGGCCGGAGTGAGGCGGCCGACCTTATCGCGGTTGGGCACCGCGGAGCCCCGGGCCACCCCGAGAGCCTTCTTGATCAGGACCGGGGTCGGCGGGGTCTTGGTGATGAAGGTGAAGCTGCGATCCTCGAAGATCGTGATCTCCGCCGGCACAATCATCCCCGCCTGTCCAGCGGTGCGCTCGTTGTAGGTGCGGCAGAACTCCATGATGTTGACGGAGTGCTGCCCCAGCGCGGGTCCAATCGGAGGCGCCGGAGTCGCCTTGCCCGCCTCAATCTGCAGCCGCAGGACCGTCTTGACCTTCTTCTTTCCCATCGCCTCTCCTAGCGCACCCGCTCGACCTGGAGCAGGTCGAGCTCGACCGGGGTCTCCCGCCCGAACATGTTGACCAGCACCTTCAGCTTGCCCTTGTCCGCATTGATCTCATCGACCTTGCCGTGGAAGTCGGTGAAGGGACCGTCCACCACCCGCACCCCCTCACCGACTCGGTATTCGACCTGGACCTTGGGGGCGGCCTCGGCGTGGATCTGCTTCTGGATCGCTCGGATCTCGCTCTCCTGGAGCGGCACCGGTCGGCTCCCCGAGCCGACGAAGCTGGTCACCCCCGGGGTATTGCGGACGACATACCAGGAGGCGTCCGACATCACCATGTTGACCAGGATGTAGCCGGGGAAGATGCGCTTGGGAACGTGCCGACGCTGGCCATCTTTGATCTCGATGACGTCCTCGGTGGGGACCAGCACATCAAAGATCTGGTCGTGCATGTCCATCGACTCGACCCGCTTCAGCAAGTTGGCGCGGACCTTCTCCTCATGCCCAGAGTAGGCGTGGACGACGTACCACTGCGCCGGCGGCCGTTCGCTCTCCGCGGTCACGCTCGACCGGATCTCCGATGCCTGGGGCTCAGCGCTCACGGGGTGGTTCCCTTGCTGCTGCGGGTGGGATGGGGGGCGGGGCTGACCCCCGCGGTTGGGCTCGGGCTGGCGGTGGGAGTTGGCACGGCCGCGGCGGCCGCCGGCGCCCCATTGTGGGTGGCCGTGTACAGGGGTCGGAGCGCGGACGTGAGACCGAGGTCGAGCACTCCGAGGAAGACTCCGAAGAGCACCACGGTCACGATCACCACCCAGGTCATCTGGCGGAGTTCGGGCCACGTAGGCCAGACGGTCTTGCGCAGCTCCGCCCAGACCTCACGGAGATAGCTGCTCCGTTCGGTGGGGCGCTCGTCGGCGGCTACCTTGGCCAACGGGGCGTGCTCCTCGGTGCGGGTGGATCGGCGGGAGGGCGGGCAGGGGCGGCACGACTCGAACGCGCGACCCGCGGTTTTGGAGACCGCTGCTCTACCAACTGAGCTACGCCCCTTCGAGGCCCGGCCACCCCCCTACTTGGTCTCGCGGTGGGTGGTATGCCGACGGCACCGCCGGCAGAACTTGCGCAGCTCGATGCGATCGGGGTCGTTGCGCTTGTTCTTGGTCGTCGTGTAGTTGCGCTCCCGGCACTCCCCGCACTGGAGCGTGATGATAGTCGCGGGCACGATTCAGCTCCACATGAAAAAGACCTGGCGCCACCAGGTCGGGTCCAGTATACCCCACCACCTCCAGCCGGTCAAACCGGCGCATTCCCTCATCCAGAAGCGGAGTGTGGCCGATCGCTGCCTCATCAAGGAATCTGGGTGGAGCCCGGAAGCGGCTGGCCCCCGCCGAAGCCCGGGGGGAGATGGGGAGGAGGATCGCGGAGCGGTACGAGCGGGCGGTCGACCTGTGGCCGCGGTACGGGGCGGCCCGGCGCCAGGCTCGGGGCGAGCGGCTGGACACGTTCTGCCTGGCCACCGGCTCTCACCGCTGGTATGCCCCAAGGTTCCTGCGCGGCCGCCCGCGGCGGGCCCGGGCGCCCCGCGCCCGCCGCTACGGGCTCGAGTTCCCAGCCGCGGTGCCGGTGTGTTGGGAGGCCACGGACTGCCTCGTGTGCCAAGCGGCTCCAGCCCTTCCTTCCCGGCCTGGCCCAGACCTGGGAACGCCATGACCAGAACCCCTGCACCCCGAGTCCCGGCGGCAGCTAGCTACGGTGAGCGTGGCCCCCGTGGAACGGACCCTTGACGACCTCCTCCGCGGACGGGTGGCCCGGCGGAGGGCCCAGACCAAGCCCGGCGACCTGCTCCGCCGGCAGATCCCCATCGTGGTGGGCCAGTGGCACGTGCTCGACGTCCCCGGGTACCTGGAGATCGACCTGGTCTCCCCAGCTGCGAGGTGGCGGCCGGGAACGGGAGCTGGACCCTGTGCGCCACCGACCTCGCGAGCGGGCGGATCGAGCGGCTGCCGGTGATGGGCAAGGGGGAGCGCGGCATCGTGGCCGCCCTGGAGCAGATCCGCACGCAGCGGCCGGTCCCGCTGCTCGGCGTCCACCCCGACAACGGCAGCGAGTTCCTCAACTCGCACCGGTTGCGGTACGGGCAACGGACCGGGGTGGCCCTGTCCCGTTCCCGGCCCGGGCACAATAACGACAACGCCCACATCGAGCAGAAGAACTGGATCCTGGTCCGGCGTTGGATCGGCTACCAGCGGCTCGACACCCCCGCCCAACTGGCCTGGTTCGCCGCGCTCTCCACCGACCTGCTCCGCCCCTTCACCAACTGCTTCCAGCCGGTGATCAAGCTGGTGCGCAGAGAGACGGTCGGATCGCGACGGCGCGAGGGCCACGACCGGCCCACCCCCTGGCCCGTGTCCTCGCCAGCGGGGCGCGGACCCGGCCACGATCCCGGCCCTGGTCGCGCTCTCCGCCACCGTCATCCCGCTCATGCTCACGCGCCGCATCGACCGCCGGCTGGCGTCCATGCCGGCCAGCTTGGAGGTCGCCCAGAGTGCCTGAACCCCGCCCCCCGGCCCGCCGCCACCGGCCCCACCACCCACACCCCTGCTCGACGCCTCAGCGGCCCCGAAGGTGCGCCACATGGGCCCCCCGACTCCCAGGACTCCCAGGACCTCGGCCGTTCTCGCCGCCCCGCCTGGTTCTCCACCTCCGCCCCCAGACCCCCACCTCATGACGACGACGGCTCCACCCAGATTCCTGGATGCGGGAACGATCGCCCCAAACCAAGATTCCTTCGTGATTGACTACGATCTCGGGCGTCCCCAGGCCCCCGGGCGCCCGGGGACGGACCTACCGCGGCGCGGGGCCGGTGCCGAAGCGGGCCGGGCGGTAGGGGCCGAGGGCGGGATCCGGGTTGGAGCCCGCCACCACCCCGGCCGGCAGCCGCGCCGAGGAGGAGCCGGCTGGGACCGTGCCCGCCGAGGAGATGGCAGCCGCCGACACCGGGAACCACGCCCAGCACCGGCCGTCGGGCGAGACCGGCCCCGGGCCCACCCGCCACTCGCGAACCGTCGCCGCCGCCAGGGGTGGGGCGAGGCGCAGGCACTCGCCCAGGACCTCCGCCATCCCCCCCGCCGTCAGCTCCGGGACGAGTCCGGCATCCCCCTCCCGGGTGGCCTCGGCGACCAGCCGCCCGTCGCCCCCGGGGAGCCGGTAGGGGCCGCGTAGGCCGTCCACGATCGGCCACCCCCTGGTGGGGGCCGCCCTTCCATCCCAGGTGGACGATCGGGCCGCGTATCCGCGCGATCCACGGTGGATGGCCCAGCTGGCGCGCGAAGAGCGATTTCCAGGCGCCCGCCGCCAGCACCACGGCGTCAGCCTCGATGGCGGAGGCCCCGACCGACACCCCCCCGGGGCCGGTCGCCGGCGAGGAGCACCGAGTCGACGCTGCCACAGATGAAGTCGGCCCTCCGGGCCCTGGCGGCCGTTCTGAGCGCCCGGGTGAGCTGTCGACCGTCGACGCGCGGCGCGTCCGGGTGGTACGGGGCAGCGCGGACCTCCCCGAGCACGGGGACCCGTCGTGCGGCCTCCCCGGATTGACGGCCTCCACCGCCTAGAGGCTGGCGCGGGATGACGGTGCGCCTGGGCCTCCCGGGCAGCCGGGTGACGGTCGAGCGCGCCGGGATCACCCTCCGGACCCGCCACGGTGAGGATGCCGACCCCGCCGAAACCGGTGGGCACCGCCCCGCGCTCGGCGAAGGTGGGGTGAGTCCCTGGTAGTGGGTGGAGGCGGCTGCGAAGAACTCCGTCTCGGCATCGTCGCGCCCCCGGTGGGTTGACTCCGCGAGGATCCCGGCCCCGGCGTGGCTGGCGCTGCCGGGGTCGTCGCGGTCGACGACGACGACCCGGGCGCCAAGCTCGGTCAGCTGGAACGCGGTCTCGGACCCGACCAGGCCCCCGGCCACCACCACGACCTCAGCTATCGGTGGTCGCTCCCCTCGGCGTCGCCGCCGCCCCGGGGTCAGTCATTGGCGCCGAGGAAGTCGGCGACGGTCGACAGGTAGGCGTTCGACTCCTCCACGACGGGCATCTGGCTGGACCCTTGGAACCCCACCCAGCGCACGTCGGGGATGGCGGCGGCGATGCGCTCGACGGTCGCCGGGGTGGCCGGGTCGTAACGCCCGGCAAGCAGCAGCGCGGGCACCACCATCCGGCCGGCCCGCTCCACGATCGACCAGCTTCGCAGGGTCCCGATGCCGTGGAACTCGTTGGGCCTATTCATGGTCGGATGGACCGTCAGGTCGTGGGCGAGCAGCTCGAACGTGTGGGTCACCTCGGGAGGGTTGGGCACCGCCCGGCAGACATGCCGGTCGTAGAAGAGCCTGGAAGCGGCCTCGTAGTCCGAGTGCTGGGTGGTGCCGTCGGCCTCGTGGCGGTCGAGCACGGCCGCCACCTCGAAGGGGATCTCGGCCCGGAGCCGGCCAGCCTCCGTCGCCCAGAGGTCCGTCGAGGCGGGGCTGTTGCTGAGCGCCCGCAGGCCCTGCGGACGGCGGACGGCGTGCTCGGCCGCCAGCATCCCCGCCCCCACGACTGCCCCAGGAAGAGGGGGCAGCCGCCGATCCCGAAGGCGCTGAGGAGACGGTCGAGCTGGTCGAGCAAGAGGTCGACGGTCCAGAAGTCGGCACCGCGGTCGGGCGGGTGCGTGGACATCCCCCCGCCGAGCTGGTCGTAGTCGACCGCCGCGCGGCCCTGTCGACCAGGTCGGCCAGCGCCAGGAGCCAGTCGTGGCTGCAGCCGGGGCAGGGGACCCTTCAGATCCCCGGTGCCCCGGTCCCAGGTCTCCCCAATCGCGAAACCGCTCGGGCCCGGTCGCGACCTGCCTGCAGGGATCTGCCATCAGCCCTCACCCCTTTCCCTCGACGGACCCGGCAGATCCGGAGATCCCTGGGAGCGGACCGGTGACGCTACCAGGATGCCGGGGTCGGCCCGAGCGGTGCCCGACCCCCGCTGACCGCCGGCTCCGCTCCGATCGACCGCTATCGTCCGAGGGTGGTGACAGCGGCACGCGACGACTCTCGCCCCGAGCGGTTTTCCTCCCGCGACCTGCTCGCCGCTGCCGTGGGCACGGCGGTGCTGGCGGACAACCTGGAAGTGATGCAGGCTCTCCCTGAGGGGTGCATCGACCTCATCTACCTCGACCCGCCGTTCAACTCCGGGGCCCGGCGCGTCGGCGGACGGCTGCGCACGGTTGCCGACGCGAGCGGCGACCGCACCGGGTTCGCCGGGCGCCGGTACCGCTCCCAACGCCAGACGGGCCCCAGCTTCGACGACCATTTCCCCGACTACCTCGCCTTCCTCGACCCGCGCCTGCGCGAGTGCCGCCGCCTGCTGGCCGCGCACGGCACCCTCTACCTGCACCTCGACACCCGCGAGGTCCACCGCTGCAAGGTCCACCTCGACCACATCTTCGGCGAGGCGGCGTTCCTCAACGAGGTGATCTGGGCTTACGACTTCGGCGGCCGCGGCCGGCGGCGCTGGGCCGCCAAGCACGACTCCATCCTCGTCTACGTCCGCGCCCCCGGCCGTCACCACTTCGACCCGGACGCCGTCGACCGCCTCCCCTATCTCGCCCCCGGGCTGGTGACGCCGGCCAAGCGTGCCCGCGGCAAGCTCCCCACCGACACATGGTGGCACACGATCGTACCCACCGGCGGGCGCGAGCGCACCGGGTATCCCACCCAGAAGCCGCTGGCGATCCTGCGCCGGATCATCCAGGCGTCGTGCCCCGCGGGCGGGGTGGTGGCCGACTTCTTCGCCGGCAGCGGCACCACCGGGGTGGCGGCCGCGGCCCTGGGCCGGCGGTTCCTGCTGGTCGACTGCCTCCCGGAGGCCCTCGCCGTGCAGCGTGGCCGGCTCGCCGGCGTGGCGGGGGTGCGGTTCGTCGACGGCGCGGCCGGGTCCCCGGCTGCGGACGGGGACCCGCCGCCCGCGCCGCCCCAACCCGCGTGACCCCGGGGTCCAGGTCCCGCCGCGGCGAGCGCGGCGGGGGCCGGCGGGATCGCTGAGCCGGTGGCTGACGCTGAGGGGCTGGCCCAGCCATTCGAGGCGCACCGGGCACGCCTGCGGGCGTACCGGACGCTCGGCTCGACGACCGAGGCGGAGGACACGGTCCAGGACGCCTGGCTGCGGATCAGCCGCTCCGACACCCGCACAGTCGAGAACCTCGGCAGCTGGCTCACCACCGTGGTTTCGTGCCTCTGTCTCCCCACCGTGCAATCACGCCCTGCGCGTCCGGAGGTCGCGCTCGATGCCCACATCCCGGAGCCGGCGCTCAGCTTCCGCCGACACGACCCGGAGGCCGAGGCCATGCGGGCCGACCCGATCGGGCGGGCGCCGCTTGGGGAGCGGAACCCGCGGGCGCCGGCGCAGCGGGTGGCCTTGGTCCTGCACGGCATGTTCGCGCTCCCCTTCGAGCACATCGCCCCGATCATCGACCGCAGCCGCGGCGCGGCGCGGCAGCTGGCGAGCCGCGCGCGCCGACGGGTGCAGGGGCGTGGCCCCGACCCCGGGCGGACCTGTCCGCACCAGGCGGAGCTCGTCGGCGCCTTCCTGGCCGCCTCCCGCGCCGGTGGCTTCGCGGCCCTGCTCGCCGTCCTCGACCCTGAGGTCCCGCTCCACCTCGACGAGACCGCGGTGCGGATGGGGCCTCCGCGATCCGGCGGCGTCCGCAGTGGCGGCGTGGATGCGGGGCCGGGCCGGCGGCGCTCGTGCGGCGCTGGTCGATAGGGATGCCGGGGCGGTGTGGATCGTGAACCACCGGCCCCGGGTCGTGTGCATGGTCACCGCGGCCGGCGGTCGGATCGTGGGCAGCGAGCTGGTGGCGGACGCGGAGCGGGTGCGCCAGAGGGGCCTGGTCGCGGAGGGGCTCTGACCCGGATCGCCATCCACGGGCACCCGCCCCCAACCGGTCTTGGGCGGGGGGCGCCTCCGCGGACGCGGCGAGAGAAGGCCCGCCATCCGGCCTGGGTCTTGGAGATCCTCTCCCACGGCGGGCGAGCCAGGCGGCCGAGCCCGCCGGCTCCGATCACCGCTCGCCCGGGACGGGACCCGGGTCGCCCGCGCCCGGTGGCGAGCTCGACGCCGGGCTTCCCGTCGCCGCGTCTCCATCCTCGAGGTCCGCGACGGTTGGGCCGGAAGCGGCGCGCTCTCGCTCAGCGACCCCTCACGCGCTCCGCCGATCGGGACCGAGCGCCACCCATCCGTCAGTAGCTCGCGATCGCGACCACGTCGGCCGGGAGCCAGTCGTAGTGGAGGTACACGGCGTCGCCGTAGGCGGTCACGCTGCCGTTGCCGCCCGCCAGCCAGTAGCCGCGGCCGTCAGACGTGGCGGCGATCCCGACCACAGGACTCGGCGGCACGGGGTTGGCGGTGGCGCTGGCGGCGAGTCGCAAAGCGGGCGCGGCGCCGAAGTTGAACACCTCACCGGCCGCCGTGGCGACCCAGTAGCCGGTCGCGCCGCTCGGCGCCAGACCGACCACCTCGCCCCCGTGGAGCCCGCGCGCCCCTGGCGAACCGTAGTCGTGGGCGCTGCCGAAGGCATAGACATGGCCGTCCGCCGTCACGAGCCAGTAGCCGAACCCGGCGGGGGCGGCGGTGATCGAGACGACGTCGTCAGGACGGATGCCGCGGCTCCGCGGCGATCCCAGGAACCGGGCCGAGCCGAATCCGTACACGTCACCCTGCCGGGTGGCGATCCAGTAGCCAGCGCCGCTGGGCGCTGCTGCGATCCCGACCGCGGCGTTCGACGGTACGCGCAGGTTCTCCGCCGATCCCAGCACACCGACCGAGCCGAATGCGAACACAAGTCCTGCCCGTGTCATCAGCCAGTAGCCGCCGCCAGTTGGGGCTTCGGCCATCGCCACAAAGCCCTGGGGCACGGTCCGGTTGGCGGCCGGAGAGCCGTCCCATTGCCGCTTGGCCTCTCCGAAGGCGTACAGATGGCCTCCTCGGGTCGCGAGCCAGAATCCGCGGTTGCCGGCCGGCGAGCGCGTCTGGTCGATGGCCATGACGGCCGCGAGGTGCTCGCCGGCGTCGTCCGCCTCGATGGTGCACAGCCCCCGACCCGTCCCTGCCCGGTACGTCGTCCGCGCCTCGCCGTTGGATCCGACCACAACCACCTGGGGGTGGAGCGTGCCGCAGACGCTCCCCCGTGTCAGAAAGGTGATGGCGGCCCGGTGCCCGGCCGGTGGGGCGCCATCCAGGACGCTCGCCGTGATCGTGGCGACGGTCTGTGTCCCGGCGGTCAGTCCCCCAGGCCGAGCCGCCAGGGTGAGGAGGTCGCGCTGGTCGATGACCGCCCACCCAGCGGTGCCCTCGGCGGTGTCGAGGGCGGTCACCAGGCAGCTGCCCGCAGTGGCGGCCGCGGTGTACGTTGCCGTCACCAGCCCGCTCCCTCCGCTGGCGCCTTCGGCGGGAGCGATCCGCCCACACCCGGGCCCGGAGAGCCGGAACCGCACGGTCTGCCCAGCCTCGGCAGTGCCGACGTTCTCCACGCTGGCGGTGATCACGGAGGTGGCCCGGCCATCCGGCGGGAGCAGGGCCGGTCGCGTGCCGACGGTGACGGAGTGGGTGGCCAGCTCGACGATGCCGGTGGGGAAGCCTTCGGCGCCCACGAACTGGAACGCGCCCGATCCGCCGCTGGTCTCGTCGACCGCCTCCAGCCGGCAGAAGACGTTGGAGGACTCCGCCGTGTACACATCCGAGACACGCCCGGTGATCGAGGTGATGCTGGAGGTGGGCGAGAATCCGCCGCAGGAGAGGGGGATCACGGCAAAGGCGACGATGTCGCCCGCCACCGGCTGCCTGCCGGATGTGATCTCGGCCGTCACGGTCACGCGGCCGCCTCGCGGTGGCAGCGAGGCAGGCACGGCGGAGAGCGTGAGGCTGTCGGCGGTCTGGGTGACCGTGACGCTCCCCGAGCTCTGATCCGCGGTCGCGGTGGCGGTGACGATGCAGACCCCGGGCGATTCCGATGAGGTGTAGAGGGCCGCCGCCGTACCGTCCACACCGGTCCTGGCCTCAAACGGTGTCACCGACCCGCAGGCCGGCGGGGCTGAGAAGGAGACCAGATCTCCGACGATCGCTCCCGCAACCCCCGTCACCGACACCGTGATCTCTGACTGTGAGGTGCCGGTGGCGGGCAGCAGGGTGGACGACGCGGATACCACGACGATGCTCGGCTCAACCGCCGCGATCGCGGTCGCGGCGCCGAGCCCGGCCGCGGCCCCGGGGATGATGAGCAGGGCCACCACACCGCTGATCCTCGCCATCGCGCGGCACCGATTCCGGCCACCACCCGGCGCGGCCCGCGGGTACCGGCGCGAGGTCTCCGGCCAGCCACTCGGGCGCCGACGGTGCGCGCTCATCGTCGATCCCGACCGGTCACGGCCGTCGGCCGCCCGGGGAGCCCTGTGCGGAGCCCCGCCCCCGATGACGGGGTGGCCGGGGACCGGTACCATCGGCTCATCCCCCAACCGTCGCGCCAGTGGCAAACCAGAGCCGTGCGTCCGGGAAGGCGGCCGGGCAGATCGGGAGCGCGAGTCCTCTCAGCACCACCGCCGGGCCATGACCGATGGAGAGTCGCAGGGTCGCCGTCGCCGCAGGGCAGGGGGCACCGGTGACGGACTCTGGGACGTAGTCCACGGACACCATCAGAACCTCGTCAGCGGCCGTCCCCGGGTTGTCACCCTGGGGGGCCATCACGACGGTCTCCTGGTCCATCCACGATCCGGGAATCGCATAAGCCTGGCCGTTGGCGAGGGTCCCGCTGAGGCTGAAGGGCGCCGAGCTCATGACACACTCTGACGCCGACGTGTCGACCACGGTGAGATCGAGCATATCCCGAGCGATCGGCGGCGTGGACGAGACGGCGATCGAGAGCCGCCCGGGCGGGCAGGTTTGGAGCGGAGGGCCATCGGCGGCGGCGATGTCCACCACGCCAGCGGGAACGGGGTGGCGGGGAGGAATGACAGGGCAGATGCCATCCTCGGGGCATTGCCCGAACCAGTACAGGGAGGCCATGCCGCTCGCGTTCATGACCCAGTAGCCACCCGTGTTCCAGCCCCCTGACAGCGCCACCGACGGGCTGCCCGCCAGGCGCGCGTCATAGACCGGCGCGCCATCGTCAGGCGCCGACCCGAATGAATACACCCGTCCCCCGCGCGTCAGCTCCCAGTATCCGTCTCCCGGCCAGTCGCTCACGATCGCGTCCACCCCGTGACCGTGGTAGCCGAGGTTGACCGGCGACCCGACCACCGGAGCATCGCCGCGGGGGAAGACATTGCCGTTCCGCGTCGCGATCCAGTAGCCTCGCCCGGTGTCATCGACGGCGAGGGCGACCGCCCGATCAGAGCTGCCCCGCGTGATCGGAACCCCGCCCAAACGGGCGGCATCGCCGAAGCTCAACACCCGGCCGTTGGCGAGCAGCACCCAATACCCGCGCCCAGAGGGGGTCGGTGTCAGCGCCGCGGCGGTGGTTTCGTGGAGGCGGCGCGCAGACGGCTGGCCATAGTTTCGAGCGCTCCCGTACGCCAACACCCGGCCGCTGCCCAGGAGCACCCAGTAGCCACGGTCGTCGGGAGCCGCCGCCAATCCCACGGCATCGTCGACGTGGAGCCCCGATGCTCCCGGTGATCCGTGGGTCTGAATTCGGCCATACGGGTAGACGAATCCGTTGCGCGTCAGCAGCCAGAATCCCGCGCACCTCGGAGTGACCATGCACGCAGTCAGAGCGGGACCGGTCCGGTCGCCCCTCTGGGCCGCGACCGGAATCGCAGCCGCCGCGAGCATCACCAGTGTCGCCAGGGTGCCGACGCTTGCGCGAGCCCGCGCGGGCCCCAGCCGTGGGTGCCGCTCGATTGTCATGATGGCGGCAGGGTGAGCGGGACGCTCGCTGGCATCGTCCCGAGTATATGGGCGGATGCTCACTCATGGACGCAGGTGCGGCCCAGTCCCAGGGGCAGCGCACGGGTCGGCGCCCCTGACGCCGTCACCGGCTCGTGACAATCGGTCGTATCCCTGACCCGTGGGGACTCCGTGCCTCCGCGCGCCGCGGCCGCCGGCCGGAATGCGGCGCGCGTCGCCCGCGCGGCGACACCTCCCACCGCGCTTGGTCGGTGGCGCCCGACCGGGCCCACGGGGAGGGCACGGCTGCGCGGCCGGTGCGACCGCCAGGGTGACAGTCGTCAGGTCACCTCGAGATCAGCGGAGCCCAGATCGGGGCTTGAACCCGAGACCTCTTCGTTACCAACTATTTGAAGCTATGCGCTGTCCGGCCGAGATCAGGGGGGGCACCATAACCTGTTCACTTATGTGGTCTGCGAGCGGCCAGTCTCGGCTCCGGTTTCACCTCATAGTCGGCTATGAGTCCTCCCGGCTGAGCGGGTCCAGCACTCTGACGAGCAGTACCTCGAACCGCATGCCCGC
>DATKRN010000036.1:0-2250 GCA_035532155.1 Verrucomicrobiia bacterium | reverse complement strand
GACCATCGCCGAGACTGAGACACTCAGCCATGCTCAGACCGCCGAGGCGCGCATCGACGCCGCCCTTGCCCGCGGCTGGGCCGAGCTCATCCCGCGACACGCCGTCCTGCCCGACCCCGTGCCCCTGCTCAAGGAGGATCTAGCCCTGGCCGAGCAATATCTGGCGCACGCCCGCGCCCTCACCCCGCCGCCGAGCGCCGCCCAACCCTGATCCGGGCGAGGACCGCTGCTGGGGCGCCTTCGCCGCCGTCTGGCCCAACCTTGCCTGCCTGGCCGGCGACGCCGCCGAACCCACGGAGCGCGGCGAAGGCTACATGGCTCAGGCCGAGCGCGCCTTCGTCCTCGCCCCCCAAAGTGCCGGGTTAGTCACCTCAACCAGCGGTTGACCGCGATCACCGAGACACAGGAGCGGCGGCCAAAAACAAAATGATTTTGTTTTTTACCGGGTCCGCACCCTGATCCGCTGGAGGCACCGGCCCGCCCCGACCGTCAAGCGAGCCGCCGCTTGACGGTCGCCGGGCTGGGCGCGGCACGCCACAAGCGCGACAAGGAGGTTGATCATGACCGGAACGGAACGGGCGGCGCACTGCCGGCGCATCGGCGCCCTGGGTGGGCGACGGACCCTCGAACTCTACGGCACGTCGTATCTCAGCGCGATCGGGAAAACCGGGTTTCGGGTGGCCCTGGAGTTGGGCTATGGGGAAGTCCTGTCCCACAAACTGGCCGGCAGCTATCAGGCCAAGTTTGGCCGGGAAATCCGCCTCTCGCCGCAAAGCAAGGAAGCGGCGCGCATCCGCGCCGAGGCCCGCAAGCGCGCCGCCGCTGGACCCTGCGTTCGCTGCGGCGCCGGCAAAACCGAGGTGCATCACCGCCGGGGCATCAGCGATCCGGATGCCAATCACCCAAACAACCTGGTACGTCTCTGTTCGGTCTGCCACCGCGCCGAGCATCGCCGGCGACGGGCCGCGCACCGTCAACGCGGTCGCCAACTGGTCGGCGCCGGCTGATCCGGATCGCCCTCGCGCGCATCCACGCCGCCTCGCTATGCTGGGAAGGACACACCACGCACCGGGAAAGGACGTTTGATGCCGCGCACCCCGCCACTCCCGCCGTCCGCTGATCTGATCCGGAGCACCCTGAGTGAGCCCCTGCTCCGCCGGGGAGTGGCCCGGCTGCGCTGGCGCACCGCACGGGCGGCGGGCGAGACCGAAGCATACATCGAGGAGCTGATCCTGGAGGACGCGGCGGGCGAGCGGCTCCCGCCCACCCTGATTAGCCGGGGCTTCACCGTGCTCTATGCCCTGGCCGATGCCTTCGATCCGGCCGGGGCGGCGGTTCGCCTGGATCTGGCGACCGGCGTCTTCGCGCGGGAACGACGATCCGCCGTGGCGGCCCCGCCCAGGTCCGCCCACCCCGAGGACCAGGAGGCAGCCCGCGGCGCGTAGGAGCGGCAGGCACCCAGACCGGAAGGAGACGCGCGTGGAACACCTGCCCCAAGCCGAGTATTACCTCACGGCGGATCGCGGGACCGCGCTCACCGCTACCCGCGACGGACGGCGGCGGCTAGTCGCGGCCCCGGACTTGCACCTCGTCCCGAGTATCCGCGCCCACGGCTACCTGACCTGGCCGGCCTGGAGGCGCTGGAGCGGACCTTGGCGGCGGCGGGCAAGGCGATGGGTCACTATACCCTGGCCCTGGGCGGGCGGCGAGACCTGCTGGCTCACCTAGACGGGCCGGAGCCGGATGATTTCATCGACGCCCTGGCGACCGACTTCAGCGACGGCCCCCACGCCCCGCTCGCATTGCGGGAGCGCCTCCTGGGTCACCTGGGCCGATGGGGCGCCTGGGGCGCCTTGCACGACCAACCCGACCAGCAAGGGCTGGAGCTGCTGGAGCGCGCGGCCACGCACTGGCCGCATCCCTTGCGCGCCGTCCACCCCGCCCCGGGTGCCCTTTGGAGCCTAGACGGGATCCTCGTCTGCCTGGAGGAGGGGACGGACGAGGAGGCGAGCGCGATGCTGTTGGGGGTGCGCGCCGTGGCCCGGCAATGCCCCTCCACCCCCTTCCTCGCCCAACCCACCCTCGCCCGCGCCCTGGATCGGGTCCGGGAGCGACGCCGGGATGTGTGGTGCGATCCCTGGCTGGACGAGGCACCGCGGACCCGCGCCGCGGTGATCGCCGAGATCAGTGAGATCCTCCGACCACCAGGCACCCCGCGCGCCTGAGCCGACCGGCCCCGCCAAGCAGCGG
>DATKRN010000035.1:0-14784 GCA_035532155.1 Verrucomicrobiia bacterium | reverse complement strand
ATCGAGAGCGCACTGGCGGCGATCGCCGACTGGTGGCAGCACGCGGCGGGGCGCAGTCCGGGAGTGAGGTCGAGCGCCGCGACCCGCGAGCACGGAGCGAGCACCGCGGCCGATCATCCACGGACAGGCGATCTCCGTCGTGGTGGATCGACAGCCAGTCTGGCGGTGACCGCAGATGTCGCGGGATCTGAGCCTGGGATCCCGGAGGGACGGGGATTCGAACCCCGGAGGGCCTTGCGACCCCAGCGGTTTTCAAGACCGCCACCATCAACCACTCGGTCATCCCTCCGAAGGGATCATAGCGCAGGAATCGAGATCAGGGAGGGTCAGTGGCGTCCGGGTGAGTTTAGGCGGATGCACAGGTCTGACAGCAATCGTGACAGCAACCGCCCACGACAGCCGCCTGCGGTCACCGACCGCCGAGGAGGCGGGTCATGACCTGGGCGGCCTCTCGCTGCATGGTCTCGGAGACGTGCGAGTACCGGTCGAGGGTGACGCCGGTCGAGGCGTGACCCAGCATCTCCGAGGCGATCTTCGGGTGCACCCCCCGGCTCAGCAGGAGGGTCGCCGCCGAGTGCCGAAGATCGTGGAAGCGGATGGCGGGGAGCCCGGCCCGGGCCAGGAGCGGGCGGAACCCGAAGTTGACGACGTGGGCCGCCTCCAGAGGGCCCCCGTGCCCGTTGGTGAAGACGAGGTCCGAATCGTCCCAAGCGGCACCCAATCGCAGGCGGTCCTCGGTCTGGCGGGCACGGTGGCGACGCAGGGCCTCGACCGCCTGCTCCGCCAAGGCGACCTGGCGCCGCGAGCGCGGGGTCTTCGGCTCACTGAGCGTCATCCTCCCCTCGCTACGCTGCAGCGTCCCGGTGACGCGCAGCGTCCCGGCCTCGCAGTCAACCTCCCGCCATTTGAGCGCGAGCAGCTCGCCCTGGCGCATGCCAGTGGTGATCGCCAGCACGTACAGGGTTTCCAGCCGGTCACCAGCAGCGGCTGTGCACAGCGTCCGCGCCTGTCCGTCGGACAGGACCACCGGCTCGTGCGCCGCCAGCCGCGGCGCCGGCACGAGATCGGCTGGATTGCGCATGAGCAGGCCCCACCGCACCGCATCGGCCAGGGCTCGGTGCAGCACCGCATGTGCGTGATGGGCGGTGCTCGGACTGATCCCCTTGGCGAGGATGGCTTCGTGCAGCGAGCGGATGTGCATCGGTCCGATCCGTGAGAGCTTGATCCGCCCGAGAACTGGGAGCAGGTGGACTCGCCCCAGCTGTTCGTACCGCGTCCACGTCCGCGGTCGGAGGTTGGTGCGCACGCCCGCAAGCCAGGCGTGCCAGAACCCTGTCAGGGTCTCGCGACCTGACGGGAGTGGCAGACCGATGGAGACCGACCCGAGAGCCGCGCTGAGGCGACCGGCGACCTCTTGCCGCGTCCTTCCGTAGAGCGTCTTGCGGCTCCCGTCGGGCAGGACCAAGGCCGCAGCCCAGCGCCCGTCGCGCCGCCGGTAGACGCTCCCTTCGCCGTTCGGCCGCTTGGTCACATCACCGCCCTCGCACCAACCCCGACTCCGCATCATTGCACGGACTGCGGGGACCCACCTCGAGTGGGGTGCGCGGCGGAGTGTACCCCTGCCTGACCCCCCACGGTCGCACGACCGGAGACCGATCCTGGTCCACGAGGACCGCGAGGGCCGCGACGGGGATCCGGGTGAGCCGTCCGAGCTTGATTACCGGCAGCTCGCCCCTCCCGATCAGGTCATAGACGAGAGTCCGCCCACACCCCAGGAGTCGGGCGGCCTCACGGACATCGACGAGGAGCGGAGCCAGCCGCTCCTCGTTCATGCCGACTCCTCCCGCGGCGCGGCCTCCACCAGCTTGGTCCGCCCGGCCCGCTTGCGGGCGACGAGTTCTGGGAAGGTGCGGCCCCGCCGTCGGAGGTACGGCTCGACTGCGGGGACGGCCCGCACCAAGGCGGGCCCGACCCCGGGTTGCGGCGACGCTGGTGGCGTAGACGACCAGCCCCTGGACGAGCCGGCCGAGGTCGGCCCCGCGGGCCGCCTCCCGAACCAGGGGCTCGCCTGCGACGCCCAGCCGGGCGGTCCGCAGGACCTGCCACTCCGGCGCCTCCGGCCACCGGGCCCGCGTCGCGTCGCGGGTGGGGACGCGCAGGGTCAG
Organism: Verrucomicrobiia bacterium; assembly: GCA_035532155.1. Classification (GTDB taxonomy): domain Bacteria; phylum Chloroflexota; class Dormibacteria; order Aeolococcales; family Bog-877; genus DAHUZL01. The sequence goes on along the minus strand of DATKRN010000035.1, from coordinate 12,619 downwards.
CCAGTCCAGCCCGTAGGTCCAGAGGTCCTGGCGCCGCTCCACGGCCTCGTGCGGGGTCTGGATGCCGAGCTCCCGCAGCGCGGCCCGCCGGAAGGCGAACTCCACCCGCCAGACCGGGCCGTCGCCGGTGCGGGCGGTCCACTCGGTGGCCAGCCACGTCTCGCCCCGAAGGCGACACTCGGTGGACTTGTCGTAGACCTTCGCGGTGATCGCCCCCTTGCCGAAGGTGAAACCCGAGCACTGGACCCCCTTGTGGTGCACGCTCGCCGGGTCGACGGTCACGAAGGCCCGCCGGGCGGTCGCCCGGCAGGTCAACCGTTCGAGGTCCTGGTGGGTGGGCACCCAGCCCTCGCCATCGGCGTAGACGTCGATCGGGGAGACCGCGAGGGCCGGCGGCACGTGAGCGAACAGCTGGGTCGTGAGCCAGTCGGTCACGGTGGCGAGGGCGACCCCGGCCCCGGCGCCGTGGAGGTACACGGCATAGCACTGGGCGAAGGCCGGAGGGAAGCCGGTGGGCGCCCCGAGGAAGAGTTCCAGCTCGGGGGAGCTGGCCCAGATCGGGTACCGCCGCCAGCCGTGGGGGCGGACGCGGAGGGCGAACGGCCCGCTGCCCAGGGTGACGACCATCGGGTCGTCGGTGGCGGCGGCCTCGCGCTTGACGTCTTGCGAAGTAGACCAGCGCGCCATTCTGGAGCTCGCCCGTGGCAGACAGGTGGAGGGTGTCCACGCCGGCGCGCAGGACGTGCAGGGGCGGGGTCATTCGACGACCCCATCTGAACTCGCGGATGCAGTTTGCGCCCGCTGTCTTACAAGGGCGGCGGGCGCCTGCGCGCGAGCCCGCGCGCCTGCGCCGACCCAGGCCTCGCTCTCGGCCCGGTCGCAGGCCGGCACCTGGAGCTCGGTGACGGTGTCGGTCACCCACAGGGCCCGGCCCGGGTGCTGGGGGAGGTGGGCGGCCCGGTCGCCGTCCAGGAGGATCCAGCTGTTGGCCGCGGTGCGGACCCGGAAGGCGAGCGTCCCGGTGCAGTTCGCCTTCAGCTGGCCGGGGACGGCCTCGGCGTCCGGCCGCTGGGTGGCGAGGAGCAGGTGGACGCCAGCCGCCCGGCCCAGCCGGGCCAGGGCCGCCAGGCCCCCCGCGACCGCCTGCTGGGCGTCGCGGGTGGCCCGATCGGCCCCGCCCGCCGCGCAGGTGGCCTCCGCCATCTCGTCGACGACGACCAGGCACCGGAGCCAGGGCGGCCGGCCGGCGTTGGTGACCGTGAGCGCCCCCACATCCGAGACGCCGGCGATCCGCAGGGCCGCCAGCCGCCAGGCCAGCTCCCCCCGCACGCCGGCCAGCAGGTCCGCCGCCGCGTCGAGGTGGTCGGCGACCGGGCCCCACGCGTGCGGCCAGGTGCCGAGGGGGGCAAGCTCGGTGCCGCCCTTGAGGTCCACCAGCGCGAGCCTCAGCCGGTCCGGGCCGTACGCGCCGGCGAGCCCGGTGCAGGCCTGCCGCAGGAACACGCTCTTGCCGCCCCCGGTCGTGCCGCCGACCACGACGTGGGGACAGGTCGCCAGGTCGACCCAGGCCGGCCCTACGCGGCCGATGCCGGGGCCCAGCCAGCACCCGTCCCCGAGCGGACGGGTGCGCTCGAACCCCGACAAGGACACGTGGGCGGGGATCCGCCCCCGGGCGCAGCGGATGACGCAGCTGGCGCCGTCGCTCCACACGGAGTCCCCGGCATCGAGGTGCTCGCCGAGGGCGTCGGCGGGGGCGGTGACTTCGGCGACGGTGACGCCGAGGGGGAGGCGCCACCGCGTGGTGACGGTGGCGCCCGCCCGCACGGGGCGGCCTACCCGGCGGGGCTCCAGGGCTGCGCCGTCCTCCGTGCGCCCCGCGCACCCCAGACCCACCAGGGCCGCGGCGAGCCGGGCCGGGAACGCCCAATCCGTCCGCCAGCGGTGCCACGTCGTCACGGCCAGGCCGGCGACCCCGGCCAGGCCCCACGCCCAGCCGGGGGGCCACCCCGCCCATGTGGCGACCGTGCACACCGTAACCACCGCCCACAGCCCCGGAGTCCGCGCGGTCGCGCCGGACGCCGGCCCCAGCCCGGCTGGGACCGTCCGGCGCGATCCGGCGGGTTCAGCGGTGCCCCTCGGTTGGCCGGAGCGCCACGGTGACGGTGGCGGGCCCGCGGGGCCGGCGCGGTGGGGCCGGGGCGAGGACGCCCATGAGCCACGACAGGGCGACGAGGCCGCCCACCGCGACCAGGACGACCTGCCCGGGACGCCCGAGCGCGCGCCACACGCCGACCAGCGGGATGCAGACGATGCGGACGGCGGCCCCGAGCAGGATGACCACGAGGGCGAGCCCGAGTAGCTCGCCGACGGACGACGTCAGCCCCGCGGCGCCGACGATCACCGGCGGCCCCGCGGAGGGGCCGCCGACCCGGCGGAGGGGCCGCCGGCCCGGCGGTCGCCGGCTCGACAGGCATCGGGTCGCCGTCCGCCGCCGGACGCGGGGGTGACAGGTAGGTGATCGTGTCAGCGACGACGGTCAGCCGGAGCTGGCCGCCGCGGTCGGTGCCGTCCGGGTTCCAGTAGGTGCCTCTCATGTGCCCGTCGATGGCCACCTTGGAGCCCCGGCCGTTCGCCCGGACGAGGTTGGTCGCCTGCGGGCCCCAGGTCTCCACCCGGATCCAGTCCGGGGGCGCCGGCCGCCGCCGCCGGTGGACGGCGAGACGAAGTACGCCTTCGTCCGCACCGCGTCACCGGCGCCGAAGTCCTGGAGTCGAATCTGCGAGGCGATGGTCCCGACGAGGGTGACGTGGTTCATGCGTCGTCCCCGTCGTCGCCGACATCGTCGTCCCAGCCCAGCTGGGCGAGCCGGGCCCGGGCCTCCTCGGCCGAGCGCGGCCGGGGCCAGTCGAGCACGTCCCAGACGGTGAGGGTGCAGCGGAGCGGGTCATCGGGGTCGCCGTCGAGCTCGACCAGCGGCCACCCCCGGCTCTGCGCCACCGCCTCGACGAGGTCGGTGCCGAGGGACCGGAGCGGTTCGTCGAACTAGGCGAGGAGCGCGACGGCCTCGACGCGGGCGTCGGGGTCGATCCCACCCCCCCCGGCGCGGCGCCGGACGGGGCGAGGGGGGCCGGCCGGAGTCGGCGAGTCGCGGTGGCTCATGGCGATCACCTCCGTGGTGGGAGCCGCCGCAAGGCGGCCGATGGACGACAGCGAGTCGATCGGGGCGGTCGGAGGGGACATTCGGATCTCCCTTGTGCCGGAGGGTCTCTCCGGTCTGCTCTGTGGACGGGACCCCCTACCAAGCGGTCGGGCGCCCGTCAAGCCCCAGGCCACCACGCTCACCGGGCGGCCTCAAGGCGAGCCGCGCCGCCACCGCCGGGCCCGGCCCGGCGGGCCTCAGGCCGGTCTCAGGCCGTTGGGCGGTCGTACTGGAGGACGGTGCGGTCCGCCGGGACCACCTGGATGGTCACCTCGACCACCTGCACGCCAGCCTGGGCCACGCGTGTCACCTCGAGCACCGGCACCCCCTCCAGGATCTGGAGCCGGCTGCGCTCTTCCGGGGTCGGCATCCGCGCCGCGATCCAGTCCACCCAGGCGTCGACCACCTGTCCCCGCTCCGCCAGGCGGGCGTGGACGCCCCCGGGACCCGGGTCGGCCGTGGCGATCGGCGTGCCGCGGACCAGGGCGGCCGGGTACGAGGCGACCCTCCACTCGCGGGCGCGCCGTCGTCGGTGCGCAGGACCTGGCGCTGAAGACCGCGGTCCCCGGCGCCACGCTCAGATGCGCCGCCAGCGCCGGGGCGGCCTTCGCCCGCACGATCGTCACGGTCTCGTGCGTGGGGAGCGGGTACGCCCGGGCGCCGGGCGGCAGGGTCTTCGGGCAAGGCTCGACTTACACCTGCCCAATGTGATGACCGAATCGTACCTCATTCTGTCTTGAGTACTCTTCGTCCGAGAGCTTGCCGTCAGCGACCTCGCGGTTTAGGCGGCGTATGAAGTTCCAATCCTCGTCCGTAAGGTCTTCCATGCGTTTGCCACCTACCCACGCACCTCCACAATAGGCACGCTCAGGATCGCTCACACTAGCCTCCAGAATGAGTGAGCTACCTTCAGGATCCAGGACTCGAAGGACGACTCTTGGGATGGCTATCAACGATACGAGAAACGGCGAGCTTCTCACGATCCAGCAGCTTCCGCCGCATCCATCGTCGCTTCACCTCGCCCCGCGTATCGACATCGGAACCTGGAGCGACGCCGTACTCGTCGTCGTAGACCTCGTCCATAGTCGTCGGACCAGGAAAGGAGCGGAAGGCCCTTTCCGCCCAGCGTTCACCTAGCTGTCGCATGGAGATCGTCCCACTCCGATATTCGGCGAGGTCGCGGTCGGTCTCCCTCGTCACTCCCCTACAGTATCGTTCGCCGGAGGAGCTGGAAGAGCGTCAATCTGTTCTAGTGTGACGTGACCGTGCATGACGAGCTCGTCTCGTAGCAACTGAGGCATCGCTTCAGCAGCCGGAAGTTGAAGGAAGCGATGCACCTCCTCCGGTCCACCGATTTGCAGCAGAAACTCGGTCACGTCCGTTGGCAGAGTCCAATGTAACGTGCGCAACCAATCGGCATTTCGCGGTATGGCATCTATATTGAGCGACCCTGTCTCCTTGTTGAATCCGTACTCATCATAGGGCATCTTGGTCTCCCTCCTTCGCAAGTCGAGTAGTCACGTATCCGTTACTCCAGCTAGACAAAAACTCCATTGGATCAAGTCCTAGGCGTCGTGGTCGATTGAGGAGGCTCTCCACGGACTGTGGATCGCACGCAATCGTACCGTCGTCGCTCTGAGTGATAGTGCCGAATTTGACCTCCGTAGGCGGAAACCCGTCACCTTCGTACGTAAGGACGTCCAATTTCTTCATGGCTTTGTGCGACACTCTCCGCAGAAATGGTTACTGTTGAACCGACTCATACTCGGCCTCCTCCATCCCTGCCAGGCCAGTGGCGAGGGCGTCTGGAACCTCAGACGACCCACGTAGTTCTGCCTCAGCTTCGGGGAAGGGTTCGAGAAACACGACCGCCGCACCGTAGTATCCGTCTTCATCGACCGCTGCGATGGCGTCGTCTACTCTATCGGCACTCAGGATCTCCTCTCCTCGCTCTTGGGCCGTGTCGACGTACGAGCCCATCGGCGCGCTAACGACGTGATGGGCCGCAACCGCCTGGACACGTTTCCAGACTTCCGCCAGGTTCAAGACGTAGCGGGCGGTCGCCTGAGCCGACCTCAGCACGGAGGCGGCTCTGGTGCGTCGGACCCTCGGCGGCAGGTTCGCAAAGTCCCGACCCAGGGCGGCACGCGAGACGTGGTGCCAGCGGCGGCCCTCCACGCAGGCGACCGGAACGGTGACTGCCACCAGCCCAGGAACCAGCGCCGAGATGTCGAGCACCCGGGTCTGCTTCATCCTCAGTGGCACCTCGCCCTCGAGGAGGAGCACGACCCCGCGGCCCCTGTTCGTCGCCCTGAGTTCACCGGACGTGCCGATAGGACTCGTCTCCTCGATGGTGACCGGGCCTCGCGCGTGCGCGTCCTGATCGAGAAGATGGTCGCCGAGCGAGAGCCCTCGGCTGAGCGGGAGAGCGTGACGGATCCCACCGTAGTGCCTGGGCTGATCGTGATCCCACCCGAGACGAGGTCCGTGAAGCGCTAGATCGAGCTCATGGCCGAACCCTGGCCCGGGGCAGCGCCAGCTGTCGGTCTCATCTTGCCACATGGGGCGCCGAGTGTCATCATCCTCTCGCGGTGGCTGGGACCGGGTTCGAGAAGCAGGACCGGATCGGCCGTCTGATGCGGGAGCTCCAGCTCTTCCAGATGGTCGGTCGCGGGCTGACCACCGCCGAGGTCGCCGAGCGGATGGAGATCTCGCAACGCCAGGCGCAGCGCGACATCGCCGTCCTCGAGTCCGAGCAGGGCGTCCCCTTCGTGAAAGTGGGCCGGCGCTACTCCGTTCTGGGAGGATACTGGCTCCCAGCGGTCAACTTCAGCGTCCCCGAGGCAATGGCGATGGTGATCGGGGCTCGGCTGATGTGGCGGTCGGCCGACCGGGCCAACCCCTTTGCCCAAACCGCCTACGAGAAACTCGCCAGCGTCCTACCCGTCCCGATGCGCGATCCGGTGCTGGCTGCCGTCGCCGGCTTCGCCGAGAAGGTCGAGGACCGCACCTGGGTCAAGGTGTTCGCCGCCCTGGCGCAAGCGTGGGCGGAACGCCGGAAGGTTCGGATCACGTACACGACCGACCCCACCTTCAAGCGCGTTGTCTGGCCGCTCTTCATCGAGCCCACACTCTCCGCGCACTCCTGCTACCTGGTTGGATACGACGAGCACGCGAGGGCCGCTCGCTCGTATCGACTGGAGCGGATAGCCGAGGTCGAGGTTCTCCAGGAGATCTTCACGACGCCCAGCGACTTCTCACTGGCTGGGATGCTGAACGACGCCTGGGGCATCTGGACCTCGGAGCGCCCTGTCGGCCTCGTCCTCCGGTTCGCCCCCTCGGTGGCCCCGCGTGTCAAGGAGACGATCTGGCACCGATCCCAGCAACTCGACGACCTCCCCGACGGCGGGGTTGAGATGCGCCTCACGGTTGCCGCGCCGATCGAGGTGCGACCCTGGATCCTCGGGTGGGGCAGCGCCTGCATGGTCGTGGCACCCGAGGCGTTCCGCACCGAGCTCGCTGCCGAGGCGGAGGCGATGGCGGCGCGGTACCAGACGGAGCCGCCCGGCGACCTGAGACACTCCTCCGCACCCCGGCCTCCCGGCCCGGGCCGGGGCAAGCCGCCTGCCCGCCCTGGCAGCGGTCGCAGCGGCCTTGCCGGACCCTCTCGTGTGGCCTGACGTGAGAAACACGACCGAGGGCTGTCGCCCTACGGTCGCACCATCGCCCCGAACGGAGCCTGGCGACGGCGACGAGACGGGTCGCACGGCTGCGACTCGAGCCGGGCGTTGAAACGACAGCGGAGCGGTGGCGAGTTGGCCATGACCTGGGGCGGAGGGCGATCGACCGCTTTGCGATGACGAGATCGAACGGAGGGATTGTCGTGCCCCAGTCGGAGGTTTCCCAACCTGAGGCGGCCGTCGCGCTCCGTGAGCTCCGCTCGCGTCGGCTGGTTCCCCCCCCCATGAAGACCGGCGCGGCTCACGGCATCGATCTCACCCTCCGGCCTGGCGTGGACTATCGCGCGAAGTACCGGGGGGCGCTGCTCGGCGTCGCCATCGGCGACGCTCTCGGTCGGCCCTGGGAGGGGCGCGGATCGGCGGCGTCCGGTCACGACTTCGCGGCCCTCCGCCAGTACCGCCCGTGGCGCGGCTGGCAGTCGGGCCCGATCGGCACGGTGACCGACGACACGCAGCTCACGATGTGCGTAGCCGAGAGCCTCCTCGCAACCGGGCGGCTCGACCCTGCGGACCTCTCCCGCCGGATGGTGGCGTGGCTCCCAGTGGGTCGTGGAAAGGGGAGGGCCACCACCCAAGCCGTCACGGCTCTGACCAAGGGCAGTCCCTGGAACCGGTCCGGTGTGGACTCGGCAGGCAACGGCGCGGCGATGCGGGTCGCTCCGATCGGTCTACTCCACCGGGTGGATCCGAACGCCCTCAGGCACGACGCTGCCCTCAGTGCCGTGGTCACCCACGCCAGCCAGATGGCGGTCGTGAGCGCCATCGTCCAGGCCTTCTCCGTCGCCCACTGCCTCCACCGGGGACCGGATGGCCCACAGGGTGCGTCCCTCTGCGCCGAGCTTCTCGCCGGCATCCGTGCGATCCTCGCCGAGGTCGAGGAGGAGGCCATCCCCGAGCGACGCGCCGACCGGCCTGGACCCGTTCGGCTGACCGACCGGCTCACCGAGGTGGCCGCATGGTTGGATGCCACGCCGGCTGAGGCCTTCGCGCACTTCCACAACGGGGCCTTCGTGCTGGAGTCGCTGCCGGCAGCGCTCTGGTGCTTCCTCCGGTATGTCGACGACCCGGAGCGGGCACTCCTCACCGCGGTGTCGGGCGGCTACGATGCGGACACCGTCGCGGCGATGACTGGCGCGCTTGTCGGGGCCCTCCACGGAGAGAATGCGTTCCCAGCGGAGTGGATCGCCGAGCTCGAATACGTGGACGAGATGCGTCACATGGCCGATGGCCTCCTGCAGCTGGCCGGTGAAGCGCCACGAGGTATCCCCACCGAGCCCCATCGCGCAGCCGAGCCCGTCGGCAGGGGTCGCGCCGCCGACCGGCTCCACGCGCGTCAGCCATCCCTCGATCGGGAGAAGCGCATCCTCGGGTGCCTTCTGGGTGGCGCGATCGGCGACGCCCTGGGCGCCCCGATCGAATTCGCAAGCCTCAACGAGATCCGAGCGACCCACGGACCGGCGGGCGTCACGGGTTTCGTCGCTGGACCGGGACCCCTCGGGTCCATTACGGACGACACCCAGATGACCCTCTTTACCGCCGAGGGGCTCATCCGGGCAGCCAATCGGCACCGCGACCATGACGTCTGTGACGTTCCGCTCGTGATCTGGCACGCCTACCAGCGCTGGCTCGACACGCAGGGGGAGCGAGTACCCTGGGACCCGGAGTTCCCGCCCGGGCGGAGCGGATGGCTGGTCGATGAGCCCGCCCTCCGACACCGACGGGCGCCTGGAACCACCTGCCTTTCCGCTCTCCGCTCGGGACGGATCGGCACCATGGCCCTGCCCCTCAACCAGAGCAAGGGCTGCGGCGGGGTCATGCGGGTGGCCCCGGTCGGGTTGGTCGCCGACAACCCGTTCGACCTCGGCTGCGAGGCTGCGGCGCTCACGCATGGCCATCCAGCGGGCTACCTTGCCGCGGGAGTATTCGCCGCCGTGATCGCCGAGGTGGCCGCGGGGCAAGCATTGCCAGCAGCGATTGAGATCGCATTGGAGCTGCTGCAGCTCCGCGCAGGGCACCAGGAGACCCTCGCCGCCGTTCGCGGGGCTCAGGCCCTCGCTGCCAATGGGCAGACTCCCTCCGCCGAGCTGGTGGAGACGCTCGGAGAGGGCTGGATCGCGGAGGAGGCGTTGGGGATCGCCCTCTACTGCGCCCTGGTGTCGGAGGACTTTGGCCAAGGGCTGCTCCTCGCGGTCAATCACGGCGGCGACAGCGACAGCACCGGATCGCTGACGGGCAACGTGCTCGGCGCGACGGCCGGTCTCGACGGCCTGCCGGCTGCCTGGCTTCAGGGGCTGGCGGAACGTTGGCTGATCGAGCAGGTCGCCACCGACTTAGCGAAGCACTGCTCCAAGCCATCGGCCGGCATCGAGCCGGACTTGAGCCGTTACCCCTCGTGGTAATCCGCCAGCACATCAACGGCATCGGATCGATGGTCCGCCGATCGGATTCCGGACCATGGCGAGGGCCGGGTCTTCGGCGCCCATGCCAAGCGGCTCTGGCGCCATCCATGCAGGGTCACGCCAGCAGGACTCGCGGCACAGGCGACCCGCCGTCGTCTCTTCTGTGCATCTTCGTAGTCGGCCAAGGCTGGGCCGAGCCCGGAGTTGTGAGTACCACGATTACCAAGTGGTGTTCGCCGGGGCTGGCGACCACGAGGCACAAAGCCACTGGGGACATCGTCCACACAACGCGGAGGCCCAGGCAGTGACAGTACCCAGGTTCGAAGCGCTTCTCGCGCCCGTGCTCCAGGCGGCATCGGACGGCATGCCCCACAAGGTTCATGAGGTCGCGCCGATCCTGGCCGCCCGTCTGAGGCTGACGGACACCGACCGTCGCCAAGTCGTGGCCAGCGGTCGCCGCAACATGTTTGAGAACCGCGTCTACTGGGCCAAGATGTTCCTCGTACAGGCCGGACTGATTGAGGGCGTCGAGCGCGGCTCCTTCCGGATCACTGCCGAAGGAAGCCAGGCGCTGGCCGAGAGGGGGGATGCCATTGACCGTGTATACCTTCGCTCACTCCCGAAGTTCCAAGCCTGGCGCGCCCGGGTCGAAACGAAGCGCCCTGACAGTGGGGGTATCCCGTCTCCTGAGGACGCGGCCACGACTCCCCAGGAGCAGCTTGACAACATCGTCTCCACACTCACTCAGCAGGTCAAGGATGACCTCCTGAAGCGCCTAAAGGAGGTGTCTCCGTCGTACTTTGAACGTCTCGTTCTGACCCTGCTCATAAAGATGGGGTATGGGGGCTCGCTGCCTGATGCGGCCCAGGCAGTCGGTGGAGCGGGAGACGGTGGCATCGATGGACTGATCAACGAAGACCGCCTCGGCCTCGACGTGGTCTATGTTCAAGCGAAACGATGGGATGGAGTCGTAGGCCGACCCACCGTTCAGGCATTTGCCGGAAGCCTAGATGGGCGGCGCGCGCGTCGGGGCGTTCTCATCACCACCTCGAGCTTCTCCAGGGATGCGGACCAGTATGCTCGCTCCATCGAAAAGCGCATCGTCCTGATGGATGGCGAGATGCTGACCACACTCATGGTCGAATACAACGTCGGCGTCGTCGTCGATCAGAGCGTCCACATCAAGAAGGTGGACCTCGACTTCTTTGAAGAGGATTGAGTACCCTCGCAGTCGTCAGGGAGGCACCATGATCACCACCGAGCAAGCACAGCGCGTCGCAGACCGCTCCCGCTGCCTGAAAGTCGCCGATGAGCACTATGAGTATCAGGACTTCGGCTTCGCGCTGAACTCCACGGTCATCGACTTCATGCTTCCCACGGCTGCGGTCCGCAAGGCCCTAGCCCACTACACCGATCACTGCCAGGCTGCGATCCCGACCCTGGCATCACTCGAATCGCTACTTCTCGAATACCACGACAACGACAAGATCGGCAACAGTGCACTCGCCCAGCACCTTTGGGGATATAACCTCTGGACGCGTGCCGGACTGCTCCGACGTCTCGCTGCGTTCTGTCACGACCCCAGTCGATCCGACCTTCCCAGCCTCCGCGAGTGGTCGAAGGCGGCCGATTTCAAGAAGGACTTTGCGGGACAAGTCCAGTACCTCGCGCCACCCATGAAGAGGAGGATGGGACTCGGTCCAGCCGTGTTCGCTTGGCTCTGCATGTGCCTGGGTGATGAGAATCGCGTGAAACCCGACGTCCAGGTGGTGCGGTTCGTGAAGGATGCGCTGGGACACGACGTCACCGAGTCCGACGCCGCCGCTCTGGTGGCCAAGGCCGCCCCACTTCTGAAGCTCAGTCCGCGTGACCTCGACTGGCGGATCTGGGAGTACCAGATCGCAGCGGCCGACGGGAAGGGCGATGCGCGGATCGTATGTGCGGGGCAGGTAGCTCCATCGGGTAGCGCTACGCGGTGTGATCTGGCTGGGGCGGCAGACACGTGTCTCCTCTCGGGGGTCGACTGACAGCAACGGTGACAGCAACCTCAGCGGATGTGGCCGGACCGCGGCGGCCGGAGGGGGACGGTCGCAGCCTTGGCGAGATCAGAAGCGGACCCCGGCGTACCCCCGCGGACGGGCCGGCCCGAGTTTCAAGACCGCCACCATCAACCACTCGGTCATCCCTCCGAAGGGGGATTCTAGCGTCCGAATCGAGTTCGTGGAGCCATCCGGTGGCGACGCAGACTCTATGAGGATACAGAGAGCTGACAACAATCATGACGGCAACCTCCACGGACGGGTTCTCGCACGTCTGGACTGCCGTGGAGCGAGATGCAAGGGTCACCCCCGGTCGAGGCGTGGCCCAGCATCTCGGAGCCACCCTTCGAGTGCACGCCGCGGCTCAGCAGGAGGGCTGCTGCCGTGGGCCGCGGATCGACGAGCCGGACGGCTGGGGCCCCGCACGGGCCAGGAGGGAACGAGACCAGGCGTTGACGACGTGGGGCGCCTCCAGCGGACCCCCGTGCCCGTTGGCGACAGCGACGTCAGGGCTGTCCCATGCTGCACCTCTCCGCGGGGGTTCCTCAGTCCGGCCGGCACGGCGGGGACGGAGCGACTCGATCGTCTGATCCGCGAGGGCGGCCCGCCACCGCGAGCGCGGAGTCTTCAAGGATCGTCATCCTCCCCTCGCTGCGAGGCAGCGTCCCGGTGAGGCGCAGCATCCCAGCGACCCGATCGACACCCCGCCACCTGAGCGCGAGCAGCTCGCCCCGGCCCATGCCGCTGGCGATCGCCGGCAGTTGCAGGGCTTCAGCCCGGTCCCCGACGGCGACCGCGCACACCGGCGCGCCGGTCCATCCGACAGCACCACCGGCTCGGGTGATGCCCCGCGAGCCCAGCGGGCGCGAGGGCAGCCAGCAGCCAGCCCACGGTGGCCTGCGGCGCGGGGATGACCCGCAGGCAGCGGTGCAGTCGGCGGCCTGCCGACTGCACCGCTGCCTGGACACCTCTGGCAACAATCGTGACCCCAACCTCATCGGATGCCGCCTGACGGCGACGGCCGGGGGGACCACCCAGGCCGGGGCGAGATCGCCAACGGACCTGGAACCCAGGTCGACATCGCCCCGCGGAGAGCCGGCTCTCCCTTGGTGCACCGCGGTGGCATCGGCCACGATCGGCGGCACCGGTGCATGCTCATACACCCGCGCGGGGGCGATCTGGTCATGGGTGCGATGCCACATCGTGCTATCATTTGAGATAGCATGATCGACGCTCCGGGAC
>DATKRN010000034.1:0-128937 GCA_035532155.1 Verrucomicrobiia bacterium | reverse complement strand
CTTGAGGAAGGCTCGGCGGTCCTGGGCGGTGATGATGTCGTCCATCTCCAGGCCGCACAGCTCGCCCACCCGGAGGCCGGTGTCGGCCAGCAGCCGGATGATGAGCTTGTCCCGGTCGGTGGGGGCAGCGGCCTCCAGCCGCTCAATCTCGTCTCGGCTCAGCACCTCGACAACCCGCTGGGTCAGGCGCGGAAGCTGGGGCTTACCAGAGACATTTTCGCCCTCTGCCTTGCACCACACCAGGAGCTGGCGGACCGAGCGGACGTAGTGGTGGACGGTGTGGCGGGAGCGGAGCTGACCGCGCTTGCCGGGCTCGCTCAACAGCTCTCCGGTGAAGCGGTCGAGGGTGCGCTGGTCGAGCTGGGAGGTGCTGGTGATCTCGTGGAGGCGGCACCAGGGGAGGAAGACGTCGACCAGGCTGTAGCGGTACGCCTGGTTGATGGTGGAGGGGGCGAGGCCGCGAGCACGGCAGGAGGCCAGGTAGTCCTCGACCAGTACTTCCAGGGACGAGGTGGTGGTGGGTGAAACGACCGAGATGGTGGCCACGGCGAAGGACCTCTTTTGGGGATCGGTAGAGCGGTAGCCCTATTATATCGGTTTTGTGCAGAAGCGCAATGCTTAGCAGCGGTAGCCCCACACAATTTGATGCCGATTTACAGGTCCCATACCCCAGCTATAGCTAAAACTTAACCGCTCTAATTGAACTCACACCCGTCTGAAGAATGGAGGATGGAGCGGGAGACGAGACTCGAACTCGCGACATCCAGCTTGGAAGGCTAGCGCTCTACCAACTGAGCTACTCCCGCGCGCCGAGGATCACAATACCGCCCCGGCGGCGCCGGTGAGCCTGGGCGGGTGGAGGGCGGGGGCCGATCGTGGCCATGGGGCCTCTCTGCGATTTGTCGGGTGCCCCACCTGGCGCCGGGCCCGAGCGGAGGTCTCTGGCTGCCCACGAGCTCGCTCCTTGTGGTTGGTAGACTGATCTCGCGGTGCTCAGCGACTACCTGCCCCTGATCATCTTCCTCGGGCTCGCGGCCCTCGTCGGGGGAGCGATGACGGGTCTGTTCAACCTCTTCGGCCCCCGTCAGCCGAGCAAGGCCAAGGGGCTGCCCTACGAGTGTGGGATCGTCCCTGCGGTGGCGGCCCGCCGGCGCTTCTCTGTCAGCTTCTATCTCACCGCGATGCTCTTCATCATCTTCGACGTGGAGGCCGTCTTCCTGTACCCCTGGGCGGTCGACCTCGGCCGCAGCCTGCACATCTTTGGCCTGATCGAGATGCTGATCTTCGTAGCGCTGCTGGGGGTGGCGCTCCTGTACGTCTGGCGCAAGGGGGCCCTGGAGTGGGATTGACCGATCGCCCCGAGCCACCGGTGCGGCTGGGAGGAAGCCTGGGCGTGGCCTCCGCCACGTCGTTGCGAGTCACTCGCTCCCCGATCCTCAGGGCCCAGGCCCAGGCGCCTGCCATCCCCGGAACTCTGCCCCGGGAGCGGGAGGCTGTCGATGCCGCGGCCCGGGCCGGGGTGCTCACCACCACCGTCGGCAAGGTGGTGGCCTGGGGCCGGTACTCCTCGCTCTGGCCGGCGCTCTTCGGTCTCGCCTGCTGCGCGATCGAGATGATGGGCGCGAGCAACGCCCGCTTCGACCTCGCCCGCTTCGGAGCCGAGGTCTTCCGCTCCTCCCCCCGCCAGAGCGACATGATGATCGTGGCCGGCCGCGTCTCCCAGAAGATGGCCCCAGTTCTGCGCCAGATCTACGATCAGATGCCCGAGCCGAAGTGGGTGATCTCGATGGGAGCGTGCGCCTCCTGCGGGGGGATCTTCAACAACTACGCGATCGTCCAGGGGGTGGACAAGGTGGTCCCGGTCGACGTCTACATCCCCGGCTGCCCTCCTCGCCCTGAGGGCCTGCTCGACGCGGTGATCAAGCTCCAGAAGAAGATCGCCGCCAACCCGCCGACCAGCCTCTTCGCGTGAGGCCGTGAGCGAGGCCCCCCCTCCCGCCGGCGCCGCGGCTCTCGCCTGCCTTGAAGGGAGACTACCCAGCGCCATTCGGGGGTCGAGCCAGGACCACGGCGAGGTGATCATCGAGCTGGCGCCGGAGCACCTGCTCGAAGCGGTCCGGTGCCTGCGCGACGATGCCGACCACCGCTACGAGATGCCGGTCCTCATGACCTGCGTCGACTGGCCCGAACGCGAGCCCCGCTTCGACGTCGTCTACGTGCTGCGTTCGCTCCTGCGCAACGACGTGGTGAGGCTCGTCGTGGCCGCCGCCGAGGGTGACACCCTGCCCAGCCTGGCACCCCTGCTCCCGGGAATGGACTGGCATGAGCGCGAATGCTTCGACCTCTTCGGCTTGGCGTTCGCGGACCATCCCAACCTGCGCCGGATCCTGTTGCCCGACGATTGGGAGGGGCACCCCCTGCGCAAAGACTACGTCTCGTTCGGCGAGCCGGTGGCCTTCACCCACAACCTGGAGTGGGCGCTCTCGCCCCAAGACCGCCCCGAGTACATGCCGGGGTCCGTGCGCGGGTCGGTAGAGCGGGCATGAGCGGCGCCCTGGTGCCGCCACCCACCGGCACCGGCCTGCCCACCGATGCCGTTCCTCGCCAGGAGGGCGTTCCCATCATCCATCCCGGGGGGCGGGGAGAGTTCCTGGACAAGATCGAGCCCGCGGACGAACTCATGGAGATCAACATGGGCCCGCAGCACCCCAGTACCCACGGGGTGCTGCGATTGGTGCTGAGCCTGGACGGGGAGCGCATCCGGGCCTGCGTTCCCGACATCGGCTACCTGCACACCGGCTTCGAAAAGAGCTTCGAGTCGCACACCTACCAGCAGTGCATCCCGCTCACCGACCGGATGGACTACCTGGCCCCGCCGATGAACAACCTGGGGTTCGCGCTGGCGGCGGAGGAGTTGCTGGGAATCGAGATCCCACCCCGAGGCCAGGTGATTCGCGTCATCGTCGCCGAGCTCTCCCGGATCGCCAGCCACTTGATCTGGCTCGGAACCCATGCCCTCGATCTCGGCGCCACCACGCTGTTCATGTATTGCTGGGCCGAGCGCGACCGAATTCTCGACATCCTGGAGTGGATCTCCGGGGTGCGGATGATGACCAGCTTCATCCGGGTGGGGGGGCTCATGGCCGACGTCCCGGCCGAGTTCGAGGGCATGGTGCGGGACTTCCTGCGGGACTTTCCGCTCAAAGTTGACCAGTACGAAGGGCTGCTCACCGCCAATCCGATCTGGCGCGACCGCACCATCGGCCTCGGCGTGATCGACGCCGCCACCGCTTTGGCCTTCGGCTGCACCGGGGCCACCCTGCGCGGCTCAGGAGTTCCCTACGATGTCCGCCGGGCGGCTCCCTACTGCGGCTACGAGGAGTACGCGTTCGACGTTCCGGTCGGCGTCAACGGCGACGTCTACGACCGCTACCTGGTCCGGGTCCGCGAGATGAGGGAGTCCTGCCGCATCCTGCACCAGGCGATCGACCGACTCCCCGACGGGCCGGTCAACAGTCCCGACCGCAGGGTTGTCCCCCCGCCCCGCGAGGAGATCGACACCTCGATGGAATCGCTGATCCTGCACTTCAAGCTGTACACGGAGGGCTTTCGACCACCCCCCGGGAGCTGCTACCGGGCGATCGAGAGTCCCCGCGGCGAGCTCGGCTTCCTCATGATCAGCGACGGTGGCAACCGCCCCTACCGCTGCAAGGTGCGCGGCCCCTCATTCAGCAACCTCTCCGCCCTCTCACGGATGGTCGAGGGCTCCCTGATCGCCGACGCCGTCGCGATCGTGGGCAGCATCGACATCGTCCTCGGCGACGTCGACCGCTGAGCGCCGTCCGGCGGGCGGACGCACGATCGAGGGGCCCACCAGGATCAGCTCTGCCAGCGCCAGGATCAGCAGCGCTCCCGCGATCCGGGGAACGAACCCCGCCACCGTTGGCGGCGAGGTGAACAGCCAGGCCAGCAGGAGCGGCAGGCCGATCGCAGGCCCCAGGGCGAACCTCCGGCCGCCCACCCCGAGGGCGTAGTAGACGAGCAGGTTGACCAGGGTCAGCCCGATCACCCCCAGGGTGAAGACCGTAAGCAGGCGGGCGTCACCGGCGTATGCGGGCCCCAGGACCGCCCGCAGGATCGGGTGGGCGAGCAGCGTGTAGACCGCGAGCACGACGGTGTCCATTGCCAGCAACGCCATCCCGGTGCGCAGCACCAGCTCACGGCGCAGGCTGGGGTCCCGGGCGGCGGCCACCCGGGGATACATCACCGCGGCCAGGCTGCTGGTGCCGTAGAAGAGGATCTTTCCCATCACCGACAGCCCCGCGTAGAGTCCGGCCACGTGTGCCGGGAGCACGTGCTTGGCGGCGATCACGTCGAAGTTGTTGAAGAGCTGCGGGGTCGCCGCCCCCGAGATCAGGGCTAGACCGGTGAGCCAGCCGCCGGCGGTGAGCCCCCCGCCAGGAGTCGCAGACGGGGTGGCCTGCCGATCGGTCCCCGCGGTCGCGAGCCGTCGGTGTCGTGGGTAGGTGGCCGCCGCCGCCATCCCCACCAGTGAGCCGATCGGCAGGCTCGCTGCCCCCAGCCCGAGCTGGAGCAGGACCACCGCCGTCACCACCACGAGCCCTCCGTAGAGGAGGAAGTTGCGGGCCAGGCGGCTGAAGTCGTGGCAGCCCTGGAGGTAGCCGCGCTGGGTCCCCCCCAGCACCGCCAGCGGACCGGCGGGGATCGTGACCAGGACGGTCAGGGGTTGGTGGAGGTGGAGCAGCACCGCGAACAGGGGTGCCAGGGGAATCATCAGGAGACCGAGCCAGAGACCGTGGCGTCGTGCCCGTGCTCGCAGCTGGGGCCAGAGCGTCTCAGGATCGGCCAGGGTGGGGGCCAGGGCCGCCACCCGGCGGGCGGTCCCGGCCGCCACGATGAAGGTGGCGGTGTAGAGGAGATTGAGGATCGCCAGGACCGCGGTCGCCTCCCCGTTCCCGCTCGGGGTGAGCCGATGGGCCACGTACGCCTGGGCCACCAGCACGCCCGCGCCCGAGCCTCCGATCCCGACCAGGTAGTAGAGGTTGTGGCGCAGCGCGGGCACCCGCAGCAGCCGGCGCCAGGTGGTGGGCGGCTCGATCCCGGCGCCCGGGGCGAGGGGACCCGGCCGGGGGGGAGGATGGGGTCGCACGCGGGTAATCCTGACGGGCCGCACCCCCCCGGCACCTGGGGCGGCTGGTCGGCCGGGGTGGCCTTGGTAGAGTGGGGCGCGATGACGGTGCACGCATCCACCCGCGGGTGCGACGGGGAGGGCGCCCGGGTGACGACTGTGGTGGGGGAGGACGGCCGCCGCCGTCAGGGCCATGGCCACCGTGGCTGAGGCCGCCGGCACGCCCGCGGCCTCCACCGGGGTCCTCAGCCACGCGACCCGGGAGCGAATCCGCACCGCTCGGGCTCGGTATCCGTCCCCGCGGTCAGCGGCGCTCCCCGCCCTGTGGGCCGCCCAGGACCAGCTGGGGCACGTCCCCGCGGAGGCGATGGCCGAGGTGGCTGACGAGCTCGGGATCGGAGCCGCCGAGGTGGAGGCGGTCGCCACCTTCTATGCGATGTACTTCCGCCGACCGCCCGGCCGCCACTTCATCCAGGTCTGTACCAACGTCTCCTGCGCGCTGCGGGGCGCCGACGATCTCCTCCGCCATCTCGAGCAGCGGCTCGGGGTCGCGGACGGGGGCACCAGCGCTGACGGGTGCTTCACGCTGGAGTCGACGGTGGAGTGCCTCGGCGCCTGCGGCGGCGCCCCGGCCCTCCAGGTCGACCGCTACTCCCACGAGGACTGCACCGCCGAGCGGGTGGACCAGCTCCTCGATCGGCTCCGGGCGGAGGGAGCGGGGAGCTGATGGCGGCGCAGGAGCGGCGGGTGTTGACCCGTCATCTGGGCAGCCCCGATCTGACCTCGCTCGCCGGTTATGAGGCGGTGGGCGGCTACGCCAGCCTGCGCCAGGCGCTGACGATGACGCCAGAGGCGATCACCGAGCAGGTGCGGGCGTCCGGGCTGCGGGGGCGCGGCGGGGCCGCCTTTCCCACCGCCACCAAGTGGAGCTTCCTGCCCAAGGGAGTGTTCCCACGCTACCTGTGCGTCAATGCCGACGAGTCCGAGCCCGGGTGCTTCAAGGACCGGGTCCTGCTAGAGTCGAATCCCCACCAGCTCCTGGAGGGGACGCTCATCGCCGCGTTTGCTCTGCAGGCCTCGCACGCCTTCATCTACATCCGGGGCGAGTACCGGGCCCAGCGGGAGCTGCTGGAGCGCTGCGTCGACGAGGCCTACCGGGGCGGCTACGCAGGTGCGAGCGTCGCCGGCAGCGACTTCGCCTGCGAGCTGATCGTGCACGGCGGTGCCGGCGCCTACATCTGTGGCGAGGAGACCGCGCTGCTCGACTCCCTCGAGGGCCTGCGGGGCCAGCCGCGACTCAAGCCCCCCTTCCCGGCGGTGCGCGGCCTCTACGGCCAGCCCACCGTGGTCAACAACGTGGAGACGCTCTCCAACCTCCCCTACATCGTCGAGCACGGCGGAGACGCCTACGCTGCCCTCGGCACCGCGGCCAGCCCGGGAACCCGGCTCTTCTGCGTCAGCGGCCATGTCGAGCGCCCCGGCACCTTCGAGGTGCCGATGGGGACCACCAGCCTGGCCGACCTGGTCGAGCTGGCCGGGGGGGTGCGCACCGGTCATCGGCTCAAGGCGCTCCAACCCGGAGGTGGCTCGATGCAGGTCCTGGGCCCCGAGCACCTGGACCTGCCGCTCGACTTCAAGGCGGTCGCCGACGCCGGGTCGTCGCTGGGTGCGGGTGCGCTGGTGGTGATGGACGAGACTACCTGCCTGGTCGAGGTCTCGATGCGGCTGGTGGACTTCTACCACCACGAGTCGTGCGGCAAGTGCGTCCCCTGCCGGGAGGGAACCTACTTCGAGAGCCGCTTGATGCACCGCTTGGAGGCGGGCCTGGCCAGCTCGGACGAGCTCGCCACCCTGGCGGAGATCTGCGAACATATGGACGGGCGCTGCTTCTGCCCGCTCGGGGACACCGCCACCTGGTTCGTCATGTCCGCCTACCGCATGTTCGGGGACGAGTTCCGTGCCCACTGCGGGGCCGGGGAGTGCCCGGTGCGGGCCCGCGGGCGGCGGGTGGCGTGAGCGGGGCGGCCGGATGAGCGCGGAGCCCCGGGCGCCCGCCGACCCGCTCACCGTCACCATCGACGGCCGGGCGGTGGAGGTCGCGCCCGGCACGCTGGTGTGGGACGCCTGCGAGAAGGCGGGGGTTTTCGTCCCGGTCTACTGCGCCCATAAGAAGATGGAGCCGGTCGCGGTCTGTCGCATGTGCCTGGTCGAGGTCGGCACCCTGCCCAAGCTCCAGCCGGCCTGCGCCACGGTGGTGCAGGCGGGGATGGAGGTGCGCACCGCCACCGAGAAGGTCCGCCGCTTCCGCGAAGGGAACCTCGAGTTTCTCCTGCTCAACCACCCGCTCGACTGCCCTGTCTGCGACCGGGGCGGCGAGTGCGATCTGCAGGACTTCGCCCAGCGCTACGGGCCACCGCGGTCGCGCACCGCCATCACCGGCAAGGTCCATTTCGACAAGGCGCGCCCGCTCTCCGACCGGATCATGCTGGACCAGGAGCGCTGCATCCTCTGCTGGCGCTGCGTGCGCTACTGTGACGAGATCACCGGGGACCGTGCGATCGTGCTCCAAGAGCGCGCCGTCCACACCGTGGTCGACACGTTTGAGGGGCGCCCTCTGACCGGCCCCTTCCAGGGCAATCTGCCCGAGGTCTGCCCGGTGGGCGCGCTCACCCATACCGACTACCGCTTCCGCTCCCGTCCCTGGGACCTGCAGCGCACCCCCAGCATCTGCTCGGGCTGCAGCTACGGCTGCAACCTCGGAGTCGACAGTCGCGACGACCAGGTGGTCCGGCTGGTGAGCCAGGACAACCCCGACGTCGACGACAGCTGGCTCTGCGACCGTGGCCGCTATGGCGTCCCCGACCTCAACCGCACCGACCGGGTGGTCAGTGCCGAGACCAGCCTGGAGGGCCCCCGCCGTCCGCTCGCCGCCACCGAGGCGGCGGCCGCCGCCTCGCGCGCCCTGGCCGGGTTGCTGGAGCGCCACGGTCCGCTCCAGGTCGCGTGCCTGGGCACCTCCCAGATGACCAACGAGGAGGCGTTCGCCCTGCAGTGGCTCGCCCGCGACGTGATCGGCACGCCCCACGTCGACCACCAGCTGCGGGACTGGCCCCAGCTCTCGGTGGAGGAGTTTCGGCTGGGGATACGAGAGCTGGAAGAGTGCGACACCGTGGTAGTCCTGGGAGAGCGACCCGAGCAGGCGACGCCGGTGCTCACCCTGCGGCTGCGCAAGGCGGAGCACAAGTGCGGGAGGGAGGTGCGGCGGGTGGCCGCGGATGCCGATCCCGCCCCGCTGGCCGCCCTGGTCAGGGGACGGCGGCTGGTGGGAGTGGTCGCCCACGAGACCGACCGAACGGCCGCCCGGGAGCTGGCGGCGGCCTTGGCCCCCGGCAACGGCGAGGTCCGCCGGCTCACGCTCACCGATGGGATGAATGGCCGCGGCTGCAAGGATATGGGACTGCTCCCGCACCTGCTCCCGGGATACCAGCCGGCGGAGCGGACGGGAATGGGTGGGCGGGAGATCCTGGCCGCGGCCGTCGCCGGCCGTCTCCGCGCCCTGATCGTGGTGGGTCCCAACCCCGAGCTGGAGGCGGAATCCGGGTTTGAGGCGGCACTCCAGCGGGTGGAGCTGGTGATCGCTCTGACCCCGTTCCTCGGAGCGATCAGCCGTCAGGCACGAGCGCTCCTGCCCGGGCGCACCATTGTCGAGAAGCAGGGGACGGTGACCAGCAGCGAGGGTCGGGTTCAGCGGGTTCGGCCCGCGCTCCACCCCCGCCTCGGCGCCGGCCCCAGTGAGCTGCGTTTGCTGATCGAGATCGGGCGGGCCCTGGGCGGCGCCTGGGACGGGCCTCCGCTGGCGACGCCGGCGTTCCAGGTGCTGGCCACCGCCGTCCCGGCGTACCGCAGCACCCGGGGCGGTCTGCGGGCGGCCTGGCCGGGGTGGGGGAGCCCCGGGTGATCCTCGCGATCGACCCCCAGGTCAACGTCCCGGTGACCCTCTTGGTCGCCCTCGTCAAGGGGGTGCTGATCCTCTTCGTGCTCCTCACCACCGCCGCCTACCTGGTGCTGGCCGAGCGCAAGGTGTCGGCCCGGATCCAGCTGCGGATCGGTCCCAATCGGGTCGGACCCGGGGGGCTCCTCCAGCCCGCTGCCGACGCGGTCAAGCTGATCTTCAAGGAGGCGGCCGCGCCCGAGGGACGCGACCGCTTCCTGTTCGAACTGGCGCCCGCACTGGCGGCGGCGATGGCCCTGTTCGCCTTCGCCACCATCCCCCTCAACCAGACCATCTGTATCAACGGACGCCATGGAGCCGGACCGCTCTCGGCTACCTGTCCGGGCGGGTACGCTCTGCATTGGGACCTCGCCCACCTCAACATCGGTCTGCTCTTCATCCTGGCGGTCACCTCGATCGGCGTCTACGCCATCTTCCTGGGCGGCTGGGCGAGCAATTCCAAGTACGCTCTGCTGGGCGCCCTGCGCAGTTCCGCGCAGCTGATCAGCTACGAGATGGCGGTCAGCTTCGCCATCGTCGGCCCGGTGCTGCTCGCGGGATCCCTCGACCTGGAGCGGCTGGTGCAGGCGCAGCACGGACTGTGGTTCGTGTTCATGCAGCCGCTGGCCTTTCTGCTCTACCTCACCGCCGGCCTGGCCGAAACCAACCGGCTGCCCTTCGACCTGCCCGAGGCCGAGGGCGAGCTGGGCGCGGGCTATCACACCGAGATGGCCGGGATGCGGTTCGGGATGTATTTCGTCGGTGAGTACGTCAACATGGTGACTGTGGCCGCGATCGCGACCACGCTCTTCCTCGGGGGCTGGATGGCGCCCGTCTTCTTCCTGCCCAACTGGCTGGGGCCGATCTGGTTCTTCGCCAAGGTCGGCCTGCTCATCTTCATCATGCTCTGGGTCCGCTGGACCTATCCCAGGCTCCGCTACGATCGCCTGATGCAGTTCGGCTGGAAGGTGCTGCTGCCGCTCGGGCTGGCCAACATCGTCGTCACCGCCGTGTTCGTGGCGCTGCGGTGAGCACGAGGTTGGGGGGATGCTCCAGTGTTCCGTGAGCTGATCGGCGGCCTGCGGATCACCCTGCAGGCGATGCTGCGCAAGCCGGAGACCATCCAGTATCCGGAGGAGCAGCGGCCGGTGCCGCCGCGGGCCCGCGGCCGCCACATCCTGCACCGCTACGACAACGGGTTGGAGAAGTGCATCGGCTGCGAGCTGTGCGCCGGTGCCTGCCCGGTCGGCTGCATCTACGTGCTGCCCGCGGCCAACGATCCGGCGGATCCGGTCTCGCCGGGGGAGCGCTACGCCCTGCGCTACGAGATCAACCTGATGCGCTGCATCTACTGTGGCTACTGCGCCGAGGCCTGCCCCACCGAGGCGATCACGCTCGGTCCCCGACTCGATCTCGCCGACTACAAGCGGGAGCGCCTGGTCGCCACCAAGCACGATCTCCTGGAGGCGTGGCCGGGGTTCCGGCCGTCCGCCGGCCCGGGGTCCCGTGCGCCCGGGGAGCTGCCGGTGACGGCCGGGCCGGGCACCCCCCACCAGGGCCCCTCCGGCCGTGCTCCGGGGGTCAATCCCGCAATCCCCGCGACCGACGCACCCGGGCCCCCGCGACCGTGACCATTCTCTTCGGGGTGGCGGCGGGGATCGCGTTCTTGGGGGCGGTCGGGGTGGTGGGGGCGCGGCGGACCCTGTACGCGGCCCTCTCGCTGATCGTCAACATGCTGGCGCTGGCGGTCCTCTTCCTGCTCCTTGACGCGCAGTTCCTGGCGGCCGTCCAGGTGATCGTCTACACCGGAGCGGTGATGGTGCTGTTCGTCTTCATCATCGCCCTGCTCTCGCCCGGGGCCCAGGAGCGGCTCCAGCCGCTGGAGCTTCGCGTGGTGGTGGGCGCGCTGGCCGCGGTGCTGTTCACGGTGGTGCTGGTGCGACTCACTCTCAACGGGATCACGGTCACCCCGTCGGGGCACTTCCACGGCGCGCTCGGTCCCTTCGCGCCCGCCCTGGTGGATCGCCACGGTCAGGTGCAGACGTTGGGGGAGCAGCTCTTCACCACCTTCCTGTTGCCCTTTGAGGTCGCCTCGCTGCTGTTGCTGGTGGCGGCGGTGGGCGCGGTCCACCTCGCCCGCAGCCGGCGGGCGCATCCGTGAGCCCGCAGCTCTTCCCCGGGTTCATCGGGCTCTCGGCGGCGATGTTCGCGATCGGTGCCATGGGGGTGCTGCTTCGGCGCAACCCGCTGGTGGTCTTCATGTCGATCGAGCTGATGCTGAATGCCGCCAACCTGGTCCTGGTCACCTACGGCCGCTACACCCACACCATGGACGGGCAGGTGTTCGCGATCGTCGTGATCACGGTCGCCGCCTGCGAGGTGGTGGTCGGGCTGGCGCTGATCACCGGCGTCTTCCGACGCGGCCGACGGCTCGATCTCGACGATCTCAGCGAGCTCCGCCAGTGACGATCGGAACCAGCTTCGCCACCGTCCTGTCGACCCTGGTGCTGGGACTGCCGCTGCTGGGATTCCTTGGGATCAGCCTGGCGGGGAGCCACCTCTCCCGGCGGATCGTCCGCTGGCTCGGCCCCGGGGTGGTGCTGGCGGCATTCGTCTGCGTGCTGGTGCTGCTGGTGGCCACCCTGACGCGCCCCGCCGCCGACCGCAGCACCACCGTCGTGCTCTGGCAGTGGCTCCAGCTGGGGGTGCCGCGCTGGCACGGGATCGCGGGCACCCAGGGCTTCAACGCAGACTTCGCCGTCACTATCGATCCGCTGGCGCTGGTGATGGCGATCATCATCACCGGGGTCGGCGGAGTCATCCACGTCTACAGCGTGGGCTACATGGCCGACGACCGGGGGTTCAATCGCTTCTTCGCCTACATGAACCTCTTCGTCACCAGCATGCTGGTGCTGGTCCTCAGCGCCAACCTCATCTTCCTCATCATCGGCTGGTCGATGGTGGCGTTCGCCTCCTACGCCCTGATCGCGTTCTGGTACCAACGCCCGAGCGCGGTGGCGGCCGGCCGCAAGGCCTACATCACCCAGGTGATCGGCGACCTCGCCCTGGTGCTGGCCGCCTTTCTCATCTTTTTGAATCTGAGGGCTCCGGGGGGCCGGCTGCTGCACACCGTCAGCCTGCCCGCGATCCTCGCCGACGTCGGTCCCGGCCACCACTTCCCGGGCGGCCTCGGTCCCCTGGGCGGGGGGCTGGTGACGCTGGTGGGCCTGCTGCTCCTGGTGGGCGCCGCCGCCAAGTCGGCGCAGTGGCCGCTGCACAGCTGGCTGCCCGACGCCATGGAGGGCCCCACCCCGGTGTCGGCACTGATCCACGCGGCCACCATGGTGACCGCGGGGGTCTACTTGGTGGTGCGCTTCCATCCGATCTTCCAGCAGGCGCCGGTGGCGGCCGGGGTGGTGGCGGCGATCGGCCTCGGCACCGCGGTGATGGCGGCCGTGATCGGCTGCACCCAGCACGACATCAAGCGGGTGATCGCTTATTCCACCATGAGCCAGATCGGGCTCATGATCTTCTCCGCCGGGATCGGCGCCTATTCAGCGGCGATCTTCCAGCTCTTCACCCACGCCTTCTTCAAGGCACTGCTCTTCCTCGCCGCCGGCAACGTCATCCACGCGCTTCACGACCAGCAGGACCTGCGCACGATGGGCGGGCTGCGCCGGCGTCTGCCCCTCACCTACCCGGCCTTCCTGGTGGGCGCGCTGGCGCTCTCGGGCATCCCCATCTTCGCCGGCTGGTTCAGCAAGGAGGAGCTGCTCGCCAATGCGCTGGCGCTGGGCCCGGCCACACCCTGGCTGTGGGTGATCGGCGTCAGCGTCAACCTGCTCACCAGCTTCTACATCTTCCGGGTGGTGTGGCTGACGTTCCACGGCGCCCCCCGCTCGACCCAGGCGGAGGCAGCCCACGAGGCTCCCCCGGTGATGACCGTTCCGGTGGTGGTGCTGGCGGTGTGCGCCACCCTGGCCGGGTTCCTCGAGATCGACTTCGCCGGATGGCACCCGGTGACCGCCTTCAGCACCCTGCTCCAACCGGTGGTGGGGCTAGTGCGCGCCCACGCCAGCGCCGGCGCCGGCCTGGCGGCGCTGCTGGCCGGCACCCTGCTGAGTCTCACCGGCATCGGGGTGGTGGCCCTGGTCTATGCGTGGCGGGTCCTCCCGGTCGACCTCGTCAGCCGGCGGCTCGCCTGGCTCTACCGGCTCTCGCTGGAGAAGTTTTACTGGGACCAGATCTACGAGATGGGTCTGGCCCGACCGGTGATGGCGCTGGCGCACGCCTGTTCGCGTGTGGTCGAACCCCGGATGTTCGACGGCACCGTGCGGGGGGTGCGGGACGCGGTGGCCGGCCTCAGCCAGGACTTCCGCACCTTCCAGACCGGCTACCTGCGTGAGTACGCCACCGTCTTCTTCGCCTTCGCCGTGGTCGGTCTGCTGGTGCTGGGGCTGCGCCTCGCATGAGCTGGCCCATCCTCAGCGTGATCCTCTTCCTTCCCCTGGCGGGGGCGGGGGTGGTGGCGTTGGTGCCGGGGTCCCGCCGGCAGCTGATCCGGTGGGTGCTGGTGGCCGTCACCGGCGCCACCCTCGCCCTGGCGGTGGTGCTGCTGCTGGCGTTCGTGAGTCTGCCCAACCCCGCCGATTCCGGGCTCAGCGGCAGGGTCCAGGGCCAGAGCCTGCGGGCGGTGCGCTCGCCGATCACCTTCCAGTTCCAAGAGCAGGTGGCGTGGCTGGGCACCCTCACCAACCTCGGCCCAGCGGCGCCCACCCTGAACCAGGGCAACAACAGCGTCAACCAGGCCGCTCCTCCCGCGATTAACGCCACCTACCACCTGGGCGCCGACGGCCTCTCGGTCTGGCTGGTGGCGCTGGCGGCCCTGCTGTTCCTGATTGCGGGGGTCGCGATCCGCCGCGGGGAGGCGCGGCTCAAGTCCTTCGCCATGCTGATGCTGCTCTCCGAGGTGGGGGTGCTCGGGGTCCTGCTCTCCCTCGACCTGGTGCTCTTCTACGTCTTCTGGGAGGCGGCGCTGATCCCCTTGTACTTCCTGCTGCTCGGGTTCGGTGGCGAGCGGCGCGGCCCGGCCGCCCTCAAGTTCATCGTCTACACCGTGGCGGGCAGCCTCTTCATGCTGCTGGCGATCCTGGGCCTGTACTTCATCGGCGGGGCGACCACCGGGATCTACACGTTCGATCTGCCCACCCAGATCCTGATCCAGGCGGCAATTCACAACGCCCACCCCACTAGCCTCACCCTCTTCGGCCACGTGGTGCACTTCCTCACCCCGCAGCAGTGGCTCTTCCTGGCCTTCGCCCTGGCCTTCGCCATCAAGGTGCCCCTGGTGCCGCTGCACACCTGGCTGCCGGACGCCTACGAGTCGGGCTCGACGCCGTTCCTGGTCTTCTTCGCCGGCATCGTCAGCAAGTTGGGCGCGTTCGGCTTGATCCGCTACTGCCTGCCCCTGTTCCCCGGCCCCAGCCACACGTTCCAACCGGTGATGATGGCGCTCGGGGTGACCAGCATCCTCTACGGCGCGCTCATGGCCCTGCGCACCGCCGACATCAAGCGCACGATCGGCTACGCCTCGATCAGCCACCTCGGCTTCATCGTGCTCGGAATCTTCGCGCTCGATGTCGACGGCCTCAACGGGGCGATCCTGCAGATGGTCAGCCATGGGGTGATCATCGCCGGCCTGTTCCTGTGCGCCGGCATGCTGGAGGCGCGCTTTCGCACCCGCGACCGGCGCCAGCTGGCCGGACTCGCGGGTGAGCTGCCGATCCTGGCGGGTGTGTTCCTCGTGATCGCGCTGGCCGGCCTCGGCATGCCCCTGCTCAGCAGCTTCGTCGGGGAGTTCTTGATCCTGCTGGGCGCCTTCGAGGTGTCGCCGGCCTGGGCGGTCGCCGCCGGACTCGGGACCGTGCTCGCCTGCTGGTACATGCTCCGCCTCTACCAGGGACTGATGCAGGGCCGACGCCAGGTCCCCGGGACCGGGGCCCCCGGGGCCCAAGGCACGCGCGACCTCCGCGCCGTCGAGGTGGCGATGCTGGCCCCGCTGGTGGCGCTGATCTGCGTCATCGGCGTCTACCCCGAACCGGTGATCCGCGACACCCGCTTCAGTGCCAATCAGTACGTGCTGGCCGCCGACCATGGGGTGGTGCCGGCGCCGGCCCGGACCGCGGCCCGGACGGTGGCGCGCGCTCCCGGGGAGGTGCAGCCGTGAGCGGGGCCTGGTCGTCGCTGCCCCTGACGGTGGCACCGCCCTGGTTCCCGCTCCACTTCGTGCCCGCCGCCAACTTGGTGGAGTTCTTGCCCGAGCTGGTGGTGGCGGCGGGGATGGTGCTGGTGATCCTCACCGACCTGTTCATCTCCCCCGCCCACCGCGGCCGGCTGGCGGTGATCACCGGGGCCGTCCTGCTGGCGGGGTTCTGTGTCGCAGTGGGGGAGTGGATCGGCCGTGTGCCGGCGGGGCCGGTCTTCGATGGAGCCTTCTCCGCCGACCGCTTCGGCCTCTTCGCGGACTTCCTCATCCTGCTGGTCGCGCTGGCGGTGACCGGGCTCTCGCCCAGCTACCTGAGGCGCCGCCGGCTGGAGTCGGGCGAGTACTACGTCCTGCTGCTGGCATCGGTCACGGGCATGATGGTGCTGGCCGGGGCCACCAACCTCATCGTGGTCTTCTTGGGCATCGAACTGCTCTCGATCCCCCTCTATGTGCTCTGCGCGCTCAACCGCGACGATGGCCTGGGACAGGAGGCGGCGATCAAGTACCTGCTCCTCGGGGGCTTCGCCTCGGCCTTCTTGGTCTACGGGATGGCGCTGGTGTACGGCGAGGCCGGGGCCACCAACCTCGCCCAGATCCATCGGGTGCTGCTCCACGGCGCCCTCGCCGGGCGGGCCGATCCCATGCTGCTGGCCGGGCTCGCGTTGATTGGCGTCGGGCTCGCCTTCAAGGTCTCGGCGGTGCCCTTCCACTGGTGGACGCCGGATGTGTACCAGGGGGCGCCGGTGCTGGTGACGACGTTCATGTCGGTCGCCACCAAGGTGGCGGGGTTCGCCGCCTTCCTGCGGATCTTCTCGGTCACCTTCGGGACCGCCCAGAGCGACTGGACGGTCCCGGTGGCGCTGGTGGCGATCGCCTCGATGGTGTACGGCAACGTGGTGGCGTTGGCGCAGCGCTCGCTGAAGCGGATGCTCGCCTACTCCGGGATCGCGCAGGCCGGCTACATCCTCATCGGGGTGGCGGTGGGGCAGCCGGACGGCACCGGGGCGGCGCTCTACTACCTCGCCGCCTATGCCGCCATGAACTTGGGAGCGTTCGGAATCCTCACCGCTCTCAGCGGCCAGGGCGAGGACTGCGACGACTACGGCGGGCTGGTGGGGCTGGCTCGGCGCCAGCCCCTGCTGGCCTCGCTGATGTCGCTGTTTCTGCTCTCGCTGGCGGGCTTCCCCCTGACGGCGGGGTTCTTCGGCAAGTTCTTCCTCTTCTCCGCTGCGATCCACGACGGCCAGATCCCCCTGGCGCTCTGGGGGGTGGTGACCTCCGCGGTCTCGCTGTTCTACTACCTGCGCGTGATCCTCGCGATGTTCACCGAGCCCGCCGTCGGAGCCGAGCGGGTCGAGGTGGCGGGGATGATGGTGGACGGCGCCGCCGTCGGCCGCGCCCAGCTGGCGCTGGTCCGGCCGGCGCTGGGGACTCAGGCGATCCTGCTGGTCTTGGCCGCCGCGACCCTGCTGCTGGGGGTGTTCCCGGCGCTCGTCTACTCTCTGGTTCAGGGGATCCACGTCGTTGCCGGCTGAGGCGGGCGCGCCGGTGCCGGCAGTGGCGGGGACGCTGTCGCTGGTCATCCCCGTGCACAACGAGACGCTCAACATGCCCGCGGTGCTGGGCTCGGTGCGGCGGGTGCTGCCCCAGCTCGCGACCGAGTGGGAGCTGGTGCTGGTCGACGACGGCTCCACCGACGGCACCGCCCAGCAGGCCCGCGAGGTGCTGGCCGAGGACGTGCGCCACCTCACCCTGATCACCCATCCCCACAAGTCCGGCTACGGGATCAGCGTCGCCGACGGGCTGCGGGCCGCGTCCGGCGACGTGGTGGCGTTCATGGATGGCGACGGCCAGTTCGACGTCGCCGACCTCGCCACCCTGGTGGCGCTGCTGCCCCAGGCGGACCTCGTGGGCGGCTGGCGGATCCACCGCGCCGACCCCTGGCACCGCTCGGTCGTGAGCGGGACCTTCAACATCTTCGTCCGTGCCCTCTACGGGATCCATCGCCGGGACGTCGACTGCGGCCTCAAGGTGATGCGCCGGTCGGTGCTGGTGGCGGCCGCCCCGCTGCTGGCGCGGGCCGCCCTGCTCAACACCGAGCTCTACTTCAAAGCTGGTCGATCGGGGTTCCGGATCGCCCAGGCGCCGGTTCCGCACCATCCCCGGCTGGCCGGGCGGCGCTCGGGCGGTCGCCTGGTGCCGATCCTGCGCGCGGTGCGCGAGCTGGTGCGGCTGCGCCTGGCGATCGCGCGGAGCTGGCGCCCGCCCCCGGGAGGCCGCGCCTCCGGCGCCTGAGCGGGGCGACGTCCTGTCGACCGGGGCAGGCCGCTGCCCAGGTCGGGGGCGGTCGGCCCCCACCTGGGAGCTGAGGTCGACGGCGCGGTCGATCCCGGTGCCGCGGGATCGCCGCGGTCACCGGTCAAAAGGGGCTCTCTGCGGCACCCCCCGTGCGGGGCGTGAGGCCGCGCTCCCCGCCCGCGGCCTCACGCGCTCCCGCCTGGGCGGGGGCGACCTCGCGGGGAGCACCCTCGGTGGCTCCCCGGCCGGGTTCATCCGCGCCCACCCGCTCGGCTCCGGCACACGGCGGGCGGGGTCGGGGCGTGCTCGCCCGGGTCGAGCGTGGGCGGGCGGGCTCCAGGGCTCTCCGTCCCCATCGCCCCACTGCCCCCCAGCCCGTCGCCACCATCAGGGTCGCGACTCCTGCGCACCGTGCCCGCGCCATCACCTTGGGGGCACGACCGCCGGGGCCGGGTGAGCGACGAGCTGACCTCACCGGTCCCGGGCGCCAGCCCCGGCGGGGCTGGCGCCGTCGCGCCGGAGCGACGCAGGACCGGGACCGCAGTTTCCCCTGAGCGGGGGCTGCCGGGGATGCCGTCCATCCGCTCGGGCAGGTGGAGGGAGGCGCCGGCGGCGGCCGGCTCGCTGGCCGCGCGGCGGGCCCGGTTCGCGGCACCCGTCGGGATGGAGTGGCGCCCGGCCGCCGGAGCGCCGTACCCGGACGGGCGCCGGCTTCGCTGGGGCTCGCGATGGGTTTCGGCATGCGTGCCGGGGCGGTGCCGGTGTCCCGCGGCATCTCTGTCGGTGGCCACCTCCGCCGGAGACGCGGCCTCCGACCCGCTCGTGGTGCCTCAACTCGCCCACTGTCGGTGCGGGTGCCCCCGCCCGTCCCCTGGGCGGCGGATGGGCCGTCGCAGCGCCACGCCCCCGGGGCCCTCGCGCCGACCCGGCCGCCGGCGGGGTGTGACCGCGACCAGCTCGGGGCCGCTCCCGTGCCCCCCGACGCCGCCGTCCTGGCCGGGTCGTGCCGGGGCGGCGGATTGCGCCCATCCCTCGACCAGATCCCGGCGGGTCGATCGGGCCCAGGTCTGATGAGACGGCGCACATCTGGTCCACAGGAGGATCACAGCACCGGGTTCTAGCCTCAGCAGGTCGAGGCAGGCAGGAACAGGAGACCGATGATGCCCGGAGGTGGTGGGCGAAGGCGGTTGGGTTGCTGGTGGCGGGGCGCCTGCCTGGCGGTGGGGTCGGCGGCGCTGCTGGCAGGGTGCGGTGGCTCGCCCCCCACCCCCGTCCCCTCCCCGTCGACGGCGGCGACCCCGGCGACCGGCTCCTTCGCTGCCTACCGGTCGTGCCTCGCCGCCCACGGCGTGCACCTGCCGCGGTTCGCGAGCGGGTTCGGACGCCTCCGCCCTTCCGGGGCGCGGCCCTCGCCGGGCGCCCGCCGCTCGCCCCGAGCCCGACCCTCGGGCGGGGCCTTCGGGCCCCGCCGGTCGTTCAGCGCCGCCATCCGAGCCGCCCTGGCGGCGTGCCGGAGCGCGCGGCCGGTCGGGGCCGGAGCGGGTGGATTCGGGGCGCCCGGGGGGTTCGGCGGTGGCACCGGGCCGAGCGCCTCGGCCCGGCCGCCGTCGACGCCGTGATCCCCCCTCGTGGGGCCGGGGTGCTCGCCCCCGCCCGTTCCCAAGGAGCCTGACCATGCGGATGACGCGGCTCACCCTTCTCAACGGGACCCTGGTGGTGGTGGTGGTGGCCGGTGGGGGGGTGGCGGCCAGCTCGCTCGGCACCACCTCCACGCCCGGCCCCGCGGTGCTGGCGACCGCGACCGTGAGCCGCGGCGTGGTGCAGTCCACCGTCTCGGCGACCGGCAGCCTGGCCGCGGCCACCACCTACAGTGTGGGGTTCCTCACCGCTGGCCAGCTGGTCAGCCGGCCGGTGGCGGTGGGGCAGCGGGTGCAGCGTGGCCAGGTGCTGGCCCGCCTGCGCCCCACCACGGACGCGGAGCTGGTCGCCAGCGACACCGCCGCACTCCAGACCGCCAGGGCTCAGCTGGCCCAGCTCGAGCGGGGAATGACGCCCGCCCAGCTGGCGGAAGCGGCCGCGTCGATGGCCCAAACCAAGACCCAGGAAGCCACCTCGCTGCTGCAGACCAAGACCCAGGAGGCGGCGACGCTGCTGCAGACCAAGACCCAGCAGGCGGCTGCGCTTCAGAGCGCCCAGACCACCGCCGCCAGCGGCATCACCGCGGCCAAGGATGCCGGCGTCACCGCCATCACCCAGGCACGGCAACAGGTGCAGGCTGCCGACCTCACCCTCACAGCGGACCGCCAGACCGCCGCCCATGACGTGACGGCTGCCGCGACCACGCTGGCGCAGGCGCGCCAGCAGGTGACGGTGTCGGAGCAGAGCGTCACCGCTGCGGAGCAGGCGCAGGCCAGCGACCACAGCGCGGCGGCGACGGCGCTGGCGCAGGCACAGGCGCAGGTGTCGGCGGCAGCGCAGACCCTCAGCAACGACCAGCAGAACGCCGGGCGCGACAGCGGCACGTCCGGCCTCACGCTCTCCCAGGATCAGGCCCAGCAGGCGACCGACGAGAACACTCTCGCGACCGACCAGAACACGGTCACGACCGACTCCAATGGTGTGACCACGACCCAGGCCGAGATCAGTCAGCTGGAGGCGGAGCAGACTGCGCTCGGGTGCGGCGGCGCCGGCGGCGGGCCGTCCTGCAGCGGGCTCGCCACCCAGCTGAGCCAGGCCCAGCAGCAGCTCACCGCCTATCAGAGCGGTCTCAGCTCGGCCGATCAGGCGGTCATCTCCGACCAGGCCAAGCTCACCCAGGACCAGAACACGATCGCTGACGCCACCCAGAGCGCGGGCACCACTCAGCTGCACGACCAGCAGACCATCGCCCAGGCCCAGGCGCAGGTCCAGACGGCGCAGCTGGCGCTGACCGCGACTCGGCAGAGCCAGGCCGCCGCCGCCACCAAGGACGCCCAGGCGGTGGCCTCGGCGCGGCTGGCGGAGCGCAGCGCCGGGCTTGCGTTGACCGCGACCGAGCAAGGTCAGGCGGCCACCCGCCTGCACGATCAGCAGACGATCGCCCAGGGGACCCTGCAGGTGGCGACCGATGAAGCGGGCCTGCGGAGCGCGGAGCAGAACGCCTCGAGCACGGTGGCCACCGCCGAGCAGAACGCCTCCACCTCGGTGGCCACCGCCGAGCGAACCGCCCGCCAGTCGGTAGGATCGGCGCGGACTGCGGCCCAGGTCGCGATCCTGACCGCCGAGCGGTCGGCCACGGTTGCGCTTCGCACCGCGAAGGCGACCGCCCGGGCGGCGCTGGCGGCGGCAGCGGCGACGGCGGTGGTCAGCGCCGAGCCCGCCAGCGTCTCCACCCCCGCCCAGGTGGTGAGCGACGACGCGGCCGTGGTCAACGCCGAGAACGCGCTCAGCCAGGCACAGCTCACCCTCGCCGAGACGGTGCTGCGGGCACCGGTGAGCGGGAGGGTGGAGTCGGTGAGCGGGACGGTGGGGGAGACCCTCGGCGCCAGTACCGGGGTGAGCGCGACCAGCGCCGCCAGCGCGGCCGCGGCCAGCTCCAGCACCAGCTCGGGCGCGTCGGCGACCCCGGCGCTGCTGACCTTGGTGCCGGTGGGGCTGCAGGTCACAGCTGACATCAGCGAGGCGAGCGCGACCCTGCTCCACCTGGGCCAGCCGGCGACGGTGGCGGTGGAGGCCCTGAGCGGCACCGAGCTGGCCGCCCGGATCGTGGCGATCTCCCCGGTGGCCACCACCTCCAGCGGCCTGGTCTCCTACCCGGTGACGTTCGCGCTCGACGACACCGCCCCCAAGCTGCTGCCGGGGATGTCGGTCAGCCTCACGGTGGTCACAGCACAGCAGTCCGGGGTCCTCAACGTGCCCAGCGCGGCGGTCCACGGAACGGGCGCGGGCGCCACCGTCACGGTGGTCGGCGCCGGGGGCAAGCGGCGCCCGGTGACGGTCACGCTGGGCCTGCGCGGCGACACCACCACCGCGATCCTGGCGGGGCTGTCGGCCGGGCAGACCGTGGTCCTGGTCACAGCCGCCGCGAGCGGGTCCGCCTCCAGCCGCCTCGCCACCAGCTTCGCCCGGCTTCGGGGAGGGGGCGGCCTGGGCGGAGGTGGCGGTCTCGGCGGGGGAGCCGGGTTCGCCTTCCGGGCTGCCGGCGGATGAGCAGCGGCTCCGGCCCGCTGCCGGTCATCCTCACCCGCCAGGTGACCAAGGTGTACGGCGGCGAGCAGCTGGCGATCCACGCTCTCCGAGGGATCTCCATCGTGATCGCGCGCGGGGAGTACGTCGCCATCATGGGCGCCTCGGGGTCGGGCAAGAGCACCCTGGCGCACCTGCTGGGCTGCCTGGATCTGCCCACCACCGGCCGCTACATCCTCGACGGGGTCGATGTCCAGCGCCTCGACGAGGACGGTCTGGCCCAGGTCCGCAACCGCAAAATCGGGTTCGTCTTCCAGAGCTTCAACCTCCTGGCTCAGGCGACCGCGCTGCAGAACGTTGAGCTGCCGCTGGTCTATGCAGGGGTCCGGCGCCAGGAGCGGCGGGCGCGCGCGCTGGCCGCGCTCGCCCAGGTGGGCCTCGCCCGTCGCGTCGACCATCGCCCGAGCCAGCTCTCCGGCGGGCAGGTGCAGCGGGTCGCGGTGGCCCGGGCGATCGTCACCGACCCGGCCCTGATCCTCGCCGACGAGCC
Source organism: Verrucomicrobiia bacterium (assembly GCA_035532155.1). GTDB lineage: Bacteria > Chloroflexota > Dormibacteria > Aeolococcales > Bog-877 > DAHUZL01. Next base: position 106,520 of record DATKRN010000034.1, on the reverse strand, counting down.
CACCGGCAACCTCGACTCGCAGGCATCGGCCGAGGTGCTGGCGATCTTCGAGCGGCTCCACCAGGCGGGGCGGACCATCGTCCTGATCACCCACGAGGCCGAGGTGGCCCAGCGCACGTCCCGGGTGCTTCGGATCCGCGACGGGCTGGTGGTGGAGGACCGCCGGGTGGTCGCCGCTGCCGGCCCCGGTCCGATGCCGCAGCCGGTGGGGGCGCCGGCGTGATCCCCGCCGAGAACCTGCGCATCGCGCTCCAGGGGATCCTCGCCAATCGGCTTCGCTCCGGGCTCACCATCCTCGGGGTGCTGATCGGGGTGGCGTCGGTGATTCTGCTGGTCGCGGTCGGAACCGGATCCTCGGCCGCGATCCAGAGTCGCATCAACGGTCTCGGCACCAACTTGATCGAGGTGACGCCGCAGCCGACGGGGTTCGGCCCCGGGGGGGTGACCACCGCCGCCAACCTCACCCCCGAGGACGTCGCCGCCCTGTCGAGCCGGTCCGCCAATCCCGATGTGGCCGCGGTCGCGCCGGTGCTGAGCTGCAGCGTCACCGCCACCTGGCAGAGCACCTCCTACAGCCCATCCCAGTGCTTGGGGACAACTTCGGCCTACGAGCGGGTGGGCAACTACCACATCGCGTCCGGCGAGTTCTTCACCCGCCAGGACGAGCGGACCCACGCGGCCGTGGCGGTGATCGGCCAGACCGTGCTGGCGCAGCTCTTCCACGGGCAGAACGCGATCGGGCAGTCGATCCAGCTCAACGGCGCCACCTTCCAGGTGATCGGGGTTCTCAAGAGCAAGGGCACCAACGGCGCCCAGAACCAGGACGACGTGATCATGGCCCCCTTGAGCGCGGTCGAGGACCTCCTCAGCGGCTACCCCAGCTCCTACTCCCGGATCGCGATCGAAGCGGTCTCGCCGGCCCGCGAGAGCGCCGCCGAGGCGGAGATCACCAGCACCCTCGACACCACCCACGACGTCACCAACAGCGCCAGCGCCGACTTCCAGATCCTCAACCAGGCGACGCTCCTGTCCGCCTCCACCTCGACCACCCAGACCTTCACCACCCTGCTCGCGGCGGTGGCCGCGATCTCGCTGCTGGTGGGGGGCATCGGGGTGATGAACATCATGCTGGTGACGGTCACCGAGCGGACCTGTGAGATCGGCATTCGCAAGGCGGTGGGCGCCCGGCGGCGGGACCTGATGGGGCAGTTCCTGGTCGAGGCGGTCCTGCTCGGGGCCATCGGCGGGCTCACCGGGGTGGCGGCGGGGCTGGTCGGCAGTCACTTCCAGATCGCCGGCGTGACCCCGGTGGTGGCGCCCTACTCGGTGGTGCTGGCGCTGGTGGTCTCGGTGGCCGTCGGCCTCTTCTTCGGCCTCTACCCGGCCAGCCGGGCGGCCAGCCTGCAGCCGATCGAGGCCCTGCGACATGACTGAGAGCGGGCCAAGGAGCCAAGCATGACCACACAGACCCCACCGGCCGACCAGATCCTTCCCGACGGCGGGACCGACGAGTGGGACAATCCCCTGCCGCCGCCCCCCCCCAGCCACCCCGGCCGCCGCCGGATCACCGCGGGGCTGGGGGCCGCGGTGCTGCTGGTGGCGGGCTTCCTGGTCGGGATCCAGGTGGAGAAGCGGTCGGTCACCCCGGCGGCGGCGGCCACCACCTCCACCGGGGGCGCCGGCACCCCCGCCGCCGCCGGGCGGTTCGCCAGGGGTGCTGGGGGCGGTGCCGGGGGGGTGATCGCGGGCACGATCAAAGTCATCGACGGGAGCACCCTCTACGTCACCGAGCTCTCGGGCAACACCGTCGCAGTCAGGACCCAGGGGGCCACCATCTCGATCACCTCCACCGGCGGGATCTCCCAGGTCCACCCCGGCCAGTCGGTGGTGGTGCGGGGCACCACCGCCCGCAACGGGTCCGTCAGCGCCCGCTCGGTGTCGGTCGGGCTCACCTCGCTCTTCGGGGGCGGCGGCGGCGGCTTCGGCGCCGGGGGCGGGGGCTTCGGCGCCGGGGGCGGGGGCTTCGGCGCCGGCGGGGGGGGCGCGGGGGCGGCGACGGGCGGGCAGGCCCCGGCGGCGTCGCCGGGAGCCGCGAAGGCCGCCGCCGGCTGAGCGATGCGGCCGAGGGCGGTGCCCGACCGGTGCTCAGCTAGGGGCGCGGGGCGCGGTCGGCGCGGCCGCGAGCGCGCGGAAGCTCGCCCAGGTCCGGGCCAGCCCGTCGACCAGCTCGACCTCGGCTCGCCACCCCAGCGACCGCGCCGCGCGCTCCACCTGGAGATGGGTGTGGCGGACCTCCCCCGGCCGTGCCGGCGCGGCCACCGGGCCGTCGGCCCGTCCGGCCAGCCGGGCCAGCGTGGCCACCACCTCCCCGACGGTGGTGGCGCGGCCGGTGCCGATGTTGAGAGCGCCGGTCGTGGTCGCGTCCAGGGCGAGGCAGTTGGCGCGGGCGATGTCGCCGACGAACACGAAATCACGGGTCTGGCGGCCGTCGCCGGTGACCCGGGGCGGCTCGCCCGCGAGCAGGTGGTGGATCGAGATCGCCACCACCCCGGCCTCGCCGGTCCCGTCCTGGTACGGCCCGTACACGTTGCTGTAGCGGAGCGCCAGGGTGCTGAGGCCGAAGGTGCGGCGGAACATCCCAAGGTAGGCCTCGCCGGCGAGCTTGGCCGCGCCGTAGGGGGAGAGCGGTTGCTCGCTGTCGCCCTCACGGCTGGGCAGGCGCCGCGCCCGGCCGTAGATGGCGCCGCCGGAGGACGCGAAGACCACTCGGCGGGCGCCGACGTCGACCGCCGCGCGCAGGATCGCGGCGGTGCCCACCACGTTGACCTGGGCGTCGCCGGCGGGGTCCCGCACCGAGCGGCTGACACCGCCCTGGGCGGCGAGGTGGACCACCCCCTGGGGCCGAAAGCTGTGGATCGCCGCCGCCGCCTCCCCGCTGGTCAGCTCGGCGACGACCCTCTCCGCGGCGGCCGGGACGGGCTCGCCACAGGCGTGGCGGAGGTCGTCCAGCACCAGCACGGCGCGGCCGCGGGCCAGCAGCTCGCGGACCGTGTGGGTGCCGATGAAGCCGGCACCGCCGGTCACCAGGACGCGCTCGATCACGGCGTGAGGCACTCGTCGGCCATACTACGGAAGTCGGAGGGGGGAGCGGGGCGACGGGTCGACCTCACCAGATGGGAGCACGCGTGATGGCCCAGCCGTGTGGGGCGTGAGCCGGAGACTGCCCGCGCCCCGACTCCGAGCCCTGCTCCGCCGCCGTCTGGTGCGGGTGGGCCTGGGCACGGTGGTGGCCGCCGCGCTGCTGGTGCTGGTGCTCCACAAGGTGTCGCTGGTGGACGTCCTGCAGGATGTCCGGCACGCCTCGCTCCCTTTGGTGGCGGCCGCGGCCGCGCTGGCGTTTGGATCGGTCGCGATGCGGGCGTGGCGCTACCGGCTCCTGCTCGGCAGGGGCGCGCCCCTACCGGTCACCGCGGTCAGCGTCGCCGCCTGGGGCGCGGGCCAGGTCTTGCCGGGACCGGGCGGAGATGCCGCCTTCGTCTGGCTCGCCCGCCGCGACCTCGACGTCCCGGTGCTGCGCGGGGCGGGCGCCGCCCTGGTGGCCCGCCTGCTCGACCTCGCCAGCCTGGTCGCGATCCTGCTGGTCAGCGCCAGCGTCGCCCGGGTGGCGATCCCGGGCGCCCTGCGGGTGCTGGTCATCGTTCTCAGCCTCGCCTTCGCGCTGGTGCTCGCGGTCCTGTTCCGAAGTCGGCCGCGGCGCTGGGCTCTGGCCGCGGTGGAGCGGCTCCCGGTGCTGGGGCGCTTCGCGGTGCGCGGGGAGGCGGTGCTCCAAGAGCTCAGCAGCGGCCGGGCGCTGGTCGGGCTGGTCGCCGCCACCGTGGGGGCTCGACTCTTCAGCGCCCTCGAGTACTGGTGCCTGTTCACCGCCCTGGGCGCTCACATCGGCTTCTGGCAGGTCTGGTTCGCCCTCGCCGTCCGCACCCTGCTCTTCTCGCTGCCGATCCAGGGGGTCGGGGGGCTGGGCACCTCGCAGCTGTGGTGGACCGGCGGCCTGACGCTCGCGGGCTGGTCGCTGCCCGCCGCGCTCGCCCTCAGCTTGGAGGTGCAGCTGCTCGACCTCGCCATCGCGGTGCCCGAGGGGCTGCTGGGCTTCGCGGCGGTGCTGGTGCGCCGCTGGCGGCGGGCGCGCCCCGCCTCCAGCTGGTCTCCGTCGCCCCCGCTGGGAGCGGTCCCAACCGGGGCCGCCCCGTGCCCGACGCCCGGCCGCTGGGAGCGGATGCAGCGCTGGCTGGTCCCAGCCGGCAAGGGGCGCTGGATCGGGCTGCCGGTGGTGCTCTACTGCGTGCTGCGGCTCCCGTCCTTGTTCGAGCCCCACTGGTACACCGACGAGGCCGGCTACGCCACCACCGCCTGGCTGGCGGGGCACGGCCTCTCCCTCTACGGGACGGTCTGGAACAACAAGCCGCCGCTGCTCTTTTGGACCTACGGGCTAGCTCTCAACTGGTTCGGCACCGCCGAGTTCGGCATCCACCTGATCTCGATGGCGACCGGTCTGCTGGCGCTGCTGGCCCTGTGGAAGCTGGTCTGCGACGGCTGGGGACCGCGGCGCGCGATGCTGGCCGTCTGGGTCGCCGCGGTGCTGCTGGGGACGCCTCTGCTCAATGGCGACCTGGCCCTGCCGGAGAACTTCCTGATCGCCCCCACCGCCTTCGGGATGATCGTCACCCTGCTCGCCCTACGCCCCGCCCCGCCCCGGCGGCAGTACCTGCGCGGGGTGGTCGGGGGGCTGCTCTTCGCCGCGGCCATCCTCTACCAGCAGACCGCCCTGGCCGACCTGGGCGCCGCCTGCCTGTGGCTGCTGGTCCTGCCGGGCGGGCTGGGGCGGCGCCAGCTGGTCACGACGGTGGCGACCGCCCTGGCCGTGGTGGCGGCGGCGATCGCCCCCTACGTGGGGGTGGCGGGGATCGGCAACGTCTGGTTCCTTTTGGTCACCTCCTTCCTCACCTACACCCGCGACTCGCTGCCGGTGGCGCCCGGGACCATCGTGCCCCGGGTGCTCGAGATCGCGGCGATCCTGCTGGGGGCGTGGATTGGACGCCGCCGCGACCCGCGCCGGCATCTGGTGTGGATCTGGGCGGCGGCGGTCCTGATCGTCGAGACGCTGGCCGATCGTCCCTACGTGTTCTTCTCTTTGCCGATGGTGGTGCCCCTGCTCACCCTCTTCGCCGGCACCCGCTGGCCTCGGCTGCGCCAGCCCGCCTCCCGCCGGCTGCTCGCCGCGGGGGCGCCCCTGGCGCTGGCGGCGATGATTCCGATGGCGCTGTGGGGGGGGATCCTGCACGCCCACACCAAGTTCCTCTACACGGTGCCGCTCACCGCCGTCTACTACCAGAACTTCGTCGGACATCTGGCGGGGCTGGTGACCCCGGTCGCGTACGCCGGCACCTTCGACCCACGGGCCTACGGCGAGAGCCAGGCCGCCCTGTGGCTGCGCGCCAACCATCTCACCAACCGCAGCGCGGTGGTGTGGTCGTCGGACTCGTGGGACTACGTGCTCGCCAACTTGCGGCCGGTGCTGCCCACCCCGGCCATCTACGTCGACGAGGCCTGGCTCGGCACCGCCGTCGTCAACGCCCGGGTTGACCGGGCCCGACCCCAGGTGGTGGTCACGACCGCGGACACCCTCTTCGCCCAGCCTCAGATCCACCGCCTGCTGGCGCACGGCTACGTGCGCACGTTCGCGACCGGGGAGGTGGCGGTGTGGGTGCTGCGCTCCGACCTGCCTCGCCCCGTGACGGTGGCCGCCCACGCTCGGGTGCGGGCGGCTCCGGAGCAGGCGGCCCATGCGGTGGCCGGCTGAGTCCACGCGGCCCGGGCGGGCCCGGGCCGCGTGCGCTCTGCTTGGTCCGCTGCTCCTGCTCGCGGCCTGCGGCCCGACGGCGGCGCGCCCGGCCGGGGCGGACCGTCCCCGCCCGACCTTCGGCGAGCAGTCCCGGGCACCCGCCCCCGCCATCCGCGCGGCGCTGGCCGCCCGCTCCTTCCTCAGCTTGTTCGCCCAGCGGCGGTATGCGGCCCAGTGGGCCGAGTTGGCTCCTCCTGCGCGCGCGCAGTGGCCCTCGGCGGAGGCGCGCCGCGCCATGCTCGTGGCCAAATTCGCCGCGCCCGCGGCCCGGGTGGTGGGGATCGTTCTGGGTCGGCCCACCCCCGCCGTGGTCTGGGTCAGCCGGGAGGATCCCGCCCAGCGCCAGCTGGGCTGGGGGGTGCCGGCATCGGTGCGCTTCGCCGCTCCCCAGGAGCTGCAGCCCGACGGGGTGGCGGCCCTCTATCAGCACCTGGAGCTGGTGGTGGTGCCCGGGCCTGGCGGCCGGCGCTTCCAGGTCCTCGGGGAGGGGCCGGCGTCGCTCGACGCCCCGATCCTGGTGCCGCCGGGCGCGCCCGACCGCACGACCCGGGTGCCGATCCTCATGTATCACCGGGTGGGGCCCTACCCGACTCGGGCGGAGTGGAGCTCTGCCTACGGGTACCAGCTGGAGATGGGGCTGACGGTGCCGCCCCTGCAGTTCGCCGCCGAGATGGCGCTGCTGCGCCGCCAGCACGCGCACGCGATCTCCCTCACCCGCCTGGCCGACGCGCTGCTCTACGGGCTGCCGCTGCCGGCCCACCCGGTCGCGCTCACCTTCGATGACGGCCGGCTCAGCCCCTATCGGTACGCGGTCCCCGTGCTCCGGCGGGACGGCTTCACCGCGACCTTCTTCATGCCCGCGGGGTTCATCGGCGCGATCAACGGGCCGCAGCACTACCTCACGGTCCCCGACCTGGCCCAGCTCGCCGCCGGCGGCTTCTGGGTCGAGGACCACACCGTCTACGACAACCTCGCCCTCTGGGGGCTGACGACAGCCCAGGTCGACCAGCTCGCGGGGGGGTCGGCCGCGCGGATCGAGCGCCACACCGGCGCCCCGATCCAATTCATCGCCTACAGCGGCCTGTGGCCCTACCCCAGCAGCCAGCAGGCGGGCCCGGCCGAGACCCAGCTCTTCGGTCAACTGGCCCGCCTCGGCTACGTCGGCGGCGCGGTCGACGCCTCGGTCGGCGGGGTGGTCGAGACCACCCGCGGCCTCTGGCAGCTGCCCCGCCTGCGGGTCGTGCCCGGTGAGTCCCCCGCCGGCTTCGCCCAGCTGGTGGACCAGGGGTGAGGGCGGCGCGCCGGCAGACCCCTGCCGGCGCCGGCGATACTGAGCACATGGAGGATCCGGCCGGGCGCGACGAGACCATCGAGGTGGTGGTCGAGATCCCCAAGGGGAGCCGCAACAAGTACGAGTTCGACCACGCCCGGCACGTGATCCGGCTCGACCGCGTGCTCCATTCCTCGGTCCACTACCCCACCGACTATGGCTTCGTGCCCGACTCCCTGGCCGCCGACGGCGACCCTCTCGACGTTTTGGTCCTGGTCGACGAGGGGACCTTCCCCGGCTGCCGCCTCGCCGCCCGACCGATCGGGCTGCTCCACATGGCGGACGAGCACGGCGAGGACGTCAAGGTGCTGGCGGTGCTCGCCCACGATCCCCGCTACGACGAGGTCCGCGAGCTGACCGACCTCGCCCCCCACTGGCGGCGCGAGGTGGAGGTGTTCTTCGCGACCTACAAGCAGCTGGAGGACGACAAGGAGGTCACCGTCGGGGGCTGGGAGGGGCGCGACGCGGCCTGGCGGGCGGTCGCGGGGGCGCGCCAGGCGTTCCAGGCCCGGGCCGGCTAAAGAGGCGGGAGCGGTCCCGGGGCGAGAATCCCGCGGGCGCCGCGGCCCAGAACCCCGCCCCGCCGCCCGGCTCCGGTGCCGGGGGGGAGCGGGTCGATATCATCCTGGGGCCAGCAGGGCGCCCGGAGGCGGCGCCGGCGGGGAGGGTGCATGCGCGCAACGGTCGCGGTCATCGGGGCCGGCAACGTCGGGGCGACGCTGACCCAGCGCCTCGCCGAGCGCGACCTGGTGGACCTCGCTTTGGTGGACGTGGTCGAGGGGCTGGCGGAGGGCAAGGCGCTCGACCTGCAGCAGGCCGGACCGGTCCAGGGCTACGACACCCGCATCGTGGGCGGCACCGACTATGCGCTGATCGACGGGGCCGAGGTGGTGGTGGTGACCTCGGGGCTCGCGCGCAAGCCCGGGATGAGCCGCGACGACCTGGTGCAGGCCAACGCGAGGATCATCGCCCAGGTGGCCGAGGCGGTGAGGGAGCACGCTCCCCAGGCGATCCTCGTGGTCGTGACCAACCCGCTGGACGCCATGACCCAGCTCGCCCTCCAGGTGACCGGCTGGCCGCGCCATCGGGTGGTGGGGATGGCGGGGGTGCTCGACACCGCCCGCTACCGCAGCTTCCTGGCGGCCGCGCTCGGCGTCTCGGTCGCCAGCGTCCAGGCGCACGTGCTGGGCGGCCATGGCGACACAATGGTGCCGCTCACCGGCATGACCACGGTGGCGGGGGTTCCGGTGGCCAAGCTGCTGCCCCCGGATCGGCTGGAGTCGATCGTGCAGCGCACCCGCGACGGCGGGGCCGAGGTGGTCCGGCTGCTCAAGACCGGCAGCGCCTACTACGCCCCCTCGGCGGCGGCCGCGCAGATGGTGGAGGCGATCCTGCTGGACCGCCGGGTGGTGCTGCCGGCGGCGGCGATGCTGGAGGGGGAGTACGGCCTGCGGGGGGTGGTGATGGGGGTGCCGGTGAAGCTCGGCTCCCAAGGCATCCTCGAGGTGCTGGAGGTCGAGCTGACGGAGCCGGAGCGGGCCGCGTTCCTGCGCTCCGCCGACGCCGCCCGCGAGCTGCTTCGGGTGATGGCCGGCTGATGGCGGCGCCCGCGCGGGTAGGCCCCGCCGGCCCCGCCGGGCTGCACCGGCGCGACCGGTACTGGATCTACCCCGTCAACGTCGCGGTCTGGCTCAGCCTGTTCGGCGGCTACAGCCTGTGGACCATCGTCTTCTTCCACCAGGACAGCTTCCACCAGTATCTGTCGCCCTTCTACTCGCCCCTGATCGCCGCCGGCCGGATCCCGGTCTCGCCGGCGCTGCTGATCTTCTGGATTCCGCTGGGCTTTCGGGCCACCTGCTACTACTACCGCAAAGCCTACTACCGCGCATTCTTCCAGGACCCGCCGGGGTGCGCGGTGCGCGAGCCCCGGCGGGCGGCGCGGCTCTCGCCCACCGGCCGGGGCCGGCACTACCGCGGGGAGAGCCGGCTTCCCTTCGTGCTCTCCAACCTGCACCGCTTCTTCCTCTACCTGGCGATCGTTTTGGTCGTGATCTTCGTGATCGACACCGTCAATGCCTTCAGCGACCGCGGCCATCTGGGGGTGGGGCTGGGCAGCCTGCTGATCCTGGTCAACACCATCGCCCTGGCTCTCTACACCTTCTCCTGCCACTCCTTCCGCCACCTGGTCGGCGGCGGGCTCGACTGCTTCTCCTGCGCGCGCGCAGGGCGCCCGCGATTCCAGCTCTGGCGGCTCACCAGCTGGCTCAACCTGCGGCACAGCACCTGGGCCTGGATCAGCCTCACCACCGTGGTGCTCACCGACCTGTACATTCGCCTGCTCCAGTACGGGGTCGTCCACGACCCCCACCTGGGCTTCTAGGCGGGCCCGCATGACCTGGGAAGGCGACACCGACGTGCTCGTGATCGGCGCTGGCGGAGCGGGGATGCGGGCCGCCATCGCCGCCGCCGAGGCCGGCTGCCAGGTGCTGGTGGCGTGCAAGTCGCTGCTCGGCAAGGCCCACACCGTGATGGCCGAGGGCGGGATCGCCGCGGCCCTGGGCAACCTCGACCCCGAGGATTCCTGGCAGGTCCATTTCGGCGACACCATGCGCGGGGGGGGGATGGTCAACAACTGGCGGATGGTGGAGCTCTTCGCCCATGAGGTGATCGACCGCGTGATCGAGCTGGAGCAGTGGGGCGGGGTCTTCTCGCGCACCCCCGCCGGCCGCATCAGCCAGCGCGCCTTCGGGGCCCACTCCTGGCGCCGGCTCGCCCACATCGGAGACCGCACCGGCCTGGAGCTGATCCGCACCTGCCAGGACCGGCTGGTGCACACCCCGGGGGTGCGGGTGGAGATGGAGACGACCCTCACCCGCCTGCTCCAGCACCGGGGTCGGGTGGCGGGTGCGTGCGGCTATCGCCGGGACACCGGCGAGCTGGTCCTGATCCGGGCCCGAGCGGTGGTGCTCGCCACCGGCGGCTGGGGCCGGATGTACCGGATCACCTCCAACTCCTGGGAGGGCACCGGGGACGGCGCCGCGATGGCGTACCAGGCGGGTGCCGAGCTCAAGGACATGGAGTTCGTCCAGTTCCACCCGACCGGGATGATCTGGCCGCCGGGGGCGCGCGGGATCCTGGTCACCGAGGCGGTCAGGGGGGAGGGCGGCCTGCTGCGCAACAGCCAGGGCGAGCGCTTCATGGTCCGCTACGACCCGATCAAAAAGGAGCTCTCCTCACGGGACGTGGTCGCCCGCTCCATCTTCAAGGAGGTGCAGGCGGGTCGGGGGTCGTCCCACGGCGGCGCCTTCCTCGACATCACCCACCGCGGGCCCCAGGCGATCCGGCGGGCGCTGCCGTCGATGGTGGAGCAGTTCGAGAGCCTGGCCGGCGTCGACATCACCAAAGAGCCGATGGAGGTCGCCCCCACCATCCACTACACCATGGGCGGCGTCAACGTCGACGCCGAGACCGGGGCCACCACGGCGACCGGCCTCTTCGCCGCGGGCGAGGTCGCGGCCGGGCTCCACGGCGCCAACCGGCTCGGGGGGAACTCGCTGGGCGACATCCTGGTGTTCGGCCGGCGCGCCGGCGAGGCCGCCGCCCGCGACGCCCTCGGTCTGGGCCATCGCCCGGATCCCGACCGGCGCCAGGCGGAGGCGGAGTGGCGGCTGCTGCGCGAGCCCTTGGAGCGGGCCCAGGGCGAGAACCCCTTCGCCATGCATCGCGAGCTCCAGGAGGCGATGCAGTCGGGGGCGGCAATTGCGCGCACCGAGGCCTCGCTGCGGGAGGCGCTCGCCACCGTCGGCGAGCTGCGGGCACGGGCCGAGCGGCTCGCGGTTCCCGGCGGCCCCGCCTACAACCCCGGGCTCAGCACCGCCCGCGACCTGCGCTTCATGCTGACGGTGAGCGAGGCGATCGTGCGCTCCGGGCTGGAGCGCCGCGAGAGTCGGGGATCGCAGTGGCGGCTCGACTTCCCCGAGCGCGACCCCGAGCTGGGTCAGGTCAACTTCGTCGCCCGGGGGGCCGAGGGAGACCAGATGGCCGTTCGTCCGGTGCCGATCGAGGCGATGCCAGCCCCGCTGCGGCACCTCACCGAGGGGGAGACCCGGGTGGCGGCCACCGCGCTCGCCGACGCCGCCGACCGGCGCCAGTCCGCCGGGCGGACGAACCGGGGCGACCGATGACCGCCGCCCCGGATCCGCTCCCGAGCCTGCGGATCACCTACGACGACGGCGTCACCGGCCGGTCGGCCACCTTGCGGGTGTGGCGCGGCGACGCCACCGGGGGCGGATTCGTCGACTACGAGGTCCCGCTCCAGGAGGGGATGGTGGTCCTCGACGCGGTGCACTGGATCCAGGCCCATCGCGCTCCCGACCTCGCCTGCCGCTGGAACTGCAAGGCGGGCAAGTGCGGCTCCTGCTCGGCCGAGATCAACGGGCGTCCGGCTCTGCTCTGCAAGACGCGGATCGAGGCGGTGATGCGTCCCACCGACCCGGTGGTGGTGGTCCAGCCGATGCAGGCCTTCCCGATCGTGCGCGATCTGGTCACCGATGTCAGCTGGAACTACGAGGTGAATCGCAGCATCCAGCCCTTCACGCCCGCGCCCGGCGAGCAGGCCCCGTTCATCATCCACGAGGCGGACATCGCGCGGGTCGAGGAGCATCGCCGCTGCATCGAGTGCTTCCTCTGCCAGGACGTCTGCCACGTGCTGCGGGAGCACCAGGGCCAGGCTCAGTTCTTCGGCCCCCGCTTCATGGTGCGGCTGGCCTCGCTGGAGATGCACCCCAAGGACGTGGCCGACCGGCTGCCCCAGCTGGCGGGGGAGGCCGGGGTGATGTTCTGCAACATCACCAAGTGCTGCACCGAGGTGTGCCCCGAGCACATCAAGATCACCGACAACGCGATCATCCCCCTCAAGGAGCGGCTCGCCGACCGCCAGTTCGACCCCCTGCGGATGCTCTGGCGCCGGCTGCGGCCGGTGCCGATGGCGAAGCCACCCCCCCCCGGCTGAGAGCGGGCCTACCGGCTTGCCGGCTGGGGCGACCGGCGGTTGCGCGACCGGATCGCCCTGGGCGTGCTGACGGGACCGTATCCCCAGGAGGTGGTGGACAAGGCGATCGAGGCCACTGGGACGCGTGAGGTGCGCCACCGGCTGTGGCCAGCGCGGATGGTCGTCTACTCCGTGCTGGCGATGACCCTGTTCCGGGAAGCGGACTACGAGGGGGTCGTGCCGGAACTCACCGCAGGACGTCTGGGAAGGGCCCGACGTGGGGTGCAGGTGCCGAGTTCGGTGGCGATCTCGAAGGCGCGAGCGCGGGGGGGATCGGCGCCGCTGCAGGCGCTGGTCACAGCTGCCGGCGTGCCGCTGGCGCAGGGGGACACCCGGGGAGGGTTCTAAAGGGGAGGGCGGGTGGGTATCCCTTGACGGCCCCACTCTCGCCACCGCGGACACTGCGGACGATGCCCAGACGTTCGGGCGGCCGGGTTCTGGTCGGGGAGAGGCGGCATTTCAAGCAGAAGAGGCGGGGCCGGCCGCAGCCCGCCCGGCCCCGCTCCGGCCGCTGGGGGGCCCGGCCGCGTGCATGGGCGCCACGGTAGCGTTTCCAGACGCCCTACGATCCTCTACGCACCCCGGAACGGGCGGCACGAGGCCTGGAGGATCTGGCCGGTCACCCCGTTTGAGGCTCCGGCCCTGGCGCACGATCAGCCGCGCCCCGGTTGCCGCGTGCCACCGGAGGTCGCCGCGCGGGGCGGGGACGCCTTCGGCCTCGAGGCGCCGGGCGATCCTCGTCGTGGTCGAGCGGGCGCGGGGGAGCCGGAAGATGGTCGCGGCCGTGTTCGCCGCCACCTCAGGGGGTCGGCCCAGCCGGACCCCCTGGGCCCGCTTGACGGCACGAGCGGCCCGGGTCCGCTCCCCGAGGAGGCGGCGCTCGAGCTCGGCGCTGACCGCGGTCATGTGGGCCATGGCGGTGCCGGCGGCGGTGGAGAAGTCGACCCCGAGGGCGAGGGCGACGAGGTTCCACCCATCCTGCGGGGCCTGCTCGACGGTCTGGGCGGCGTCGATGACGCTCCAGCTGAGCCGGTCGAGCTTCGCGACAACCCGCCCGCGGGCCTCCCCGCGACGGACCACCGCGAGGGCGGCCTCCTGGCCCGGCCGATTGGCAAGGGCCGTGCCGCTGGCGACGTCCTCGTGGAGGCCGAGGAGCCGCCAGCCTCGGGCGCGGCAGGTGGCCGTGATCGCCGGGCGCTGGGCCTCGAGGCCGGCGCCGAGGTCGCCCTGCTCCTCGGTGGACACGCGGACCTAGCCGACCACGGGGTCGCCGTCGGTCCGGGTCACCAGCCGCCCTCCGGAGCCGCCTCGAAGCGGCCTCTCGTAGCCTAAACGACCGCTTGCGCGACACCAATGCGCGGCGAGCTCTTGTCAGCGAGGCTCGGGTTGACATCCCCAGTGGGAGTGCGCTGGTGGACTCTCCGAGTCGTCACCTGGGAGCAGGGTCTGTGGGGACCCCATTGAGACGTCTGCGCGAGTGGCCAGAAGACTAGGGGCAGGGGCCGCGTTCGGCTGAAATAATGACCGACCAGTCGGTTGCTTTGTATAATCAGACGTAGGATGCCCAAACTCGCTTCCGCTACCCGTCAGCAGCGCCGCCAGGAGTTCGTCGCGGCCGCCTGGAAGTGTGCCGTGCGCCGTGGCTACCGGGACCTCACGATCGACGATGTCTGTGCGGAGGCCGGTGTCAGCAAGGGCGCCTTCTACGTGTACTTCCCCAGCAAGCGCGATCTGCTGCTGGCTCTGCTGGATGACGAGGCCGCCGGGTGGGACCAGCTGATGGACGAGTTCGCGAGCTCGGGTGCCTCGCCGCGGGCGAGGCTGCGCCTCTTCACCCGGGCCATGCTCGAGCGGGCGGACGATCCCGCCCTAGTGCAGGTGCGAGCCGATCTGTGGACGGCCATGCTCACGGAAGTGGAGGTCCGGGACCGGTTTGTGCAGGCGATGGAGAGGCGCAGAACCCGACTGCGGGAGTGGATTCGAGAGGGGGTGGAGAGCGGGGAGCTGAGAGCGATTCCCGACAACGCCTTCGCCTCCATCCTGCTGGCTCTCGGTGACGGCCTGCTGCTGCACGGAGCTGTCGCGCCCGCGGGATTCCGATGGTCGAACATCCGGCAGGCGCTGGATGTTCTGCTGGAGGGGATCTCCCGGCTTTGAGGCCAGTCCTCTCGATATCGCGCCTGCGCCTGGTAGCCGAGCGCTCCGTCGCGTCCCTCCCTGTCTCCCCGTCCCAGTGGCGCGCCTTGGGCATCTGGGTCAGGAGCAATCGGCTCGCCCTCTTCCTCCTGGCCGGCCTGGTGGGATTGGGCGGAGGCCTGGGCGCGGTGGCATTCCGGTACCTGATCTACTTGTTCACCTGGCTGATCACCGGCCGGGCCACCTTCGGTCAGTTCGGGCTCGTTCCGAGTCCTCACTTTCCCGGTCTCGGGATCTGGTTCATAGTCCTCGCGCCCGTCATCGCCGGTCTGATCTATGGGCCCATCATCTATCTCTGGGCCCCTGAGGCCAGGGGGCATGGAGTCCCCGAGGTGATGATGGCGGTGGCGGAGCGAGGTGGCCGGATCCGCCCCCAGGTCACCGTCGTCAAAGCCCTGGCCTCGGCGCTGTGCATAGGCGGTGGTGGATCGGTCGGGCGCGAGGGCCCGATCGTTCAGATCGGATCGGCGCTGGCATCGACCTTCGGCCAGATCGTCCGCATGGCCGAGACCAGGATGAGACTGCTGGTGGCCTGTGGGGCGGCGGCCGGGATCAGCGCCACCTTCAACGCGCCCCTGGCGGGTGTCTTCTTCGGCCTGGAGTTGATCCTGCGGGAGATCTCCACCGAGGCCTTTGTGGCGGTCCTCATCTCGTCCATGGCGGCGGACGCCGTGGGACAGGCTGTCTTCGGCTCCCACGCCTTCTTCACCCTACCCCATCTCGTGCTGCCATCGACCACCGGGTACCTCCTCTGCATCGGCTTGGGAGTGGCTGCGGGGCTTGTCGGGATCGCCTTTCAGAAGACCCTCTACAGGATGGAGGACTTCTGGAACTGGCTCTGGCGGGGCCGGCCGGAATGGCTGCGGCCAGGAGTAGGCGGTCTGGCCCTGGGGCTGCTCCTCCTGGCACTGCCTCAGATGTACGGAGTGGGCTACCCCGTGCTTCAGAGGGCGGTCGCGGGCGGCTATGTGCTGTGGTTCCTGGTGGCCTTGGCCGCAGGCAAGATCGTGGCCTGCAGCCTGACGATGGGGATCGGTGGCTCGGGCGGGATATTCGCACCGTCTCTCTTTGTTGGGGCCACCCTGGGCATGGCCTACGGCTTGATCGCCCACCACCTGCTGGGCTCCGGTGCGGGGGCGGCCGGAGTCTTCGCCATGGTCGGGATGGGCGCCGTGTTCGCGGCGGCGGCGAGGGCACCCCTGACCGCCATCGCCGCCGCCGTGGAGATGACGGGAGATTACTCCCTGGTCCTACCCATGATGCTGGCGGTCGCCGTTGCCACCGCCGTCTCCCAGCGTCTCAGCTACGGGACCATCTACACCACCAAGCTGCTGCGCCGGGGGGTCGACATCGACCGTCCCAAGCCCGCCACTCTGCTCCAGCAGCTGCGGGTCTCGGAGGTGATGAGACGACTGCCTCCGGTGGTGGCCGAGGCGGTCTCATCGCCATCTCCGGATCCGATCGCCGCACCTGCCGGGGCGCATGAGTCAGGCGGTCGAGCCAGCGCGAGCCCCCAGGCTCTGTTCGGCGAGGAGACCTTGGATCAGGCGCTCCGCCAGCTCGCGATCTACGGCCAGTCGGGACTTCCGGTGATGGGCCCAGACGGACAGACCATGGTTGGTTGGATATCAGACCGGGATGTCATGCGAGCCTTTGCCGCCCGCCTCGGAAAGGTGGTCACCGAGGCTGAGACACAGGAGGTTGCCCAGTTGCCCGCGGGTCGCGTGCCCAACGCGGTTCAGGCGAGCAACCCACTCGAAGGCTATCGGCTTATGGCTGTCGTCGTTCCCGTCGGCTACGAAGGTCGGCGTGTCTGCGAGGTCCGCTGGCCTCAGGCCTCACTCGTGGTGGTGCTCCAGCGCGGTAGGCAGCGACTCACCCCCAATGGGCAGACCGAACTCAAGCATGGCGACTGTCTCACCATCCTCGTTCCCGCCGCCAGGGCTGAGGAGGTGACGAGCCTCGGACGCGGCCCCGGCTAGCCTCGTCTGGGTCCACCGGCGAGACGCCCCGTCCACCACTCGCCGTGGCCGAGGGAGTTGGGAGTAAGGGAGCTGCTTGACGCCCCACCTTTGCGTGGCCCTGCCTGTCACCCTGGCCGAGATCGGGCGCGTCCTCCTCCCGCGCCGCCGTCTGCGCACCGCGCTCCGCGTGGTCACGCGCCTGATGAGCCCCTACCGGGTCACGCCTCCCGACCACCGCGCCTGGCCCCAGCCCGTGCCCCGGCCCGCCGACGCGGTTCGCCTCGTCTCGCCCGGTAACTCATGGGTGTTGGGTCGAGACCGGCTCGGGCTCCCCGCCCCTGGCCTCGACGGCGGGCGCGGCGGTGGGGGCGCGGTAGGTCTTGGCCCGGAGCTCGCGGCCCCTGTAGTCGAGCGCGAGCAGGCCGCCCTTGGCGCACTGGAGCCGGTGCAGTGCCCAGGGCGGCCGGTGGTCGCAGGTGGCCCAGAAGGCCTGGATGGGATCGCCGTGACTGATGCAGATGCCCCCGGCGCCGGGGTGCTCCGCCCGCACCCGCTCCAGCTGCCGCCCCACCCGCTGGGCCATCTGCGACATCGGCTCGTCACCGGGGAGCAGGCCTGGCCAGGCCATGTGGACCCACCACCGCGGCCGCCGCCAGACGATGTCGCGGTAGGGGATGCCCTGGAGGTAGTGGGCGAAGTCGGCCTCGACCAGGTCGGTGGTGACCGCGACCGGGACCCCCTCCAGGTGGCTGGCGATGATCGCCGCGGTCTGGCGGGCACGCTCCAGCGGGCTGGTGAGGATGACGCGGACCGGGGTGGCGGCGAAGAAGGCGCCCAGCTGGTGGGCCTGGGCCACCCCGAGGGCGCTCAGGGGAAAGCCCGGCAGGTGCCCGTAGATGACGCGGCCGGGATTCTCCACATCGCAATGGCGCACGAGGTAGCAGCGCGTCGGCAGGTCGTCCGGCCGGGGCTGCTCCACCGGGCGATCGTACGGGATCGGGTGGGCGGCCTCGGTGGCCGCTCGCCCGGGCGCGCGACAATGCCGCCACCGCCCCCTTAGCTCAGCGGATCAGAGCAGCGCCCTTCTAAGGCGACGGCCGGTGGTTCGAATCCACCAGGGGGCACCAGCCGGGCTGTCCCGCCGGGTGCCGTATGATCCGGGCGCCCCGGCCGACTCCGCCGGAGCCGTGACGTCGTCCCCTCCACCTGCCACTCCAAAACGTCCGCGCTCCCCCGTCCCGTGCTCGCCCTCGCCGCCCTCGTGGCGGCCCTGGGAGCGGCGCTGGGCCCGGCCACCGGCGACGCCGCTCCGGCGAGCGTCGGCGACCGGGCCCCAGCCCGGATGGCGTCCGTGCGGCTGGCGGGGGTGGGGCCGGTCCGCTGTCTGGACCTGCCCGTGAGCTCGGCGGTGGTGACTCCCTGGCGCTGCTGGCACACCGCTGCGGAGGGCTGGGTGGTCAGCGGGACCGACCCCCGGGACCCGGGGACGACCGTGATGGTGGCGGGGCGGGGCCAGCGGATCGCGATCACCCGCGGCGCGGCCGGCGCCCGGGTCCCGGCCGGCGCCCGGGTCCCGGCCGCCCCCGTCCCGCCCCGGGCGCGCGGCCCGCGGGCGGCGGCCACCGGGGGCCTGGAGGGCGTCGCGCCGGTGGCCACCTCCTCCTACTACGTCTACGGAGGCGATCTGCTCGCCTGCCGCGTCAGCTCGAGCAGCGGCTGTCCCCTCTACGCATACGGGGCGGCCGAGCCCGCCCGGGCCGCCGGGATCGTGGTGCTGGACTTCGGGGCTCCCTGCTTCCTCGCCAGCAGCGCGCCCCCCCGCCAGTTCGGCACCCAGCTCTTCGGTGACACCAACTGTACCCCCGACCCCGACCTGGTTCCGCTGCTGGACGCCTGGCTCGCCGGCTACGCCAGCTCTCACGGGGCGGCCTCGCCGCCGATCCGGCTGGCGGCCGGGACCAGCAACAGCCTGACCGCGGCCGATCCCCCCGCCGACGCCCTCACCCCGGCCGAGATGGCCCAGGCCGGCTCCGCCTGGGCCAGTCAGGTGGTGGCAGCGGTCGCGACCCCGGGCCGGGCGGCCCCGGTCACGGTGTGGGGGGCCAGCGACATGGAGCAGTCGGGGTCGGGGAACTGGTACGGACCGGTGCCGACGATGGCGTTCGTCGCGGGGTTCGGGGCCGTCACCGATCCGAGCGGGGCGGCCCGCTCGTGCCTCGACCCCCGCATCCCCGGCCTGCTCGCCGACTATGGCGACGATGTGGTCGGCGCCGGCGGCTGGAGTGCCGCTCAGATCTACCAGGTCGCCTACGGACTGCCGGCCGCATGCGCCCTTCCGGAGATCTACTACCCCGCCATGGCCGGGGAGTGGGCGGCGCTCAACCGCTGGGCGGAGGCCACCCCCGCGCTGGCTGCTCGCGGTCCGATCATGGTCCTCGGGGCGATGGACGAGCCGGGAGCGGGCCTCGCGCCCGCGGTCGCCTGGGGGACCCTTCAGGCCGCCCTCGGTCAGTCGCCCCGGGTTCCCTGTCTCACCGTGATCGGCTCCCAGCTGGTCGGTCCGCCGGACGTCACCCAGATCGCTCCCAGCTCCGGTCCCGTGGCTGGGGGGACCACCGTCACCCTCAGCGGCACCGGCCTGGGCGGCACCACCGCCGTCCACTTCGGCCCGCGCCGGGCATCCTTGCGGGTGGTCTCGGCGACCGAGGTGGTGGCGGTGAGCCCGCCGATGCCCGCGGGCGGATCGGTGCCGGTGGCGCTGACGGTCGGTCGGGGCACGACCGTGTCCGCCCCGTCGCTGCAGTTCCTCTACCTCGGTGCCGGCCCGATGCATGCGCTCACGCCGGTTCGCATCCTGGACACCCGCACCGGACTGGGGGCGGCCCGCTCCCCGCTGGCGGCCCAGGGCTCGCTCACCCTGGAGGTGGCGGGCCGCGCCGGGGTCCCGGTTTCCGGGGTCGGGGCCGTCTTCCTCAACCTCACAGTGGTGCACCCCACCGGCTCCGGCTTCCTCACCGTGTATCCCGCGGGTCAGCCGCGCCCGCTCGCCGCCGCCGTCACCTTCACGGCCGGCCGGACCACGGCCACCCTGGTCCCGGTGGCGGTCGGCGCGGGCGGCGAGGTGGTGGTGGCCAACGGGCCGGGCTCGGTCGAGGTGGTGGCCGATCTGGTGGGCTGGGTGGGCGCCCGGGCCACCGCGGAGCCGGTCCCGACTCCGATCTCGGCTCCGACTCCCAGCGGCTCTGCGACCCCGCCGGCCTCCGCCTCGCCGTCGCCCGCCCGGGCGGGAGCGGTCCCGACCGCGGGCCCCGGTCTGAGTCCTCCGACCCCCAGCGTCTCGCCCAGTCCGGCGGCCACGCCGACACCGACGGCCACGCCGACGGCGCCGGGGCCGGCGGGGCTCTTCGAGACGGTCATCCCCTCCCGGATCGCCGATACGCGGCCCCATGCGACCGCGCCCGGGGCCGGCTCCCCGCTCGGCCCCGGCGCGGCTCTGACGGTGCAGGTCGCGGGCACCGCGGGCGTGCCGCTGCTGGGCGCCGCGGCGGTGATGCTGAACCTGACCGTCACCGACCCCACCGCTGGCGGGTACCTCACCGTCTCGCCGAGTGGCTCCCCGGCGCTGCTCGCGTCCACCGTCAACTTCGCCCCCGGCGAGACGGTGGCCAACCGGGTGGTGGTCGGGCTCGGACCCGGGGGGGCGGTGACCATCCGCAACTCAGCGGGCCGAACCGATGTGCTCATCGACGTGGACGGATGGTTCACCGCCGGGACCGCGCCCGCGGGCGCCGGCGGGCAGCTTCACCCGGTGGTTCCGTTCCGGATGGCGGATACCCGGGCCGGCAGCGGGCAGCCCGAGCAGGGGGCGCCGCTGGGGCAGGGTGCGGTCCTCTCGCTGCCGGTGGGCGGGCGCGCCGGGCTCCCGGCCACCGGGGTCGAGGCGGTGGTGCTGCACGTGACCGCGACGGCGGGGACGCGGGCGAGCTTTCTCACCGCCTTCGCGGACGGGTCGACGCGCCCCCCCACCTCTGACCTCAACTGGACCGCGGGCGCGAGCGCCGGCAACCTGGTCGTGGTGCCGGTCGGTCCGGACGGCCGGATCGACCTCTACAACGCCGCCGGCCAGGTCGAGCTCATCGTCGACTGCCTCGGGTGGTACGGATGACCCGTGCCCTGCCGCCTGGGGTTCGCTTGGACCTGCGCGCCGGCTGGGTGATGCGGGCGACCCAGGTGTCGCTGCGCGCCTCCATGCGCGGGCTGGCCGGCCGGCAGCTGACGCTCACGGGGCTGGAGCGGGTGCCGCCATCCGGTCCCCTGCTGGTCTGCTGCAACCACCACAGCTATCTCGACCCTTTGCTGGTGGGCGGCTTCTTTCCCCGCGACCTCCACGCTTTGGCCAAGGCGGAGCTCTACCGCAATCCCGTGCTCCGCTGGCACCTCACCCGCTGCCACTGCATCCCGGTGCATCGGGGCACCAGCGATCGGCTGGCGCTGCGCGGCGCCCTCGCGGTGCTGGCCCACGGCGGGGCCCTGTTGGTCTTCCCCGAGGGGACCAGGGGCCCCAGGGGGCGCGCGCCCGGGCTCCAGAGCCCCGGGCCGGGCGCCGGCTTCCTGGCCCGCACGAGCGGGGCCGCGGTGCTGCCCTGCGCGGTGATCGGGACCGAGGTCGCTCTGCCCCGGGGGGCCTGGGTGCCCCGGCGCGGGCCCCTGCAGTGGCGGGTGGGCGATCCCCTGGTCCCCACCGGGCGCAACAACCAGGAGGTTGGAGAGGAGATCATGCGCGCCATCGCGCAGCTCCTGCCCCCGCGCCTGCGGGGCGGCTTCGGCTGAGCCCGGCGCGGGCGCCCTCCCCGCCCAGGATGCGTC
Organism: Verrucomicrobiia bacterium; assembly: GCA_035532155.1. Taxonomy (GTDB): domain Bacteria; phylum Chloroflexota; class Dormibacteria; order Aeolococcales; family Bog-877; genus DAHUZL01. The sequence goes on along the minus strand of DATKRN010000034.1, from coordinate 85,215 downwards.
CTGGGCCACCCGCCCGGGTTAGAGTCGGGCCGGGCGGCGTCCCCGCCGAGGGTCAGCGGACCGAGACGAGGTGGACGGTGAACACCAGGGTGGAGTTGGCGGGGATGCCCGCCCCCGGCGAGGTGCACCGGTAGCCGAGCGAGGCCGGGATCACGAGTTCTCGGGTTCCGCCCGCGCGCGCTCCCACCAGACCCTGGTCCCAGCCGGCGATCACCTGACCCTTGCCGAGGGTGAAGGTGAACGGCTTGTTGCCGTGGCGGCTGCTGGCATCGAAGACCGTGCCGTTGGCAAGCGTGCCCGTGTACAGGACGCTGAGGGAGGAGCCGTCCGTGGCGACCGGGCCGGTGCCCCGCGTGCGATCCAGGATCTGCAGCCCGTCCGCCAGAGTTCGGGCTCCCGGCAGGTGGACCGTCGCCTGCGAGGCGGGGGAGACGCACGGGGTCGCGGTCGGCGCCGCCGCCGTCACCACCGGCGTGGGCCGGGGGGTGGCCACCGTGGGCGCCCGGCCGGCGTCGAAGCGCCCGCCGCACCCGGCCAGGGCGAGGGCCGCCACCAGCCCCACGATGAGCCCGAGGGCGCGGCCGCCGGCTGGGCGGCCGGTGGCAGCGGGAGGGGGCGCGGCGTGGGGAATCGGAGGGGCCTCCACAGTCGGCGGACGGACTCCGACGACGGTAGCGGCTTGCGGCATCCGCGTGCTGGCCGGGAACGGCCCGGCGCCGGCGTCGGCCCGGCTCACCCGTGCAGGTGGCCGTTGCTGGCGGGGCAGAGGTGGCCGGCGGGGTCGATCGGCCGCTGGCACAGGGGGCAGATCGGCCGACCGCCCTCCACCACCTCGAGGGCGCGCGCGGCCAGGCCCCTCACCTGGGCGAGGTCGGCGACGAAGCGGGCGGTGCGCAGCACCGCGGCCTCGCCCGCATCCGCTTCGGGCACGTCGGCGCCGGCCCCGGCATCCTCGCCGTCCTCCTCCTCGACGTCGCTGAGGTCGAGCTCCTCCACCACCAACACGCAGCGGGGGGCGGTCTCGTCGATGGCGACCTGAATGTTTCCGATCCGCCAGCCGGGCGGGGAGCCCGGCACGGTGCGGGGCGCGGGCGCCGCTCGCAGCTCGCCGGTCTCGCCCAGCACCTGAAGGAGGCGGCGGCCGAGCTCCAGCACCTGGACCTTCTCGACTCCCAACGTGCAGCTGCGCGGTCCCGACCACCCCTCGAGGAAGAAGCTGCGGTGGCCCGGCTCCCCGGCGACTCCGACGGTGAGGGCGTCGACCGGGTCGAAGTCGACATCGTGGGCAGGCACCGGCCCATTGTGCCGTCTCGGGTCGGAGCCGGGGGCGCGCCCCCCGCGAGTCCCGGCGCCGCGGCCTCAGCCGCGGCGCAGCAAGGGGTGGGGGCGGGCGCCCCGTTCGACGTGGGCCGCGGCGTTGATCACGGCGACGTGGGTGAACGCCTGGGGGAAGTTGCCCAGCATCGATCCGGTGCTGGTGTCCACCTCCTCGGAGAACAGGCCGAGGTCGTTGCCGTACCCGGCCAGGCGCTCGAACAGCTCCCGGGCGGCCGAGGTCTGCCCCTGCAGCGCGAGCACGTCCACCAGCCAGAAGGAGCAGAGCATGAAGGTCCCCTCGGGCTCGCTCAGGCCGTCGGCGGCGCGGTACCGGTAGACGAAACCGTGGGGGTCGGTGAGGTCGCGCTGGATCGCGGCCACGGTCTGCTTGACCCGGGCGTCCATCGGCGAGAGGAAGCGCACCAGGGGCAGCATCAGGCTGGTGGCGTCGAGGGCGTCCTCGTCGAGCGCCTGTCGGAACGATCCCAGCTGATCGCTCCAGCCTCGGGTCAGGATGGCGTGGCGGATCTCCTCACGGGTGCGCGCCCAGCGACGCCGGGTGCTGGTCTCGGCGCCGAGGTCGTCGGCGAGACGCAGCCCGCGGTCGAGCGCGACCCAGCACTGGAGCGCGCTGTACAGGAAGTGGCGGGGGCCGCCCCGCACCTCCCAGATGCCGCTGTCCGGCTCGGTCCAGCGATCGCAGACCGCGGCCAGCATCGCCAGCAGGGTGGTGCGCAGCGGCCCCAGCCGCCCGCGGCCGAAGCGGTGGTGGAGATAGGCGGCATCGATGATCTCGCCATAGATGTCGAGCTGGCGCTGGTCGGCGGCGCCGTTTCCGATCCGCACCGGGTGCGAGCCCCGGTATCCCTCCAAGTGGCTCAGCTCGATCTCGGGAATCTCGCTGCGGCCGTCGATTCCGTACATGATCCGAAACTGCTGGGGCTGGCGCTGGTGAACCCGCTCGATCCAGCCCATGAAGCGCCCGGCCTCCTCGTGGTAGCCGATCACCTGCAGGGCGTAGAGCAGGAAGGCGGAATCGCGCAGCCAGGTGTAGCGGTAGTCCCAGTTGCGCCCGCCCCCGATCCACTCCGGCAGCGAGGTCGTGGGGGCGGCCACGATCGATCCTTCAGGAGCGTAGATCAGCAGCTTCAGCGTCAGGGCGCTCCGCCGCACCAGCCCCGGGTAGGGGCCGTCGTAGTCGCAGGCCGCGATCCACCGCTCCCAGTAGCGCTGGGTGGAGCTGAGCAGCTGGTGGAGCCGGCGCTCGCGGTGGCGCGGGCTGCCAGCGTCGTAGCTGAGCACCACCCAGGCGGGATCGCCGGCGTGCAGGCGCAGGCGCTGCACCGCGGTGTCTCCGTCGGCCTCCCAGCCGGTGTGCCCGTCCACGTGCAGGACGGTCTCGTCATGTCGGATCAGTAGGCAGCGGCCCCCGTCCCCCGCGATCGTGGCCGGGGCGGACGCCTGCCCGTAGCGGCAGCGGGCATCGAGCCGGACCACGACGTCCAGGTCGCCGTCCAGGGCCACCAGCCGGCGCGCCAGCACGTGGTCGTCGTCGGGGTGGATGAGATGCTCGCGCGCCACCATGAAGTCGGTGAGCTGGAGCCGTCCCCGGGCGGTGCTGAGCACCGTCTCCAGGATGTTGGTGCCCTCGAGATAGCGTCGGCTGTCGGGCACCGCGGGGTCGTTCGGCTCCACCGTCATCGAGCCGCCGCGGTCGGCGTCGAGGAGCCGGCCGAACACGAAGGGGCTGTCGAAGCGTGGGGCGCAGAGCCAGTCGATCGCCCCGCTGCGGTCGATCAGAGCGGCGGTGTGGAGATCGCCGATGATGCCGTACTCGGACAGGGGTTGGTAGCGGGGACGGGGCATGAGGCCCTCCTCGGAGGTGCGGCGGGCGGCGCCGCTCCGATGATCGGGGGTCGGTGGCGGCCCCCGCCAGCTGCCGATGGGCTGGGACGGGTCGGCGGCTGGCGGAGCGGGAGGGATTCGAACCCTCGAAGGAGTTGCCCCCTTACGGCATTTCCAGTGCCGCGCCCTCGGCCAACTAGGCGACCGCTCCCGGCCCGGATTGTAGGCGGTGGCGGCCGCGCCGACACCGCTCGGCACGCGTCCCGCTGGGGGCGGAGAGGGTGGGATTCGAACCCACGGTGGCTTGCACCACACCGCTTTTCGAGAGCGGCACCTTAAACCACTCGGACACCTCTCCCAGACCCAGCCAGTATGCCCGCTGGCGCGGATCGGCGGCGAGCTCGGCGGGGGGGGGCGCGGCCGCCATCCCGCATCCACTTCGGGAGTCGCTGAGCCGATCGCCCGCGAGGCAGGAGGGGACGGGGAGGGGTCCCGGCGGCGCGCCGCCGGGCCACCCGCGGATCCCCCCGCCGAGGGCCCGACCCGGGCGCGGCGTCCCCTCAGCCGGGCGCGGCGGGCGCGCGGCGGGCGGCGAAGAATTGACGCAGGAGCTGGGCGCAGGGGTCGGCAAGGACCCCGGCGGTGACGGGAGGACGGTGGTTGCCGCGTGGGTCGGTGAGCACCGGCAGCACCGAGAGCACCCCACCCCAGCGGGGGTCGTGGGCCCCGTACACGACTCGGCCGACCCGGGCCAGGACGGCGGCTCCGGCGCACATCGGGCAGGGCTCGAGGGTCGCGTACAGGGTCACCTCGAGCAGCCGCCAGGAGCCGAGACGGCCGGCGGCGCGGCGCAGCACCACCATCTCGGCGTGCTGGGTGGCGTCCTGGGATGCCTCCACCCGGTTGCCGGCGGCGGCCACCACCGTCTCGCCGAGAACCGCAAGGGCGCCCACCGGGACCTCTCCGCGCGCCCCAGCCCGGCGTGCCAGCCGCAGCGCGTGGGTCATGTGACGTCGGTCCCGGGACGGGTCGACGGCGATCGGGGCGGTTCGCATGGCCCACCTATAATCGATCTCCGCGCGGTGGCTATAGCTCAGCTGGTTAGAGCGCCAGGTTGTGGCCCTGGAGGTCGAGGGTTCAAATCCCTCTAGCCACCCCAGGAACCCGAGGTCCGACGCGGTGAATCGGGCGGGTCAGGGAGGCGGCCGGCGGCGCCCTCGGCGGCCGATGGGCAACGTGAATCCGACCGACGCCCGGCAGGCCGTGCTCGCCTCGCCGATCGCCCGCGCGTGCCGGGAGAGGTGGGTCGGCGCCGCCCGAGTGGTGCCGCACGGCGTGGCCCCGTCGGAGTCCCCCCGCCCAGGAGGGCCACCATCGCCAGGGCGTCGTCTCGGTGGACCAGCGCGCACCCGTTCCCGGCGGGTGCGCTGATCCCCAGCCTCGTGTCCGAGGGCCGGCATGAGCCGCTGGGAACCCAGGCCGGCGACTGCCTGCGGCAGACCTTCCAGACGGGCGCAGCGCCCCGGATTGGGGCCGAGGAGTGGGCGGTGCACGGGGCCGGCCGCCGTGACCCTGCCCGGACCGCGCGGGGAGCCGGCCGCCACTCGACCGCAGCGGCTCGAGCACCAGCACCCTGGATTCGGGGCTCCTGATCGGGAAGGGGGCGCCCAGGGGGTGGGTGCCGTCGCGCGCGACTGGGGCTGACTTGACCGGCTGCGACCTCGTCCCTAGACTTGCGATCCCATCGACTCAGGTGACCGGGGGGGCCATGCAGGACGCGGAGGTCGGCGTCGTCGGGGTCGGCACCATGGGCAGCATGACCTGCTGGGAGCTGGCCCGCCGGGGCGTGCGCGTGCTCGGCTTCGAGCAGTTCGCCCCGGGGCATGATCGCGGGGCGGTGGGCGGCGAGACGCGCATCTTTCGTGTCACCGATGACTGGGGCGACTGGTACGCCGAGATCTGCCGCGACGCCCTCGACCGGTGGCGGCGGCTCGAGCAGGAGGCGGGACGCAGCCTGCTGACACTGACCGGGGTGCTGCTGATCGGCCCCGAGCGTGCCCGGTCGATGCTGCGCGCCCTCCACGCGGTGCAGCATCAGGACATCTCCCATGTGTGTCTCACCGCCACCGACCTGGCCCGACTGCACCCGCTGCACCGGGGCGGGGCGGACCAGGTGGCGATCCTGGAGCGGGACGCGGGATTCCTGCGCTGTGAGCCGGCCGTCGCCGCCGCGGCCGGGATGGCCGAGGCCCATGGGGCGGTCATCCGCCGGTTCGACCGGGTCCGATCGATCGAGCCGCTCGGGGACGGGGTGCGGCTCCGGGCCGACAGCGGCAGCTATCGCGTCGGCCGGGTGGTGGTGGCGGACGGGGCCTGGGCGGGGCGCCTGCTTCCCCAGCTGGGGGAGGGGGTACAGCCGCGCCGGCACATGACGGCCTGGTACCTGGCACGGGATCCGGCTGCGGCCGCTCCCGATCGCTTCCCGGTCTTCATCCGCAACGATGATGAGAGCGATCTCTCAGGGTTCCCCACCGTGGACGGCGCGTCGGTGAAGGTGATGGTGGACTTTCAGGAGACCCGGGTCGACGACCCCGACCACCTGGACCGGGACACCTCGGAGTCGGAGGCTGGCGCGATTCGGGCGCTGGTGGACCGCTGGCTCGACGGCCTGGAGGCAGGCCCAGCGCGCATCACCGTCTATCAGGATGGCTACTCCGCCGACCGCCACCCGGTAGTTGGCGTGCTGCCCGCCCTGCCCCAGGTCGTGGTGCTGGCCGGGTTCTCGTGCCATGGCTTCAAGATGGCGCCCGCGATCGGCGCGATCGCGGCGGACCTCGTCCAGCACGGCGCCAGCCGGCTCCTGCCCGGGGCGTTCGACCCGGCCCGACTGAGCGGCATAGCGGGATAGGCGGGGCGGCTGAGGCGCCGACGCGGGTGCCAACGGACCCACCCGGCGGCGAGGGCGCCCGGGGGCCCTCCGGGCGGGCTGCTACCATGGGGGCGCGGCCGGCTGGGACCGGACGTGACCTTGTGGCGATCCCTCGTCCCGCCGCCGCGGCGGAAGCCCCTCGAAGGTTCCGATCCGGCTGGACGAGGCTGCACGGGGCGCTCTGACGTCCCAGGAGTGTCTCGTGGCCACATTCGCCGATCTCGGCGTGCCCCCCTCGCTTCTCAGCCGGCTCGCCGGACAGGGGATCACCGCCCCGACCCCGGTTCAGCTCGCCGCGATCCCGGCGCTCAGCGCCGGTCGCGACTGCGTGATCCAGTCCCCGACGGGATCGGGCAAGACCCTGGCCTTCCTGGTTCCGCTCGCGCTCCGGCTCGGCGCTCACCAGGCCAGGGGGCCGCGCGCCCTGGTGGTGACCCCCACCCGCGAGCTCGCATCGCAGATCGCGATGGTGCTCCGGGGGCTGGGAACTCCGCTGCGGGCGGCGCTGGTGATGGGTGGGGTCGGGTATGCCAATCAGATCCGCGACCTGCGCACAGCCGATGTAGTGATCGCCTGCCCGGGCCGTCTGGTCGACCTCTGCGGCAGCGGGTCCGCCGCGCTGGGCGGGGTCGACTACCTGGTCCTGGACGAGGCCGACGAGATGCTGGACGCGGGCTTCGCCAAGGACGTGGAGACGATCACCCGGCTCACGGACCGTCGCACATCGTCGCAGCGACGCCAGACCGTGCTCGCCTCGGCGACCATGCCGGGGTGGGTCGAGTCCATGATCCGCACCCATCTGAAGGACCCCGCGCGGGTGGCCCTGGCGCCGGCGGCCGCCTCCGATCTGGAGCACGGTCTGCTCGCCGTGCCGCGGGCGGAGAAGGTGGCGGTGCTCAGCCAGCTGCTGGGGCACGCCGCCTCCACGATCGTGTTCCATCGCACCAAGCACGGAGCTAAGAAGCTGGCCCGCGACCTCGCCGCCCTGGGCCACCGCACCGCGGAGCTGCAGGGCAACCTCTCCCAGCCGGCGCGGGACCGCGCCATCGCCGCCTTCCGAAGTCGCGATGTCACCGTGCTGGTCGCCACCAATGTGGCCGCCCGGGGGATCGACGTCGAGCGGGTGGCGCTGGTGGTCAACTACGAGCTGCCAGAGACAGCCGAGTGGCTCACGCACCGGGTCGGGCGCACCGCCCGCAACGGCGCCAAGGGGCGGGCCCTCACCTTCCTCAGCGAGGACGACGGGGAGAAGTGGCAGAAGCTCCGGCGCCTGGGAGCCCCCGATCTCCCCCGGGTCGACGCGGCCCACCTGCTGGAGACCGGGGCGATGCAGTTCGTGCCCACCGCCTCTCGGGCGATGCCGGTGGTGACGATGGGGGGCGGCGCCCGCGGACCCGGCGCGACCCGCCCGCTTGCCCCGCCTTCGGGATCCGGCACCGGCCGGCGGCGCCGGCGGCGCCCCCGGCTTGGGGCCGGACCCCGGCTGGTATAGTGGGCGGGGCGCTCAGGCGCCCTGCGTGAGGTTGCGCGTGCGCGCGCCTGAGACCGAGAACGAACGAGGAGCATGGCATGCTGGAGGGTGAGGCCAAGACGGCGGTGATCGGCGGTCACCGTCGGCACGAGACCGACACCGGCTCCCCCGAGGTTCAGGTCGCGATCTTCAGCGAGCGGATCCGTCAGCTCACCGAGCACCTCAAGCGGCACACCAAGGATCACCACTCCCGTCGCGGGCTGCTGATGCTGGTGGGCAAGCGTCGTCGGCTGCTGGCCTACCTCATGCGCCGGGACGTGACCCGCTATCGCAGCCTGATCGCCGAGCTGGGGCTGCGGCGCTGAGGCCAGCAGGCCCGCGGTGGCTCCCGCAGCGAACCGCGCACCCCTTCTGCATATCACGGCGCTCGGACGCTCCCCGCTTCGCGGAGCCTACGTCTCGTCGGTTAGAGATTGGCGATCGGAGCCGAACTTTGGTTCAGCTCTCGTCCCCAACCCCTAACCACGGGCGGTGGCCGCTTCGTGATCCGGCGCGGTGCCCGGCCGCCGTCGGCCACCGAGCACCGGAGCATAGACGTGGACACAACTGTCGTATCGACCGACCTGGACGGACGCACGCTTAGCATCGAGACGGGCTGGATGGCGGAACAGGCCAACGGCGCGGTCTGGGTGCGCCAGGGGGAGACGGTGGTCCTGGTGACCGCCACCGCCAGCCGGTCCCCCCGCGAGGGGATCGACTTCTTCCCCCTCACCTGCGACTACGAGGAGAAGCTCTATGCCCTGGGGCGGATCCCCGGCGCCTTCATGCGCCGCGAGGGACGCCCGAGCGAGGCCGCGACCCTGACCGCGCGCATGATCGACCGGCCGATGCGACCGCTCTTCCCCAAGGACTTTCGCAACGACGTCCAGATCGTCGCCACGGTTCTCTCCGCCGACCAGATCAACGACCCCTCGGTGCTCGCCATGATCGGGGCCGGGGCCGCGGTCGCGATCAGCGACATCCCCCATGCCGGGCCGGTGGCGGCGACTCGCGTCGGCCTCTTCGACGGGGTCGTCCGACTCGACCCGCCGATGCCGGAGATGGAGCGCAGTCAGCTCGACCTGATGGTCGCCGGCACCCGCGGGGCCATCAACATGGTCGAGGCGGGGGCGCTCCAGGTCTCTGAGGCGACCATCGTCGAGGCGCTGCAGCGCGCACAGGAGCGGATCGCCACCATCGTGGGGATCATCGACGACCTGGTCGCCAAGGTGGGGCGGCCCAAGTCCGCCTATCCCAAGGTCGGAACCCCGCCGGAGGTCAAAGCAGCGGTCCAGACCCAGGTCCAAGGTCGCCTCGACCAGGCCTTCCGGGAGGCGGACAAGGCCCGTCGCGAGGCCCAGATCGACGCGCTCCGCGCGGCGGCGGTGGCCGAGCTCCAGACCCAGTTCCCCGGTCGCGACAAAGAGCTGCACTCGGCCTTCGACTCGGTGCTGAAGGCGGCGGTGAGGCGGGCCATCCTCGACGAGGGGCTGCGCCCGGACGGACGGCGCACCGACGAGATTCGTCCCATCTGGTGCCGGGTCGGCGTGCTCCCGCGCACCCACGGGAGCGCTGTCTTCACCCGCGGGCAGACCCAGGCGCTCTCGATCGTCACGCTGGGGACGATGTCCGACCAGCAGAAGCTGGACGGGCTCGGCCTGGACGCCTTCAAGCGCTACATGCACCACTACAACTTCCCCCCCTTCTCGGTGGGGGAGGCGCGGCCGCTCCGCTCTCCCGGCCGGCGCGAGATCGGGCACGGCGCCCTCGCGGAGCGTGCCGTGCGGGTGGTGGTGCCCCCGACCGACGACTTCCCCTACGTGGTCCGGATCGTCACCGAGATTCTCTCCAGCAACGGGAGCACCTCGATGGCGAGCGTGTGCGGCAGCACCCTCGCCCTGATGGACGCCGGGGTGCCGCTGCAGGCACCCGTCGGCGGGATCGCGATGGGGCTGGTCACCGATGACCAGGACCCCTCCCGCTACCAGATCCTCAGCGACATCCAGGGGATGGAGGACGCCCTCGGCGACATGGACTTCAAGGTTGCCGGCACCCGCCAGGGGATCACCGCCCTGCAGATGGATATCAAGGTGCAGGGGCTGACCTCGGAGATCCTGCGGCTGGCGTTGGAGCAGGCTCGGGTCGGCCGACTCCACATCCTCGACAAGATGGCCGAGGCGCTGGCGGAGCCGCGTCAGACCATGTCGACGTACGCGCCGCGGATCACCACCATCGAGATCAATCCTGACAAGATCCGCGACGTGATCGGCCCCGGGGGCAAGACCATCCGCCGGATTCAGGAGGAGACCGGCGCCCAGATCGACATCGAGGACGACGGCCGAGTCTTCCTGGCCACGGTCGATCCCGAGGCGATGGACCGGGCGGTCGCGATGATCCGTGATCTCACCGAGAGCGTCGAGGTGGGACGGATCTACAAGGGCAAGGTGGTTCGGATCATGCCCTTCGGCGCGTTCGTTGAGATCCTGCCCAAGCAGGATGGGCTGGTCCACATCTCCCAGCTGGCCGAGCAGCGGGTGGGCAAGGTCGAGGACGTCGTCAACATCGGCGACGAGATCATGGTCAAGGTGACCGAGATCGACGACCGCGGCCGGGTCAACCTCTCCCGCAAGCAGGCGATCCTGGAGATGGCCGCGAGCGGGAACGGCGCCCGGGGCTGAGCCGGACGGCCGCGATGACGGGTGCCCGGGCCGGCCTCAGCGTCGCCGTCGTCGGCGCCACCGGCGTCGTCGGGCGCACCCTGCTGCAGGTGCTGGAGCAGCGCCGGTTCCCGGTGGGGGAGCTGCGCTGCCTGGCGTCGCCGCGGTCGGCCGGCAAGGTCCAGCTCGAGTTCGGCGGCCGGGTCCACCCGGTCGGGCTCGCCGACGCGTCAGCCCTGGCCGGTTGCGATCTTGCGCTCTTCAGTGCGGGGGCCGCGGTGGCGCGGGAGCTCGCCCCGGGGGCGGCCGCGGGCGGGGTCACCGTGGTCGACAACAGCGCAGCGTTCCGCCAGGACCCTCTGGTTCCGCTGGTGGTGCCCGAGGTCAACGGGGCCTGCCTGGAGGGACGCCCCCGGCTGGTCGCCAACCCCAACTGCTCGACGATCCAGCTGACGGTCGCGATCGCGCCGCTGCACCGGGCCTTCGGGCTGCGCCGGCTCCACGTCGCCACCTACCAGGCCGCCTCCGGCTCGGGCCGGGAGCTGGTCGAGGCGCTCCGTCGGCAGTCGGCCCAGCTGGCCCGCCACCAGCGCCCCACCGCGGCGGCCTACCCTCATCCGCTCGCGGGCAACGTCGTCCCGGGAGGCTGGCGCGCGGATGGCGACGCCACCGAGGAGGAGCGCAAGATCGTGTGGGAGACACGCCGGCTGCTGGACCTGGCGGAGCTCCCGATCGGCTGCACCACGGTGCGGGTTCCGGTCGCGATCGGCCACGCGGAGGCGGTCTGGGCCGCGTTCCAGCGTCCGGTCTCGCCGGAGGCGGCGCGCGCGGTGCTGGCGGCGGCGCCGGGCGTCGCGCTGCGGGATTCCCTCGCCGCGGACGAGTACCCGACGCCACTGGCGGCCGAGGGCACCGACGCGGTCTGGGTGGGGCGGCTGCGCGAGGACCTGGGTGAGCCCGGGGCGCTCTCCCTCTTCGTGGTCGCCGACAACCTGCGCAAGGGTGCGGCGCTCAACGCGGTCCAGATCGCCGAGCGGCTGATGGGCGTGGGGGTGGCCGCGGCCTGAGCCCGTCGCCTCTGCGGCCGGGGTCGGCGACCGGGCGGCGGTTGACAGGTGGGGACGGTCTGTCTATGGTGGCCGCACGCCGGTGAGGGGGGAGCGACACGGGTGCGAGGAGGTGCGAGATGACGTCCACCGAGGGGTCCGTCGCCAGTCCCGCTGAGACCGACCCGGACGCCGCGCAGCTGGCGCGGTTCGGCTACCGCCAGGAGCTCAGCCGTGTCCTCAGCCTCTTCGAGAGCTTCTCGGTCGCCTTCTGCTACCTCTCCCCGATGGTGGGGATCTACTCGCTCTTCGCGCTCGGGGCCGGGGCGGCAGGGCCGCGGTACCTATGGCTGATGCCGATCGTGGTGCTGGGGCAGCTGCTGGTGGCGCTGATCTTCGCCGAGCTCGGCAGCAGCTACCCGATCGCGGGCGCTCTGTTCCAGTGGAGCAAGCAGCTGCTCGGTCAGGGGTACGGGTGGTGGGTGGGCTGGATCTACGGCTGGGCGCTGATCATCACGGTGGCCTCGGTCGACACCGGGTTCGTCATCTACGCGGCGCCGCTGCTGCACAACCTGTTCGGCGCCAGCATCAACGCCGCGGATCCCAACACCATCTTGCTCTTCACCCTGCTGCTGATCCTGGTCCAGACCCTCTTCAACCTGGCCGGCGTCAGCCTGCTGGGGCGGATCTCCCGGGTCGGGGTGTACGTCGAGATCCTCGGCACCTTCGGGATCGCGATCCTGCTGGCGGCGGTCGGATTCCATCACGGTCTCGGCTTCCTGTTCAGCACCCAGGGCACCCAGCATCTCGGCCACAACCCGCTGGGGGTGAATTTCGGCGGCAACTGGTGGCTGGGGGCCGCGCTGGTGGCGGTGCTCGCCCACGTCTACATCTTCTATGGCTTCGAGTCGGCCGGCGACGTCGCCGAGGAGGTTCGCGGCGCCAGTCGCCAGGTGCCGCGCGCGATCACCTCGTCGCTGCTGGTCGGCGGCATCGCCAGCTTCGTGCTGGTGGGGGCGCTCCTGCTCGCCATCCCCGCGGGCGCGCACCAGTTCACCGCCGCCACCTCCCTCAGCGGCGGAGTCCCGTACATCCTCGGCGCCAACGTCCACGTGGCCGGAATCCAGGACCTGATCTTGATCCTGGTCTGCTTCGCGTTCTTCAGCTGTGGCACCGCGGTGCAGGGGGCGGGAGCGCGGCTGGCCTTCTCCTACGCGCGCGACGGCGCCATCCCCGGGAGCCGCCTGTTGCGTCGCATCTCGCGTCGCTTCAAGACCCCGGTCTATGCCATCCTGCTGGGCGCTTTGCTGCCGGCGCTCTTCACCCTGCTGGTCCACTTCACCCCGACCCGCCCGATCCAGGTGGCCTTCGTGACCTACCCCGCCAACGTCAACGCGCTGGCGGCGCTGGTGTCCTTCGGCGTCTCCGGCATCTACTTGTCGTTCCAGATGGTGGTGCTGGCCGCGATCGTGGCCCGGCTGCGCGGCTGGCGGCCCAGCGGGCCCTTCCAGCTGGGGAGATGGGAGTGGCCGGTGTTGATCGGCGCGCTCGTCTACGGCGTGCTGATGCTGCTCAACATCGTGGTGCCCACCGGGCTGACCAGCCCCAAGGGCGAGCTCTTCAACTTCGACTGGCTCACGCTGCTGGTGATGGTCCTCATCTGCGCGATCGGCGGGGTCTACTACCTGGTCGCCTCCCCCCAGCGGCGGTCGGCGCGCCCTGACCCCGCGGCCGTCGGGCCGCCGCCGGTCGCGGGCTAGCCGCGGCCACCACCCGCAGGCGACCGCGGCCGCCCGGGGTCGAGGGCGGAGGCCGCCTCGCGCCCCCCGAGGAGTCAGGCGCCGGGATCGGCCATGCCCAGCTGGGGCGCAACCTCGGCGGCGATCAGATGAAGCTGGTCGAGGTCGGTCGGGTCGAGCAGCTGCAGGTAGAGGGTGTCGGCTCCCAAGGCGCCCCGCGCCGCCAGCGCCTCCACCACCTGGGCGGGCTGGCCGCCGACCCCGGCCCGGGCCAGGTCGGCGGGCGTTCGCTGCACTTGATCCATGCGGCGGCGCACCTCCTGGTCGGTGGCCCCGCAGCACACCGTGAGGGCAACCGAGAGGCGCAAGCTGGCCGGGTCCCGGCCGCTCGCATCGCAGGCGGCCCGGACCCGCTCGAAGGCGGCCCGGCACCCCGACAGGGGTTGGAACGCGATGTTGTACTCGTCGGCGAATCGGGCCGCCAGCTGCGGGGTGCGGGGACGGCCGCCGCCGCCGACGATGATCGGCGGCCGGGGCTGCTGGAGCGGGCGCGCCTGCGCCGGATTCGCCTCCAGCCAGTAGTGGCGGCCGGTGAAGCTGAAGCTCTCGCCCCGGGGCGTGGCCCACAGCCCGGTGAGGATCGCCAGCTGCTCCTCGAGGCGGTCGAAGCGCTCGGCGACCGGCGGGAAGGGGATCCCGAAGGCGCGGTGCTCGACGTCGTGCCAGCCGGCCCCCAGCCCCAGCTCCACCCGCCCACCGCTCATGGCGTCGACCTGGGCCACCGCGACCGCGAGCGGGCCGGGGAGGCGGAAGGTGGCGGCCGTGACCAGGGTGCCGAGGCGGAGCCGGCGGGTGTCGCGGGCCAGACCAGCCAGCGTCGTCCAGCTGTCCGATTGGCCCGGCCAGCCATCGGCCCCATCGGTCGTGAGGTAGTGGTCGGAGCGGAAGAACCCGTCGAAGCCGAGCGCCTCGGCCTCGGTCGCCAGGGCCAGGATCTGGTCGTAGGTGGCTCCGCGCTGAGGCTCGACGAAGATCCGCAGCCGCATGCCGTCCCTCCTCACGCGGGCGACCGGGCGCCGGCCCGCCACCGGTCCCGCCCCCAAGGCTCGGGGCGCCTCCCGCCTCCTGTCAAGGGCGGCGGATCGCACCCGGGGCCCGGCCGCCCACCCGCGCCCCCGGCGGAGCGCCCGAGGCCCGCTTTCTATAATCGCCGGGTGCCGGAGCTGGACGCCGATCCCGTCGGACGGCAGCACCGGCTCGACGCCGTCGCCGAGGCGGTCAGGGAGTGCACCCGGTGCCCCTTGCACCGGAGCCGGATCCAGGGGGTGCCCGGGACCGGCCCGGTCACCGCCCGCCTGATGGCGGTGGGGGAGGCCCCTGGCGAGAATGAGGACCGTCAGGGCCGTCCCTTCGTGGGGGCCGCGGGCTCGCTGCTCACCGGGCTGCTCCAGGGCATCGGCCTGAGTCGGGACGACATCTTCATCACCAATGTCCTGAAGTCGCGGCCTCCGCTCAACCGCGACCCCCTGCCCGAGGAGGTGGCCGCCTGCGCTCCCTACCTCGACCTCCAGATCGCGCTGATCCGCCCGCGGGTGATCCTTTTGCTCGGGCGCCATGCGCTGGCGCGACTGGTGCCGGGAGCCGAGCCGATCTCGCGCTGCCACGGGCGCCCGATCCGGACCGAGGGACGGGTCTACCTTCCCGTCTATCATCCCGCGGCCGCCCTCTACAACGGCGGCTTGCTGGCCACCCTGCGCGAGGACTTCGCCCGCCTCGATCAGCTGCTCCAGGAGCTGGAGGCGGCGTCCCCGGTCGAGTCGGCACCCGACGTCCAGCAGCTTGCCCTCTTCTGACCTCGCCTCGAGCCACGAGCCGGCGCCGCGGGCGGCTCCCGCGCCCGGGGTGCTGCGCTTCGTCGCCCTCGGGGGGCTTGGGGAGATCGGCAAGAACCTGGCCGTGGTGGAGGTGGGCGACGACTGCCTGGTGATCGACTGCGGCCTGATGTTCCCCGACCAGGAGATGCTGGGAGTCGATCTGGTCATCCCCGATATCACCTACCTGCTGCAGCGGCTCGAGCGGGTGCGCGGGATCCTGATCACCCATGGTCACGAGGACCACATCGGGGCGCTCCCCTTCCTGCTCCCCCGGCTGCCCGTGCCGGTCTTCGGCAGCGCCCTGGCGCTCGGTTTCCTGCGCCACAAGCTGCGGCGGCGTGGGTTCCAGGGGTCGGCGGACCTGCGGACGGTGGCCGCCGGGGACCGGGTGCGGCTGGGAGCCTGCACGGTGGAGTTCCTCCACGTCACCCACAGTGTCCCGGACAGCTTCGCGCTGGCGATCGAGACCCCTGCGGGCACCCTCCTCCACAGCGGCGACTTCAAGCTGGATGCCACCCCCGTCGAGGGCGCGCCTCCCGACCTCGATCGGCTGGCCGCGATCGGACGCCGGGGCGTGCGTCTGCTCTGCAGCGACAGCACCAACGCCGAGCTCACCGGGGTGACTCCCTCGGAGCGCACGGTGGGGCCGGCTCTGCGCGCGATCGCGCAGCGGGCGCCGGGGCGCGTGCTGGTGGTCACCTTCGCCAGCAACATCGCCCGGATCCAGCAGGCCGTCGACGCCGCCCTGGAGGCGGGACGGCGCTGCTGCGTGGTGGGCCGGAGCATGCTCGATAACGTGGCCACCGCGCAGGAGCTGGGCTGGCTGCGGGTTCCCTCGGATGCCCTGCTCTGGCCGCGCCAGCTGGAGCGCATCCCCGACCGTGAGCTCTGCTTCGTGTGCACCGGCGCCCAGGGGGAGCCGCTGGCGGCACTGAGTCGCATCGCGTCGGGCACCCACCCGTTCGTCACCAGCCGGGCCAGCGACACGGTGGTGCTCTCCGCCAATCCGATCCCCGGCAACGAGCTGATGGTGCAGCGGACCGTCAACCGCCTGGTGCGCCAGGGGGTGCGGATGCATGCCACCAGCCGCGACGGCGTCCACGCCAGCGGCCACGCCGCCGGGGAGGAGCTGCGTTTTCTGCTGGAGCTGATCCGGCCCGAGACGTTCGTGCCGGTGCACGGGGAGCCACGCCATCTGTGGCGTCACGCCGAGCTGGCGCGGGAGGCCGGGATCGACCCGAGCCGGATCGGGATCGTGGAGAACGGCCAGGTGGTGGAGGTGGACTCCGACGGGCTCCGGCTGGAGGGCCGGGTGCCCTTCGGCAACGCCTACGTCGACGGGATCAACGCCGACGACGTCGAGCATGTGGTGCTGCGCGACCGTCGCACCCTGGCCGAGGACGGCGTCGTGATCGCATCGGTCGCGCTCGACCGAGAGCGGGGTGTGGTGGTGGCCGGACCCGACATCGTCTCGCGCGGCTTCGCCCGGGGGGCCCGGATGACGCCCCTGCTGGCGGAGGCGCGGGCCGCGGTGCTGGAGGTGTGTCGGCAGGATGCTGGCGCCAGCGACCCGGCCGGGCTGCGGGCTGCCATCCACGACCGGCTGGCGGTGCTCTTCTTGGACCGGATGCAGCGGCGGCCGATGATCCTGCCGGTGATCAGCGAGCTCTGACGCGGGTGGGGCGGCGTGGCTGGATGGGAACCGTGGGCCTGGTCGTGACCGCCTGTGCGCTGGCCGCGGTGGTGCGGGTGGCGGGGCCGTCGCCGCCCCTGCGTCCGGTGATGGCTCTGCCCCGCGTGCCGTCGTCTCCCCGGGTGCGGCTGCCCCTGCCCGGGCGGGGCCAGGCGAGCGTGGCGATCGCCGGTGTCGGGCCGATGGCGGGCAGCGCCGTCCAGCCGGCCATCCCGATTGCCAGCGTGGCTAAGGTGATGACGGCGCTGGTCCTGCTCCGCGATCATCCCCTGCGCGGACCCGCGGGCAGCCGTGCCTCGGGTGGACCGGGATTGATCCTCACCGCGGCCGACGCCGCAGCGCAGCAGCGCGAGGCCGCCGCCGGTGACTCGACCCTGGTGGTTCGCGCGGGCGAGCGGATCGACGAGCTCCAGCTGCTGGAGGCCCTGCTGGTGCCGTCCGCCGACAATGCGGCCGAGATCCTGGCTCGATGGGATGCCGGCTCGCTGCCGGCCTTCGTCGCCCGGATGAACGCCACCGCGCGTCAGCTGGGGCTGGGGCACACCCATTACGCGGACGCCAGTGGCCTCGACCCCGGCACCCGCAGCACCGCGGTGGACCAGGTCCGGCTGGCGGAGGTGGCCCTGCGCAACCCGGTCTTCGCCGCGATCGTGGACCGGCCCTGGGTCCAGCTTCCGCTGGCGGGCCGCGTCTTCAACTACAACCGTCTCCTGGGGCAGGACGGGGTGGTCGGGGTCAAGACGGGCTGGACTCCCATCGCCGGGGGGGCGCTCGTCTTCGCGGCCCGGGATCGGGCCGGTGGGTCCCGGGTGGAGGTGGTGGGAGCCGTGCTGGGGGCGCGGGGAGGCGCCCCGTTGGCGCAGGCGGAGTCGACCGCGGCTCGGCTGCTCGCCGTCGCGCTGCGCCAGGTCCGGCGGCGGCGCCCGATCGCGGTCGGGGAGCGGCTGGGAGCGCTGGTCGTGCCCTGGGGGCGGCCGGTGCCGCTGCTGGCGGGTGGGAGCGTCCACCTGGTCGGGTGGATGGGACTTCCCGTGCGGGTGCTCGCGGTCATGCCCGACCGCTGGCGACCCCGGCTGCCCCTGCCCCGGGGCGCCCGGGTGGGAGCGGTGGTGGTGCGCGCGGGGGCCCAGCGGGAGCGCCTGCCGGTGATCCTGGGTCGGGCGCTGGCCCCGCCGGGGTGGGGCTGGCGCCTGATTCATGGGTGATCGTTCTCGGCGGAACGGCCCGGAGCCCGTGCGGATGGCTTAGACTGCGCCCGAACGGCCATTCGCCGCGCCCCCGTCCACGTTTCACCCCTGCTCCCATGGCCACCACCCGGCGGCGCCCCGCCTCGCCCCGCCCCCGTCCGACCAGCCGCCGCCCCCCGGGCGGCCGCCGGCCGCGCCGCGCCCCACCCCGGCGCACCCGCAGCGCGCCCCCGCTGCTGACCGTCGCGCAGCGGAGGGAGCTGGGAGGGCTCGGCCTGCTCGCGGTCGGCCTGGTCCTGCTGCTGTCGCTGGCGCTGCCCCACGCTCCGGTCACCGCCGCGCTCGCGCGGGTGGCCTTCGGTCTCCTGGGCCTGGCCGCTTGGGGGCTGGCGGTGGTGGTGATCGGCGTGGCCAGCCGGGTGCTGGGGTGGCACCGACGCGGGCGCGGCGCGGCCGGGGCGATCGGGTTGGTGGCGGCCACCGGAGCCGCCGCCGGGCTGCTCGGCCTGGTCCATGGCTCACCCGGCGGCTTTGTCGGGGCCCATCTGGGCCCGCCGCTGGCCGCCCGGACCGGCGGGCCCGTCGGGGTCGTCGTGCTGGCGGCCGTGGGGCTGGCCGGGCTGGTGCTCGCGCTCGACCTCAGCCCCTCGCGCTGGGGCCCTGCCGCGGTGGGAGCGGGACGGTGGATGGGCGGAGCGTTCCGGGCGGCTCCGTCGGACGACGGTCGGCTCCGGGCGCGCGCCCGGTCGTCGCTGGCAGCCGGGCCCCGTGCGCGCGGGCTCCCGCCCCCCCCTAGCCTGGTGCCGCCTGCGTCCCTCCCCGCGGTCGCCCCGGTCGCGGTGGCCAAGGGGATCGCGGGGGAGGCGGAGGTCGGGGTGCTGAGTCGGTTCGAGCGGGTCTTCGAGGGCCTCGAGCGCCTGGACGACGGGGAGGTCGTGGGCTCCGCGGTCGCCCCCGCGATCACCGCCTCGGGGGTCCCGCCTCCGCCGGGGATCCCTCTCTCGCTGACGGCCGCCCTCGTGACCGTCCCGGCCAGCGCCCCGGCTCCGGGGGAGCAGCCTGTGGGCGGCCCCGCCGGCGATCCCGCCTCGCCGGCGGTGGAGGGCGCGGGGCCGGGTGCGATCCCGCTCGCCGAAGAGGAGGTCGAGCCCGACTGGCACCTGCCCAGCCAGGACCTGCTCGACACCGTCACCGGCAAGCGCGAGCGGCTGCGGGAGGAGATCCGGTCTCGGATCCAGACCATCGAGGCCACCTTGGAGGCGTTCCAAGTTGATGCCCGGGTGGTCGGGGTGAACGCCGGCCCGACCGTCACCCAGTACGAGCTCCAACCCGGCCCCGGCGTCGCCGTGCGCAAGGTGGTGACCTATCAGACCGACCTGGCGCTGGCCCTGGCGGCCCCGATCAGGATCCAGGCCCCGATCCCCGGCAAGTCGGCGATCGGGATCGAGGTGCCCAACAAGGCCGCCCAGCTGGTGACGCTGAAGGAGGTGGTGCGGAGCCCCGCGTTCAGCTCGGTCGCGAGCGGGCTGGCGATCGCGCTGGGGGCGGACGTGAGCGGGCACGCGGTCATCGGCGACCTGGCTCGGATGCCCCACCTGCTGATCGCGGGCGCCACCGGCTCGGGCAAGAGCGTGTGCATCAACGCCGTGCTCGCCGGCCTTCTGCTCCAGGGCACGCCTCGCGACCTGCGCCTCATCCTGGTGGACCCCAAGCGGGTGGAGCTCAGCAACTTCGCCGACCTGCCCCACCTGCTGGTGCCGGTGGTGGTGGAGCCGGACGCGGCGGTCGCGGCGCTGCGCTGGGCGGTGACCGAGATGGAGCAGCGCTACAAGCTCTTCGCCGGTCACGGGGCTCGCAACATCGCGATCTTCAACGAGCGCGCTCCCGAGCTGGGGTTGCAGCCCCTTCCCCGGGTCGTGATCGTGATCGACGAGCTCGCCGACCTCATGATGGTGGCCGCCAACGAGATCGAGGAGCTGATCTGCCGGGTGGCCCAGCTGGCCCGGGCGGTCGGCATCCACCTCATCGTCGCCACCCAGCGGCCCTCCGCCGACATCATCACCGGGCTGATCAAGGCCAACATTCCCTCCCGGGTGGCCTTCGCCGTCAGCAGCGGGGTGGACTCCCGCGTGATCCTCGACGAGATGGGCGCCGAGAAGCTGCTCGGGCGGGGCGACATGCTCTACCTGCCGATCGACGCCGGCAAGGCGACCCGGCTCCAGGGGGCCTTCGTCTCCGACCGGGAGCTCGACCAGCTGATCGGCTGGTGGAAGGCCCAGGGGGCGCCGCGGTACCAGGAGGAGATCTTGGAGATGACCCAGCTCAGCCCCCAGCAGCGGGACGGCGTGGTCCAGCGCGATCCGCTGTTCGGCCGCGCGGCGCGGGTTGTCGCCACCGAGGGGCGGGCGGCGGCCTCCCTGCTGCAGCGCAAGCTGAATGTGGGCTACACGCGGGCGGCGCGCCTGGTGGACCAGCTCGCCGAGGCGCGCGTGGTCGGCCCCTATGAGGGGAGCAAGTCGCGGGAGGTGCTGATGTCGCTCCCGGACGTGGACGAGCTGCTGGCCGGGCTCAGCGAGGAGCGCTGACGCTCGGACGCTGGCCGCGGCGCTCCCCGCCGCGGGGGGCGCCGAGTACCCTGTGACAGTGGCTGCCAGCGAGCACTCCTTCGACGTCGTATCGGAGTTCGACCACCAGGAGCTGGTCAACGCCGTCCAGCAGGCGCAGCGGGAGATCGCCACCCGCTATGACTTCAAGGACGTCACCGCCGAGGTGACCCTGGGCGACGACGGCGTGACCGTCCTCACCAGCTCCGAGCAGCGCGCCCAGGCTATGCTCGACGTCCTCCAGGGCAAGCTGGTCCGGCGCGGGCTCTCGCTCAAGATCCTGCGTCCCGGCAAGGTGGAGCCGGCCGCCAAGGGCAACGTGCGTCAGCTGCTCTCCCTCCAGCGCGGCATCGACGAGGAGCTCGCCCGCAGCCTCGTGAAGCGGATCCGTGCCGGCCATCCCAAGGTGCAGGTGCGCATCCAGGGCGACGAGTTGCGGGTGAGCGGCAAGGACAAAGACCATCTCCAGGCGGTGATCCAGGACCTGCGCGAGTACGACGCCCCGGTCCCGCTCCAGTTCACCAACTACCGGTGACCGCGATCCGGCCCGCCGGGGCGCCCGCGGCCCCCCGCCGGCGTACCGGCTGGGACGAGCGGGCCGAGGGGCGTGAGGGCAATCTCGGCGAGGGGCCGGAGCCGGCCCAGGGGGTGGACGCGGCCGGCGGGCGCGGCACCCCGCTCAGCCGCCGGCTGACGATTCCCAACGGTCTCACCCTGACCCGGCTGGCGGCGATCCCCGTGCTCCTCTGGGTGCTCGGCACCGGCCTGCCCGCCCACGACCAGATCGGCGCCGCCATCTTCTGCCTGGCGGCGGTCACCGACACCCTGGACGGGGCGGTGGCGCGCCGCCGCCGCCAGGTGACGGCGCTGGGGGCGTTCCTCGATCCCCTGGCCGACAAGCTCTTGGTCATCGCCGTCCTCTTCGTGCTCGTGGGCGACGGCCGGATCGCCGCCTGGGTCGGCTTCGTGATCGTCGCGCGAGAGCTCCTGGTCACCGTGCTGCGGAGCCGGGCGAGTGGGGCCATGGTCTCGATCGCGGCGTCGCCGCTCGGCAAGCTGAAGACGCTGACCCAGGTGGCCATGCTGCTGCTGGCGATCCTGGCGGGCCCCTATCCGGCGCTCGCGCGGGCCCTCACCGCGGTGGTCGCCCTGGCGGTGGCGGCGACCCTGGTCAGCGGCGCCGACTACGTGTGGCGCTACCGTCAGCACCTGCTCTGAGCGCGGCCCAGAGGTGACGGCGCCGTCCCTCGCGCTGCCGGAGGGGTGGCGGGACGAGGTCGCGGCCGGGCTCGACGCCTGCCGGGGACGCGGCGCCACGGTGGCGGTGGCAGAGTCGTGCACCGGGGGGCTGCTGGGGGCGGCTCTCACGGCGGTGCCGGGGAGCTCGCAGGTGGTGGTGGGCGGGGTGATCGCCTATGCCGACCGGGTCAAGCTGGCCCAGCTCGGGGTGGATCCGCAGCTGCTGCGGAGCGCGGGCGCGGTCAGCCTCGCGGTGGCGCGCGCGATGGCGGCGGGCGTCGCCGCCCGTCTGGGCGCGACCATCGGGGTGGGGATCACCGGGGTGGCCGGGCCGGCGGGCTCGGAGGGCCGGCCGCCGGGGCTGGTGCACCTGGCCGCGGTCGCGCCCTGGGGCGAGCGCCATGCCCGCCACGAGCAGGACCTGGGCCGGGCGGCGATCCGCGGGGCCGCGGTGCTGGCCGCGCTGCGGCTGCTGCGCGAGCTGGCCGAGGCGCGAGGCTGAGAGCGGGGGGGAGGGGATCAGGCGCCGAAGCGCAGCGAGCGCAGCATGGTCACCCAGGCACCCTGGTACTGCCCCCACAGGCTCTGGGGAACCGTGAAGCCGAGCAGGTAGAGGCGGCCGCGCACGTCGATGTAGAAGAGCTGCCCCCGCACCGCCACGGTGAGGGTGTGACCGGCCACCGGCCCGCTCAGGGAGCCGCGCAGCTCCTCCCCGGTGGCCGGGTAGCCACCGACACGCACGGGAAGCCGGGCGGTGACGCGGTAGTCTCCCTTGGGGATCCGATGGGACAGCTCGGTGTGGATGACGGCGAGGACCTGGGCGGGGGCGAGGTCGCCGACGGTGGTGGGCGCCCGTTGCAGCACGAGGTTGGGGAGGAAGAACTCCACCGCGGGGGCGGTGAGGTACAGGATCGGCGGCGGTCCCCCCGCCTCGACCTCGCGGGCCAGGGCCGGGTCGCGCGCCAACAGGCTGGTCCGGTTTTCCCAAGGTGGGGGGACCAGGATGCTGATGCCCTGGCTCACCACCCGCACCGGCGGTGCCCCCGCCGCCAGGATCGGGCTGGCCAGCCCGCCCATGAAAAGCAGGCCGACGCCGAGGGTCCCCAACGTGCGCCGTGGTCCGATCATCTCGGTCAGGGTAGCCGGTGGCGCGCCCCAGGCGAGGGCGGTCAGCAGTCCGCCACCGGGCTGCGGCCTGGCCGTGGCATCCCGTAGCCGGCCCGCTGGCCGCGGTCGACGGCGCCTGTGCGGCGGATCTCCCCGGCTGCTACAATCGAACGCGCGTTCGTTCCCCGGGCCCGACACCGGCCCCCGGCGGCCGCGTTGACAAACCCACACCGGAGACAGACCATGGCCACAGCGATGACGGTGGTGTCGGCGAGCAGCGGGCGGGGAAAGGAGCGGGAGTCGGTGCCGACGGAGAAGGAGCGCGCCCTCTCGGGCGCGCTCGGCCAGATCGAGCGGAGCTACGGCAAGGGCGCCATCATGCGGCTGGGTGAGGCGGCCCTGCTGCGCAACGTGGACACGATCTCGACCGGGGCGCTGACCCTGGACCTGGCGCTGGGGGTGGGGGGAGTGCCACGGGGCCGGATCGTGGAGATCTACGGGCCCGAGTCCTCCGGCAAGACCAGCCTCAGCCTGCACATCATCGCCGAGGCCCAGCGGGGCGGCGGTGTCGCCGCCTTCATCGACGCCGAGCATGCCCTGGACCCCACCTATGCCGCCCGGATCGGCGTCCAGACGGATGACCTGCTGATCTCCCAGCCAGACACCGGCGAGCAGGCGCTCGAGATCGTGGAGGTTCTGATCCGAAGCCAGGCGGTGGATGTGGTCGTGATCGATTCGGTGGCGGCGCTGGTGCCCAAGGCGGAGATCGACGGCGAGATGGGGGACAGCCACGTGGGGCTGCAGGCGCGCCTCATGTCGCAGGCGATGCGCAAGCTGACCGCCGCCATCGCCCGCTCCAACTGCGCGGTGATCTTCATCAACCAGCTGCGGGAGAAGGTGGGGGTGATGTTCGGCAATCCCGAGGTCACCACCGGGGGTCGGGCGCTCAAGTTCTACGCGTCGGTGCGGATGGACATCCGTCGGGTCGACTCCATCAAGCAGGGCCTGGACGTGATCGGCAGTCGGGTCAAGGTCCGGGTGGTGAAGAACAAGGTCGCCGCCCCGTTCCGCACCGCGGAGTTCGACATCATGTACAACGAGGGGATCTCGTTCGCGGGCAGCGCCCTCGACGCCGGGCTGGAGTGCGGGGTGGTGGAGAAGAGCGGGGCCTGGTTCAGCTTCGGTGAGACCCGTCTCGGCCAGGGTCGGGAGAACGTGCGCGACTTCCTCAAGAGCAATCCCGACGTGCTGGCGGAGCTGGTCGGCCAGGTGCGGACGCGCGCCCTCGGGGTCGCCGCGCTGGAGACGGTGCCCGAGCCGAACCAGGCCGGGGTGGCCGCCCCGGCCTGATCGCGCCGCCGTCGGGCGCCGGGCCTCCCGACGGCGGCGATCCGGTGGCCGCGAGGGCCGCGGCGATAGAATCGGGCCTAATTTCTGATCCAGTGGCCCGGCGCTGGCCCTCGGGGTCGCGGCGGTCCTTGCGTGCTGGCCTCGTCCACGTGCGAGGCCGCACCTGCACACGAGGGGAGAGGCATGCCAGGCCTCCTAGCGGCGTTGGTCATCGTCGTCCTGATCGCTGTGGGCGCAGTCGTCTACGCGGTCAGGGCATCACGTCAGAGTCGGGTCCAGCAGGGGCACGGAGTCGAGCAGCTGGAGTCGGCCCGGCTCCAGATCGAGTCCGAGCGGCGGGCGGCCGAGATCGAGGCGAAGGACGCGGCCCTCAAGCTCCGGTCGGCGCTCGAGGAGGAGCTGCGAGAGCGCCGGGCCGAGGCGGCCCGGCAGGAGCAGCGGGTCCAGCAGCGGGAGGAGCAGCTCGACCGCCGGCTGGACGAGGTGACCACCCGGCACCTCGCGATCACCGAGCGGGAGCAGCAGCTGGCGGCTGTCCAGGCGGAGCTGGAGACGGCCCGAGCACAAGAGCAGGTGGAGCGGGAGCGGATCGCCGGCCTCACTCGCGAGGAGGCCCGCCAGGAGATCCTGGCCGGGTTGGATCGCGAACTCCTGGTGGAGAAGGCAGAGCGGATCCGTCGGGCCGATCTCGAGCTCCGCAGCGAGGTCGACGCCCAGTCGCGTGAGATCCTGATCACCACGATCCAGCGCCACGCGGCCGACCAGGCGGGGGAGACCTCGGTGTCGGTGGTGCCCCTGCCCAACGACGAGGTGAAGGGGCGGATCATCGGTCGGGAGGGGCGCAACATCCGTGCCCTGGAGGCGGCCACCGGAGTCGACCTCATCATCGACGACACCCCCGAGGCGGTGATCCTCAGCGGCTTCGACCCGATCCGCCGAGAGGTGGCCCGGGTGACCCTCAACCGGCTGCTGGCGGATGGTCGGATCCACCCTGCCCGGATCGAGGAGATGGTGGCCAAGGCGCGCACCGAGGTGGGGGCGCGGATCACCGAAGAGGGGGAGCAGGCGCTCTTCGAGCTAGGCCTGCAGGGGGTCCACCCCGAGCTGGTCAAGCTGGTGGGCACCTTGCGCTTTCGCTTCAGCTACGGCCAGAACGTGCTCGCCCACAGCAAGGAGGTCGGCTTCCTGGCGGGCATGATCGCGGCCGAGCTCGGGGTCGACGAGCGCCTCGCCAAGGAGGCGGGGATGCTGCACGACATCGGCAAGGCGGTGGACCACGAGGTCGAGGGATCCCACGCCGTGATCGGAGGGGAGATCCTGCGCCGGCTGGGCCGCCCCGAGGCGGTGATCCATGCCGTCCAGTCCCACCACTACGACATCGAGCCCACCGGGATCATCGCGTTCACCGTCCTCAGCGCCGACGCCATCTCGGCGGCACGGCCCGGGGCCCGCCGCGAGACCCTGTCCAGCTACATCAAGCGGCTGGAGAAGCTCGAGGAGATCGCCAACGGCTTCGAGGGCGTCGAGCGCAGCTTCGCGCTCCAGGCGGGACGCGAGATCCGGATCATGGTCAAACCCGACCGCATCGACGACGCCCGGGCCACCGTGCTGGCCCGCGACATCGTGCGCCGGATCGAGTCGGAGATGAGCTATCCGGGGACCATCAAGGTGACGGTGGTGCGCGAGACCCGGGCTGTCGACTACGCCAAGTAGGGTGGGGGAGGGGCGCTCGGCCGGCCGCCCCCGACCTTCCCCAGTGCGCCGGCGCAGACGGCCCCCGAGTCGAGCTCCCGAGGGCTCGCGGGGCCGGCCCCGGCCCGGGGATGAACCTGTGGAGAACTCGTGTATAAGGGCTGTGACGGGCCTGTGGCGAAACGGATCGCGATCTCGTGACCGATGGGATCCCCCCCTACACTCCGGTCGGACGTGTCGGCATCTACCGCGGCCGGGAGCGAAGCCGCGGGCGGCACCACAGGGGACGCACACCATGGGCGCGGTGACGGCGGGGTCGTTGTCGGAGCTCCCCATCGGTGACCGACCCCTCCCGCGGATGCCGGAGTGAGGTGATGGCGAGCGACACGGCCGAGATGGCTGCCGCAGCCCTGCCGGTGCCAGCCGTACCCGGGTCCGGCTACTCGGCGCGGGCGCGGGCGCTGGGGCGGCTGCTGGCGAGGCCCGCCGGAGTTCCCCAGAGAACTCACCCACCCGCCCACCCGCTTGCCCTGAACGTGCTGGTGTCGGTGGTGGGGTTGGGGAGTGCCGTGCTGGTCGCGGAGACCTTCGGTCGGCCGAAGGAGCCGCTCGCCCTCGCGGTGCTGGCGGTGCTGCTGCTGTCGCTTGAGCTGCAGACCTATGGGCTGAAGGTCGGCGGCGACAACATTCACTTCTCCGGCACCGCCAACGTCAGCATGGGCGCCACGTTCCTGCTCGGCTTCCCTGCCGCCCTCGTGTCGGCGCTGGCGATCGTGGCGGGGTGCCTCTGGCGGCGCAACTACGACCTGCGCAAGCTGATCTTCAACTTCGGCATGGTCGTGGTGGCGTACAGCGCAACCTACGCGATCTACGTCCAGCTGCGGTCGGCGTGGGGGACATCTCCTGTCGCCTTTGTGGGAGCGGGCGTGGCGGCGGCGCTGGTCGGCTGGCTCGTCAACTATGGGTTGCTCGCCCTGGTGATGTCACTCGACCTCGGGACCAACATCGTCCGCAACCGCATGTTCATGGTCAGCTCCTCGAGCCTGGCCCCATACCACGCGGTCTACGGGCTGACCGGGGCCGGAGTCGTGGCGGCCAGCGGATTGATCGGCCCGATCGCGGCGCTGCTCACGTTCGTGGCTCCGCTGTCTATCGTGCAGTTCGCCACCGGACGCTGGATGCGCGAGCAGCACGCGCACGGGCGCACGATCGCCGAGGGCTTCAACGCCACCCTGGTGAGCCTGTCCAAGGCAATCGACCTGCGCGACCACGACACCGAGGGGCACTGCCGACGCGTCGTGGAGTACACCCGCATGGTGGCCACGCGGCTTGGGATCGACGGGCCCGAGCTCACCGCCCTGTGTCACGGGGCGCTCCTCCACGACATCGGGAAGATCGGCGTCCCCGATGCGATTCTGCACAAGCCCGGGAGCCTCACGGAGGAGGAGTGGGCTGTGATCCGAACCCACCCCGAGCTCGGGGCCCAGATGGTGGCCGACGTGCGCCAGCTGGAGCACGCCCGCCAGATCATCCTGACGCATCATGAGCGGTTCGACGGGCGCGGCTACCCCCGGGGCCTGCGGGGGGAGGAGATTCCGCTCGGGGCTCGCATCTTCGCCATAGCCGACAGCTTCGACGCGATGATGTCGGACCGTCCCTATCGCCCTTCGATGACGCTGGAGCAGGCGCGCCGTGAACTCCGCCGATGCGCGGGCGCCGACTTCGATCCCCGGTGCGTCGACGCGTTTCTGGCCCACTCCGATGTGGACCTCACGGCTGTGATTAAAATGCGAGAGCAGGCCGACATTGGCCTGCTCTCCGCCCTACCGATTCTCGCGCAGTAGGAACGCTCGTAGAAAAATTGCCGCTTTGTGGGGCTATCAGCCCCAGACGCCCGTACCTTCCCAAACACTCATGCCTGCTCTCCCTGTCGTTGCCTCGGATCTACCGCGACTCCTCGGTAGCACCTGTGACGACAGTCTAACGAAGTGACGGATCCGTAGCCAAGCTCTATCGAGAGTGTTACGGGGAGGTCACTTACATGTTGCGATCGAGTTCGCCATGATCTCCGGGGAGAGGGCCAGGCGTGAGATCAGGGGGCCCGTATACTGACCGCCGGCTCGAAGGCAGGGAAGGAGCGAGAGCTGCTTGTGAGCGCGCCGATGCAGACGCGGTGGCTGCCCTTCCGATACCCGGCCTTTCGTGCGCTCTTCGTCGGGGGCGGGCTGTCCTGGTACGGCGACTTCCTGACGATCCCGGCGCTGCTGGTGATCGGGTACGACCTCGGGGGACAGGCCGGAGTCGGTTTGATCACGATCGCCTCGACGGTGCCGATGGTCCTCCTCTTGCCGTTCGGCGGTCGGCTGGGAGACCGAGGTGAGCGCCGACGGCGCCTCATCGCCCTGGATCTGGTCCGGGCGGCGCTGGCGGCGGTGATCGCCGCCAGCGCCGTGAGGGGCGGCCTGTGGGCGGTGGTGGCGGCGGTCGCGATCAGCCGCTCCGCCAGCGCGCTGTACAACCCCGGGTGGCGCCGACTGCTGCCGCACGTGCTCCCGGGAAGCCTGGTGCCGGACGGGAGCAGCTGGCTGACGGCGGTGGGCGACGGGGCGATCCTCACCGGGGCCGGGTTGGGTGCTCTGATGCTGCTCGTGATCCGGCCCCAGGTCCTGGTGGCGCTGGACGGACTCACCTTCGTGGCGTCGGCCGTGCTGCTGGCGCGGGTCGGGGCTCAGCCCGCCAGCTGGGAGACCACCCGGCGGATCGCGCGGTCCGGCGTGTGGGCTCCGATTCTCGATGGCTTCCGTTGGATCACGGGTGATCCCCTGACGCGCCTGGTCACGTGGGCACTCTGGTGTGGCGTGATCGGAGTCACCGGGCTGCGGGTCTACTTCGTGCTGATCGCCCATCGAGTGCTGGGTGTCCCCACCAATGCGGTGGGAGTCCTGTACCTGCTCGTCGGGGCGGGCTCGGTTCTCGGCAGCGTGGGCAGCGTTTGGCGGGCAAGGGTCTCGGGGTGGGTGCTGGTGGCGGCCCTGGCGCTGGCGCCAGTCGGCATCCTGCTGGTGGGGACCGGAACGCAGGCCGTGGCCGTGGTCCTGATCCTGGTGGGTCTGGCCGCGGCGCAAACCGCAGCCGAAGCCTGGGGCTTCACCCGGGTCCAGACGAGGACCCCGGACCACGGGGTGGGCCGGGCGATGGGGGCGCTGCTGTGGTGCGGGGTCGCTGGGCAGGCGGTCGGGGCGGTGACGGCCGCCTGGGCCAGCACCCACATAGCGCGCTCCACCTTCTTTCTGGGCTGGTTCGCCTTCACCGTGGTCGGGGCAGTCGCCGTGATGGCCCCGTCGCTGCTGGCCATGGCACGAGCGGTGGAGCCTCCCGGGGTGCCGGTCGCCTCGGAATGAGCCCGCTGGCAGGTCGGGAGCCGTAGAATTCGCTCATCTCCGACCAGAGTCCCCCTGCCCAGTTCTTCCCAGTGACTGCACCCATCACGTCTCCGCCCGGGAGCGCTCCCCTCACCGCCATGGAAATCCTGAAGGTCTCTGCCACCTCTCAGCCGGTGCGGGTGGCGGGTGCGATCGCCGGGGTGATCCGGACCCAGGGGAAGGTCGAGGTCCAGGCGATCGGGGCCGGGGCGATCAACCAGGCCGTGAAGGCGATCGCGATCTCGAGGGGGTATGTGGCGCCGGGCGGGCTGGAGCTCGTCTGCATCCCGTCCTTCATCGACATCTCGATCAACGGCGAGGAGCGCACCGGGATGCGCCTCGTGGTGGAGGTTCGCTGACGGCCGCGGCTCCCACCCCGATCTCCTTCCAGCCCCTGCCGGTCCTGGAGAGTCGGCACGTGCGCCAACCGATCGTGGTGAGTGGCGACCGGGCACCGCGGGTGCACATCTGGCAGGTCGGCTGCCAGATGAACACCGCCGACAGCGGCCAGCTGGCGGAGCAGTTTGCCGAGATCGGGCTGGTGCCGGGGGTTCCCCTGGCCGATGCCGACCTAGCGGTGCTGGTCACGTGCGCTGTGCGCCAGCACGCGGAGGACAAGGCGGCCAGCAAGATCGGCGAGCTTGCCGGGTGGAAGCGTGAGCGCGGCGGGCGGGCCATCGCTGTCACCGGCTGCATGGCGGCGGAGCACGGGCGGGGCCTGCTCACGCGCTTTCCAGCTATCGACTACGTCTTCGACGTGCGCGAGCCCGACGGCTTCTTCGCCCGTGTGCGCGAGCTCTACGCGGGCGCGTTGGAGGGGCCGGTGCCGCTGCCCGCCGGGGATCAGCTCTGCGCCTACGTCCCGGTGATCCACGGGTGCAATGAGATGTGCACCTATTGCATCGTGCCGTTCGTGCGCGGCCGCGAACGCGGGCGCGCGATCGCGGACATCGTCGCCGAGGTGACCCGTCTGGTCGCCCGCGGGGTCCGTGAGGTGACCCTGCTGGGCCAGAACGTCAACTCATACCGTGACCCTGAGTCGGGTGCCGACCTGGCCCAGCTGATGGCAGAGGTCGACCGCGTCCCCGGGCTGTGGCGTCAGCGCTTTCTCACCTCGCACCCACGCAACGCGTCGCCGCGACTGCTGGATGCGATCGCTGACCTGCCGACCGCCTGCGAGCAGCTGCACCTGCCGGTGCAGTCGGGCAGCGACGCCTGCCTGCGCCGGATGAAGCGCGAGTACACCGTGGCCGCCTACGCGGCGACGCTCGCTGCCGCCCAGGCGCGGATCCCGGGGGTGGCCCTCAGCACCGACATCATCGTGGGGTTCTGCGAGGAGACCGAGCCGGAGTTCCAGGCCACCTTGGACCTGCTGGAGCACGTGGGCTTCGACGTCGTCCACGTCCAGGCCTACTCGCCGCGTCCCGGCACGGCCGCCTGGCGACGGGTTGACGACGTCCCGCTGGCAGAGAAGAAGGACCGGCTGCAACGAGTCCTGCGACTCCAGCGCGCCATCAGCGAGCGCCGCAACCGCGCGCTGGTCGGGTCCACCGTCGAGGTGCTGGTGGAGGGCCACGGGGCTGACGACGGCCGTGCCTACGGCCGCAGCCGCCAGGGCCGGGTCACCTGGCTCGCCGCTCCGGCGGCGGTCGGCGAGCTGGTGGTCGCGACCGTGCGGGACGCCACCGCCTGGCAGCTCGTCGCCGCGTGACCGCGGGCGACCGGCCCCGCTCCGGGGATGCGGTGACCCCGGCGGTGGCTCAGTACCGCCTCGCCAAGGCCGACCATCCCGACGCCATCCTGCTCTTCCGGCTGGGTGACTTTTACGAGATCTTCGGCCCCGACGCCGAGCGGGCGGCGCCGATCCTGCAGGTGGCGCTGACCTCGCGTGACTTCGGCCGCACCGGCCGGATGCCGATGTGCGGCGTGCCCCACCACAGCGTGGACGGCCACGTCAAGCGGCTGCTGGACGCCGGTTGCACGGTGGCCATCTGCGACCAGCTGGAATCGGCCGCGATGGCCCGCGGGGTGGTGCGACGGGCGGTGACGCGCGTGCTCACCCCCGGAACCGTGGTGGATGCCGACCTGCTGGACGCGACCAGGCCCCGGCGCTGCGTCGCACTGGTGGTGGAGGCGGATGTGACCGGGGTGGCTGCCCTCGACGTCAGCACCGGCGACTGCATCCTCTGCGAGGTGGCGGGGGGGATGGAGGACCCCCGCCTGGTCGCGGAGCTGGAGCGCCTCGACGCCGCTGAGCTGCTGATCGGTGAGGCGCAGGAGGTTCCGGCTGGACTGGCTCCCGAGGCGGTTCGCACCCGCCGCGGCGCCAGCTGCTTCGACGCCGCCTCAGCGTTGGCCCGGGTGCGGGAGACGGTGGGATCGGGGGAGCTGGTGGCGGCCGGGGTAGGGGGGTGGCATGCGGCCCAGGTCGCTGCCGGTGCCCTCCTGGGCTACTGTGCCAGCGGGCAGCTGGCGCTCCCCGGGGGATTCCTGCGGGTGAGGGCCCAACTTCCCGAGCACACCATGCTGCTCGACCCGGCGACCCGGCGAAACCTGGAGCTGGTGGAGGCGAGTGGCCCCGGTGGCCCCTCGCTGCTGCGTCTGATCGACCGCACCCGCACTCCGGGCGGGTCCCGCCAGCTGCGAGCCTGGGTGCAGCGTCCTTTGCGCCAGCTGGACGCGATCGGGGAGCGTCAGGCGGCGGTGCGCGAGCTGCTGGCCGCGCGGGCGCAGCGGGCTGACCTGCGCGCCGCGCTGGCGGGTTGTCGCGACCTGGAGCGGCTGGTGGGCCGCTGCATCCAGCGGCTGGCGAGCCCCCGCGATCTGGCCGCGCTGCGCCAGACGCTGGTGGCCCTGCCCCCGGTGGCCACCGCGATCGGATGCCTCCGGGCACCTCTCCTCACCAGCGCGGGCGCGGTGATCGGAGCCGTCCCCGGCGACCTCGGTGCCGAGCTCCAGCGCGCGCTCGTGGACGAGGCACCTCCCAGCTCCCGCGACGGCGGGTTCATCCGCCCGGGGTACGACCCCGAGCTGGACGAGATTCGCGCCGGCAGCGAGGCCGCCCGCCGCTACATCGCCGGACTGGAAGCACAGGAGCGCGAGCGGACCCGGATCCGCAGCCTCAAGGTCGGCTACAACCGAGTCTTCGGCTACTACCTAGAGGTTCCCAACAGTCAGCGCGAGCAGCTGCCCGCCGAGTACGTCCGCAAGCAGACCCTGGTGGGGGCGGAGCGGTACCTCACGCCGCAGCTGAAAGAGCAGGAGACGATCGTCCTGAGCGCCCGCGACCGAGCCGCTCAGCGCGAGCTGGCGTGCCTCCACCAGCTCTGGGAGCGGGTGGAGGCGGCTGCAGTCCCGCTGATCGCAGGCGCCGAGGCGCTGGCGCGAGTGGACGCCCTCCAGAGCTTGGCCGAGGTCGCCGACGATCTTGGCTGGACCATGCCGGTCGTCGACGGGTCGACCCGCCTTGAGATTGAGGATGGGCGCCACCCGCTGGTCGAGGCGGCGCTGGGGCCGGGACGGTTCGTCCCCAATGACATCGACCTGGACGGCCAGGGCCCCCGCATCCTGCTTCTCACCGGCCCCAACATGGCGGGCAAGTCCACCTACCTGCGGCAGGTGGCGACCATCACGCTGCTCGCCCACCTGGGAGCGGCGGTGCCGGCGCGAGGGGCGCGGGTGGGCCTGGTCGACCGGATCTTCACCCGGGTCGGCGCCCACGACGAGCTGGCGGCGGGACGCAGCACCTTCATGGTGGAGATGGCCGAGATGGCCTCCA
Organism: Verrucomicrobiia bacterium; assembly: GCA_035532155.1. Taxonomy (GTDB): domain Bacteria; phylum Chloroflexota; class Dormibacteria; order Aeolococcales; family Bog-877; genus DAHUZL01. The sequence goes on along the minus strand of DATKRN010000034.1, from coordinate 52,227 downwards.
TCCTGGCGGCGGCGACCCCGCGGTCGCTGCTGATCCTGGACGAGATCGGCCGCGGCACCAGCACCTTCGATGGGCTGAGCATCGCCCAGGCGATCTTGGAGTACCTGCACGACCACCCCGCGGTGGCGGCCCGCACCATCTTCGCCACCCACTACCACGAGCTGACCGCGCTGGCGGCCAGCCTGCGACAGCTGCGCAACCACCGGGTCGAGGTGGTGGAGGAGGGGGAGCGGCCCCACCGGCGGGTGACCTTTCTGCACCGGATCGTGCCCGGAGGGGCGGACCGCTCGTACGGGATCCACGTCGCCCAGCTCGCCGGCCTGCCCGAGGCGGTGATCCGGCGTGCCACCGGCCTGCTGGAGGAGATGGAGGCGCAGCGGCGGCTCCCCTCGGATGCGGCTCCGCGCCAGATGGCGCTGCCGCTGGCACCTCCCCACCATGTCGTTGCCGAGCTGGAGGGGCTCGACCTCGACGCCATGACCCCGCTGGCGGCGCTGCAGAAGTTGAGCGAGTGGCAGGCCCGATCGCGCGCGGACCCGTCCGGATGAGCGGCGCTCCGACCGGCCGCATCCACGTCCTGCCGCCGGCGATCGCGGATGCGATCGCGGCCGGCGAGGTGGTGGAGCGGCCAGCGTCGGTCGTGAAGGAGCTGGTGGAGAACGCGCTCGACGCGGGCGCGAGACAGGTGTGGGTCGAGATCGACCAGGGCGGCCGCGACCGCATCCGGGTCGGGGACAACGGCGGCGGGCTGGCTCCCGATGAGCTCCGGCTCGCCTTCGGCCGCCATGCCACCAGCAAGGTGGCGAGCCTCGGCGACCTGACCCGGATCGCGACCCTGGGCTTCCGGGGCGAGGCGCTGGCGAGCATCGGGGCGGTCGCCCGAGTCGACGCCGTCAGCCGGCGGCCGGAGGACGAGGCGGCGGCCCGGGTGGTGGTGCGGTCCGCCGAGGTCGAGGGGCCGAGACCGGCGCCGGGACCGGTGGGAACCACCCTCACCGTCACCGAGCTGTTCGCCACAACCCCGGCTCGCCGGGCCTTCCTGCGCCCGCCGCGAACCGAGGGGCTGGCCTGCGCGCGTGTGCTGGCGGACTGCGCCCTCGCCGCTCCCGACGTAGTCTTCGAGCTCGTCAGCGACGGGCGGCGGGTGCTGCGCACCCCGGGCTCGGGGGAGCTCTTGGACGTGGTCCGGGCGGTGTTCGGCGCCGCCGCCGCCCGCGGCTGCCGCCCGGTGGCGGATCAGCGCGACGGATTCGAGGTGGTGGGGGTGCTGGGCGGGCCCCAGGTGGCGCGCACCAGCCGTGCCGGGCTGGTGGTGTTCGTCAACGGCCGCCGGGTCCAGCAGCGCAGCCTTCAGGCGGCGGTCGAGACCGCCTGCCGAGGCGTTCTCGAGGCCGGCCGCCATCCGCTCGCCGTCCTCGACCTCCGCTGCGACCCCAGCCAGGTTGACGTCAACGTTCATCCCACCAAGCGCGAGGTGCGCTTTCGCGACGAGCGGGCCGCCTTCCTGGCGCTCGAGCGAGCCTGCTGGACCACCCTGCACGGGGGCGGCCTCGGGCTGAGGATGGAGCTGCCTGCCCCGAACGACCCTCCGTCGGCTCTGCCGGTGACCGAGGCGACGGCGTGGGGGCTGCCGGTCGCCCCGTCCGCGGCCCGGCCGGGGGGTGACTGGCCGCTGGCGGCGACGGCGGTCGGCCCCGACCCGCAGCACCCGGAGACGCCGTTGGCGGAGCTCCACAGCTGGCGCTTGCTGGGCCAGGTCCACCACCAGTACCTGATCGCGGAGGCGCCGGACGGGCTGGCGCTGGTCGACCAGCACGCCGCCCACGAGCGCGTCCTCTACCACCGACTGCTGGACCGGCTGGAGGCCCAGCCGCCGCCCCCGCCCGACTCCGTCGGCGCGGCCGGGCTGGCGGCCGGCGGCTCGGCGCAGGGGTGGCTGATCCCCGAGCTGGTCGAGCTAGCGGCGCCGCTGGTGGCCGGGCTGAGTGCCGCCGCGCCCACCCTGGCCCGGCTCGGGATCGCGCTGGAGCCGTTCGGTGACACCACCGTCCGCTGCACGGCGAGTCCGGCCGGGGTGCGGCCGGCCCGGATCGCCGAGCTGGTGGCGGAGCTGGTGGAGGAGGCGCTGGCCGACCGCCCCGACGGCGGGGCCATGCGTCGCCACCGGCTGGCCGCGCTGGTCGCCTGCCACACCGCGGTCCGTTTCGGCGATCCGCTGGCGTCCCCCGCGGCCGAGCGCCTGCTGCACGATCTGGCGGACGCCCCGGCCTCGCTCACCTGCCCCCACGGCCGCCCCACCGTGATCCGATTGGGCGATCGCGAGCTGCGCCGTGCCTTTCATCGACCGCCCGTCTGACCGCCCCGCGCTGGTCGCGGTGGTCGGGCCGACCGCCACCGGAAAGACCCGGATCGCGGTCGAGCTGGCGCTGCGGATGGACGGAGAGCTGGTCAACTTCGACTCGCGCCAGGCGATCGCCGAGCTGACCGTGGGGGTGGCCAAGCCGGATCCCAGCGAGCTGCGCGGGATCATCTGCCACGGCCTCGACTGGCGCCACCTCGGCCAGCCCTACACGGTGGCGGACTTCGTGGACCGTGCCCAGCAGACTCTGGGCGCGATCGCTGGGCGCGGGCGCTTGCCGATCCTGGTGGGTGGCACCGGGCTGTACCTTCGGGCGCTGCTCCAGGGATTCGACTTCGGGTCGGTGCCACCGGTGCATCCGGTCACTCAGGCCACCGTCGCTGGGTCAGCCCGGACCGGGTCGCTCGCGGACCGGCTGGCCGCCGAGCTCAGCTGGATCGACCCCGCGCGCGCCGCCCGCACCGACCGGCACAATCCCCGCCGCCTGGTGCGAGCGCTGGAGCTGGCTCGGGGAGGGAGCCAGCCCCGACGCGCCGACACCCCGTGGCCGGCCGTCTGGGTCGGTCGGCAGCTCTCGGCGGGGGCTCTGCGCGAGCGGATCGAGCGCAGGTGCGCAGAGCTGGTGGGCCCGGACCTGCTCCTCGAGCTGGACCGGCTCTGCGCCGCCGGAGTCGACCAGGGGGTGCTGGCCGACGCCGCGATCGGCTATCGCGAGGCGCTCGACTGGCGCGCTCGGCGCTGCGGACGCGAGCAGGCGGTGGCGCGGGTGACGCAGCGCACCTGGCGGTACGCCCGGGGCCAGCGGACCTGGTTCCGGCGCGAGCCCCAGGTGCACTGGGTCGGCGATGATGACGCCGACGAGGCAACCGTCCTGGCCTCGGCGGTGGACGAGGTGACCCGGGGGCTCGCAGGCGCGAGTCCCAGCAGGTGGGGGTGATCATGCCGGTGGGGCAGCGGCGGGCGGGGCTCAGCGAGGTGCCCGAGCGCGCCTTCCTGCTCGGGTGGGTCGCGGGGGATGCCGGCGTGCAGTCGCTCGATCCTGAGATGGACGAGCTGGCCGAACTGGCCCGCACCGCGGGCGCCGAGGTGGTCGGCTCGGACGTCCAGCGGCGTGAGCGTCCCGATCCCGCCCTGTTCTTTGGGCGGGGCAAGGTCGAGGAGCTGGGTGCCCTGCGGGCGGAGCTGGCCTTCGATCTGCTGATCGCCAACGAGGAGCTCAGCCCCCGGCAGCAGCGAAACCTGGAGCAGGAGCTGGAGGTGAAGGTGCTCGATCGCACCGAGCTGATCCTGGACATCTTCGCCCAGCATGCCCGCACCCGCGAGGGACGTCTGCAGGTGGAGGTGGCGCAGCTCCGGCATCTGCTCCCCCGCCTCACCGGCGGCCGCGACCTCTCACGTCTCGGCGGTGGCATCGGCACCCGCGGACCCGGCGAGCAGAAGCTGGAGGCCGACCGACGCCGGATCCGCACCCGGCTGCGCCAGTTCGATCGCGAGCTGAAGGAGGTGCGGGGGGAGCGGGCGCTGCACCGCGAGGGCCGCGCCCGCCGCTCGCTGCGCACGGTGGCGCTGGTCGGCTACACCAACGCGGGCAAGTCCACCCTGCTCAACCGCATGACCGCGGGCGGCGCCGAGACCGAGCATCGCCTCTTCGCCACGCTCGACCCGCGCACCCGGCTGCTGCGGCTGCCGGGTGGGCTGGACTGCCTGCTCACCGACACCGTCGGGTTCATCCAAAAGCTACCGCACGACCTGGTCGCCGCCTTCCGGGCCACGCTTGAGGAGGTGGGCAGCGCGGACGTGCTGGTGCACGTCCTCGACGCCGGCCAGCCGCGCGCCGAGCAGCAGCTGGAGACGGTGCATCAGACCCTGGGCGAGCTTGACGCCCTGGACCGCCCGCGGATCCTCGCGCTCAACAAGGTCGACCGCCTCTCGGTGGGCGCCCGCAGCCGGCTTCAGATGGTCCCGTGGGACGGGTACGCGGCCGCGGTGGCGGTCAGCGCACTCACGGGTGAGGGCGTGGAGGATCTGGGGGCAGCGCTCGCCACCCTGCTCGCCGAGCCGCTGGAGCGGCTCGAGGTGGTGGTGCCCTACACCGATCCCCAGAGCCTGCTGCGCTGGCGACGGTACGGTCGGATCGAGCACGAGGAATACACCGACCGGGGGGTGCATGTGGTCGGACGGGTGCCTCCCGGGTTGGCTCGATCGCTGCTCGGGGAGGATGCCGAGGACCCTCTCGCGGGGGGGGACGCACGCGGCGTGCCGGGGGATCCCGCTCGGGCTCCTCGGCCGCGGGGCTGATCGGGACCCGACACGGCGGGGTCGCGACCGCGGCACCGGCACGCAGGCCGATCCCCCGCTGCGCGGCGCCCGCCTAGCGGTCGGCTCGACCGGTCGGCGGCCGGGTCCGCCCGCGACGGAGCCGGTGGGTGATCCAGCCGCCGGTGGCCCTGTGGCTGGGTTCGGCGCCGCCCGGTCCCTCGGACCCCGACGCCGGCCAGGCGACCGCGAAGCGCGCCCCGCCCCCGTCGCGGGTTGTGACCTGCCAGCCGCCGTGGGTGGCACCCACCACCGCATCCGCGATGGCCAGCCCGAGACCCGCCCCGTCTCCCCTCGGGGTGGCCCGGTGGAAGCGGTCGAAGATCCGCGGCAGCTCGGCGTCAGGGATGCCGTCGCCGTCGTCGCTGACCGCCAGCTCGACCCGTCTCCCCTCCACCGCACCCACGTGGAGGCCGACCCGGGAGCGGGCGTGGCGACAGGCGTTGTCCACCAGCACGCCCACCAGCCGGTCCATCCAGGCCACCGGCACCGTCACCAGCAGCACCCCCTCGGGCGCGTCGACCGCGAGGCTGACGCCGCGCGCTGCGGCCAGGGTGGCGAACCGCTCGGCCGCCAGCTGGGCAACCGTCACCAGATCGAGGACGGCGGGGGTCGGCGGCCTCGGTTGGGCGTCGAAGCGGGCGAGCCAGAGGAGGTCCTCGACGATCCGGCGCATCCGGGTCAGCTCCTGGCTCACGCGCACCAGCGAGGCGCGCAGGTGTCGGTCGTCTCCCGCGAGCGCCAGATTGGTCTCCGCCTGGATCACCGTCAGCGGGGTGCGCAACTCGTGGGAGGCGTCGGCGGTGAGCGCGAGCTGGCGCTGGCGCATCCGCTCCACCGGGCCACCCACCCGGCTGCCGACGGCGAGCGCCCCGAGGAAGACGAGCAGTAGCAGCAGCGGCCCCACCACCAGCTCGGCGGTGACCAGGTCGCCCATCAGCCCGCTGACCGGCGCCAGGCTGGTGCCGACCACGACGCGGCCGGTACCAGGTCGCCGCCGCCCGATCAGGCGGAACAGGGTGCCCGCGACATCGGCGGTGGCCGGCGCCTGCACCCGGCACAGGGTCGATGGCAGGGCGGGGACGGCGCCCACCCGGCGGCAGCCGCCGCCGGGGAGGACGACCCAGGCGAAGATGGGCTGGTCGAAGTCCGGGCGGGGGGCGGCGTCGACGATCCGGGGAGCTCCGGTGGTCCCCCCGTGATCGACCCACTCCTGGAGGCGGTGGTCGACCGCCCCGATCAAGAAGTTGCTGACCAGCACGTCGGTGGCGGTGAGGACGGCAGCCAACCCGACCGCAACCAGAGCCGTCCCCACCCAGGCGGTCCGGAGCGCGTGCCGTCGCAGCGCGCGGCTGGGACCGCCGATCATTCGGCAACCAGCCGGTAACCGGTCCCGCGAACCGCGAGGATCGCGACCCGGGCGTCGCCGCCCAGCTTGGCCCGGAGCCGAGCCATGTGCGCCTCCATGGCGTTCCAGGTCGCCTCGGCCCCGGGCCAGGCGTGCTCGGCGATGCTCTGACGGGTGACGACAGCGCCGGCTCGCCGGATCAGCAGCTCCAAGATCGCGTACTCCCGGGGGGTGAGTGCGACCAGCCGCTCGCCACTGCGGACCTCACGGGTGGCGGGGTCGAGCTGGAGGCCGGCCGCGCGCAGGGTGGGCCCGGGGCTGGCGGTGCCGCGCCGCAGCAGCGCCCGCAGGCGGGCCAGCAGCTCGCCGAAATCGAAGGGCTTCACCAAGTAGTCGTCGGCACCGGCGTCCAGGCCGTGGATGCGCTCGCCGGCGGTGTCGCGGGCCGTGAGCAGCAGGATCGGCACTCGGCAGCCCCGCCGCCGCGCGGCGATGATCACCTCCAGTCCGTCCCCGCCGGGCATGCGCCAGTCGAGGATGGCCGCGGCGTAGTCGCCGACCTGGAGCCGGTGGAGGGCCTCGTCGCCCCGGTCGGCAGTGTCGACCAGGTAGCCGCTCTGGACCAGCCCCCGGACCAATACCGATAGCAGCGCCGCGTCGTCCTCGGCCACCAGCAGTCGCATGGTCACCACCCTACGTCCTTCGCACGCGCGGCTCACCGCGCGTGGGACCGTCCGTCCCCGGCAGCTCCGTCAGGCTGGCGTCAGGCGCGGGGGGGACCATGGGCGGATGCGTCCCCCTGCCTCCGTGTCCGGGTCCTCCCCCGGGCCCGGGCGGTCCGCCGCCGGCCGGCGCTCGCTCCGGGTCCCCCGAACCTGGGGATTTCGGGCGAGCGATGCGATCCTGATCGTGCTCGGCAACGGGGTCGTGATCATCGGCATGTGGCTCCGGCACGGGCAGATCGCCCACCTCACCAGCTGGGCGGCGGTACTCACCGCCGCCGGCCAGATCACCGCCCTGCTCGGGACCTACGCGGCCTTGGTCCAGGTGGTGCTGATGTCGCGCAGCCCGTGGCTGGACGACCTCTTCGGGATCGATCGCATCACCCACTGGCACCGCTGGCTGGGCTTCGCGACCGTCGACCTCATCTGCGCCCATGTGGTGTTCAGCACCGCCGGATTCGCGATCGCGGACGGTCGCTCCTTCCTGGGCCAGACCGGAGTCTTCCTGCGCACCTATCCCTACATGCTGATGGCCTATGTGGCGGCCGGCCTCTTCATCCTGATTGCCGTGGTCTCGGTGCGGGCGGCGCGGCGGCGGCTCTCGCACGAGAGCTGGCACTTCATCCATTTCTATGTCTATCTGGCGATCGCGCTCAGCTTCGGCCATCAGCTCGCGTCGGGCAGCGACTTCCTCCACGATCCGGTGGCGCTCGGTTACTGGGTCTCGCTCTATGCGGTGGCCGTCTTGCTGATCCTGACCTTCCGCGTGATCATCCCGACCCGGATGGCGCTGCGGCATCGGCTCCGGGTCCAGAGCGTGGTGACCGAGAGCCCCGAGGTGGTCTCGGTCTACATCACCGGCCGCAGCCTGGCCGACCTGCCGGTGCGGGCGGGGCAGTTCTTTCGCTTCCGGTTCCTGCGCCGAGACCTCTGGTGGCAGGGACACCCCTTCTCGCTCTCGGCGGCTCCCAACGGCGAGGCGCTGCGGATCACGGTCAAGCGGGTGGGGGACTTCACCACCACCCTGGGCGGCATCCGGCACGGCACCCGGGTGGTGCTGGAGGGCCCCTACGGCCTGTTCACCACCGTCCGGCGCCACCGGCCCCGAGCGCTGCTGATCGCGGGCGGCATCGGGATCACGCCGCTGCGGGCTTTGATCGAAGAGATGCCGCCACGCCGGGTCAAGCCGGCGGCGGCCCGTTCCGGCGGGACCTCATTCACGCTGCTGTACCGCGCCCGATCCTGGGAGGATGTCGTTTTCAAGTCGGAGCTGGACGAGCTGGTGGCGAACCGGGGAGGGGAGCTCCGCTACCTGGTCGGGCGCCGAGGCGAGGACATCAGCCGGGAACCGCTGGCCCCGCAGGCGCTGATCGCCGCCGTCCCCGACATCCGCGACCGCGACATCTTCGTCTGCGGCCCCAAGCCGATGGTCGAGGCCGTGCTCATCAGCTTGCAGACCCTCAACGTCCCCCGCCGCCAGATCCACGTCGAGCGCTTCGCCTTCCTCACCTGAGGTGTTCCTGATGCCCCTTCGCGCCGGTGCCACGCTCGCCGCCACGGTGGTGGCGGTGGTGCTCCTATTCAGCTTCCGCACCCCGCCGGCGGCTCCCATCTCTCTGGGAACCCGTCCCTCGTCGGGCTCCACCGCGACCCCCAGCGTCACCCCGACGCGGACCCCGTCCGGGGCCCCGCCGGCCGGTGGGCCGACGCCGACGCCCGCGCCAACCTCGGCGGCCACCCCCACCGCGGCGTCCACACCGACACCCGCCGGCCGGACCCGGATGGCCGATGGCACCTACACCGGCCAGCCGGTCAACATCTACTACGGCAACGTGCAGGTCAAGGTGGTGGTCGCTGGAGGCAAGATCGTCACGATCAAGCCACTCCAGTTCCCCAATGACAATCCCCAGTCGTCCTACATCAATTCGCAGGCGCTGCCGCTGCTCCGCCAGGAGGTGCTCCAGGTGCAGAGCACCCGGATCAACGGCGTGAGCGGAGCGACCTACACCAGCTACGGCTACTACGAGTCGCTCAAATCAGCGCTAAAGCAGATCCCCGCCTGACCGACCCGCTGGGGGCGACCGGTGCCCCTCCCACGGGGCCGACCTCGGCGACGGTACGGGCCGAGCCGGTGATGGGGACGGTGATCACGGCGGAGCTGCGGGCTCCGGGGGTGCCGGCTCCCGTCCTCGACGCGGTCTTTGCGTGGTTTCGCGAGGTGGACCTCGTCTTCAGTCCCTTCCGGCCCGACAGCGAGATCAGTCGCCTCGGCCGCGGCGAGATCGGGGAGGCGGCGTGCCGGCCCGAGGTGCGCGAGGTGCTGGGCCTGTGCGCCGAGGTCGAAAGCCGCAGTCACGGGTGCTTCGACATCCGGTGCGGGGGCACGCTCGACCCCTCGGGGCTGGTCAAGGGCTGGGCGGTGGAGCGGGCGGCGGCGATGCTGGTCGCGGCCGGCGCCCGCGATTTCCTGCTTGACGGCGGCGGCGACATCGTGGTCCGCGGCCGTCCGGCGCCGGATCAGCTCTGGCGGGTGGGGATTCGCCACCCCGAGCGGCCCGACCAGCTGGCCGCGGTGGTGGCGACCGGAGACCGCGCGGTGGCCACCAGCGGGACCTACGAGCGCGGGCCGCACATCCTCGACCCTCGCACGGGCAGGCCGCCCGTCGGCCTGCTCAGCATGACCGTGGTCGGGCCCAGTCTCACCTACGCCGATGCCTTCGCCACCGCTGCCTATGTGATGGGAGAGCCCGGCACCATCTGGGTGGGCGGGATCCCCGGCTATGACGCCCTGGCGATCACGGCCGACCACCGCACGGTGTGGACCCCCGGGATGGATGGGCTGCTGGTGCGCGGTTGATGACCCCCCTGGGAGCGGCCGGGCAGGACCACATGGCCGCCACGCGCCCCGGCAACTCCAGCCCCCTGCGGGGCTGAGGTCAGGCCCGGGCCCTCAGGCGAGGACGCGGAGGACGGCGACCACCTGGCCCTCCACTACCAGATCCGTGGAGAAGATCGGCTCCATCGCATCGTTGGCCGGCTGGAGACGGGCGCGTCCAGCCTCCCGGTAGAGGCGCTTGACCGTGACCTCGCCCTCGCCCGTGGTCGGGTTCTCCAGGCGGGCCACTACGATCGTCCCGTCGCGGGCGTCGCGCCCGGGTCGCACCACCACCAGGTCGCCGTCGAGAATCCCCGCCTGGATCATGCTGTCGCCGCTCACCCGCAGCGCGAAGGCGTCCTCGCTCCCGGCGATCTCGATGCCCACCGCCAGGTGGTCCTCGATGTTCTCCTCGGCCAGCACGGGCGTGCCCGCAGCCACCCGGCCCACCACCGGGATCCGCCAGGCTCCCCGCGCCGGGAACGGCTCGACCGTGTCCACCAGCTCGACCGTGCGCGACTTGGTCGGGTCGCGTCGAATCAGGCCGCGGGTCTCCAGGGTGTTGAGGTGGTTCTGGACCGTGCTGCTGGAGCTGAGGCCCACCGCCTTGCCGATCTCGCGGACGGTGGGGGGGTAGGCGCGGTTGCGGGCGCGTCCCCGCAGGTAGTCAAGAATCTCACGCTGCCGGGGGTGAAGGGGCGTGGGCATCCTGGATCTCCCGGTCAGAGCGCGGCCGGGCGGGACCGGCGGGCGCCACTGGCAACTCCGCCCGATGGTAGCACCGTGCTCGCCCAATTGCAAACGCCTGTTCGCGCGGGAGCGAGCCGCCGGCGGCGGCCCGCTCCGCGCTCAGCGGCAGTACCCGGTCTGGCTGAGGAACCGGCGCAGATTGCGCACGTAGGCCGCCCCGGTTCCGTCGAACCCGGGGCCGAGCTTGGCCGAGAAGTCGCCGGCTCGCTCGAGACGGGCGACCGCGATCAGGGCAGGGGCGGCGCGCCCCAGGGTGCATTCATCCGCGACCCAGGCGGGCACCACCCCGAGCACCTCGGTATGGGTGCGCAGGTCCCCGGTGATCGCGCTCCACAGGGTGCGGGCGTCGGCGGCCACGGCGGTCGGGTAGAGGCGAGTGACGTTGACGAAGCGTCCCTCGAGGTCCCCCAGCAGCAGGATGGGCGCGGCCGAGCACGCAAAGCAGGCGAAGGTGTAGGGAAACCGCCCGTCCGAGCTGAGCAGAACCAGGTGGCCGCCCACCAGCTCCGGGGCGAGCCCGCCGTTGGGGTTGTACGGGGGCATCCGACCGGCGAGGGCATTGGACTCGGTGAGAGTAGCCCGGGCGCTCAGGCGATACCCCCGAGCGCGGGCCGAGTAGGTGTAGAGGGTCGGCAGGAAGCAGCAGTGCGCCCCTCCCGTGTAGGGCTGCAGCAGCACCTCGGGGTAGGCCTCGTGGCCGAAGCGCAGCGCGCACAGCTGGTCGCCGCTGGTACTGGCGAGGATCCCTCCGCCGTTGGCGAAGCTCAGCCCGCGCAGGGTCAGCTGACGAGCCCCGTTCGCCACCACCAGGGTGCCCCCCGAGGCCATCGGCAGGCCGGTCCCGCGAGCCAGGGTGGCCTGGTAGCTGACCCGGGTCGCGCCCAGCACGGAGGTGAGCCGGAAGGACCGGCCGCCGGTGTGCACCAGGGTGTCGCGACACGCGAAGGCGGGGCCGGGCGACGCCACCGTGCGCGCGACGGCGGCGGGGACGCTGACCGCCACCGCCGCCGTCGCCATCACCAGGGCGGCGGCACCCAGCCAAAGGCCTCCGATCCGACCCCGCTGCCGTCCCCGCGGTCTAGCTCGCATGCTGGTTGCCTCCCGGGCGCAGACGTCCTCGTCGGGCCCGTGTCTGTTTCCTGCAGCCGGGGACGGGCGCTCGGTGCCGCCCCCCCTCGCTCACACAAACGCGAGCCGGACGATTTGGTTCCGTTGGAGACCGGTGCCGTCAGGGCTCCAGCTCCGCCGCGGTCTCGGCGTGGACCCGGTGGAGGAGACGGTGGATCTCCTGGGTGAGACGCAGCCGCTCCGACTCCAGGTGGTGGCGGCGGCGCTGCTGGCGGATCAGGTGCAGGGTGCCCCCGGCGGCGATGCAGGCTCCGATGTCACTGGTCACGTTGGTGTAGTTGCCGCCAATCAGCTCGGCCTTGGCGCTCACGGCGACTCCCAGCAGGGGCAGCAGGACCAAGAACACACCGAGGCCGAAGAGGACGATCACGTGCAGTTTGCTGGCGAGGATGCGGGGAACGTACTGGAGCGCCCGGTCCAAGCTGGTGCGGGGCTCGGCCAGGTCGGCCAGGGAACCGGTGTCAGTCGGTGGGTCGTCGTGGTCGTTGGGCACGGGGCGTCCTCCGGTGTGGGTCGGGGCGGTCGCCGTCCTGGCGCGGGCGGACGGCGGGGGCCGACCGTCGGACAGGGGGCGCCGTCCCGATATCATCCGACCGGTGGAGGCCCAGCAGCTCTGGATTCCGGTCCGCGACGGCATCCGGCTGGCGGCCTCCCTGTACCTGCCGCCGGGGAGTGGTGGGCCCTGGCCGGTGGTGCTCGAGGCTCGCCCCTACCGCAAGGACGATTGCACCGCCGGGGATGCCACCTGGTACCAACGCTTCGCGATCGAGGGGGATCTCGCCGCCGTGCGGGTGGACCTGCGGGGGACCGGCTCGTCGGAGGGGATCGCGGTCGACGAGTATCCGCCCCAGGAGCAGGCCGACCTGATCGACGTGATCGCCTGGCTCGCCCGGCAGCGGTGGTGCAGCGGACGGGTGGGGATGTTTGGCAAGTCCTACTCGGGGTTCAATGCCATCCAGGTCGCGATCGAGCGGCCCCCGGCCCTGGCCGCGATCGTCGCGATCTACGCCACCGATGACCGCTACACCGATGACGTGCACTACGGGGGGGGCGCGCGTCGCGGCCTCGACCTGCTCGACTACCCGACCTACATGGTGGCGATGAACGCGCTGCCGCCGGTTCCGGCGCTGGCGGGTCCCGACTGGCGCGACCGCTGGGCCGAGCGCGTGTTGGAGACCCCGCCCTGGCTGCTGCGCTGGCTCGCGGAGCCCACCGACGGGCCCTACTGGCGGCACGGCTCGCTGCGCCCGGGATACGATCGGATCGAGTGCGCGACCATGATCGTGGCGGGCTGGTCTGACGCGTACCGCAACGCCACCTTTCGCATGTTCGAAGGTCTCCAGGCTCCCCGCCGGCTGCTGATCGGCCCCTGGTCGCACATGCGCCCGGAGTCCTCGGTGCCGGGTCCGCGGGTGGACATCGTGCCCGAGCTGATCCGCTGGTGGGATCGGTGGCTGCGGGGACGGGACACCGGCGTCGACCAGGATCCGCCGATCACGATCTTCGTGCGTCGCCCGGGTCTGCCCGACCCCACCTCCGGCACTCTGCCCGGGAGCTGGCGCTTCGAGCCGGTCTGGCCTCCGCAGCGCGCGGGTTGGTGGGACCTCACGGCATCGTCGGCGGCGGTGCGGCAGGCCTCCACCTGGCTGCCGGAGGCCTCCGCCGCGGACGGCGCCGACGAGCTGACCGTCCGGGGCGACGCCGGTCTGCACGCGCCCGCGCCCGGGGCGGACGCCCCGCCGTGGGGGTTGCCCGAGGAGCAGACCCCCGAGGAGGCGCACAGCTTGGTGTACGAGTGGCCGGTCGGGGAGGGACCGCGGGAGCTGCTGGGATACGCCAGGCTGGAGCTCGAGGTGCGGGCGTCCGCGCCGATCGCACAGCTCGGCGTTCGGCTCTGCGATGTGCTGCCGGACGGCTCCTTGCTGCTGGTCACCCGCGGCGTGCTCAACCTCACCCACCGGGATTCGCACAGCGACCCGCGCCCGCTCTCCCCCGGAGAGCTGGTCCGCGTCACCTTGGAGCTCGATGCCGCCGCCTACGTGTTCGAGCCCGGACACCGGGTCCGGCTGCTGCTGATGGGGGCGGACTGGCCCAGCGTGTGGCCGCCGCCGGCGGCGGCGCGGCTGGGCGTCGTCCGGGGCACGCTCCAGCTGCGGATGCCGGTGGTGGAGGGGCTCCCCGCGATCTCGGTCCCGCCCCACTTTCCCGGGCCGCCCCTGAGCGCCTCCGGCAGCTCACCGATCCGAGCCAGCCACGAACTCCCCGCCGTCTGGCGGAGCGAGCACGATGTGGTGGGGGGGGAGACTCGCTTTGTCATCGACCACGGTGCCGAGACCACCCTGCGCTCGGGGACTCGGATCCGGGAGCGGACCTGGGGGACGGTGGCCGTCAACGCCGCCGACCCCGCCCGCGCCTGGGCCGACGCCCGAGCCCGCTTCGATCTGAGCTTCCCCGAGGCGCAGGTGGCGAGCGAGGCGCACGTCCGGGTCGACACCGACGCTGTGAATCAGGTGGTGACGATCGAGCTAGTCGTCAGCGAGGCCGGGGTGGAGCGCTGGCGTCGGCGCTGGCAGCGGAGATCCCCGCGCGGTCTGGCGTAGCCGGATCGCCGGCGCCGTCCTCGGCCGCCGGGGCCAGGTCGGGCATGCGGTCGCCCAGGTAGCGGCGCACGTCGGCGCTGAGATCCTCCATCGGGGCCAGGTAGCCGTGCCGGAAGGCTCGCGAACTCATGCCCCGCTGGACCGACTCGCAGATCGCCCAGTCCTGGCGGTTGACCAGGTCCCAGAACCCGACCGCGTCCTCGGGGTCGAAGTCGGGCCGCGCCATCGCAGTGGGATGGAACAGGAAGTCGCACACGATCTGGGTGCGGCCGGCGGCCTGTGGCCACAGGGTGAAGGCCGCCACGTGATCAGAACTGCAGCTCACCATGAGGTTGGGCAGCAGCAGTTCGCCGCGGTGGAGATCCAGCTCGTCCGGCCGCAGCCCCGGCAGGGGTGCGCGCGTGGTGGTGCCGCTGACGGTGAAGGTGGTGGTCCCGGGGCGCTGGCGAATCCCCTGGTCCCAGTCGAGGTCGGCCCCGCCGGATCTCCGGAACGCGGGCACGACGCGGCAGAGTTCAGGATGGACCGGGCCGCAGTGGTAGCACTCGTTGTAGTTCTCGACCACCACCTTCCAGTCGGCCACCACCGTGTACTCAATCCGGCAGGCGACGCGGAGGTCGGCCAGGCGGTAGCCCGCCAGGCGTCGGGCCGCCGCCGTGAAGAGGTCGGGAACCGGGGGCAGGCCGCCCGGGTGATCGCCCGGACTCAGGTGGAGGAAGAACCACCCCTGCCATTCCACCAGCCCCACGCGGCGCAGTCCGAGCCGGTCGCGGTGAGCGTCAAGCTGGGGGAGGAAGGGGGTGCCGCGGAGGCGGCCGTCGAGGGTGTAGGTCCAGCCGAGGTAGGGGCAGCGGAAGCCGCTCGCCAGGTGACCGGAGGGGCCGGGCGCGCCCGACCGGCCTGGGGCGCTGGTGGCGTCCGGCACCAGCCGCGACCCTCGGTGGCGGCACAGGTTGTAGTGGGCGCGCAGGGAGCCGTCCCGGTCGCGCACCACCACGATGCTCTCCCCGGCCACCTCCAGGACTCGATAGTCGCCGGCCCGCGGCAGCTCCTCACAGCGACCGCCGCAGAGCCACTCGCGCCAGAAAATGGCCTGGCGCTCGCGCGCGTGGTGGGCGGGGTCGACATAGGCGGCTCGGGGCAGGCTCGCCTCCAGGCCCAGCGCAGCCTCGTCGGACCTCGCGAGCGCCGGGGCCGGCGGCGGCGGGGGGGTGGTCAAGTCAGGCATCGGCTCAGTCGTCCTGGTACGCATGCGGAACTCGGATCGCCTCGCCCTGCTGGAAGCGATCGGGGCGGAAGGCGGACACGTTCACGCTGCTGGGAGCGCCGCTGACCATCTCCGCGAGCACCACGCCCACAGCGGGGGCGATTTTGAAGCCCATCCCGGAGAACCCGCAGGCCACCACCAGGCCGTCCAGCTCCGGCATCCGTCCGAGCAGCGGGTGCGCATCGGGGGTCATGTCATAGATCCCGGTGTAGCCCCGGATCAGCTCGGCCTCGCCGAGCGCGGGGACTCGGGCCGCCGCTCGGGTTACCAGGGAGGCGAGCTCCTCCAGCCCCGGCTGCTGCGGGAAGTCGTCGGGGTCAACACCTCGCGGCCCGGAGAAGTCGCCCACCAGCCAGCCGGAGCCCCCGTCCGGACGAAAGTAGGTGCGGGTGCGCGAGTCGATGCAGGCGAGTCGAGCCGGGGCCGCACCTTGGACGGGACGGACGATGGCCACGGCGTGCAGCTCAGGCTCAATCGCCACCCTGATGCCCACCGTGGCCAGCAGGCGGCTCGTCCAGGGGCCGGTGGCGCAGACCACCACCGGGGCCGCGAGTGGCCCCTGGTCGGTGTCGACTCCCGTCAGCTGGTCGCCGTGGCGCCGCAGCCCGGTGACCTGAGTGCGGGGCCGATACTCGGCGCCGAGGTCGCGTGCCCGCGCCACCATGTCGCCGGCGGCCCGGGCGCCGTCGCCGTAGGCGCCCATCGGCTCATAGGCGGCGAGAGCGACGTCATCGACCCGCCAGCCGGGCAGGAGCTGGCGTAGGCGAGCACCCTCCACCAGCTCGACGTCGGCGCCGCAGGCGCGCTGCATCGCCGCATTCTGGCGCAGGTGCCCCTCCTCGCCCGGGCCCACGAAGCGGACGAATCCGGTGTGGCGGAGGAGGCTGGGGGCGCCTGTCCAGTCGAGCCAGCCCGCGTAGAGGCGGCGGCCGAGCACCGCCAGCTCGACCTCGGGCCGGAAGGAGTAGTGCATCCGCACCAGGGCCGACGAGCGTCCGCTCATCCCCTCGCCGGCATGGCGCGCATCCATGAGCACCACCCGGCCGACGCGGCGGCGCACCAGCTCGAGCGCGACCGCACTCCCGATCACCCCGGCTCCGATGACGACAACATCGGCGGAATCGTGGCGTGGGGACGGGCTCACCCCGCGGTCGCCGGCGTCGGCCGGCGTCTCCCGCGGTCGCAAAGGACCTGGTGGGCGGAGTTGTAGCCGGGCGCGCCGGTGACGCCGCCGCCCGGGTGGGCCCCCGCCCCACACAGGTACAGCCCGGGAATCGGGGTCCGGTAGCGCGCCCACCCGGGGACGGGGCGCATCACGAAGAGCTGGTCCAGCCGGAGGTCGCCGTGGAAGATGTTGCCCTCGGTGAGCCCATAGGTACGCTCGAGGTCCAGGGGTGTCAGGACCTGGCGGGCGACGACGGTACGGGTCAGGTTGGGGGCCGCGGCCTCGAGCTTGCGCAGGGTCAGGTCGCCGAGCTCGTCGCGGCGCTGCTCCCAGTCTCCGACGCGCAGGCGGTACGGCACGAACTGCACGAAGCAGGTCATCACGTGCAGACCGGGCGCTGCCAGGGTGGGGTCCACGTTGGTGGCGACCACACAGTCGACCCAGAGTCGGTCCACATCGGGAATCTCTCCACGCTTGGCGCAGTCGTATCCCTCCTCGGCCAGCCGGGCCGGGGGTACCAGGGTGAAGAGTGAGCGTTCGCCGGGGGTGGCGTCGGGTGGCATCCCCTCAACTCGAGGCTCCGCCGAGAGGACCAGGTTGACCTTGGCGCAGGGGCCGTCCATCCGGATCGCCGCCACCGCTTCACAGAACTCGCGCGGGAGCTCGCCGGCGGGGACCAGGGTGAGGAAGGTGCGCTTGGGATCGCAGTTCGACAGCACCAGCGGGGAGTGCAGCTCGGTGCCGTCCTCGAGCTGCACTCCGGCGGCCCGGTGCCGGTCCACCAGCACCTGACTCACGGGCGACTCGAGCCGCAGTTCGACTCCTCGCGCCCGCCCCGCTGAGGCCAGCGCCTCGGTGATCGCTCCCATCCCTCCGAGCACGTGTCCGAAGAACCCCTGGACATCGTCCTCCCCTCCTCCCAGGAGGTGGAAGAGCAGCCCGAAGAGGCTGCCGGGCTGGTAGGGACCCCCGTGCTTGCCGTAGACGCTGTTGGCGAGCACGAGCGCGCGCGCGGCCTCGCTTTCGAAGTGGCGGTCGAGGAAATCCCCGAGGCTGCCGCTGAGGAACTCGATCATCGAGGTGAGGTCGGGGCCGGAGAACGAGCGCAAGCGTCGGCCGACCCGAAGCAGCTCCAGAAGCCCGCCGAGGCCGCGCCGGTCGAGGTCCGGCGGCGGCTCCAGGAAGAAGGGCTGGAGAGTGCGGGCGAGCCGCTGGAGGTCGCGGTCGAGCCGAACGAACGCGCGAGCATCGCCAGCGGAGTGCTCCGCCAGCTCAGCGGCGGTGCGCTCCGGATCCTGCCACCAGCGGATCACGCCCCGGCCGCCGAGGGGAACTTGAAGTGAAGGGCTGCAGGGAGTCATCCGCAGCCCGAACCGGGCCAGCTCGAGGTCGCGTATCACCTCCGGTCGCAGCATGGTGGCGATGTAGGAGGTGGTGGAGGCTCGCGCTCCGGGCGCGAGTTCCTCGGTGACGCAGCAGCCTCCGAGGATGCTGCGGCGCTCCAGCACTACGGTTCGCAGCCCGGCGCGGGCGAGGTACGCCGCCGCCGTCAAGCCGTTGTGACCGGCCCCGACAACGATCGCATCGTAGTCCCGCACCTCGCCTCCTCCGGAATCTGACCAGTGGTCAGACCTGGAACCGATGCGATCATGGTACAAGATCATCATGCATGATGCGACCCATTCCCATGATGCCGTCGCCGCCCCCGCAGTGATTGACTCAGGGTCAGGGCACGAAAAGGCTGAGGGGCGAGCCGGGGCCCAAACGCGGGCCCGCGGCCGCGACCACGCCGCCCGGATCCTGGACGCGGCCATCCCCCAGTTCGCCGCGGCCGGCTACGAGGGAGCCCGGGTGGAGTCGGTGGCCGCGGCGGCAGGGATGGCGAAGGGATCGGTCTTCTTCCACTTTGGCAGCAAGCGCGGCCTCTTCCTGGCGGCCTACCGGCGTGCGGCCCGCTCGCTGCCGCGCTACCTGGACGCACCGCTGGAGGTCCGAGACAGCGGCTTCTTCGGGGTGGTGCGCTACTGGCTGACCCGCACCGAGCACCTGGTCCACGAGGACTGGATTCCCTACCGCATGACTCTGCTGGGCACGTACTCCACCGACCCTGCACTGCGCCGGGACATCAACCGCTTCCTGATCATCGAGGATCCCTTCGGCACCCGGGAGCTGGTCTTGCGCGGGATCGGGCGGGGCGAGGTGCGTCGCGATCTCGACGTGTCGATGGTCAGCGCCCTGGTGGACTGGTTGATGGACAGGTTCCAGGACCAGCTGGTGACCGACGAGCTTGCACCCGGGCTGCTCTCCGGTCCCGGGGACTTCGCCGAGCGCAACCGAACCCGAATCGAGCAGTTCGTCGGGCTGCTGCGGGACGCCGTCGGCGCTAGGGAGGGTCGCAGCGCAGGCTCATCAGAGCCAGCCGGAGCCATTCCCGCTCGACCGGCTGGGTGAGGGCGCCCAGCGCCACGGCGGTGGCGAGGCGCTGAGGTGTGAACTTGCGGGCCTCGCGGGGGCGGACCCGCTGGCGCGCGCTGAACAGGCGCATGCGAAAGTAGTGCTCGCCGCGGGCCACGTGCCATCCTGGGCCGGAGGACGGGAACGTGTCGAACTCCACAAATCGGCGGCCGAGGTCGGCCTCGATTTCGGTGTCGACCAATCCGGTCTCCTCGGCGACCTCGCGTCGGGCGGCGACCTGGGAGGTCTCCCCGGCCTCGATGTGGCCCTTGGGGAGGCGCAGCTCGTGGCGGTCCGGACGCCGCAGCACGACGACGTCGCCGGCGTCCAGGACCACTCCCCCGGCTGCCTCGTAGACAGCGTGGCGCATGGCGAGCGCGGTGCGCACCGGCCCGAGTCGGTCGGTGGCACCACCCCAGCCCACCGTGACCAGTCCTGCGGACCGCGCGCGGTCCAGCCCGAATCCACGGTCGACCCAGAGCACGCGGTCGGCCGGTACCGCCAGCCCGGCGATCCCACGAGCGACCGCCGCGCTGCCCCGCTCCCACGTCATGCGTGTCTCGCAGCAGATCACCACGTCGGCGAGTCGCGCCAGGCTCGCTGCCTCCTCCTGGCGCAGGACCGTCCCGGTGATCACCACGGCTGTGCGGAAGCGCGGGCGCAATCGGGCCAGGAAGCCGGCGACCTCGGTGCCGGTATGCGGGTCGGTCGGCGCGACGATCCACTCGCGGGGCGCAACCAGCACCACTGCCTGCGGTTCCCTCGCAGGCCCAGCTGGGGGGGCAGTCTCCATCAGGACAGGGTAGGTGGTGGGGGTCGCCGGGAGTGATCGAGCGCGCTCAGGGTCGCGGTTGTCATGCTTGCAGAGATGGGAGAGCTACCCAACCACGTCCGGCGCAACCGCTCCGATTGGGACCGGCGGGCGCACGAATGGGTCGAGGCGGGACGGTCCGCCTGGGCTCAGGTGGAGCCGACGTGGGGGATGTGGGGAGTCGCCGAGTCCGAGCTCGGACTGCTCCCGGCTGACTGCGCCGGTCTGGACTCAATCGAACTGGGATGCGGAACCGGGTACGTGTCAGCGTGGCTGGCTCGGCGTGGGGCCCGCCCGGTCGGAATCGACAACTCGGCTCGTCAGCTGGAGACCGCCCGGGCGCTGCAGCGGGAGTTCGGGATCGTCTACCCGCTGCTCCACGGTAATGCGGAACAGGTTCCGCTTCCGGGGGCCAGCTTCGACTTGGCGATCTCCGAGTACGGAGCCTGCCTGTGGGCGGACCCGGAGCGCTGGATCCCGGAGGCGTCCCGGTTGCTGCGCCCCGGAGGGCGCCTCGTCTTTCTGACCAACGCCCCCCTGCAGGTGGTCTGCACCCCCGACGCGCACGGGGCTTCCGCCGGGGACCGGCTGCTGCGTCCCCTCTTCGGCCTCGGCCGGGTCGAGTGGTCCGGCGAGGAGGGGGTGGAGTTCCACCTCCCCCACGGCACCATGCTTCGCCTCCTCCGCTCCTGTGGCTTCGAGGTGGAGGATCTGATCGAGGTGCGGCCCCCGGCGGGGGCGACCAGCCGACACCCGGACGCCACCCTCGAGTGGTCGCGGCGCTGGCCCTGCGAGGAGGTCTGGAAGGCGAGACGCCGCAGCTGAGCGCGGGCATGGGTCCCGCCAGAGCGGATCCAGCCGCATCCGCCGGCGCTGCCGCTTCGCCGCTGCGCGATCGGATGGCCATCGGGTGCGGCGCCCCGCAGTGATCGGGGCCACCCCGTGTGCGGCGCCCGTCGTGCCACCAGAGACCGGTTGCCGCGCCAGACCGTCCGCCCGCTCCGGGCGCTCGGATTTGCCCCCGCGGCGGGCGGTCGCTGCCTGTGGTTGAGCTAGCGACCAGGATCATGGGTGCCACTCGATGCCGTCGGAGCTGGCGGGGGAGAGGGCGCGCGGGTGGCCCTGCCCTCGATCGGGCGGCTCCGCGAACCTCGACGCGGGCGGAGGCGAGGACCCGTGCGCGTCGCCGCGCCCCCGGAGCGGGGAGGTGCGGCGGACCGGAGCACAGTAGGCATGACCTGACGCCGCCGACCGTCGAGGTGAGGCTTCCCCGGACCGGATCCGGCGGAGCTAGCGGCCGCCGTGCCCGCTTACGCGGGTGAGGGGACGACGGTGTCCACTGGCACCGAGCCCAAGCGTCCCGAACGGTAGTCGGTGAAGGCCTGGCGTAGCTCAGCCTCGGTGTTCATGACGAATGGACCCGCCCAGGCCACCGACTCCCGGATCGGCCGGCCGCCGAGGAGGAGAAGCTCGAACTGGGGCGAGCGGCTCTCCTGGAGCGGATCCGCTGCCACGGTGAGGGTGTCGCCCTCCCCGAACGCCACCAGTTGGCCAGCTGCGAAGGCGGCGTCGGCTGGGCCGGCCGTGCCCTGTCCCGCCAGCGCGTACGCCAGAGCGTTGAAGTCCGCTCGCCACGGCACCGTGAGACGGGCGCCGGGCGCAAGGCTGGCGTGAACCAGGGTGATCGGCGTGTAGGTCACCCCGGGGCCCGCGTGCGCGCCGAGCTCCCCGGCGATGATCCGCAGCAGGGTGCCGCCGTCGTGGGACGCGACCAGGGTCACCTTCTCCGCCCGGATGTCCTGGTAGCGCGGCGCTACCCACTTCATCTGGCTGGGCAGATTGACCCACAGCTGGATCCCGTGGAACAGGCCGCCGGTCACCACCAGCTGCTCGGGGGGGCGCTCAATGTGCAGGATGCCCGCGCCGGCCGTCATCCACTGGGTGTCTCCGTTGGTGATGAGGCCCCCGCCGCCGTTGGAGTCGCGGTGCTGGAAGGTTCCGTCAATCATGTACGTGACCGTCTCGAACCCCCGGTGTGGATGCCAGGGAGTCCCCTTCGGCTCGCCCGGCGCGTACTCCACTTCGCCCATCTGGTCCATGTGGACGAACGGATCGAGCAGGGCCTGGGTGACTCCCGCGAATGCTCGGCGCACGGGGAAGCCCTCACCCTCGAGCCCCGACGGTGCGGTCGAGATGCTGGCCACGAGACGGGCGACCGTCCCGGCGGAGTCGGGGGTGGGGACGCGGGGGAGAACCAGGATGTTGTCCACGGTCACAGCGGGCATCAGCGGCACCTCGGTGTGGGGCATTTGACGACCGAGCAGGGCCCGGGGCCTGACGGGTTCTCCTCGCAGTGTAGCCCGCTGCCGAAGTGCGCGCGGGCCGGCACCGCGGCGCCCATGACGCGCCGACGCAGTGCCGTCAGAGTTGAGAGCAAGGAGACGGCACCGGCGGGCTGGCCATGACAGAGCATGATCCGGACCCGCCGGCGCCGGTGGGTCCCCGGCGAACCGGATGGCACCAGCCAGGTCGTGGTGCTGTCCGCCGCGACGCCGAACCGGCCCTCTCCGGGGCCACCGAGCTGATCGAGGGCCGGCAGCGCCAGGGCGCCTGGTTCTTCCCGTAGTCCTCTTATCCACCGCGCCCGGGGTCCTCCCGACGAGATCGTGGACCACCGCGCTGGGATCCGGTGGGGGAGATCTCACCCGGGGCACGGGTCGTAGAGGGATCCGTCCCGGCCACCGCTTCGAGACTGCCCACGACTCCGCGTGATCGCGGGGCCGCTGAGATGCCGGTCGGCGTGTCCGTCAGCACCGGAGATGTGGCACCGCGTGACGGGATCGCCGTCGGCGGGTACCAATGCCTGGGCACGGCCGAGCTCCGCCCAGTTGTCGCCGGCCGCGGGTGGTCCGACGTCCACTCCCATTCCCAGAGCGGCAACCGGGTGCTCGATGGGGGCGACGCCAGCCCTTACGAGGTGGCGAGGTCGGTCGAGCGGGCGATCGCCGACGGGATCGGACTCGGAGTCCTCTGCTCGGTCCGCACCGCCCGCGAGCTACGTGCCACCGCGGCCGGCAACCCCTGCGGAGGCACGGCTGCGGTCGGATCCCGGTTGCCGGCGAACTTCCTCATCGTCTACCAGTGGTGTCCCGGCGGCGTCCTCGCGGGGCCTGCCCTCGGTCCATACTTCAAGCGGGATCTCCAGTTGGCGGTCCCCGCCCGGAACTGGAACACCGTCCCCGTGCTCGACCGGCTCAGCCGCTGATGCTTCCGCCTCAGCCGGCAATGCCAACGGTGCCGACCCAGTGGATCCAGCCACTCGCCGCGGGCATGAGAGCGGCGGCGAGGACGACCCCCACGACCAGGCCGCCGAGGACAACGCCCTGGCGGCCCACCCGACCGCGGGGGAGAGCATCGACTCGGCGCCAGTCGGCGAGGGCGAGTCCGGGGAGGTGCCACAGGTACGCGAGGACGTGCACCGACATCGCCATGAACCACAGCACAAACGACGCCTTATGGAGGAAGAGGAGCAGGCTCGGTCCGGGCGGAACCGCGAGCAGCCCCACTCCACTGCCGAGCAGCGCCGCCGTCAGCGCGACGAGTGCGGGGGCCAGCAGCCGCAGCAGGATGGCCGGTGGACCTCGCCGCCGGTACCCTGGGGCCCCGAGGTAGTAGCGAACCGCCCGGTAGCCGACGCTGGTGAGCTTCAGGCCGGTCAGCGGAAGCAGCACCAGACCAATGAACACGTGGAGCGGGAACAGCACCCGCAGAAACGCCACGGTCGCACCCTCCGCCGCCAAGAGCAGGAGCAGGACCAGTGCGAGGGCCGCGGTGAGCCGCTCGTTCCCGCGCACGCCGTCGCGGACGGCGTGCGCGGGAGCTTGAGGGGTCGGGGCAGAGGTGGGCATTGAGAAGAGGGGGACGCGGGCAGGCCGGCCAGCGGAAGCGTCGCATCCTTTCTACCACGCGTGTGTGAACCCGCCAGGCGCATGTGCGAACTCGGCGGGGCAGGCCCCGGGTCGGTACGAAGCGGCGACGGCGGCCGATGAGAAAACTCTCATCCCCACGTCACCCACATGCCATCCATCCATGCCAGCCTCGGGTCAGCGGCTGGGTTCTCACCAGCCGGACATCCAAGGTGAGCGTGTGATCCGTCTTCGATCGGCCGACCTTGGGCTGGTCCTCGCGACCGCTGGTGCGCTCGCGACCACCACGGTGGCGATGGTGCTCGCCATGCAGGTGGGGCAGACGCGGCGGGTGCCTGCGCCCGCTTCCATCATTCTCGTGGCCGGTGCCGTCGACCGCCCCGCCCCAAGGCTGGCCTCCGACGGTCGACCATCTCGCGGGGCTGGGACCTCGGCGGCGCGGGTCCCGGAGAGGGTCGCGCCGGCCGTCGCGGGCGCCGGCACGCTCCACGTTCTCCAACTCCAGATCGTGGGCGCGACCCGGCCGGTCTCGGAGATCGGTGACGACGCCGACCCCGCCGGCCGCGACACCGGCGACGCAGCACCCACGCGGCAGGTGGCGCGCCCTCGGCCCCGGAGTCGCCGCCTCGGCCGTGCCCGGGTGACATCCGGGCCTGGGCCAGCTCCCACCCCGAGCCCGACCCGGTCGGCCAGCCTCGCCCCAGGTGGCCCCGGTGTGCCGGGCCTAGTCGGCGAGACCAAGACTCTCCTCGGGGGCACCTTGGCTACGCCCACGGTGACCGCCCTGGGGCAATCGTCCGGTGCAGCGGTGAGACCAGACGCCGCGGGGAGTTCGCGGTCCGCCACCGCTATCGGAGACGTCTCCGTGCTCCCGAGCCCCAGCGGAGATGGGTGAGGCCGGACCACCGGGCCCTGGCCCCGTCCGCCCCAGACAGCGTGCGTGTCACACTCAGTTGGATGACGGTGCGGGCGAGACCGGGATGGCCGACATCGCGGCGGCGCGGACCCGGGTTGATCGCCAGGCTTCTGGCGCTCTTCGCACTGGTCTTCACGCTGGCGATGGGGGCCGTGCTCGTGGTGGTGGCGCACACGGTCTCCGCGAGCCTCTCCCGCGGAGTTACCTCGACTCTGGTGGATGAGACTCAGGAGTTCGCGCAGGCGGCCAGGAGTCGACCCCTGGCTGTTCCGGTCGACCGATTCGCCGTCGCCTATCTGCGCACCCGGGCGTACCCGGGCGGAACCGTCGCCATGGTGGCGATCTCGGCCACCGATGCCTTCGGGACCGTCGGGTCCGCGTCGCTCCGGGCGGTGGTGCCGATCCGAACCTGGCTCGCTAGCCCTCCGCGGCACTCCCAGCAGGTGACCGTGCACGTCGGCACCACCGCCTTCCAGGTTCTGGCAACCCCCCTGGTGGAGCACGGCCAACGGCTGGGCACCTTCGTGGTGGCCGCGAATCTATCGTCGGTCCAGAAGCAGGCGACCACCATGTTGCTGGCCACCCTGGCGCAGGCGGTCGCTGCCCTGGCAATCGCCATGCTGGCCGCCTACCTGGTGCTCCGACGGGTGCTGCGGGTGGTCGGGCGGGTGAGCACCACCGCGGATGCCATCGGTCGCGAGGACCTCAGCCAGCGGTTGGATCCGGTCGGCGGCCATGACGAGCTCAGCCATCTGGTGGCCACCTTCAACGCGATGCTGGGGCGGCTCGACGCGAGCTTCCTGGGACAGCGCCAACTGCTCGCCGATGTCTCGCATCAGCTCCGCACGCCCCTCACCGTGATCCGAGGCCACCTCGAGGTCCTGCGCCGCACCGGCTTCGCCGACCAGGCTGAGGCGGCCGAGACCATCGACCTTGTCCTCGACGAGTTGTCTCACACCGCCAGCCTGGTGGGGGATCTGATGCTGCTAGGCCGGGCGCTGGAGCCCGACTTCCTCGACCTCAGCCCGATCCCGATTCGGGCTCTGCTCGACGACGCCTTCGTCGCGGCGCGCGCCCTGGCTCCCCGGCAGTGGCAGCTGGACCTGCGCACCGATGCGGTGGTCAGAGTCGACCGGACCAAGCTGCGCGGCGCCATCCTCAACCTGCTCGAGAATGCGGTCGCGGCCACCCGCCCCGAGGAGTCCATCACGCTTGCGGCCAGCCTGGCGGGTGCTCCCGGTCACGAGATCGTGATCGCGGTCTCCGACGGTGGCCATGGAATCGCCGCGGCCGAGCAGGCGTCCGTGTTCGAACGCTTCCGGCGCGGCCGGGATGGCTCGGGCCGTGGTGCTGGTCTCGGTCTCTCTATCGTGCGGGCAGTGTCGGAGGCGCACGGGGGCACGGTGGCGCTGGCATCGACGCTTGGGATGGGTACGACTGTGAGCATCACGCTGCCGGCCACATGCCGTGTGGTCGAGGGGGCGGACGCGAGCCAGGAGGCGGTCCACGCACATTCTGATCGTTGAGGACGACGCCCGGATCCAGACCTTCCTCACCAAGGGCCTGAAGGCCGAGGGCCACGCCACCACGCTGGCGCACGACGGTGACGAGGCACTCGGACTGGCGGCCAGCTTCGGGGACGAGTTCGATCTGGTGCTGCTCGACCTCGGGCTGCCGGGAACGGACGGCCGCGAGGTGCTGCGCCAGCTGCGAGCCGATCATCCCAAGCTGCCGGTGGTAATCCTCACGGCCCGTGACGAGGTCGCCACCAAGGTGTGGGGCCTGGATGCCGGGGCCAGCGACTACATCACCAAGCCATTCGCGTTCGCGGAGCTGCTGGCGCGGCTCCGGGCGGCACTCCGCACCCAGGCGCCAGGTGCCCCCGAGATGGTCACCGGCGACCTTCGCCTGGACCCCGCGACGCGGACCGCCTGGCGGGGGGACCGTCGGATCGAGCTCGCGCCCCGGGAATGGTCCCTGCTGGACTACTTCGCGCACCACCCTCGCCAGATCCTCTCGCGCAGCCAGCTGCTGAGCCACGTGTGGGACTTGGACTTCGACCCGGGCAGCAACGTCGTTGACGTCTACGTCGGCTACCTGCGGCGCAAGCTCAACCTCCCGGGGCGGGTGCCGCTGCTGCAGGCGGTGCGAGGAGTCGGGTACCGCTTGGTCCCCCCCGATGAGGATGGCGATCCGAGCGGGTGAGTCTATCGGCGAGGGGACGGCGAGTTGGTGTCGAGGGTGCTGGTGGGCCACCCCGCGTGAGCCAACTCTCATCAGCGGCTTAGTGCCGGCTCATGCGCGTCCCCCATTGTCGGGGTCGCGGGTGCGTCGCGGTGGCCTGCCGGGCCGGTAGCAAGCGCTGGCCCCGCCAGCTGCTGCGAGCTCTGCGCCACAGTCCCGCCGCTCGCGCGTCACCCTGGAGGAAGGGGCATGCCGCCCACGTGCATGGTCACCGGCTCGGCCGGATTCATCGGCTCACGACTCGCCTCCCGCCTGCTCGCGGATGGGTGGCGGGTGATCGGCGTCGACGCCTTCACCGATTCCTATGATCCCGCCGAGAAGCGGGCCCGAGCCACCGACCTCGCCCGTCATCCCGGCTATCGGCACCTGCCGCACGACCTCGCCACCCTGTCCCTAGCAGGCTCCCTGGAGGGGGTCTCGGCCGTGTTCCACCTGGCCGGGCGCGCAGGCGTCCGCGACAGCTTCAGCTTGACCTCAGCGTATCTCCACGACAACGTTGCCGCCACCGAGCGCCTAGTCCGTGCCGCCCAGCGGGCTCCCTCGGTTCGTCGGCTGGTGTACGCATCCTCCTCGTCGGTGTATGGCGACGCGGCCCTGCCATTCCGCGAGGACGTCGAGGCGGCGCCGATTTCTCCGTACGGACAGACCAAATTGGAGGCCGAGCAGTGCTGCTTGGCGGCGTCGGGGGATTCACTCGAGACGGTCGCGCTCAGATACTTCACCGTCTACGGTCCCGGACAGCGCCCCGACATGGCCCTGCGCCGATTTGCCGAGGCCGCGTTGGCCGGAGGGACTCTCCATCTCTTCGGGGATGGCAGCCAGAGCCGAGATTTCACCTTTGTCGACGACATCGTGGAGGCCACCCGACGGGCACTCGATGCACCGGTAGCAGGCCTCGCCGTCAATGTCGGCGGGGGATCGCGCGTGACCCTGACCGAGGTCGTCGCGCTGCTCGAGGAGATCCTGGGCGGCCCCGTAGCAGTCCGCCGGGAGCCGTTCGCGCAGGGCGATGTCCGGCACACCGTCGCCGACCGCACCCGGGCGAGCACCCTGCTGGGATTCCAGCCCGAGGTCGCCTTCCGCGACGGACTCGCTGCCGAGGTCGAGTGGCTTCGCAACCGGAACGCCGACGTTGGGCGCTCGGCATGAGCCGGCCGCCGCGTACCGCCCTGCACAGTGTGCTGCTCTACGCCCACGACACCTTCGGGCTCGGCCACCTGCGCCGCAGCCTCGCCATCGCGGGCTACCTCGGCGAACGCTGGCCCGGGCTGCAGACGGTCCTGCTCACGGGCTCTCCGGTGGCAGAGCGGTTCGCGGTGGGACGAGGGATCACACTGGTGCGGCTCCCGCCGGTGGTGAAGGTCGGTCCGAACGACTACCGCCCGCGCGACCCGGCGTGGTCGCCGGGATTGGTGCGGCGCACGCGCACCGCGATCATGATGGATGTCGCGAGTCGGCTGCGGCCCGACGTCTTCCTGGTGGACCACGCGCCTCAGGGAATGCGCGGAGAGCTGCTTCCCGTGTTCGCCGCGCTGCGATCTCGCTCCCCCGCAACCCGGATCGTTCTCGGTCTGCGCGATGTGGTCGACGATCCCCAGGTGGTGCGACGGACCTGGAGCGATCAGGGAGTGTACGACACCCTGGCCAATGTCTTCGATCGCATTTTGGTCTATGGCAGCTGCGAGATGCTGGACGTGGTTGAAGCCTACGCCATCGCTCCCGCCACCGCCGCCAAGCTGAGCTACTGCGGCTACCTGGGCCGGCAGCGCCTCCATGCCGTGTCCGGGCCGGCCGAGGCGTTCGTGCTGGGGACCGCAGGGGGCGGGGGCGACGGCGCCGAGATGCTGCTGGCGATGCTGCGGGCGACCCGTCAGCTGGGCCTGCCCGCGCTGGCCGTCACCGGACCCCTGATGGACAGGGTCGGGCGCGAGCAGCTGCAGGCGGAGGCCGCCACCAGTGCCAGCGCGCGGGTGGTGGAGTTTGCCGGCGAGATGATCGCGACCATGGCCCGGGCCCGGGTGGTGGTCACCATGGGGGGATACAACACCCTGTGCGAGCTGGCCGCGATCGGGGCCCCGGCGGTCGTGGTCCCGCGCCTGCACCCGCGGCGGGAGCAGGTTATCCGCGCGCACCTGTTCGAAGCTCGGGGCTTGGTGCAGGTGGTGGAGCCGGGTCCTGACCTGGTCGAGCGCCTGACCGCCGCCCTGGCCAGCGCGCTGGTTGAGCACCGCCCGCTGGGCTCGCCTCGGATCGACCTCCACGGACTGGCGCGGACCGCCGATGCGCTGGAGTGCGAGGCTGGCCTCAGCCGAACGGCCCGCTGGGCGCTGGCACCTGTCCGGCCGATCAGGGTGCCCGCGTGAGCACCACCCCGGAATCCGGGGCCCGCTCGGGGACCGTGGCATACCTCACCAAGCGCTTCCCGCGACTCTCGGAGACTTTCATCCTGGACGAGATCCTCGGGCTCGAGGCAGCGGGGGTGCCGATCCGCCTGTATGCGCTGGCGGATCCCAGGGAAACCGTGGTCCAGCCGGACGTGGGGCGGGTGGCGAGCCCGGTCGTTACGCTGCATGCCGGCGGTGGGTGGGGCGAGCGCCTCACGTCCGCTCGGGCGACCCTGCTCGCGCACACCCGCCTGCTGCGCCGCGAGCCTCGGCGCTACGTCAGGGTGCTGGCGTACCTCGTGCGCAAGCGCCGCCACCGATCCACCTGGAGGCACTTCGTCGAGGCGGGGAGGCTAGCCGGCCTGCTCGAGCGCGACCATGCGCGCCATCTCCACGCGGCCTTCGCCCACGGCCCCGCCTCGGTGGCTCACCTTGTCCACCTGCTGACCGGCATTCCATTCAGCTTCGCGGCCCACGCCAAGGACCTGTATGTCTCGGCGCCCGACCTCTTGGCGCGCAAGGTCGCCGCGTCCACCTTCGTGCTCGCCTGCTCGGCCTCCGCGGCCGAGCGGCTGCGGCAGCTGGCCGGACCCGCCGCGGACCGAATCGTGCTGGCGCGCCACGGCGTCGACACCTCGCGCTTCGCCCCCGCCGGCGCGGGCTCCCGAACTGTGCTGCAGCCTCTCAGGGTGCTCGCCGTGGGGCGCTTGGTGGACAAGAAGGGCTACCCGGTGCTGCTCGAGGCTCTCGCCCAGGTGACCGGCACCGGTCGCTGCGTCGCCTGCCGCATCATCGGCAGCGGACCGGCCCGGCAGCGCCTGGAGGAGGAGGTCACCCGGCTGGGTCTCGGCGGCGTGGTCACCCTGGTGGGGGCTCGCACCCAGCTGGAGGTGGCGGCCGCCAGCCACGACGCGGATGTGTTCGTCCAGGCCAGCGTGGTCCTCGCCGACGGGGACCGCGATGGGATCCCGAACGCCCTGCTCGAGGCGATGGCCAGCGGGCTGGCGGTGGTGGCGACCCGGGTCGGCGGCATTCCTGAGGTCATCCCGGACGGCGCGGGGCTGCTGGTGCCAGCGGGGGACGTCGGTGCTGTCGCTCTCGCTCTGATCCGGCTCGCCGACGACCCGGATCTGGCCCGACAGCTCGGGGCGGCGGCACGCCGACACGTTATCGACCAGCTTGACCGGCTGGTGTGCGCCCGCGCCATCGCCCTCCTCTTCGGCGTGGCGCCGTCGGGGATCGCGCCGTCGGTGGGGGCGGGCTGAAGTGACAGCACGCCGCGTGGTCTACCTCCTGCCCGACCCCGGCGTTCCCGTGGATGGGACCAAAGGTGCGTCGGTCCACGTCGCCGAGGTCTGCCGCGCGCTGGCGGCACGCGGGGCGGAGGTCACGTTGGTGGCCCAACGGTGCGCCCGGGGTGGGGACCCGGTCGATCGTGTTCGAGGAGCTTTCCAGCTAGTTCTGCTCGACCCCGGGCCGCTCCCGCGCGGCCCGGGCGGGGACCCGGCGCGGATCGCGGCCGCGGACGACTTTGCCGCCCGCGCGGCGGAGGTTCTGGCGGATCGCAACCCCGATCTCGTCTATGAGCGCCTCGCGCTGTTCTTCGGGTGGGGACGGTCGCTGGCTGCGGCGGTGGGGGCAGCGCGGCTGGTCGAGGTCAATGCACCGGTGGCGGCGGAGCGCCGCCGCAGCATCGGCCTCCTCGCCACCGATGTCGCCGACCGGGCGGAGCGGGCCGCGCTGGTGGGGGCCAAGGTGCTGGCGGTCTCCGAGCCGCTGGCGGCGTGGGCCCAGGGGCGCGGGGCCGCGACCGTCGAAGTGGTGCCCAACGGGGTCGACGGCCCCCGCTTCGCCGCGCCGGGCCAACGGGCTGCGGCACGGGTGATCCGGCGCAACCTGGGCCTCCTGGACGCTGAGGTGGTCGGCTTCATCGGCAGCCTGAAGCCATGGCACGGGGTCGAGATCCTGCTCGAGGCGGCGGCCGAGCTGGCCATCGGGAGGCCGCGGCTGCGTGTCCTCGTCGTCGGCGAGGGCCCCGGCCGCCTCGAGCTGGAGCGTCACGCCACCATCGGTCCCCTCGCCGGCCGGGTGAGCTTCACCGGGGCGGTGGCTCCCGAACGGGTACCCGCCCACCTCGCTGCCCTCGACATCGCCGTCGCGCCGTACCGTCCCGGCCCGGACTTCTACTTCTCTCCACTCAAGGTGGTCGAGGCGATGGCGGCGGGGCGCCCGGTGGTGGCCTCCCGGTTTGCGCCCATCGAGAGAATGCTGTCAGGTGCCGGCGTACTGGTGACGCCAGGCGATCCCGGCGAGCTGGCGCGCGCCCTGGCCCGGCTGCTCGACGACCCGGACGAGGCCGACCGGCTCGGCCGGCGCGCGGCACGCCGAGCTCGGCGTGCCCACGGCTGGGATCGCGTGGCGGCTCGAATCCTTGCCTCCGCCGAGCCGGTGCGAGGCGACCACTCGACGGTGCCGGAATGATCCGCCTGTTCCTCCCTCATCTCCGACCGGTCCGAGCCATGCTCGGCATCGGGCTGGGAGCGAGCGTGGCCGCCGCCGCCATGCAGTGGGCCGCGCCCTGGCCGCTCAAGTTCATCTTCGACAGCGTGCTGGCCCGCAAGCCGCTCCCCGCCTGGCTCGGGTGGCTGCCGCAGGGCCGCATCGGCCTGCTTGCGGCGATGGTCGGAGCGATGCTTGTGATCGCGGTCGGGCTGGGCGTGTCCGACTACGTGGCCAATCGGTTGGTGGCGACCGCGGGCCAGCGAGTGGTGATCGATCTGCGTCTGCGGCTGTTCCGGCACATCGAGGCGCAGAGCCTGGGATTCCACCATCGGCGCCGGACCGGTGACCTGATGGCCCGCCTGGGCGGCGACATCCAGGCGATCCAGAGCGCCATGGTCACGGCCGTCCCCACTCTCTCCCGCAATGGCCTGACCCTGCTCGGGATGGTGGGCATCATGCTGGCGGTCAACTGGCGCTACACGCTGCTGGCCGTCGCGATGGCCCCCGGGCTGTTCTGGGTGGCGCGCCACTATCTGGACCGGATTAGGGGGGTGCAGCGACAGGCTCGTCGAGCCGACGGCGAGGCGAGTGCGGTGGCACAGGAGGTGCTCACCGCGATCACAGTGGTGCAGGTGTCGGGCACCGAGGCGACCGAGGCCACGCGCTATGCCGCCGCCACCCGTCGGGGCCTGGAGGCGAATCGCCAGGCGATCGTGTGGCAGTCGGAGTTCACGCCGCTGGTGACGGCGGCGATGACCGTCTCCACCGTCCTCGTGCTCTACTTCGGGGTCCAGGCGGTCCTTCAGGGCAACCTCACCGCCGGCGACCTGCTGGTGTTCATGGCCTACCTGCGGGGGATGTACAGCCCGATGCGGCAACTGGCCAAGCTCGCGGGAGTGGTCGGACGGGCTCAGGCGGCGGGAGAGCGCGTAGCCGAGATCCTGCGCACCGATGAGACCGTGGCGGAAGCCGAGCATCCCCGCCGGCTGGCACGCGCCCGCGGCGCGGTCAGCTTCCACGACGTCATCTTCGCGTATCCGGGTCAGGCACCGGTTCTTTGTGGCATCGACCTCGAGGTCGCGGCGGGCACCCGTCAGGCGCTGGTCGGCGCGACTGGATCAGGCAAGAGCACGTTGCTCCGCCTGATCCCGCGCTTCATCGACCCCATCCGCGGCAGCCTGCGTCTGGACGGGATCGATGTGCGCCAGCTGTCGCTGGCGGATCTGCGCCGCCAGATCGCGCTCGTGCCCCAGGACCCCCACCTGTTCGGCACCAGCATCTGGGAGAACATCCTCTATGGAAGTCATTCCCGGGAACGGGCGGCGGCGGTGACGGCAGCACGGGCGGCGGGGGTGAACGACGTGATCGCCGCCCTCCGGGACGGCTACGAGACCGTGGTCGCAGAGCGGGGTGAGACCCTGTCGGGGGGCCAGCGTCAGTGCGTGGCGGTGGCGCGGGCCATGGCCCGGGACGCCCCGGTGGTGCTGCTGGACGAGCCCACGACCGGGATGGACGCCCAGCTCGAGGGTGTGCTCCAGCACGCGATGGACCGCCTCGCCGACCGACGTACGACCATCACGGTCAGCCATCAGTTGGCCGGCCTGCGTATGTCGGACGCCATCGCAGTCCTCGAGGCCGGTCGAATCAAGGAACTCGGGACCCATGCTGAGCTGGTCCGCGCCCGCCGGACCTACTGGCGTCTCCAGACGCTGCAAACGGGGGCGCCCACTATGGTGGCCGCCGCCACCGACCCGCCGACCCGGCGATCCTCTAGCCGCGACCCATCGGGAGATCTGGAATGAGCACGCCTATT
This sequence comes from Verrucomicrobiia bacterium, assembly GCA_035532155.1. Taxonomy (GTDB): domain Bacteria; phylum Chloroflexota; class Dormibacteria; order Aeolococcales; family Bog-877; genus DAHUZL01. The sequence goes on along the minus strand of DATKRN010000034.1, from coordinate 18,647 downwards.
CTCGCCGGCCGGGCAGCCGATCGCGTCGAGCGGCCTTTGCGCGTCTGCGTCGTCGGCGCCGGCTATGTCGGGTTGACGGCCGCCGCCTGTCTGGCCGAACTCGGGCACGAGGTGGGCTGCGTCGAGACCGACCCGGTGCGGCTGGCGGTGCTGCGCAAGGGGGGGATGCCGATCGTGGAAGAGGGCCTGCGCGACCTGATCGCGACTCACGTCGCCGGGGGCCGACTCACCTTCACCGACGACATCGCCGACGCGATGCCGGGCTCGGAGGTGGTCCTGCTATGCGTCGGCACCCCCCCGCGGGCCGACGGCGACCCAGATCTGCGCCAGATTGCCCGGGCTGCCCGGCAGGCCGCCCGGGCCGCCAGCGGAGACCTGGTGCTGGTGGTGAAGAGCACAGTGCCGCCGGGCTCGTGCGAGGCACTGGAACTGCTCGCGGCCGGAGAACGCGGGGACATCGCGGTGCAGGTCGCGTCGAACCCCGAGTTCCTGCGAGAAGGTCAGGCGGTCTTCGACTTCTTCCATGCGGACCGGATCGTGGTGGGGGTGGACAACCCCGAGCTCGCCCAGATGGTGATCCGGCTCTACCCTCGGTCGTGGCCCGTGGTGGTCTGCGACCGCCGCAGCGCGGAGCTCGTGAAGTACGCGGCCAACAGCTTCCTCGCGGTCAAAATCTCGTACGCGAATGAGGTGGCGAGCCTGTGCGAGGCGCTCGGAGCCGACGCCGCCCAGGTGCTCGGGGGAATCGGGCTCGACGTCCGCATCGGCGGGGAATTCCTGCGACCCGGACCCGGCTTCGGGGGCTCGTGCCTGCCCAAGGACCTAGCTGGTCTGATCGCGGTGGCGGCGTCCGTGGGCCGGCCGGCACGTCTGGCGCAGGCCGCGATGGCGGCCAATCGCGATGCCCTGGACCGCATCGTGGCCAAGCTGGAGGTCCCCCTGGGTGGGCTGGCCGGGGCGCGCGTCGGGCTCCTCGGGCTCGCCTTCAAGCCCGGCACCGACGACTTCCGGCACTCGCCCGCGGTGGCCCTGGCGGCGCGGCTGACCGACGCCGGGGCGACCGTCTGCGCGCACGACCCCATGGCCCGTGTCAGCCGGTTCCGGGGTGATCAGGTCGACAACCCATACGAGGCCGCTCGGGACGCGGACGCGGTGGTGGTCGCGACCGGATGGCCGCTGTATGCATCGCTCGACCCCCATCGACTCCGCCAGGTGATGCGGGGCGAGATGGTGCTGGACGCGGTCGGCCTGCTCGACGTCGACGCGTTCGCGACCGCCGGCCTGGAGGTATACGGGGTAGGGCGAGGGCGGCCGCTCGAGTTCCACCCGGTGGTGTGGCGGCCGCTGGAGTGGACGCTGGAGTCAGGGGCCACCCCCTGCCTGGCCGAGACCGCCGGCTGAGCGCTGTCCCGGTGCGATGCTCGCGCGCTCGGGGCATCGTGGCTGCTGTCCCGAGCAGGCCCCGTCGGCCGCGCGCTGCCTCCGGGCAATCGTCGACTCGGGCGGAGCGGTGCTGGCCCGGCGCACGGATCGCCACGGACCCCGTCATCGATGAGCCGGCGCCGGGCGGCCCCCCTTCCTCGGATGTCTCTGCCTCTGGGCCGCACGCCCCGGCGAGAGCGACCGGCTGCTACCTCGGCCCCACACATCCCCGCCTGGGACCGTCTCCGTTCGCCGGCGTCGGGCCAGCCAGCGACCTGTGCGACGCGTCAAGCCGGGCGGTTCAATGGACTGTCCACCTAGCTCCTGCCCGTCCGGTTGGATCGCTCACCGCCCCTTCACGCACCGGACCCAACCGTGCTCGTCCGCGAGCCCAGGATGCTTGATCATGTCAAGACATCTTCATCCTGACGGAAGGATGGGCGTACGCAGCACTTCCTCGCTCAGTCTGGGCGATCCCTAGGAGCCTGGGTCAGGTCCGCCCTGTCACGCCCGGCGGGCCTGCCTCGGCCCTCTATCTCCTATCCCGTCCGCTCCTTGACAGAAGAACATCGGTTCGCTACGATGCGAGGTACAGATGTTCGTTCGCGTAGGAGATGGAGTGATGGGGGTCGAATACGGACCCGATCGCCCGCCGGCCCGCATCCGCAGTCGGGCGCGCCTGCGGCGACCGGCAAATTCCTGGCGGCGGCATCGGCGGGTGCTTCGGCGTGCCGGCCTGCTTATCCTCCTCATCTATGGGCTCCTAATGCCGGTCGCGTGGGGTGCGCCCGCTGGCAACATCGGAGCGCTGACGGTTCGTCCCGGTGAGACCCTCTGGTCGATCGCGGTGCAGCGCTATCCGGGAAGTGACCCACGCGTGGTGATTCCGCTTCTCGAGCGCGCCAATCGCGTCCATGGCACTGTCATCCAGCCCGGAGTGCGACTGCTCCTGCCCGCGATCTGATCGGGGCCGGCAGGGGAGTGGGCGGGCGCGCTAGGCTCGTGCTGTGAACTCCGTCCCCGCGCCAGCTCCGCCCTCGTCCTCACTCGAGCTCGCGGCGCGTGCGGCCCGCCAGCTGGGGCGGGTGCAGGCACGTCACCGACTTCCCGGGGTGTCGGCGTCGGTGGCCGGACCGGAGGGGCCGCTGTGGAGCGGAGCCGTCGGCTATGCGGACGTGGCGTCCGAGCGCCTCGCGACTGCCGACACCCAGTTCCGGGTGGGCTCCATCACGAAGACATTCACCGCGGTGGCGGTGCTCCGGCTTCGAGACGCGGGGCGGCTGGGCCTCGATGATGCACTGTCGCTCCACCTGCCCGAGCTGGGCGGATGGCCGGTTACGCTCCGACATCTCCTCACTCACGCATCCGGGCTTCAGCGCGAACCTCCGGGACGAGTCTGGGAGCGGGAGCAAATGCCGAGCACCGCGGAGTTCTTGGCCGCGGCCTCCGGCGCGGAGCGGGTGCTGGAGCCGGACGAGCATTGGCACTACTCCAATTTAGGGTTCGCGCTTCTCGGTGAGGTGGTTGCCCGGGTGTCGGGACGGCCCTACACCAAGGTGGTGGAAGAGGAGATCCTGGTCCCGCTCGGTCTCAGCCGCACCGGCTGGCACCCACGAGCCCCCCAGGCCACGGGGTACCTCGTGGATCCCCGAACCGACACGGTCCAGGTGGAGGCGGCCCTGGACCTCAATGGTCTGGCGGCCGCGGGTCAGCTCTGGAGCACCACTGAAGACCTCTGTCGCTGGGGCCTGTTTCTCGCGAGTCCCGACCCCCGGGTGCTGCGACCGGCGACGGCCGAGGAAATGCTCCGACTGCGGATCATGAGCGATCCCGACCGGTGGACAACCGGGTGGGGCCTCGGAGTGATGCTCTGGCGCCGCGGCGACCGCTTCTTCGCTGGCCACCTCGGCGGGATGCCGGGTCACCGCGCGGCCCTGGTGGTGTCCCGCGCCGAGCCCCGCGCGGCGGCGGTGCTGGTCAATGCCACTTCCGGAGGTGAGATCGGGGAGATCGGGCTGGACCTGATCGAGCTCGCGCTCGACCTGTGCCCGGCACCCTCCACCCCATGGCGCCCGTGGGCCACCCTCCCGGCTGAGATGGCGGGGGTCATCGGCGCCTGGTGGTCGGAGGGAACCGAGGTTAACTTCGCCCATCGCGGTGGCCGACTGGAGGCGCGTCCGGCAGGAGCGGCCGAGGAGCAGACCTCGGTGTTCCAGCAGGTGGAGCCCGACGTCTGGAGGACCGTCTCCGGCCCCGAGCGGGGTGAGCGTCTCGAGGTCGAGCGCGACGCCGGTGGCCGGGTCACCTGCCTCAGGTGGGCCACCTATCGATTCGACCGGGAGCCAGCCCTGTTTGGGGCCGGGAGCGCGTCCTAGCGCTGCGCCCCCACGTGCCCCGGCTATCCTGGTCGGCAGAATGGCCGAGCCTCGTCTGCGTGTCGCCGCGCTCGTGCGTCGCGGAGGGACACTCCTTTTGGTTCGACAGCGGGGCGCCGACGGAGAGCACTGGCTGCTGCCCGGAGGGGGGGTGGAGTGGGGCGAGACGCTGTCCGCCGCGCTGTGCCGCGAGGTCGAGGAGGAGGTCGGCCTCCGGGTCGCCCCAGGCGGGCTCGCCATCCTGTGCGAGTCGATTTCCCCGGCTGGAAGCCGTCACATCGTGCACTGCTGCTTCCACGCTCGCATCACCGGCTGGGTGCAGCGCCCGCGTCGGGATCCGGTGGTGCTGGAGGCAAAGTGGTGGCTGGTCAGCGATCTGGAGTCGGCGGAGATTCACCCTCCGATCGCAGCCGCGCTTCAGCGCGTGTGCCGCGGCTCGGCGAGCGCGCAGGTGGAGCTGCTGGGCAACACCTGGGTCTGAGCTAGTCCGGCCGGCTCGGATCGACTAGCGGGCGTCGGGCTCAGGGTCGGGCATCAGCCAGACCGTGGCGAGCGGCGGCAGGCTGAGCAGCGCCGACTGCGGGAAGCCATGGCAGGGCACCGGCTCCGTTGTGACCCGGCCCAGATTGCCGACGTCGCTGCCGCCGTAGTGGCGGCTGTCGGTGTTCATCCGCTCCGTCCAAGGCCCTGGGACCGGGAGCCCCAGCCGGTACCCGAGCCGGGGTACTGGGGAAAAGTTTCCGATGCAGACCAGCGGCGGGTCCTGGGGCCGGCCGAAGCGCGCGTAGGCGACCACATCGGCGTCGGCATCACTGGCGTCGATCCAGCGGAACCCCTGCGGCTCGTGGTCGCGCATCCACAAGCTGGGGCTGGCGCGATAGGCGGCATTGAGGTCGTGGACCAGGGTCTGGACCCCGCGATGCTCGGGCTGGTCGAGCAGGTGCCAGTCGAGGCTGCGCTCGACGTCCCACTCCCGCTGCTGGCCGAACTCGCCGCCCATGAAGAGGAGCTGCTTGCCCGGGTGCGCCCACATGTGCGCGAGCAGGGCCCGCAGGTTGGCGAACTGCTGCCAGCGATCCCCGGGCATCTTGCCGACCAGGGAGCGCTTGCCATGCACCACCTCGTCGTGGGAGAGGGGCAGGACGAAATTCTCGGTCCAGGCATAGAGCAGCCCGAAGGTCAGCTGGTGGTGGTGGAAGCGGCGATGCACCGGGTCTCGCTGGAAGTAGTCGAGGGTGTCGTGCATCCACCCCATGTTCCACTTGAAGCCGAATCCCAGGCCGCCAAGGTGGGTGGGCCGGCTCACCCCGGGCCAGGCGGTCGACTCCTCGGCCACCAAGAGCGCCCCGGGATGCTCGCCGTGTACCGCGATGTTGAGATCCTGGAGAAAGGCAATGGCGTCGAGGTTCTCGCGACCACCGTAGCGATTGGGGATCCAGTCTCCCGCCGAACGGCTGTAGTCGAGATAGAGCATCGAGGCCACCGCGTCCACCCGCAGACCATCGACGTGGTAGACGTCAAACCAGAACAGCGCGTTGGCCACCAGGAAATTGCGCACCTCGTTGCGGCCGTAATTGAAGATCAGCGTGCCCCAGTCAGGGTGGCTGCCCTGGCGAGGATCCGCGTGCTCGTAGAGGGCTGTGCCATCGAACTGGGCCAGGGCGAAGGCATCGCGCGGGAAGTGCGCCGGCACCCAATCGACGATCACCCCGATCCCGCGCCGATGGAGGATGTCGACCAGGGCGCGGAAGTCGTCCGGACCGCCGTAGCGGGCGGTGGGCGCGTAGTACCCGGTCACCTGGTAGCCCCAGGATTGGGTCAGCGGGTGCTCGGCCACGGGAAGCAGCTCGACGTGGGTGAATCCCATCAGCTCGACGTAGTCGGCGAGCTGCTCAGCCAGTTCCCGATAGGAGAGCGGCTGGCCCGGTTCCCCGAGCGACCGCCGCCACGAGCCCAGATGCACCTCGTAGATGCTGAGCGGGCGGCGGATCAGGTCCCCGGCCCCGCGTGCTTGGATCCAGGTCTGGTCGCGCCAGGCCGACCCGGCGGGTCCGGTGCCGGTGTCGTGGACGATGCTGGCGGTGCGAGGTGGCGCCTCAGCGGAGAAGGCGAACGGGTCGGCCTTCAGCTGCCACTGGCCCTGCTGGGTCAGGATCGCAAACTTGTAGCGAGCCCCCGGACCCACCCCGGGAAGAAACAGCTCATAGGTTCCCGATCCCAGCAGGTTGCGCAGCGGGTGGCCCCGACCGTCCCAGTTGTTGAAGTCGCCCACCAGCTGGACGCCTCGGGCATTGGGGGCCCACACCGCGAACGACGTCCCCTCGACACCGTCCACCACCCGTGGGTGCGCCCCCAGGTGGTCGTAGAGGCGGCGGTGGCGTCCCTCGGCGAAGAGGTGCAGGTCGAGCGGGCCGAGGAGGGGGGCGAACCGGTAGGGGTCGGCGATCAGGCGGTGCTTGCCGTCGGGGCCTTCCACCTCGATCGTGTCCACCGCCTCCCGGTCCGAGCCCGCCGAGGCCGGCCCGCAGTCGGCGACAAACAAACCGGCGACACCTTGGGGATGCGCGGGCCAGACCGAACCGCCGAGGTGCACCCGCACCCGGGCGGCTCCCGGCTGGAGGGTTCGGACCACGCGTCGGCCGTCCTCCACGTGGGGACCGAGGAGACGATGGGGATCGCCGTGCTCGCCCGCGAGCAGGGAGCCGAGCTCGTCTGGGGTGGGTGCCGACGCGCCCGTCGCCATGCTCAGCCGTCTCCCCAAGCTCGCAGGCGGGCGATCTCCGCCAGCGGAATCTCGGACCACTCGGGTCGGTGGGCGAGCTCGTAGCCGACCTCGTAGAGGGCCTTGCCCAGCTGGAAGGCGGTGAGCAGGGTGTCGACCGATCCGGGCACGGCGGGGAGGAGCCCAGTGCCGGCCACCTCGGCGAGGTAGCCCGCGAGGAACCGCTCGCCATTGCGCTCGGCCCAGGTCCGCCCATAGGGTGTGAGGCTGCTCCAGCGCGGCTCGTCCGGAGACGCCTGTTGGCGGACCGCCACCGCGGCGGCGTAGTCGAAGGAACGCAGCATGCCGGCGACGTCCTGGAGCGGAGAACGCTTCTGGCGCCGTTCGGCGATCGACTGGGCCGGCTGCCCCTCGAAGTCGAGGACGACCCACCCGTCGTCGACGCGCAGGAGCTGGCCCAGGTGGAAGTCGCCGTGCAGTCGGATCCGGCGTCCGCCTGGCGAGAGCTGGCGCAGGCGGGCGGCCGCCGCGTGCACCCCGGCGGCCTGCGGTCGCAGGGCCTCGAGCCGGTCGTCGCCCAGAGCGAGCAGGCGCTCCAGCGCGCCCTCGATCTCGTCAGCCCAGCGGGCCAGATCGACGTCCCGGATCGGCTCCGCCTCCATCTCCGGCCCGGTGGCCTGCGCCAGCGCTCGGTGCATCCTCCCCGTCAGCAGCCCGAGGCGCGCGGAATCGGTCTCGAAGGACCCACCCTGGGAGGAGACGGCTTGGACGCAGGCCTCCGGCATCGGCACCGCCCCGTCGGCCTCGAAGTGGATGTCGCCGAAGAGATCGCGCAACGAGGTCAGGGCGAGCTGGAATCCATCGGTCCCGTGCGGGAGGTAGAGCTGGGCCGCCGCCAGCGAGAAGGGGCCTCCCGCCGCCTCCATCTCCAGGGCCAGCAGCGGTCGGGGGACGCGGTCGAATCCGGCGGCCAGCAGGCACGTGGTCAGCTCCGCCTCGGGGTTGATCCCCGGCCAGAGGCGGCGGAACACCTTGAGCATCACCCGATCCCCGAAGACAACCCCGCTGTTGGAGTGGTCGCCCTCAAGTGGGCGGGGACCGAGGTTCGGCTCCAGCGGCAGGGACCCGGCCGCTCGCCTGCGGATTACTCGTCCGCCGAGGCACCTCTCCGCCCCGGGTTGGTCCATCCAGGTCAGCAGGTGAGCGGAGAGCTCAGGGTCGGTGAGTCCCTCGTAGGCCACCCATGCCCCGCCCTCAGGTCCCGCGCCCTCGTCGGGGCGCAGCGCCTCCACGCCCGGGGGCAGCGGCTGCTCCGGGGACCGGAACCCGAGTGGAAGGTGGTAGCGGTCGATGGCTCCTTGAGCGTCGCCCACCTCCCACACCGTGAGCGCCACCGCCGGCGACGCTCGTCGCACCCACACGCATGCCACCGGCTCCGCGCGCTGCGGACTCCGCTCGCCCGCGAACCAGCGCTGGCGGGGGAGCAGCTCCCGAATCGCGCCGGCGAGGGGATGCAGACCGGCGAGGTCGCGGGGCAGGTTCACGGGGTGTCCTCCAGGCGGAGCCAGTAGAAGCCGTGCGGGCCCAGGGTGAGCGGGTAGGGGCGATCGCCGACGATCGGGAAGGGGACCCTGCCCACCAGCTCCACCGGGGTGCGGTCGATGAAGCGGCGGAGATCCAGATCGACCGGCTGAGGGAAGCGGGAGAGGTTGTTGACACACAGGATCGTCTCGTCGCCGAGGTGGCGCAGGAAGGCGAACACCGAAGGATTGCTCCCCCCCAGCACCTCGGTGGCTCCGCGGCCGAAGACGGGGTGGGCCTGGCGCACCTGGATGAAGCGGCGCAGCCATTGCAGCAGCGAGCTGGGGCTGCGCTGTTGCTGCTCCACATTGCAGGCCTGGTAGCCGTAGAGCGGATCCATCAGCGGGGGCAGGTAGAGCTGGGCGAAGTCGGCCCGGGAAAAGCCGGCATTGCGGTCGCCACTCCACTGCATCGGGGTGCGCACGCCGTCCCGATCCCCGAGGTAGATATTGTCGCCCATCCCGATCTCGTCACCGTAGTACAGGATCGGTGTGCCCGGCAGCGACAGGAGCAGGCCGTAGAAGAGCTCCATCTGGCGGCGGCCGTTGCCCAGCAAGGGGGCCAGACGCCGCCGAATTCCGAGGTTGTGGCGCATGCGGGGATCGCGCGCGTACTCGCCGTACATGTAGTCGCGCTCGGAGTCGCTCACCATCTCCAGGGTGAGCTCGTCATGATTGCGCAGGAACAGGCCCCACTGCGCTCCCGGAGGCAGCTCGGGGGTCTGCGCCAGGATCTCTGTGATGGGGTAGCGCTGCTCCTGGCGCAGGGCCATGAACATCCTCGGCATCAGCGGGAAGTGGAAGCACATGTGGCATTCGTCCCCCTGGCCGAAATAGGCGACCACGTCGCTGGGCCACTGGTTGGCCTCCGCCAGCAGCAACCGGCCGGGGAATTCGCGGTCGACCTCGCGGCGCACCCGCCGCAGGTAGGCGTGCGTGGCGGGCAGGTTCTCGCAGTTGGTTCCCTCGGCCTCGAAGAGATAGGGGACAGCGTCCAGGCGATAGCCGTCGAGGCCCAGCCGCAGCCAGTAGCGCACGACTTCGAGCATCGCCTCCTGGACTTCGGGATTCTCGTAGTTGAGGTCGGGCTGGTGACTGAAGAAGCGGTGCCAGTAATAGGCTCCAGCGGAGTCATCCCAGGTCCAGTTGGAGTGCTCGGTGTCGACGAAGATCACGCGGGCGTCGCGATAGCGGTTCTGGGTGTCGCTCCACACGTACCAGTCGCGCTTGCGGGAGTCGGGCGAGCGGCGAGCCTCCTGGAACCAAGGGTGCTGGTCGGACGTGTGGTTCATCACCAGGTCACAGATCACCCGGATCCCGCGGGCATGCGCCTCGGAGATGAGACGCTGCATGTCCACAATCGTGCCCACCTCGGGCTGGAGGCTGAAGAAGTCACTGACGTCATACCCGCCATCGCGCAGCGGTGACGCGAAGATCGGCAGCAGCCAGAGGCAGCTCACCCCCAACCAGTGGAGGTAGTCGAGGCGATCGACCAGCCCGGCGAGGTCGCCGCGGCCGTCGCCGTCCGCGTCAGCGAAGCCGCGGACATACACCTCGTAGACGATCGCATCCCGGTACCAGTCGACTCCGCCGCGCTGGCTCACCGTCCCACCTCCAGGATGTGCGCCGGCTGCCGGGCGGGGTCCAGTCGCACGTAGTTGCGCGGTCCCTGCCAGCGGTAGCGTGCGTCCGTGAGCTCGTCGTGCACCAGGAAGGCCGCCTCCCCCGGCAGACCCAAGGCGCCGAGATCGAGGTCGGTGGTCCCCTCCTGGGGATGGTGGGGGTCGAGGTTGACCACCACCAGAACGGTGTCCAGGTGATCGTCGCTGCGACGCGAGTAGGCGAGCAGGTTGGGATTGTCCACCCCGTGCAGCCTAAGCCCGCGAAGCCGCCGCAGCGCCGGATGGCGGCGCCGAATCTGGTTGAGATCGGTGATCAGGGGGGCGAGGCTGTGGGGCTGGTCCCAGTTGCGTGGGCGGAGCTGAAACTTCTCTGAGTCGAGGTACTCCTCGCTGCCCTCGCGCAGGGCTTGGTTCTCACCCAGCTCGAAGCCGCTGTAGATGCCGTAGCTGGGGCCGAGGGTGGTGGCCAGCACCAGCCGGCTTCGGAAGGCGCCGAGACCCCCGTGCTGGAGGTCGGCGGCGAGGATGTCGGGGGTGTTGACGAAGAGGTTGGGCCGCAGGAAGTCGCTGGTTGCCTCGCTGAGCTCCATCGCGTACGCGGCCAGCTCGCGCTTCTCCTGGCGCCAGGTGAAGTAGGTGTAGGACTGGCTGAACCCCACCTTGGCGAGCCGGTGGAGCATCGCCGGCCGCGTGAATGCCTCCGCCAACAGCACCACCTCGGGATGGTCGCGACGCAACTCGGCGATCAGCCAGGCCCAGAGCGCGACCGGTTTGGTGTGGGGGTTGTCGACCCGGAAGATATGAACCCCGCGCTCGACCCAGCACCGGACCACATCGCGCACGGCCGTCCAGAGCGCCCGCCAGTCGGGGCAGGTGAAGTCAAGCGGGACGATGTCCTCGTAGACCTTGGGAGGGTTCTCCGCGTGCTGGATCGTTCCGTCGGGGCGCCAGCGGAACCACTGCGGGTGCTCGGACACCCAGGGATGGTCCGGTGAGCATTGGAGGGCCAGGTCCAGGGCCACCTCCAGGCCCAGCTCCCCGGCCCGGGCGACGAAGCCGCGGAAATCCTGGAGGCTGCCCAAATCAGGGTGGATGGCCGTGTGGCCGCCCTCGTGGCTTCCCACCGCCCACGGGCTGCCCGGGTCGTGGGGCCCAGCGGGGCGGGTGTTGTTGGGACCTTTGCGTCCGGTCCGACCGATCGGGTGGATGGGTGGGAGGTAGACGACATCGAATCCCATCGCGGCGATCTGGGGCAGTCGACGGGCGGCGGCTGCCAGGGTGCCGCTGCGCGGGGGGCTGACGGTGACGACCGCACCCTCGGAGCGGACGAAGAGCTCGTACCAGGCCCCGACTCCGGCCCGCTCGCGCTCCACCCAGAGGGGGAGGGGAGAGGACCAAGTGGAGGTGGCCGGATCAGGCCGGCGGCGGAGGCGCTCGATCGCGGCTGAGCTGTCGGCCGCAGTCAGCCGATCCGCCTCGAGGCGGTGGGTCGCGCCCAGCTGGGTGCGAGCGGAGTCGATCATGCCGCGCTGGGAGGGCGAGAGCTCGAGCGCCCGAGCGGCGAGCAGGCGGTCCCCCTCCTCGAGATCGATCGCGATCGACATTCCCGCCTGCAGACGACGGCGCGCATCCCGGAGCCAGGTGCCGATCCGGTCGATCCACCCCACCACCTGGAATTCAGCGGCACCCGCTAGCGGGCAGCGGATGGAAGCGGTCCATCGATCGTCGGGGCCGGGCAGCATGGCCGTCTCCTGCCAGCGACCCCCGCCGGTGCGCACGCGCACCAGGACCGCGATCTGGTCGTGGCCGTCGGCGAACACCGTGGCCTCCACCGGGATCGCCTCGTTCACCAGCGCCTTGGCTGGCAGCCGGCCATCATCGATCTGCGGCCGGACCCCCTCGATCTGAACGCGAGGCGGCGGTCGGGTGCCGGCCGATGCGTCCGGGGATCGTCGTGTCGGGGCGGCCACGTCTCCAGCTTGCCAGGCCGGCCGGGGCAGCGTCGGGTCGGAAGGGGGGCGGGACAGCGCCCTCGCGCCACAGGGCCGCGCCTGCCACTTAGTGTCAGGTAGGATGTGTGGGCAGGTGGCCAGCGACGAGCGCATCCCCGTGGTCCCGCCTCCCGCCCCTCGACCGCGGGACGTCCAGGCCACCCCGGGCGCGCCGGCCGGTGACCCGCGGCGCCTGCGGCAGTCGTTCCACCTGCTCGACCTGACCAGCCTGTCCATCTCGAGCGTGGGACCGCTGTTCAGCATCGCCGCGACCGGCGGCGTGATGGCGGCGGCCAGCGGCTGGTGGACGCTCGCCGCCATCGGCCTGATCGCGGTGCCTTTCATCATCAGCGCGTTCGTCTTCCGCCTCCTCAATCGCCACTTCCCCCACTCGGGAGCGTCCTACCACTGGGCAGCGCGGATCCTCGGCCGCCGCCCAGCCCGATTCCAAGCATTCGTGCTCCTGCTCGCCTACTTCGCCTCGATTCCTCCGATCATCATCCCCGCCGCCACCTACACCCGGGCCCTGATCGCGCCCGGCTGGCATGCGCCGCCGATCGGGCTGCTAGGGCTGAGCGCCTTCTGGGTGGGATTCGCGCTGGTGCCGCTCCTCACCGGGGGAAGGCCAACTGCCCGCATCACCCAGGCGTTCTTGCTGCTGGAGCTGGTCTCGATCGCCGTCATCGCCGTGCTCGCGATAAGGGCATGGCCCCGGCTCCACATCGGCTTTCACCCCGGACCGTTCCCACTCGGGGGGGTGTTGGTGAGCGCGATCGTGGCCTCCACGATCCTGGACGGCTGGGAGATCGACAGCTACGCGGCCGAGGAGTCGCAGCGACCGCGGGTCGATCCCGGCACCGCCGGAGTCGTCGGGGCGCTCGCCGCCCTGGTGATCTACGCTGTGATCTTTCCCCTGATGCTGGGGGAGACGCCGCTGCACCTGCTCGCCCATGCCACCAATCCCATGAGTGTGTGGGGGCACAGGCTGGTGCCGCACGATCCTTGGCTGATTCTCATCCCGGTGCTGGCCTCGACTGCGGGCGGGCTCTGGCTCACCTCCTTCATCCTCACCCGCGCGCTCTTCGCCATGGCCCGGGACGGCCTGCTTCCCCGCGCGCTGGCGCGTCTCAGTCGCCGCCAGGTCCCGGCGCTGGCCATCCTGGTGGCGCTCGGGGCGGCGCTGGCCGTGACCGCCGGGGAGACGCTGTTTCGATCGGTCGGGGCGTTCTTCAGCCTGGTCCTCGCCTCGGCCGGGTTCTTCCTCACGCTGGAGTTCTTCCTGGACAGCCTCACCGCCTCTGTCTTCCTCAGCCGCTCTCACCGTGACGCGGCCTGGGATCGGCTGTCGGTCCACCAGCACCGCGCCCTCCAGCTGGGCGCCTACTTGTCCTCGATCCTGCTGCTCGGATTTCTGATCGGGTTCTTGGTCCTCGGCCCGCGGGTGATCGGCAGCGGCATCGACCTCGTGGTCGGAGCGCTGCTGGTGGCAGCGGTGGTCTTCATGGTGGTGCGCCGGCACGCCGGCCAGGGGCCGCTCGTCCTCTACGTGGCCGACAGCACGCCCGTCGGACCGGTCTGATCCGACTCGAGCTGGGTCGGCCCGGCTGGCACCGGACGCGCCGCAGCAGCCGGTGCCAGGAGCGATCGGGATCACGCGGCGGGCGACGCAGCCCGAGGGCCGCGGCCCACCCGGTGCCCCAGGGCGCTGTCGGTATGGTGGGGGCGACGGCTGTCCCATCTGATGGCCCACCCGCGACCGAGACCACGCGAGGAGGGTGATCGCTACGCCCAGGGGAGCCCGGTCGGCAGGGAAGGGGCGAGCGGCACAGGTGTGGGGTGCGGGCCGGCTGCGCCGGTGGTTCATGCCCACCTGGATGGGGCGGGAACTCTCGATCATCTTCCTCGCTCGCGTCCTCATGAGCGCGACGCGCGCCCTGGCCGGGGTGCTGGTCCCGATCTACCTGGCCGAGCAGGGCTTTTCCGCCCTCGACCTGGGCGCCCTGTTCGTGGTGGTGGCTCTCGCCGCGGCGGCGATCTCGTCGGGGGTGGGAATCCTCTCCGATCGCATCGGCCGGCGCATCTTTCTCATCGTCCTGCCCCTCTTCGCCGCGGGGGCAGCGGTCGCGTTCGCGATCACCCGGGATGTCGGGGTCCTGTTCGCGACCGCGGCGCTGGGGAGCTTCGGCCGGGGGGCGGGAGCCGGTGCCGGTGCAGTCGGCCCCTACCAACCGGCGGAGTCGGCCCTGGCGATGGACGTCACCCCGGCCAACCGCCGCAACGCCGCCTTCGGTCGGCTCGCCTTCGGCTCTTCGATCGGGGCCAGCGCAGGGGGACTGCTCGCGCTGCTGGCGCCGGACAGCCACCTGCACGGGAATGGGGCGCTCACCGCCGACCGTCCGGCGTTCCTGGTGATGGCGGCGTTGGCAGTGTCCGCCGGCCTGGTAGCGCTGGCCCTCCGCGAGCCGGTCCGCTCCCACAGGGAGCGCGGCGCCCCCACCCGGCCCAAGTTCCCGCGCCACTCCGCCTGGCTCCTATATCGACTCTGGGCCACCAACGGGGTCAACGGCCTTGCGATCGGGATGTTCGGCCCATTCGTCACCTACTGGCTGTACCGACGCTATGGAGCCGGGCCTGCCGAGGTCGGCGTCCTGTTCAGCGTGATCAACCTGGCGACCGCCGCCTCCACTCTCTCGGCGGCTCCGCTGGCGCACCGGTTCGGCCTGGTGCGGACCGTCACCGTGGTCCGATCCCTCCAGGCGGTGCTGCTGGTTCCGATGGTGTTGGCGCCGACGTTCCTGGTCGCCGGGGGGGTCTATCTGGTGCGGATGGTGGTGCAGCGGATCGGCCTGCCGCTGCGCCAGTCCTATGTGGTGGCCATGGCCGACCCGGACGAGCGGGCCTCGGTGGCGGCGCTCAGCAACCTGCCCAGCCAGGCGGCGATGGCGGCCAGCCCGGTCCTCTCCGGCTACCTCCTCGACTCGGTCAGCCTGGAGCTTCCCTTCGAGATCGCGGGCGTTCTCCAGCTCGCCAATGCGTGGATGTTCTGGGGATTCTTCCGCCGCTCCCCGCCGGAGGAGGAGTCCGTCGCCGGCACCGCTCTGCCCGACCCGACCGCCTGAGGCCCTCGCCTCAAGGACCTGCACCCCGGTCGGCTGCGGCCGATCCCAGCCGTGGTGGAGCCGCGGGTGACGCGACGGCGCTGCCGTGCGCCCGCGACTTGCGGGGCGGTCGCGGGAGGAGCGTCGCTCCCGCTTCGATGTCGACGATCTGGGTGGCGGCGGCGCCGGCCATGAAGGACCGCTCCCGCCCGGGCGCCGGGAGCGAGTCAGCCGCCCCGAGCCCACCGGACCGCGACGTGCGGCAGCTCCAGCTCAGGGACCAGAATCCAGCCCAGCCCCAGGTGGGTGGGGGAGATGAGGTGGGGTCGGACCTCGAACCACGCCCAGGGCCTGCCCATCCGCACCGGGACGTGAGACGGGCCGCCGAGACCGCCGGGCGCACGAGGCCGCCCCGGGGGCCACGATCGAGCGCGGGAGGGGGGCGTCCGGCTGACCCTCGAGTCGCTCACCACCCTGGTCAGCTGCGCCCGGGTGGGCGGCTCCATCGCCCGGGCGGTGACCCCAAGCACCTCCACCTACCTCATGCCGCTGGACGACGTCGGCCGGCTCCCCGCCGACCAGGACCGAGGGGTCAGCCGGCTGACGAAGCCGCACGGCGGGTGAGCGGTGGCCGGCAGGCGCTAAGACCCTGTGGCCGCCATCGCCACCCTCCCGGCGAAGGTCCCGCGACCGGCGGCGGCCGCGGGGACGAGCCGGCCGCGGGCGGACCGAATTAAGCTGCTACTATATGAGCATGTTAGACCGTCGCCTGCAGGTGCTGGTCGATGAGGAGCGCTGGTCTCGCCTCGAGCAGGAGGCGGGCCGCCGAGGGGTATCGATCGGCGCGCTGGTGCGGGAGGCGATTGATGCCCGGTTCCCCGGCGATGCGGAGGAGCGGCGAGCGGCGTTACAGGCGGTCCTCGATTCCCAGCCGATGCCCGTTCCCGCGATCGCTGGGCTGCTGAACGAGCTGGAGGCGATCCGGGGCCGCCGACCGGCATGATCCTCGTCGACACCACCATCTTGGTCTATGCGATCGGAACCGAGGACCCGCTGCGCTCACCCTGTCGCGAGCTGCTCGCCCTGATTCGCGACGGACTCGTTCGCGCCAGCGCGTCCGTCGAAGTCGTGCAGGAGTTCACCCATGTCCGGGCGCGGCGCACGACGCGCCCGGAGGCCGCTGCCCGCGCCCGGGAGTACGCCCTCGGGCTGTCGCCCCTGGTTCGGCCGGACGATGCAGACCTTCGCGAAGGGCTCGCGATCTTCGAGGCGCTCGCGGACCTTGGTGCATTCGGCGCCGTGCTGGCTGCGACCGCGCGTCGGCGGGGATGGGCGGTCGCCTCGGCCGACCGGTCGTTTGATCGGGTCGATCGCCTCACGTGCCTGGATCCAACGTCGCCGGGATTCCTGGAGAGCGCCCGCGGAGCTGGCTGAGCGATGGCGCTGCGTGGGCGGCGCCCGATCACAGCGCCGACGGGCGATTCGGTCGGTCCCCACGATGCCGACACTGACACCGGGCTCACCCAGCCGAGGGGTCGCGGCATCGGGACCGGTGTCGGATCCGTGGAGCCGACCGGCCGCGGCGCCCACGGGCGGGTGCTCCACCGGGCGTCGGAGGCGGGCGACGAGGTGGGCTGGCGCCAGACCGCGGAGCGGACCGGTCGACCCCCGCACCCAACCGCCGAGTCCTCGCGCCCTCTCGAGCGCTCTCCGGTGGGGGGGCCCGGTCAGGGTTGGATCCGCCAAGTTCTTAGCTGGTGATAAGAGACCTTATCGTTAGCTAAAAGCGTGGGGGGCGCCTCAGCCGCTGGCTCCTGCCGATGGCCCTACCCCCCACGGGTATACGCTGGCTGGTGAACCGAGGAGGTTCGCGTGGTGAGGCGGAGGCCGGCGATGGTCAGGAGGGTGGACCCAGTGCTCACAAGTTGGGACGGCTACGCTCGCGGCGAGATCGACACCGGGGGCTGGAAGCAGCGCCTCGACCGGCGGACGCGCCCCCAACCGATGCGCTCCGCCGGGCCGCGCCGGGCGGTCGAGCCCGCTGCTCCGCCGCGAGAGCGTGACGATGACCGCCCACAGGTCTCCAGCGGATCCGGACGGCCATGACGGCCGACCGCCGCCCGGAGCCGGGCACCCCAGGGGGCAGCCCCTCTCCGCCACGGTCAAGGGCGACCGGCCGGGCCACCCGGGGCTACGCCTCGGGCAAGCAAGACTACCTCCTGCGGCTGCGCAAGATCGAAGGCCAGGTCCGTGGTCTCCAGCGGATGATCGAGACGGACTCGTGGTGCCCCGATGTGGTCACCCAGGTGGCCTCGGCCACCCGCGCGCTTCAGGAGGTGGCGGTGGGCCTGCTCACCGACCACTTGAGGCATTGCGTGCTCGACGCGGCGCGCAGCCCCGACGGCGCCGCCACAGAGCTGGAGGAGGTGGCCGCCACGATCCGCCAGGTCGTGCAGCTGTGAGCCGACCATGAAGCGGACGGGTGGGCTCACCCCGTCCCTGGGGTCCGTCGGCGACCTGGCCGTGCCCGCCGGCGACGCTGACCCGCCCAGCTTGGTCGTCCGCGAGCTGGCTGATCTCGCAGGCAGAGTCCGGAGCCCTGGCCGTGGTCGCCGTGAGCGCGCCCTCCGGGGGCGGACCGGCGATCCCAACGGCGCGGCCGGCGGTCCGAGCGCGGGGTATGGCGAGGGGGTACCGCGGTGAGCGGACTCCTGGCCGCGAGCCATGGACCCCTGCTCGCCGCCGCGCTCCCGGGGGTGCTGCTGGCCGTGGGCCGGGGCGCCCGCGAGGCGTTCTTCATGTTCTGGGAAACGCTGTGGGCGCTCGTGCTCGGCTTCGGCCTATCCGGGGCGGTGCAGGCTTTTGTCTCCAAGGAGTCCATGCAGCGAACCCTGGGTGACCACCGCGCTGGCGCCATCGCTCGCGCGTCGGGGTTCGGCGCGATGTCCTCGAGCTGCTCGTATGCGGCGAGCGCGATGGCCAAGTCCTTGTTCGCCAAAGGGGCCGATTTCGTCTCGGCCATGGTGTTCATGGTGGCCTCGACCAACCTCGTCATCGAGCTCGGCTTGGTGCTGCTGGTCCTGATCGGCTGGCAATTCACCGCGGCAGAATTCGTAGGCGGTCCCTTGATGATCGTACTGCTTGCGTTGCTGGGCCACTTTGCGCTGCGGGGCCCGCTGGTGGAGCGGGCGCGCCGGCGGCTGGCGACGCCGGCGGCGCGCCGACCCGATCGGGCCGAATCCACCCCGTCCGGCGAGGCCCGCAGCGCGGCACGTGAGCACGCTCGGCTCACCCATCAGCGCGCCGTCGAGCAGGCTCCCTGGGGCCAGAAGCTCCGTTCCCCGGGAGCGTGGGCGGACGCCGCCACCTACGCGATCGCGGACGTGACGATGCTGCGGAAGGAGCTCGTGATCGGCTACACGGTCGCGGGCTTCCTTGCGGCCTTGGTGCCGGCAGCCTTCTGGGCCGATCTCTTCGTCACGGGCCACGGGCCCTGGACCAGCGTGGAGAACGCGGCGATCGGGCCGCTCATCGCGCTGGTGAGTTGGGTGTGCTCGGTGGGCAACGTCCCGCTGGCAGCCGCGCTCTGGAAGGGAGGCATCAGCTTCGGAGGCGTGATCGCCTTCGTCTTCGCTGACCTGATCTCGATGCCGCTGCTTCTGGTCTATCGCAAGTTCTACGGCGCGCGTCTGACCCTGCGGCTGGCGGTCGTGTTCTACGTCGTGATGGTGGTCGCCGGCCTGGTTGTCGGGGAGGTGTTCTCGGTGCTGGGGATCGTCCCCACCCTCCGGCGGGCCGCGGTGGTCGCGGTTCACTTCGCCTGGAACTACACGACCG
>DATKRN010000033.1:0-2036 GCA_035532155.1 Verrucomicrobiia bacterium | reverse complement strand
GGAGGACTGGTCCAACTATCACGGTGCCGGCCGGCTACGCCCCGACGCCTACGCCGAAATGCGTGTCGACGTAGACACAGCCGAGGGTGTCGCCGGGGCGTTCGTGGAAGTGGACTTCGCCACCATGGACCAGGCTCGCCTGCGGGCCAAGGCGGCGCGCCACCATCGCTACTGCGCCGAAACCGTGTGGTGGGACCGCCACCCGTGCTGTCCGGCCTTGCTCTTGGTGACGACCTCCGAAGCCCGGGTGAACCACTTCCTGGCCGGCGTCGAGCGGGACCGTCCCCGCCCTTCCCCCTACCAGCGCGAACACCCCGCCCACTACGACGAGCTGGTGGCAGCGTGCGCGACGGTCGCATCGCCTGAGGAGGCCGTCACCGCCCCCGTGTGGCGTGCCGCCGTCGCAGACGCCCCGCTCACGCTGGCTCAACTTCTTTCGCCCGAGGTACGCCAGTACCGCCGGGTCGTGGCACGTGTCGACGCGGCCCGCCAGGTCGAAGAAGACCAACACCGTCGCGCCCGGGCACGTGACCTGGCCCGGGACGCGGAGGCGATCGCCGACGCGATTGGTGATCCGGAGGCGGGGGCGGCAGTCCGCTACGTGCTCGGAACGACGCGGAGTGTGACGGCCCGGGAGGGCTGGGCCACCGAGCACCCCGACCTGGTCGACGCCACCGCCGCCTGGTGGGCCGCGGCAAGGACCGCGAACGGCTCCTCTCAGCTCATTGACCTTCTTGCCGCCTGGCGGTCCCTCTACCGGGACTGCTGGCTGGCCCAGGCCGACGTGCTGCTGGGGCCAAACGAGGCCGTCCGCCTCGGTGATCCCCGTCTGCGCCGCCCGGCCGCGGCGTTGGCTGGCGGAGAGCTGGTGGACGACGCCACGTTGCAATGGGACGACCCCATCGACGGGCGGGCCGCCTTGGAGGGCGCTTTGGCTGAGTACGAGCGGCAACGGACCGCGGCTGTAACGGCCACTATCCGCGATCTGCCGTTGCACCGGCGCGTACGCACCGACCGAGCCGATCTCGACGCCACCTACGACGCCCAGCACCTCTACGTCTGCACCAGCTGCGCCCTGCTGTCCGGCCACGACGACGAGGCGACTGGCCGAGCGCCGCTCGTCGCAAGATGCAGGTGCTGCGGTGGGCCGCTCGTCCCTCTCATCGACGCCCCTGACCTACCCCCGCCGTTGGACGATTCCCTCGCCCGCATCGCCAGCCGCCGGCAGCTGCTGTGGAGCCGCCCATGACCCAGCCCGCCGATTCGTCGCCTCGAGACTCCGACCCCCGGCTCTGGGCTCGCCCCGATGGGGGACTACCCCACCGTCCGCGAGGCGCAGGGGGGCGTGACCCCGCAGGTCCCCCACATCTCGGGGACCGCACTGGTCCACTACCCCGCCATCCGCGAGGTCCCGCCAGGACCGAGGGCGCGGCTACCCCACACGCGGGGGACCGGACCCGCCGGGTCCCCCGCCATCCGCGAGGCGCGCGGGACCTCGAGAAGGGACAAGTCCCACAGGCGGGAGACCGCCACGGGGACGCCCGACATCACCGGCAGAGCGGCAACCAGGCCCCAGTGACCGCGCCGCCGCCCGGGGCGCTTCGCCCCTACGCCCGGGCGCTCCTCACCCTCGCCACAGAAGTCCGGGCCGAGGGCCTTGCCCTTCGGGGCGGACGGAGGTCTCATGGACCGATTGGCAAAGGAGGCAACCGATGCGTTGCGTGATCTACCTGCGGGTCTCCACCCGCGAGCAAGCCGAGCACGGCGAAGGCGAGGAGGGCTTCTCCATCCCCGCCCAACGCGAGGCCTGCGTCCGTCACGTCCGGGACAAGGGCTGGGACCTGGTTGACGAGTACGCCGACCGAGGAGAGTCCGCCCGCTCGGCCGACAGGCCGCAGCTCCAAGAGATGCTGGCCCGCATCGCCGAGGACGGCGACGTCGACGCCGTCGTGGTCCACAAGATCGACCGGCTTGCCCGCAACATGGAGGACCACGTCGCCATCCGCGCCCTGCTCCGGCGGCGAAGCGTGACGCTG
>DATKRN010000032.1:0-67206 GCA_035532155.1 Verrucomicrobiia bacterium | reverse complement strand
GCACCCCGCCACCCGGTGGGGTTCGTTGCTCCGGCCCCGGAAGGGCTCGGGGCTCAGAAAGGGCGCGTCGGTCTCGACCACCAGGTGATCCGCCGGGACCGCCGCCGCCGCCCGCCGGAGCTCGGGCGCGTTGCGGAACGTCACGATCCCCGAGAAGGAGCAGATCATGCCCAGCCGGGCGGCGCGCACCGCCAGCTCGGCGTCCCCGCTGAAGCAGTGGAGCAGGACCCCCGCGCCGGGCGCGCGCTCCAGCTCCGCGAGGACGTCCGCGTGGGCGAGCCGGTCGTGCACGACCACACCCAGGTGGTGGCTCCGGGCCAGCTCCAGCATCAGCTGGAGCTGCTCCTGCTGCACCCCCCGGGGTGTCATGGGAACGCCCGGCCGGACCAGGTAGTCCAGCCCGATCTCCCCGACGGCCACCACCTTGGGATGGTCGAGCAGCTCCGCGATCCCGGCCAGCTCGGAGGCATCGGGGGGGTGCGGGCGGGTGGGGTGCCAGCCGATCGTGACGAAGACCTCGGGGAAGCGGTCCGCCAGCGCCACCGCCCGCCGCCCCTCCTCGACGCCATCGGCGCTGGTGACCACCTGGTGGACCCCGGCGGCATGGGCCCGCTCCAGCACCTGGACGAGGTCCCCGCCGCGCTCCGCCACATCGGTCAGGTGACAGTGGCTGTCGACCAGCTCGAGGTCCGCCTCGGTCACGCCCCCGCCCCCGGTCTGGGAGCCGGCCCCACCACCACGGTGCACTCGCCGCGCACCGGCGCGGCGGCGAGTCGGGCCGCCAGCTCGGCCGCCGTCCCGCTGTACCAGCTCTCGTGGCGCTTGGTCAGTTCGCGGGCGACCACCACGGGGCGCCCGGCGAGCTGGGGAGCGAGCAGGGCCAGGGTGCGTGCCAGCCGCAGCGCCGACTCGTGGAACACCACCGTCGCCGGCCCCCCCTCGGCGACCGCCCGGCGCAGCCGGGTCGGGCTGCGGGGTAGGAACCCGAGAAAGCAGAAGCGGTCGGCGGGCAGCCCGCTGCCGGCCAGCGCCACCACCGCCGCGCAGGCGCCGGGCACCACCACGACCTGATGGCCGGCGGCGCGGGCGGCGGCCACCAGGCGGTGGCCCGGGTCGCTGATGGTGGGCGTGCCGGCGTCGCTCACCAGCGCCACGTCGCACACCGCCAGGCGTTCCAGCACGGCCGGGATCCGGCCGGCCTCGCGCGGCGCGGGCATTCCCCAACACGGGACCCGGATCCCGAGGTGGGTCAGCAGCGGCCGGGTGCGGCGGGTGTCCTCGGCCACCACCAGCCCGACCGACGCGAGCGTGGCGGCCGCCCGCGGGCTGAGGTCCTGGAGGTGGCCGATCGGGGTCGCGACCACATGCAGGGTGCCAGCCGCGGGCGCCGGGCCCGGCGCCCGCGGCTCAGCGGCCCCAGTCACGGGGGTAGCGGAAGTCACAGTCGATGGTGCGAGCGGAGAGTTTGGCGATCAGCGGGAGCCGTCGCTTGAACTGGTTGTGGCGGATGCGCTGGCGGACCGACGCCACCAGGTCGGCGGCGAAGCCGAGCTCCAGGCACTCGGCGACGGTGCGCCGCTCGTCAACTAGGTGGTAGAGCAGACGATCGGCGCATGCGTAGCTGAAGCCCAGGTCGGCCTCGTCCGACTGTCCCCGGAAGAGGTCCGCGCTGGGGGCCTTGGCGAGCACCGCCGGAGGCAGGCGAGCGTGGGCGGCGAGCTGGAAGACCTGGGTCTTGTAGAGGTCGCCGAGCGGATTGAGAGCGCTCGCCAGATCCCCGAACACGGTGCCGTAGCCGAGCAGCAGCTCGGTCTTGTTGGAGGTGCCGAGCACCAGCGCCGACTCCGCCAGCGAGAGATCGTAGAGGACGGTCATCCGCTCGCGCGCCAGCTTGTTGCCCCGACGGCGGCGGTCGTCGGTGGGGACCGCGGCGAAGTAGGCGTCGATCTGCGGGGAGATGTCCAGCGTCCGGCTGGAGACGCCGGTGACCGCCACCACCTGGCGGGCGTCCTCCAGGCTGCGGGGGTCGCTGGCGCGATAGGGCAGGCAGACCGCCAGCACCTGGCCGGGACCGAGGGCGCGGGCCGCCAGCCAGCAGGCGAGGGCCGAGTCCACGCCCCCGGAGAGCCCGATCACCACCCGCTGGAAGCCGACCTTGGTCACCTCCTCGACCAGGAAGCGGCTGAGAATCCCCTCCACCAGGTCCGGATCGATCCGCAGCGGGTCGGGGGCCGCTGGCGCGGCGGGCGCGAGCGGCTCGGGCGGGGTCATTCCGGCACCCCCGCTCGTGCGCCCAGTCGGTCGAGGCCGGAACGGGTCACCTCGACCCGCTCGTCGCGCAGCAGCGGGAAGGCGATCCGGGCTCGACGCAGGTGGCCGCGCTCGAGCACGGCGGTGAGGGCGCCCCGATCGGCACCCAGCGGCCCGGCCACCGGCTCCCCGTCGGGGCCGAGCACCCGGGACCCACCCCAGAAGCCGACGCCGTCCTCGTAGCCCACCCGGTTGCAGTGGGCGACAAAGCAGGTGAGCAGCTCGGCGTAGGTGCGCGTCATCGCCTGATAGGAGGTGGCCGACCCCAGCCCGCCCAGCCCGGCGCGCACCCCACGGCCCGGGCTCGCCGACGGGCAGACCAGCAGGTCCATGCGCTGCAGGCTGAGCAGCCAGGGGGCCGATGGGTGCCAGAGGTCCTCGCAGATGCACAGGCCCACCCGCCAGAAGCTCCCACCGCTGCCGGGAATGGCGACCACCTCGAAGCGGTCGCCGGCGGCCAGGTAGCGCTGTTCGTCGAAGAGCCCATAGGTGGGGAGGTAGACCTTGCGGTGCACGACCCGGACGCTGCCCTGGCCCACCAGCACGGCCGCATTGTGGAAGAGGTGGTCGGAGCTCTCCACCACCGCCCCCACCAAGGCCAGACCGTCGCCGGCCGCGCGGGCGAGCTGGCCCAGCTCGTCCCCGTCCACCGCCACCGCCACCTCCGGCACCAGGTCGCGCAGGAAGTACCCGGTGCAGCTGAGTTCCGGCGTGATCACGAGGTGGGCCCCGCCCGCGACCGCCTGGGCGATCAGGTCGGCCAGCTCCGCCAGGTTGGCGCCGAGGTCCCCCAGCCGGGGCGCCGTCTGCAGACAGGTGACGACCAGCCGGGGCGGGGCCACTAGGGGGCGACCTCCTGGCCGGCGAGGAAGTCCGCGACCGCCTGGCCGACCTCGGCGGGCGCGCGGATCGCGGTGGCCGCACGCGGGAGCGCGCGCAGCAGCTCGGGACCGTAGTCGCGGGTGAGCACGCGCGGGTCGCAGAGGATGACCGCCCCGCGGTCGGTGGTGGTGCGCACCAGCCGACCGAATCCCTGGCGCAGCCGGAGCACCGCCTGGGGCAGCGCCTCGGATCGGAACGGGTCCCGGCACCCCCGGGTGCGGGCCTGGAAGAGCGGGTCGCTGGGGACGGGGAAGGGCAGCTTGTTGATCACGACGCACTGGAGCGCATCGCCGGGCACGTCGACACCCTCCCAGAAGGTCGCCGATCCCAGGAGCACGGTGCGGGGATTGGTGCGAAAGGTTCGCAGCAGCTGCTGCCGGGTCCCGTCCAGCCCCTGCCCGAGCAGCACCAGGCCCTCGGCCTCGAGGGGCGCCCGGAGCGCCGCATGGGCCGCGCGCAGAGCGGCAAAGGCGGTGAACAGCACCAGCGTGCGACCTCCGAGCCGACGGGCGCAGTCGGCCACCATCGCGCAGAGGACCTCGGTGTGGCGGGGGTCCTCGGGCGCCGGCATCGGCCGGGGCAGGCAGAGCAGGGCCTGGCGGAGGTAGTCGTAGGCGGAGTCGACCACCAGTTCCTCGGCGGCCGGGAGCTGAAGCCGCTCGCGCACATAGCCGAAGGATCCCCCCACCGTGAGGGTCGCCGAGGTGAGCACGACGGTGTCGCAGCGGTCGAAGACGGTGGCGCGCAGGCGCGCCCCGACCGCCACCGGAGCGAGGTGCAGGACCGCCTGCTCATCCCCCTCGAGCTCGAGCCAGCCGACCTCGTCGCCGTCGCGATCGGCCGCCGCCGCCAGCACCCGCACGGCGGCCGCTGCGGCCGCCTCCAGGGCGCTGGCGGCGCAGATCAGCTCCTCGGCCGCGTTGGCGGGCTGCGGCCAGGCGTCCCGGCCCCCGACGTTTCCCGGATCCTGGCTGCGCAGGTCGGCCGCGGCGGTCCCCAGCGCGGTCACCATCTGGGTGAGGGCGCGCTGGGCCGGACCCCACCCCGGGCTCTGCCGCACCGCCTCCGGGAGCGCGAGGGTCCGACCCCGCCCGCTCGCCCCCGCCGATGCGCTGAGCAGCCCCTTGCAGGCGCCGAAGGCCCGCACCACCGCGAGCCGGGCCGCCTCCAGCTGGAGGCCCGTCGCGGGGTCGAGCGGGGGCAGCCGGTCGAGCACGCGCAGCACGTCACCGGCCCGCAGGCTGATGCTGGCGCCGGCGGTGGCCGCCTCCTCCAGCCGGTGGGCCTCGTCCACCACCAGATGGCGGTACGGCGGCAGGATCGCGCCCCCCGAATCACGGTCCGCCAGCAGCAGCGCGTGGCTCACGACCAGCACGGCCGCCCGACGCCCGTGCGCCCGCGCCCGAACCATGAAGCAGCGCTGGTCGCGCCAGTTGTCGCAGGCGGGGCCGAGGCAGTCATCGACGGTCGACGCCACCTGCTCCCAGAGCTGGGCCTCCGGGCCGGCGAGCCGGAGCTCGGCCCGGTCTCCGGTGGCGGTCGAGTCGACCCAGACCAGGCATCGCAACTGGAAGCGGAGCCGGTCGAGGCCACCCGCGGACCCGCCGGCCCGGTCGGGCGCCGCCAGCCAGCGGTCCAGCCGGCGCAGGCTGAGGTAGTGGCCGCGCCCCTTGAGCAGGGCGGAGCGCACCCCCAGCGGGCGCCACCGCTCCAGCTGGGGCAGATCTCGCTGGGCCAGCTGCTCCTGGAGCGGCACCGTGTGGGTCGCGATCACGACCGTCTCGCCCCGACGGGCGGCCCACTCCCGGGCGGGGACCAGGTAGGCCAGCGACTTGCCCACCCCGGTTCCCGCCTCGACCAGCAGGCAGCCGCCGCGGTTGAGCGCCTGGGTCACCGCCATCGCCATCTGCTGCTGCCCCTCCCGGAGCTCGTAGCCATCCTCCGACTGGGCCACCGGCCCGTCGGGCCCGAGCAGCCGCGCCACCTCGATGGGGTCGAGGGAGCGGTCTCCGGTCACCGGCTCAGCCGGATCGGCAGGCTCCGGCCCGAGCACGCGGGGTCCCGCCCGCCCGCCGTCCGGGGGGTGAGCGGGCGGGCGGGCCCGGTTCGCCGCCCGCTCGATCAGCGCCCCGGTGGCCCAGGCGCGTCCGTGGCATAGGCGAGCGAGACGACCCCGGACGTGCTCGTCCAGCGACTCCACCCGCTGCTGCAGCCAGAGCAGCAGCAGCCGGGTGGCGTCCGCGTCGGACAGCGCCCGGTGGGGTCGGTCGTGGCCGAGCTCCAGACGCAGCGCGAGCTCGCCCAGGCTGTGGCTGGGAGCGGCGGGAAGCACGATCCGGCTCAGCTCCAAGGTGTCCACGCACGCCCAGTGGCGGAAGACGTCGGGGCGGATGGCGGCGCAGAACCCGAGGTCGAAGGCGGCGCTGTGCGCGACCAAGGTGGTGCCGTCGGCGAACTCCGCCAGCCCCGCCACCGCCTCGGCGGCGCCGGGGGCGCCCTGGACCATGGCGTCGTCGATCCCGCACAGACGCTGCACCGCGAGCGGAATCGGCGTGGCCGGATCGACCAGGGTGGAGAAGGTCCCGATCACGCCGCTCTCGGTGAACCGGACGGCGCCGATCTCGATGATGCGGTCGCTGCGGGGACTGAGCCCGGTCGTCTCGAGGTCGAAGGCGACCCACTGCGGCGTCGCTCCGGTGGTCGTGTCCACAGGGCTCAAGGGTAGTCGCCCGGTCCTCGCGCGATTGCCACCCCCGCCCGCCGACACGCGGCCAGCGCGGCCTCGACGGCCGCGGCCACGGTGAGGGAGTCGGTGCGGATCACGGTGGCGCCGCTGGGAACGCGCAGCGGAGCCGCCCGGCGCTCACGATCGCTGCGGTCGCGGCGCTCGACCTCCTGCCGCACCCTCGTCGGGTCGGCGCGACCGCCGGACTCCTCCAGCTGCGCCGCCCGCCGCGCCGCCCGCACCGCGCACCTGGCATCGAGGTACAGCTTGCAGGCCGCGTCGGGGAACACCACGCTCCCGGCGTCGCGCCCCAGCACCACCGCACCGCCCCGCCCGAGCCGGCGCTGGGCCGGCAGCAGAGCGGTGCGCACCGCCGGGACCCGGGCCAGCCAGGTGAGCAGATCCGCCTGGTCAGGATCGAACAGCCGGGCCGTGACATCGTCGCCGTCGACCCGCGCCAGCGCCCGCGACGCCGGGCGTTCGGGGTCGACATCAATCTCGATCCGCGTCGATCGCGCCAGCTCGGCCGCGGCGGCAGCCGCCCCCACGGTCACGCCGGCGCCGCGGGCGGCCACGGTCAGGGCCCGATAGAAGAGCCCCGTGTCCAGCAGCGGGAGCCGCAGCCGGGACGCCAGCAGCCCGCCCACAGTGGTCTTGCCGGCTCCCGCGGGACCGTCGATGGTGACCACCGACGCAGCGGTCACGGCCCCGGTCCCGCGGCCGTCACCAGCCGACGGTACTCGTGGGGGCCGAGCTCGCGCACCGTCCCCTCCGGCTGCGAGCCGAGCCGCAGCGGGCCGATCGCGATTCGTTGGAGGTCCGCCACCGTGAGCCCGACCGCGGCGAGCAACCGGCGCACCTCGTGCTGGCGGCCCTCCGCCAGGGTAAGGTCCAGCCGGGCCCCGTACTGCCACCGGCCCGCGGGGCGAACCTGGAGAGCGCGGGCGGGGCCGTCGACGAGGTCGACGCCGCGCTCCAGACGCTGCAGCTGGGCCAGGGTCGGGCGTCCGGAGATGGCCACCCGGTACACCTTGGGCACCTGGTAGCGGGGATGGGTGAGCCGCAGCGCCAGGGGACCGTCGTTGGTGAGCAGCACCAGCCCACGCGAGCGCAGGTCCAGCCGACCCACCGGGAACACCCGGACCCCACCGGCAACGAGGTCGACGACCGTCGGCCGCCCCTGGGGGTCGCGCACGGTGGACACCACGCCCACCGGCTTGTTGAGGGCGAGGGTGACGCGGGGCGGCGCGGCCGCGGCCAGCGGGCGGCCTCGCACCGTGATCTTGTCCAACCCGGCGCGAACCCGTGCCCCCGCCCCCGACGGGGGCCGGCCGTTGATCTGGACCAGGCCCTCGGCGATCAGCCGGTCGGCCTCGCGCCGCGAGGCGACCCCGAGCCGGGCGAGATGGCGGTTGAGCCGCTCGTCCGGCTCCCTGGGCGCGCTCATGGGGCCGGCGGACCGTCGCTCCCGGGCTCGGGGGCGCCCCCCGGGAGGTTGGCCAGCGGGGGCAGCTGCTCGATCCGCTCCAACCCCACCACCTGGAGGAAGCGCAAGGTGGTCCCGAAGAGACGGGCGCGTCCCGGCCCGGTCTCGCGTCCCACCTCCTCCACCAGTCCCCGGCGCTCCAAGCTGGTGATCACAGCGTCGCAGTTCACGCCCCGGATCCCCTCGAGGACGCCCCGGGCGACCGGCTGGCGGTAGGCGACGATCGCGAGGGTTTCGATGGCGGCGCGGGAGAGACGGCCGGGGACCTCGGGATGCAGCGCGCGCTCGACCGCGCGGGACGTCGGGGGGCGAGTCGCCAGCTGGAGGGTGTCGCCGTGCGCCTGGAGCATCAGTCCGCCCGCCTGGAGCCGACGCGCCAGCTCCTCCGCAGCCGCCCGGACGGCCTCGACCGGGGCCTCCAGGATCCGGCCCAACTCCGCCAGCGCCATCGGCTCGGCGCGGACGAAGAGCACCGCCTCCAGCGCCGCCGCCCGCTCCCGGTCCGGCTCGACCCGGTCGGCGGCGGCGTCAACCACGCTCGACCACGATCGAGCCGGCCGGACTCAGCTGGACACAGCGGGCGGCGCCGCTGGCGCAGAGCTCCAGCAGGGCGAGGAAGTAGGCGATCGCCTCCAGGCGGTCGCGCGCCGCCGCGAAGCAGGCGTCGAAGGCGAGCGGCGACCCGTCGGCCAGGCGGGCGCGGAGCTCGGCCACCTTGGCGGCGACCGAATGGGCCACCGGCACGGTCGCCAGGCTGAGCGCCGGCGGCAACCGCTCGAGCACGGTGCGCAGTGCCGCCGCGAGCGCCTCGGGCGGTACCCTGAGATCGACCGTGGGCTCGACGGCCACCCCCAGGACGCGCAGAAAGGCCTGCGGACCGGCCGCTGGGTCGCTGATCAGGACGTCGGCGGCGGCCCGGAACAGGCGGGCCTCGGCCCGCTGCGCCTCCGGGTCGGGCGACTCGGGTTCGGCCGGAATCGGCGCCGGCTCCCCCTGGAACACCCTCTGGGCCTTGAGGCGGAGCAGCCGCACCAGACCGAGCAGAAGGTCAGCCAGCTCGTCATCGTCGACGCCGCCGGGGGCCGCCGACCGCCGCCGCACCGCCTCGGCGAGACCGGAGACGGTGACCGCGGCCGGGTCCACCTCGCCCCGCTGCACCGCCAGCAGCAGCGCGCCGAGGTCCGCCTCGGTGGGGGGGCCCAGCTCGATCACGGCGTGCCTCCCGCACCGGCCGCGGGCGCGAGCCGCTGGAGCAGCTCGGCGGCGTGGGCACGGCCCGCGGCGGGAGCCACGGTCCCGGCCAGCAGCCGGGCCAGCTCGGTGACGCGCTCGGGGCCTAAGACCTCGCGGACGTGGCTGGTGTGGCGGTCGTCCTGGAGCTGCTTGTCGACGACCAGGTGACGGTCGGCGCGCGCCGCGATCGAGGCCTGATGGGTGACGCACAGCACCTGGCGGTGCCCGGCCACCCGCCGCAGCTGCTCTCCGACCCGGCTCGCGGCCTCACCGCCCAGTCCCTCGTCGACCTCGTCGAACACCACCGTCGGCGTCCCACCCGCCGCCGCCAGGTGAGCCTGGAGCACCAGCACGAGCCGGGCGAGCTCGCCCCCCGAGGCGACCTCGCCGAGCGGGCGCGGGAGCTCCCCGGGGGCGGTGGCGAGCGCGAAGACCGCGCTGTCGACTCCCAGCGCCGAGCACGCCACCCGGGCGCCCGCCGGGCCCACCACCCCCTCAGGGTCCGGCCGCAGCGTCAGCGAGATGGTCACGCGGGCCGCCGGCATCAGCAGCAGCCGGAGGTCGCCGGACACGGCTGTGGCGAGGCGCTCGGCCGCCGCCCCCCGGAGGGTGTGGAGCGCGACCGCCGCCTCCCCCAGCGCCGCCCGGGCGCGCTCCAGCTCCACCCGGCGGCGGGCAGCCTCGTCGGCGCCGCCCTCCAGGGCCGCGACGGTCTCGGCCGCCTCGGCCCGACGCGCTAGCGCCTCCTCGAGGCCGCCGCCGTGCCGCCGCCCCAGCCGTTCCAGCAGGGCGAGCCGCTCCTCGACGGCGGCGAGCCGGGCGGGGTCATCCTCCAGGCGCTCCAGCTGGCGGCGCAGATCCGATCCCAGCTGGCTCAGCTCCTCGGCCAGGCCGTCCACCCGGTCCGCGCACCGGTCGAGATCGGGATCGACCCCGCGCACGCTGCGGGCAGCCCGGGCGGCGGCCGCCAGCTGGTCGCGGGCCGATCCCGCCCCGGCTCCGCGATCCGCCTCGATCCCGCCCCCGGCGACCACGGCGTGGAGCAGGGCCACGACCTGCCGCAGCTGCCCGGCGCGCCGCAGCAGCTCCCGCTCGCGCCGAAGGGCGCGGTCCTCCCCGGCCGTGAGCCGAGCCGCCTCCAGCTCGGCGAGGTCCTGCCGGGCCCGCTCCAACTCCCGGGCGCGGCCACAGCGATGCTCCTCGGCGGCCCCCGCAGCGCGGGCGGCCCGCACCCACGCCCGGTGCAGGCCGGCGACCCGCACCGCCAGCGGGCGGGCCGCCTCGCCGGCCGCGACGTCCACCGCCTCCAGCTGGGCCCGCGGCAGCAGCCAGCGCGACGGCGCCCCCTGCTGGACGACCTCGATCTCCGCCTCGGCCACCGCTCGCAGCAGCGCCAGGGGCACCTGGACGCCGTTGACCCGGAGCAGCGACCGCCCCCCGGCGCCGACCTCGCGCAGCACCACCACCTGGTCCGCGCTGGGAACCCCATGGTCCGCCAGGCGGGTGGCGGTCACCGGTTCGACCCCCTCGAAGACGGCGCGCACTCGGGCCCGCGCGGCGCCCCGACGCACGAGGTCGGGGTCGGCGCGCCCTCCGCAGGCGATGTCCAGGGCCCGCAGCAGCACCGACTTGCCAGCCCCGCTCTCCCCGGTGAGGCAGGTGAGCCCGGGGCCCAGCTCCACGGTGGCGCGCTCGATCACGGCGAGATCCTCCACCCCCAGCTCCACCAGCACCCCGTCACCCCCCGGCGCCGTCATCCAGCGGGTTCGCCGGGTGCGGCCACGGCACCGGCGGCTCGGACCAGTCGCCGTCAGCCTTCAGCACCATCCCGAACCGGGTCTTGCCGCGGAGCCGATCGAAGAAGCCCGGGGCCCCGGGAAGCTTGACCAGCAGGAGGTCGGGACCGCGCGTCACCACCACGTGGTCACCGGGCTCCAGCTGGTGGAGGTGCTGCCCGTCGGCGGCGACCACGACCGGTCCCCGCTCCACGGTGATCCGCACCGCGGGCGTGTCCGGGAGCACCAGCGAGCGACTCATCAGCGCGTGCGGGTTGAGCGGGGTGAGGATCGTGGCGGCCACCAGCGGATGGACCGGGGGCCCGCCGGCCGACAGCGAGTACGCGGTCGACCCGGTGCTGGTGGCGAGCACCAGCCCGTCGGCGTCGAAGGCGCCGACCAGCTCGTCCCCGAGCGTCACCCGCAGCCGTGCCAGAGTCACGCCCACGGCCTTGACCGCGACCTCGTTGACCGCCAGCGCCCGCCAGCCCGGACCGCCGCCGGGACGCCGGGGCTGGAGATCGGCGTGAAGCAGTCGGCGCGCCTCCAGCCGATGCCCCCCGGTGGCGAACGTGTCCAGAGCCGCGGGGAGCTGATCCAGCTCAATGTCGGTGAGGAAGCCGAGCTGACCCCGGTTGACTCCGAGCAGGGGGATGCCCGGCGGGGCCGCCAGCCGCGCCCCGTACAACAGGGTGCCGTCCCCGCCCACCGAGACCAGCAGCGCGGTGCCGGCGCGCTCGGCGCGAAATCGCTTAGCGACATCGGCCTGAGCGGTCCAGCTCCGAAATCCGTGGGCCCGCACCCGCGCCCGCGCCCGCGCCACCAGGTGGTCCCCGGCAGGAACCCGCGGGTGGAGCAGGAAGCCGATCGCGTCCGGGGTCACCCGCAGACCGCGGACCGCGCCCCGAGCTCGAGCACCGCGGTCCACTCCCGGTTGCCCCGGCGTCCGGGGGGCTCCGCCGGGATCGGCCCGCGTGCCACCGTCCCCGGCTCCTGGGCGGTGAGCGCCGCCACCACCCGGGTGGCCACCTCCCGGCCGATCTCCGGATCGACGATTCCGCCGCGGCCGACCTGATCCCGGCGCGCCTCGAACTGGGGCTTCACCAGAGCCAGCACGGTCGCGGGCCGCGTCAGCAGCCGGAGCACCGCGGGCCAGACCACGCACAGCGAGATGAACGACAGGTCGAGGGTGGCGCAGTCGGGAGCGGGCGCGGGCAGGGTCGGCAGGGTGCGCAGGTTGGTGCGCTCCAGCACCACCACCCGGGGGTCCTGGCGCAACCTCCAGGCGAGGATGCCGTAGCCGACGTCGACCGCGTAGATGCGGGACGCGCCGCGCTGCAGGCAGCAGTCGGTGAACCCGCCGGTCGACGAGCCGGCGTCGAGCACGACGCGGCCGGCGACCTCGATCTGAAACGCATCGAGGGCATGGGCCAGCTTGCGGCCGGCCCGGCTCACGTACGGCTCGGAGCCCACCGTCACAGCAGCATCCCCACCACCACTCCGAGCGCGACCCCCACCAGCACCTCGACCGGGGTGTGCCCGAGCAGCTCCAGCACGCGCTCGTGGCGGAGCCCCAGATGCTGGCGCAGGTCGTCGAGCACCCGGTTGAGCACCAGGGCCTGTTGGCCTGCCGCCCGGCGCACCCCGGTGGCGTCGTAGACGACAACGATGGTCAGGACCGCGGCGGTGGCGAACACCGGGGAGCCGGGGCCGAGCAGCCGGGCCAGCCGGGTCGTGAGACAGACGGTCATCGCGGTGTGCGAGCTGGGCAGGCCCCCCGAGCTTCCCAGCGGCCGCAGGCTCAGCTGGCGCAGCCGCAAGGACTCGGTGACGACCTTGAGCAGCTGGGCGATCGCCCACGCCAGCAGGGGCGCCCAAATGTAGCCGTTGTGGAGGAGCGCGGTCACCGGGCCGGCCCGTCGCCGGGGACCTCCTCGAGCGCGAAGGGCTCCTCGCGAGGCTCGCCGTCCTCTCCCAGGCCGAGCGCCTGCACCCGCCGCTCCACCCCGTCCAGCAGCGTGGCGGAGCGCCGCAGCAGGCCCACTCCTCGCTCGTACACGGCCAGGGCCTCGTCGAGCGGCACCTCGTCATCCTCAAGCCGCGCGATCAGCTGGTCCAGCTCGGCGGCCGCCTGCTCGAAGGTGAGCCGGTCGACCGATGTCCCGTCAGCCATGCGCCCCTCCGTCGGGGTCCACCCCGATCACGGTGCTGTCCACCATACCGGCCCGGAGCCGCGTGCGGATCCGGTCGCCGGGCCGCAGCTGGGCGGCGTCTCGGAGCACCCGCCCCCGACCGACGTCGACGGTCAACGAGTAGCCGCGGGCGAGCACGGCCAGCGGGCTGAGCGCCTCCAGCCGACCGGTGCGGGCGCGCAGCGCCTCGCCCAGGGTGCGGGTCCGCTGGGCCGCCTCGCGCCGCAGGCGCTGTCCTCGGAGCCCGGTCTGGCCGCGACGGGCGCCGATCCCCCGCGCCAGCGCTCGCTGGAGCCGGAGCCCGGCTCGGTCCAGGTCCTGGCGACGGGTCGAGAGGCGGCGCAGCGGGCTGAGCCGGCCGAGCCGCCGCTCCCGGGCGGCCAGGCCTGCCCGCCGACGGGTCACCTGCGCCAGCGCCGCCCGGTGCCACCGAGCCCCGCGCAGCTGCACCTCCTCGCGCAGAAGCCAAAGGTCGGGCACCACCAGCTCCGCCGCCACCGAGGGGGTGGGAGCGCGGCGGTCGGCGACCAGGTCGCAGGCGGTGGTGTCGGTCTCGTGGCCGACCCCCACCACCACCGGCACCGGCACCGCCACCACGGCTCGGACCACCGCCTCGTGGTTGAACGCCTGGAGGTCCTCGAGCGACCCGCCGCCGCGAACCAGCAGCACCACCTCGACGCCGGGCTGGGGAGCCAGCCGGAGCGCCTGCACGATCTGCGCCGGGGCAAGCTCGCCCTGGACCAGGGTGGGGATCACCAGCACCTGCGTGATCGGACACCGGCGATGGAGGACGTGGAGCACGTCGCGGACCGCCGCCCCGGTGGCGGAGGTCACCACCGCCACCCGTCGGGGGAGGAAGGGCAGCGGCCGGCGACGCGATGGGTCGAGCAGCCCCTCCGCCTCGAGCCGGGCCACCAGCTGCGCGAACGCGATCGCCAGCGCCCCCACCCCGACCGGCTCCAGGCGGTCGAGCACCAGCTGGAGCTGGCCGCGCGGCGCATACAGCTGCACCTGGCCGTGGGCGATCACCCGCTGACCCCGTGCGGGCTCGAAGGCGAGCCCGCCGGCCGCCTGCCGAAAGCAGACCGCCGCGACCGCGGCGCGGTCCGCCTGGCCCGGCCGGCAGTCGCGCAGGGTGAGGTACCAGTGGCCGGCGGCGGAGCGGCTGCAGTCCCCGATCTCGCCCTCGACATAGAGATCCTGCAGCAGCGGCTCGTCCTCCAAGGTGGCCCGCAGCCGCTGGCTGAGCTCGGCGACCTGCAGCACCCGCATCATCGCGGCGGCCCCGGCGGGGCGCCGGCGGTCATCAGCGCGAGCCGTCCCAGGACGCCATTGATGAAGCGAGCGGCGTCGCCGCCGGCGTAGGCCTTGGCCAGCTCCACCGCCTCGTTGATCGCCACCCCCACCGGCGTGGTCCCGCCCGGCCCCATCTCGAACGCCGCCATCCGCAGGATGGTCCGTTCGACCTGTCCCATCTGGTCGAGCGCCCAGTTGTCGGAGGCGGCCGCCAGCCGTCGGTCGAGCTCCGCGCGGCTGCGGACCACGCCGGCCACCAGCTCCTCGGCGAACCGCCGCGCCGCCGGGCCCGCCGCCATCTCCTCAGCCGCGTGGGCCACCGCGGCCACCCCGTCGGCGGCCTCGTCCGGGTCGGCGAACAGCACCCGCAGGGCCAGTTCCCGCCCCAGCCTGCGCCGCGACACCCGGGCTCAGCCCACCCGACCCTGGGCCACGCAGGCGGCGTCGGCAGCCCCGCGGCCCGGAGTCCGGTGCACCGGTCCGGCCAGCCACGCCGACCCCCTCCCGCGAACGGGACGAAGGGGCCCGATCGCCTCAAGCAGCTCGCACTGCCCGCCGGCGGCGAGCGCTTCGACCGACCCGACCCGGCCCCCGCGCGACCGGCCGATGGGCCGACCCGTCGCGCCCGCTCCCGGCGTCACCCCCGCCTCGCCCAGCCGGCGACCCCGCCGGGCGCCGGCCAGCCCGGGCCCGCTCACGAGGCGCGCTCCAAGTACCGGCCGGTGCGGGTGTCGATCCGGAGCCGGTCACCCACCCCCACGAACAGCGGAACATCCACCACCAGCCCGGTCTCCAAGGTGGCCGGCTTGGTGGTGCCGGTGGCGGTGTCACCCTTGAACCCGGGGTCGGTCTGGGTCACGGCCAACTCCACCACGATCGGCAGCTCGACGCCGAGGATGCGCTGGTCGTGGCGTAGCACGGTGAGGTGATCGCTCTCGCGCAGGTAGCGACGCGCCTCCCCCATCTGGTCCTCAGTGAGCGGGAACTGGTCGAAGGTGGTGGTGTCCATCACGACCTGGTGC
This sequence comes from Verrucomicrobiia bacterium, assembly GCA_035532155.1. Classification (GTDB taxonomy): domain Bacteria; phylum Chloroflexota; class Dormibacteria; order Aeolococcales; family Bog-877; genus DAHUZL01. Next base: position 52,285 of record DATKRN010000032.1, on the reverse strand, counting down.
TCGCCGTCCTGGTAGAGGAGCTGCACCTCGGAGCGCTCAATCCGCGCGCGCGGGAAGCGCTCCTCGGGACGGAACGTCTCTTCCGTCACCGAACCGGTGTCGAGGTTGCGCAGACGGGTGCGCACCACCGCGGTGCCGCGCCCGAGCTTGATGTGCTCGAACGAGAGCACCTCGATCAGCTGCCCGGCGCGCTCGATCGTGTTGCCGGCGCGAAGGTCGCCCGCGTTGATCACGACCGCGGTGCCTCGCTGTGGAGCTGCACCACCGCCTCCAGGGCCAGCAGGTAGCCGAGACCGCCCAGCCCGCAGATGACACCGCGGGCGGCGCCCGCGGTGAGCAGGCGGCGACGGAAGGGGTCGCGGGCGTGCACGTTGCTGAGGTGAACCTCCACCACCGGCCGGGCGAAGCTCGTGACCGCATCGCGCAAGGCGACGCTGGTGTGGGAGAGCCCGCCGGGATTGAGGATGGCGGCGCAGGCGCCGTCGGCGCGCTCCAGGGCATCGATCAGCTGGCCCTCGTGATTGCTCTGGACGCACCGCAGCTCGACCGCGAGCTCCGCCGCGCGCCGCGCGAGCCTGGCCATGATCTGGTCGAGCGTCTCGGCCCCGTACACCGCCGGCTCTCGCCGGCCCAGGCTGGCCAGGTTGGGTCCGTTGAGGCAGAGGACCTCTCTCACGACGCCAGCACCTCCTGGAGCGCTGCCAGCGCCCGCGCCGGCGGCACCCGGTGACCGGCGGTGGCGTGGCCGAGACGATCGAGCAGCACCCACCGCGGGTCCCCATCGACCACCTTCTTGTCGTGGCGGGCCGCCGCCAGGAGCTGGGCCGGGTCGCAGTCAAGGCCCCGGGGTAGGCACCCCAACCGGAAGCCGTCCAGCCGGCGGTCCTGCTCGGCGATGTCGGCGGCAGGACAGTCCCGGAGCTCGACCGAGAGCCGACCGGCGACCCGCATCCCGATCGCCACCGCCTCGCCGTGGCGGAGCCGCCCGTAGCCCAAGGTGGATTCGAGCGCGTGCCCGATGGTGTGCCCGTAGTTGAGGATGGCTCGTCTCCCGTGATCGTGCTCGTCGCCCGTCACCACCTCGGCCTTGGCGGCCACACAGCGGGCGATCAGCGGCTCGAGTCGGGCGGGGTCGTCGGCCCCGGCACCGGGGCCCAGCTCATCGAGCAGGGACAGCACCTCAGGGTCGCTCACCATACCGTACTTCACGATCTCGCCGAAGGCCGCGCGCCGGTCCCGGGGAGGCAGGCCGCGCAGGAGCTCGGGGTCACACACCACCGCCACCGGCTGGTGCACCGCGCCGACCAGGTTCTTGCCAACGGCGAGGTTGACCCCGGTCTTGCCCCCGATGGCGCTGTCGACCATCGCCTGGAGCGTGGTCGGGCAGTGCAGCAGCGCAATCCCGCGCAGGTAGACGGCGGCCGCGAACCCGGCCACGTCCCCGACCACTCCGCCCCCGAGCGCCACCACCAGGGCACGACGATCGAGCGCGGAGCGGCGGAACTCCGTGCACAGCCGGAGCACGGTGCCCAGGCTCTTGGCGCGTTCGCCGCGCAGCCGGGTCTCGGTCACCCCCAGTCCCAGCCCCTGGAGCTGGGCCCGCGCGCGCTCCACCAGGGCCGAGGGCAGGCCCCCGTCCGCCACCAGGGCGGCGGCGCTGAAGCCACCGGCGCCCCCCTGCTCGCGCACCACCGCCCCCAGCTGCTCGAGGCCGCCCGACCCCACCTGGACCAGATAGGCACGCGGCCCCAGCGTCACCGCGACGCGAATCACCGTTGCTCCCCCCGCGCGGCGCCCCCCAGCCCGGGTGCGAGCTGCTCCAGACAGCGGGCCGCGACCGCCGCGGGGGCGATGTCGCCGGTCTCGATCCGCGGCCCGGCCTCCTCGAGGATCGGTTGGCGGTGGGCACGCAGCCGCACGATCGCCTGCTCGGGATCCCCGGCCAGCAGTGGTCGCCGCCCGGGATCGCGCCCGCAGCGAGCCGCCAGGACCGAGTCGGGAGCGTCCAGCCAGAGCACCATCCCGGCCGCCCGGACCCGGGCCAGGTTGTGGGGATGATCCAGGCTGCCGCCGCCCAAGCTCACCACCACCTCGTGGCGCTCGCAGACGGCCCCGAGCGCCTCCCGCTCACGGGCGCGGAAGGCGCCGGCGCCCAACTCCGCGAAGATCTCGGCCACGGGGCGGCCCAGCTCGACCTCGATCGCCTGGTCGAGGTCGACCGCGCTCCAGCCCAGGAGGGCGGCGAGCTGGAGGGCGACCGTGCTCTTGCCGCTGCCCGGGAGCCCGCAGAGGAAGACCCGCTGGCAGGCGGGCGGCCGCTGGCTCACCGACGGCGCAACCGGGCGCGATAGCCGCGCACGTTGCGGCGCAGCTCGGTGAGCGAGTCCCCGCCGAACTTCTCGCAGGCCGCCTCGGCCAGCACCCAGGCCATCATCGCCTCGCCGATGACGGCGGCCGCGGGGACGACACAGATGTCACTGCGCTCGTAGTGGGCGTTCACCTCCGCCTTGGTGGCGAGGTCCACCGAGCGCAGGGGACGCAGCAGCGTGCTGATCGGCTTCACCGCCACCGTGCACCAGACCACCTCGCCGTTGGTGATCCCGCCGGTGACCCCACCCGCCCGATTGGTCCGGTGGACGAAGCGGCGGCCGACCGGATCGTAGCTCGGCTCATCATGCACCGCCGACCCCGGCAGCCCCGCCCCGGCGAAGCCATCGCCGATCTCGACGCCCTTGACTGCCTGGATGCTGCACAGCGCCTGGGCCAGCCGGCCGTCGAGGCGCGTGTCCCACTGGCGGTGGGAGCCGAGGCCGGGAGGGACCGCCAGGGCCTCGACCCGAAAGCATCCTCCGAGGGTATCCCCGGCCGCCCGTGCCCGGTCGATCGCCGCCACCATCGCCAGGGCAGCCGGCTCGTCCGGGCACCGCACCGGCGAGGCCTCGACCCGGAGCGGATCGACCACCGGGGGAACCGCGGCGACCACCTCGCCGATCCGGGTCACCCAGCTGCGCAGGGTCACCCCCAGCGCCGCCCGCAGGTAGCGCTTGGCAACCGCCCCGGCGGCCACCCGGGCCGCGGTCTCGCGCGCGCTGGCGCGCTCCAGCACGTTGCGGGCGTCGTCGAAATCGTACTTGAGCACGCCGGCCAGGTCAGCATGTCCCGGCCGGACCCGGCGGACCGGCTTCGACTGGAATCCTGCCGCCTCCACCTGCATGGGACGGCGCCAGTTCTCCCAATCGCGATTCGCCACCACCAGCGTGAGCGGCGACCCCAAGGTGAGCCCCCCACGCACGCCGCTGAGGATCTGGACCCGGTCGCGCTCGATCCGCTGCCGCCCGCCCCGGCCGTAGCCTCCCTGGCGGCGGCGCAGATCGCGGTCGATCGCCGCCGCGCCGACCGCGAGCCCGGCGGGCAGCCCGTCAATCACCACCGTGAGCTGCGGCCCGTGCGACTCGCCGGCGGTCAGGAAGCGGAGCATGGCCAAATTCTATGGGGCGGCCGGGGGCGGCCCGGCCGCGGCGCCGGGGCCGGCGGTGGTGGCGCCCGGGCGGCGAGAGCGACCCGCTCGGTGGCGGGGGGCGCCCCGGTGGCTCAGAGGAAGTAGAGGACCAGCCCGGCCCCCACCACCAGGAAGGGGCCGTAGGGGATGGTGTCGCGCAGGCTGAGCCGGCGGGTCGCGAGCAGCCCCGCGCTCACCACCCCGCCCACCAGGGCGCCCGCGATCAGCGCCCACAGGGTGTGGAGACCGTTGAGGTCGAAGCTCATCCCGGTGATCGCGCCGATCACCATCCCCAGCTTGACATCACCCCACCCGAACCCGGTCCCGTGCTGGAGCACGTCGCTGGCGAGGGCCAGCGGGAGCAGCACCACCCCGCCGAAGAGGGCGCCGGCGACGGAGCTGGTGGCGGTGAGACCGGGCGACCACTGGGCCAGGACCAGGGCGAGCACCAGGGACGGGAAGGTCACGACGTCGAGGATCAGGCGATGCTTGAGATCGAAGGCGAGGACCAGCAGCAGGATGACCACCCACAGGCTGTGGACCAGCAGCCGCCAGGTCGCACCTTGGGCATTGGCGAAGGCGGCGAAGCCGAGCGCTCCCAGCACCGGGAGCAGGATCCCCTCGATCCAGGTTGCCCCCAAGCGCTCGCCGGGCTCGGCGTCCTCTCCCACCCGCTCGGAGCGCTCCAGGATGAGGCAGGCGCGCCCCGCCCCGAATCCCAGCAGCGCTCCCACCCCGGCCCAGAGGACGACCCAGGCGCCGGTCACCCGAGGCCTGCCCGCAGGACCTGTTGCTGGTGCTCGGCGGCGGTCACCGCATAGAGGACCCGACCGTCCGGCAGCGCCACGAAGTAGAGGTCCGGGGACACGATCGGGTGCAGCACCGCGGCCACCGCGCTCACGCCCGGGTTGGCGATCGGACCGGGCGGCAGGCCGAGGTGCTGATAGGTGTTGTAGGGCGAGTCGATGGTGGTCTGCAGCGGCTGCGACGGCGTCAGGCCCTGTTGGGCCAGGGCATAGAGCACGGTCACATCACTTTGGAGCGGCATTCCCAGACGCAGCCGGTTGAGGAAGACGCCCGCGATCCGGCGGCGGTCGTGGGGGGTGGGCGCCTCGGCGCCGACGATCGAGGCCAGCACCAGCGCCTGGTACGGGGTGAGGTGCACCGCCGCGGCACCCCCCAGCAGGTCCGACCGCAGGCGGCGATCGAAGTCCTGGAGCTGGAGAGCCACCAGCTGGTGGGCGGTGGCCCCCAGGGGAAGCTGGAAGGTATCGCCCATGCAGAGGCCCTCCCAGCTCGCGCTGGGGGGCGTGCCTGGGAGCGGGGACTGGCCGGGGAACCGCCCGTGGGCCACCTGCTCGACGTAGGCACGCGCGAACCCGGCCCCGAGTCGATTGAGCCGGGTCGCCACCTGGCGGGTGCTGAGACCGTCCGGGATCGTGACCGTGGGAGGCGCCGCCTGCGACGGCCCCTCCAGCACGGCCACCAGCTCCGACGCCCCCATCCCCCGATCGAGGACGAACCGGCCGGGGTGGAGTCGCCCGGGCAGTCCCCGCAGGCGCGCGTACCAGCCGAAGACGAATTCACTGCGCAGGACGCCGGCGCGGCCGAGGCTCGCCACCAGCTGGTCGAGCCCCTCGCGGGCGCGGACGTGGAGCACCACCTGCTGGCGATGGGTCGCCTGCACCGGTTCCAGGTCGCCGCGGGCGATCAGCCCGGCCGCGGCCCCAACCACGACCACCGCCGCCACGATGGCGAGGGCGGTCCCGGCGCGCCGCCCCACCTCAATCGGCCCCGGGTCGCGGCCGAGGCGCTCGTGCGGATGCGACCACGTGCTGGGGGCGCGCGCCCCCGAGCACGCCCTGGAGCAGGAGGGCGGCGGCAACCCGGTCGGCCACCCGACGGCGTTCCCGGCGGCGCACTCCCCCCGCCAGCAGGGCCCGCTCAGCCGCGACCGAGGTGAAGCGCTCGTCCACGAGCTCCACCGGCTGCCCGCAGGCGACGGCCACCGCCGCCGCCAGGCGCCGGGCGGCCGCCGCCGCCGCCCCCTCCGTGCCGTCGAGGCGCCGCGGCAGCCCGCAGACGATCCGGGTCACGCCGAGGTCCCGCGCGAGCAGGGCGATCGCCCCCGCATCGGCGCGGTCGCCGTGGCTGGCGAGGGTCGCGTGCGGCTGCGCCACCACCCGGGTCGGGTCGGACACGGCCAGCCCGATCCGGACATGCCCGGGATCGATCGCGAGGACCCGCCCCAGCTGGGGACGTCCGCCCCCGGCGCTCAGGCGGACGTCCCCTGGCCGGGCGCGCGGGCCAGGCGCAGGACGTGGATCCGGCTGCGCACCAGAGGGAGCCACGGCAGCGAGAACGGGGACTGGTGGATCCGCACCGCGGCCGCCGACGGGACTCGGGACAGCAGGTAGGCTCGCGCCGCTCCCGGACTCTTCAGCACGAGATCCCCACTGTAGGGGGCGAGGTCGAGGCGCGGGGCCCAGGTACCTGTTGCCGTCGCCTGGAGGGTGAGCGACCCACCCGGGGCGGCCTGCACGACGGTGGGGACGGAGACCTGCGGCCGGCCGAGCAGTTCCCCCCCGGCCGGGATCTTGCTGAGCAGGTCCCGCAGGGCCGCCTCGCGCGCGGCCTGGGGGCTGTAGGCGGTCGCCGCCCCGGTGGCGGTGATGGTGAGGGTCTCGGGGATCCCGACCGCCCCGACCAGGGGATACGTGGGCTGGGTCACAGAGACGTCGACACCCGTTCCGCTCGGTCCGCTGGCCATGGTGAGGGTCGACCCGGCCGCGGCTGCGAGGTCGCTGCGGACCCGAGCCACCAGCCGGGCGGTGAGCACGTGGTCGGTGAGCCGGATGACCGCCAGGTCGTGGCCCGTGAAGACCGTCTGGGTGCGGGGATCCTGGCCGCCGGTGGTCGCCCCGGGATTGGCCGCCGCGAAGGAGCTGCCCGACAGTGGGGGCGTGAAGATCGCGCACTGGGCGGGGGGCGGGGTGGCCAGGCAGGGGTCGTCGACCCAGGTCGTGATCGCGCCGGCGGCCACATTTCCCTGGCTGCCGGGCGAGGCCGCCGTGATCGGGAACGGCTGGCTGGGGGGGCCGTACTGCCCGGTCCCGCAGGTGGCGGTGCAGGCGGGGATCACGACCGTCTGGGCGTTCGGCACCGTGAAGACGAGGGGATGGGCGCCCCCGGTCGAGAATCGCGTCCCCGGCTGGAGCACGATCTGGAGCGGGACCGGCTCGTCACTCGCCAGGGTCTCGTGCCCAGTTGCCACCACCCCAGGGAGGTGGCGCAGGCCGGTCGGAGTGGCGCGGTACTGGGCCTGCACGTCGGGGGTCTGCAGCGGCTGGGCCGCGACCGCATCCAGCTGGGTCGCCTGGCCTGGGCTGGTGGTGCCCTGCAGGGTGACCGCGTCGCGGACGGCGGTCGCTCGCACCACCACCACCACGGTGGCCGACGGGAGCAGGAAGAGCACCGCGAGGATCCCGACCAGGAAGACCATCGCCCCGGTGCCGATCGCGAACGAGCGCAGTCGCCGCCCGCGCCGCGACGGGAGCGGCGCCGGGGCTCGGCCCCGGGGTTCGGTCGCCCACTCCTCCTCCCTGCCGAGCTCCGCCACCTCGGCGCGTTCGGCGACCGGGGCGCGGGGAGCGGTGACGGCGGGGACCGACCCGACCCCCGCACCGACCCCCGGTCCCGACGCCGGCGCCGGCGTCGGGCCGGCGTCGGGACCGGGCAGGGATCCGTAGGCGGTGAAACCGGCCCGCACCGCCAGCCGCTGCACCCGGGGATCGGTGGCGACGATGGTGGCGGTCTTGCCGAACCCGCGCGCGTACTGCTGCAGCAGCTGAAGGTCCAGCGGGGTCCGGAGCACCCGGGAGCCCTCGGGCACCACCAGCACGAGCTCGTGGGCGTCGCCGGTGCGACGCAGCCGGTCGACCAGGTCGGTGATCTCGTCACCCGGCTCGACGTACAGGTAGGTGGGCATGGGGGTCAGGGGGAGATCCTCGTCGTCACGGCACAACCACCCAGCCGTCCTCGGGGTTACGCCATCCCGGGCTCTGGTGGCGGGGCGGGCAGCGCGTCACGTTCCGATCGCCGCCTGCACCCGGCGAAGCACACCGGCCAGCAGGTCGCCCTCCGGCTCGTCCTGGACCACCGCATGGTAGGCGAGACCCATCGCGGCGATGTCGGCGCACGAGTCGAGCATCCCGGTGGTGTCCCGCACCCCAGCCAGTTCGCCGGGCTGCAGGACGGTGAAGGAGGGAGCCTGGAGGAAGGGAAGGTAGTCGGTCCAGCGCAGAATCGTGAGTTGCTCGGCGACCTCCGGGACTCGAGCGCCCCCCCCGCAGAGGCGGACCGCGTCGGGCAGGGTTCGGCCCTGAGCGAGGTCGTGGAGCGTCAGCGCCACCCCTTGAGCGAGCACCTCGGCGGTCTCGGCACAGCAGCTGTGGACCCGGGTCCGCTCCTCGCCGACAAGATCGCCCTGGCTGTGGCGCTGCTTCAAGAGCTCGGCCGCCGGCGGGGTGAGCCCGAGGTCGGCGGCCAGCTTGCGCGTGAACGCGCGCCCACCCAGTCCGAACACGCGGGTGGCCTCCAGCAAGCCCCCGCGGACCAGCGCCACCTGGGTGGTGGCGGCCCCCACGTCGATGAAGACGGCCCCCCGCTCCAAGCTGTCCGTGGTGGTGGCGGCACGGGCCACCGCGTACGGCTCCGCCACCGTCGAGGCGAGCTCGAGATCGAGCTCTTCGGCGATCCGCTCCACCGCCGCGAGCTGGCCGGCGAGAGCAAACGTGTTGAACACGGTCACCTCCAGCCGCTCGCCCTGGTAGCGGAGCGGGTCCCGCACCTGGGCCTCGTCGATGCGCAGCTGGGTGATCGCCGAATGCACCAGCCGGACCTGCTGCGGCGCCGCGCCCGACTCCTCGGCGAAGGCGGCCCGGGCCTCGGCAAGGGCGCGGTGCTGGACGCCCTCCACCTGATCGTCGAGCTCGCGGGCGCTGACCCGGTCCTCAGGCCGGCGACGCACCCGACCGACCGTGGTAGTGAAGCCGCGCACCTGGGAGCCGGCGAGCCCGATCACCGCCCGGGTCGGGACCACCTGGGCCATGTCCTCGGCGGCCTCCACCGCCCGGTCGCACGCGGCGACCACCTCCGCCAGCTGCGGCACCGCCCCTCCCGGCGGCAGCGGCACGTCGGATTCACTGCGCCCGACTCCGAGGACCACGGCGCGGTCCTCCTCGCGCTTGACCACCAACGCCCGGACCACCGCACTACCGAGGTCAAGGGCGGTCCAGTGCCCCCGGCTGCGGCCCCGCCCGCCGATCACGGGAAGGCGCGGGCTCATGCGGCCGGCCCCCGATGGTCGGCCGCCAGCGCCGCCCGCACGGCCGCCACCGCCTGGTCGTGACGTGCCGCGTCGAGCTCTCCCGACCCCACGAGGTCGTTGCCGCCGCCCCGCCCACCGGCGGCCTCGCAGGCGGCCCGGGCGAGCAGGCCGCCCCGCAGTCCCTGCGCGACCAGGGGCCGACTCACCTTCAGCACCAAGCGGCGGCCGGCCAGGACCACGGCGACCGCCGGGCCAGTTCCGGGCAGGATCCGGTCCGCGACCTCTCGGAGCTCGCGCACCTCCTCGTCGCCGACAACCTCGCGAACCACCAGCCGGCCATCGCCGACCACCTCCTCGCGCGCCGCCCCAGCAGGCTCATCGAGGGCGGCTCGGCGGGCCGCCCGGACCGCCAGCTCCAGGCGCTGGAGCTCGGCGCGAAGCTGCCCGACACGGTCGCCGACCTCGAGCGGCGGAACCCCGAGGACGGTGGAGGCCCGACGCAACTGGTCGTGCTCAGCCTGCCACCGGCGGTCGGCAGCGCTTCCGGCGACCAACTCGATCCGTCGCAGCCCGCTGCCGATGCTCCGCTCCGAGGTGAGGAGCACCGAGCCGATCTCTCCCGAGCGCCGCACATGGGTGCCCCCGCAGAGCTCGCGGGACACCGTGCCGAAGCTCACCACCCGAACCCGCTCCCCATACACCTCATCGGGCAGCGCCACCGCGCCACTCGCGCGGGCGTCCCCGCTGGACAGCCACTCCACCCGGCGCTCCAGATCCGCCCTCACCGTGGCCCAGACCCGCTCCATCACGGCGTCGAGCTGAACCGCGGTGGGCGCCACCGCGGCGCTGAAATCGAAGGTGGTGTGCTCGGGTCCGACGTAGGATCCCCGCTGGACCACCCCCGGTCCCAGCACCGAGCGTAAGGCAGCGTTCACGAGGTGGGTCGCCGAGTGGTGGCGCGCACATTGGAGCCGTCGCTCCACGTCGACGCGTGCGGTCACGCGCGCTCCCGGCGCGAGCGACCCCCGATCGATGCGGCACAGGTGGATCCGCCCCCGCCCGGCCGGACGGGTGTCCAGCACCACCGCCGATCCGCCCTCCCAGGCGAGGCCGCCGCAGTCCCCGACCTGGCCGCCCCCCTCGGGGTAGAACGGGCTTCGGTCCAGCCAGACCTCGACGCGCCCGCCGTCGACCGGGGCCACCGCGATCACGGTCGCCTCGGCGATGAGGACGTCGTCCTCGACCCCGAGGGTGGTCGGGCCGGGATCGGTCGACCTGCCCCCACCGCCGACATCCCAGGCCCCCGCCCCCCCGGTCGATCCGCGAGCGCTCCGGGCCCGCGCGCGCTGCTCCTCCAAGAGCGGCTGGACCGCCGCGAGGTCGACCCGCAGGCCCCGCTCCGCGGCGAGGTCCTGGGTGAGCTCGAGAGGGAATCCGTAGGTGTCATGGAGACGGAAGGCATCGGCTCCCGCCAGCGTCCCTGCGGTCGCCCGCGCAACCGCCAACTCGAACTGCTCCAGCCCCCGGGTGAGCGTCTCCTCGAAGCGAGCCTCCTCAGCGGCGAGCTGGACCTCGATCGCGGCCCGCCCCCCCCGCAGCTCGGGATACACGGACCCGAGGGTGGCGTCGACCACGGCGATCGCGGGCACCAGCCCGCCTTGGAGGTGGAGCCCGCGCGCATGCACCAGGCCCCGCCGCACCAGGCGGCGGAGGACGTAGCCACGCCCCTCGTTCCCGGGAACCACCCCGTCGGCGAGCAGCATCGCCACCGCCCGGGAATGGTCGGCCAGCACATGCAGCGGGATGCGGCCGGACGCGGGCAGGCTGGCCAGCTGCAGGTCGGCCCGCTCGGCGAAATGCACCACCAGAGGGTGAAACAGGTCGGTCTCGAAGATGGAGGGAACCTCCTGGAGCACCATCGCGAGCCGCTCCAACCCCATCCCGGTGTCGACCCCGGTCCGGGGCAGGGGCGTCAGCGTCCCGTCGGCGGCCCGGTCCCACTCCATGAAGACCAAGTTCCAGAGCTCGATGTAGCGGTCCCCGTGGCCCGGACGATCGTCAGGACCACTCGCCGCCGCCGGGCCGAGGTCGTAGTAGACCTCGCTGTCGGTGCCGCAGGGTCCGGTCTCGCCCGCCTGCCAGAAGTTGTCCCCGAGCTCGACGATCCGGGAGGGGGGCACGCCGCCGAAGCGGGTCCAGGCGTGGCGCGCCACCTGATCCTCGGGATGGATGCTCGGATGCAGGCGCCCGGGATCGAGGCCGAGGTCGTCCACCAAGAATTCGCGCGCGAAGCCGATCGCCTCCGGCTTGAAGTAGTCCCCGAAGCTGAAGTTCCCCAGCATCTCGAAGAACGTCTCGTGGCGGGGACTGCGACCCACCTCCTCGATATCGACGGCACGCAGCGACTTCTGGCAGGAGGTGAGCCGGGGCGCAGGTGGCTCCCGCTGGCCGAGGAAGTACGCCTTGAGCGGGACCATGCCAGCGCTCACCAGGAGCAGGCTCGGATCGTGCTCGGGCACGAGCGAGGCGCTGGTGATGCGCTGGTGCCCGCGGGCGGTGAAGAAGTCTAGAAAGCGATCCCGGATCATCAGATGGCGCACCGGCTCACCCCAGCAGGGACGGTGGCCGGATTCTAGCAGCCGCCCCCGCCCCGCCCCCGCTGCCGCGCGACCGACCGGTCACGACGACCCGCCGAGGACGGCGGCCTCGCCGGGAAGCTCGCGCTTCAGCTGCGCCAGCGCCGCCCGCTGCAACCGGCTGACGTGCATCTGCGAGATCCCGAGCCGCCGGGCCACCTCGGTCTGGGGGAGCTGGTCGACGAACCGCAGTACCATGATCTCCTGCTCCCGCGCGGTGAGGTGGCGGAGCGCCCCCGCGAGCGCGTCCTGGAGCTCGACCCGGGCGAGATTTTGGTCTTCCAGGCCGATGCGATCGCCGAGGTCCTGGGCGTCCTCTCCCCCACCGGTCGGCGCCTCCAGCGAGATCGCTCGCTGGGCCGGACCGACCTCCATCGCCTCCAGGACCTCGTCGGGCTCCAGCTCCAGGTCGGTCGCGATCTCGGTGACCGCGGGCGAGCGGCCCAGGGTCTGGCTCAGTCGCTCCTGGGCCCTGACTACTCGAGCGTACGTCTCCTGGAGCCGTCGCGGCACGCGCACCGCCCAGCTCTTGTCCCGGAAGTGACGCTTGATCTCGCCGAGGATGGTCGGGGTCGCGAAGGTCGTGAACTCCAGCTCTCGGGACGGATCGAACCGCTCGATGGCCTGGATCAGTCCCAAGAACCCGACTTGCTCGAGGTCCTCCAAGGGCTCGCCCCGGTTCGCGAAGCGGCGGGCGAGCGCCCGCACCAGATCACCGAACTCCCCAACCAACCGCTCGCGGATGGCCGGATCGCGGGTGCGCGCGTACTCCGCCAGCATCGCCCGCTGGGCCACGCGATCGTAGCGCGGGGCTGCGCCCAGGTGGGTGAGCCCGGCGCCCGTCAGCGCCAGCGGTACTTCGCCAGCCGGACGTGGAGGAGGCCGTTGTCGGCCACGCGGCAGCGCACGTCGTCGGCGAAGAGCCCGATCATCTGCAGGGCGAGGTCGAGCACGTCCGGAGTGGGCGGCCACGGGGCCGCGGCCGCCGCCGGGTCGCGCGCCGCCACCGCGCCCGCGACCGGAGCGGGCGCGGTGGTGGTGATCGCGCGGGATCGCGGGGCCGCCTCAGCGTGTCCCGGCTGCAACCGCACGTCGACGGTGAGGACCGTCTCCTCCAACCGGAAGGTGATCCGGATCGTGGCGTCGGGCGCCGCGACCTCGCGGGCGAGGTGAATGGTCCGCTCGCAGACTTGGGCGACCGCGATGTTCAACTCGTCGACGGCCTCGACCCCGAACCCCGCAACGCTGGCCAGACCGGCCGCGGTGCGTTTGGCGACCACGATGTACGCGGCGTCGGCGGGAATGCGGAGCTCGGTGGTCGTCGCGGCGCTGGCGGATCGGCTCATCGCTCCGGATCCTGCCCATCCCCGGGCGGGCTCAAACGCCATCGGGACCTCCACGAGCGCCGTCCGGCACGGCGGGAGCGGCGGATCGTCGACTGGGGGTCGGGCCCGGCGAGGCCCGCCGAGGGGCACCGGACCCTTGGTTTCCAGGTGGGCACGCCGCACGGCCCTCTCCACGTCCCCTTGCTGATCCGACGGGGCTGGTGGGCGGTGGTCGGTGTTGGCGCTCCCTTCGGATGGGTGTTCGGGGCGGCGCTCGAGATCGGCGGACCCCACAGGGTCGGCGCCACCGTACCACGAATCCGGGTGGGCTCTCAGGCGGGGGGGACCGGCGGCTCCGTCAGCCGCAGGCCGACGTCGTGGAGCTGGGCGGGGCTCACCCGCGTGGGCGCCCCCGTCATCGGGTCGGAGCCGGTCTGGGTCTTCGGGAAGGCAATCACCTCGCGGATCGACGACTCCTGCAGACCGAGCATGACCAGCCGGTCGATCCCGGCGGCGAAGCCCCCGTGGGGAGGCGCTCCCTGGCGGAACGCCGTCAGCAGGAACCCGAACTTGGCCTCGATCTCCGCGTCGCTGAGGCCGATCGCCTGGAAGACGGCCGCCTGCTGGTCGGGGCGGGTGATCCGGATCGACCCGCTCCCGATCTCAGTTCCGTTGCACACGATGTCGTAGGCGCGCGACCGGACGCGGGTCGGGTCGGACGCGAGGTGGGGCCAGTCCTCGGGATGCACCTGAGTGAACGGATGGTGCAGCGGCTGGAGCGCACCGTCCGCTCCCCGCTCGAACATCGGGAACTCGGTCACCCACAGAAAATCGAAGCGGTCGGCGGGGACGAGCTCCAGCCGCCGGGCGGCATGCACCCGGAGCGCCCCGAGCGCCGCCGACGCCACCCGCTCCGGAGCCGCCACCAGCAGCACCAGATCGCCCGGCCGGGCCCCGGTGCGGGCGCCTAGCTGGGCCAGCTCCTCGGCACCGCACGAGCGGGCCACGGGCCCCTGCCATCCGTCGTCGCGACGCTGCAGCACCGCCACCCCGGCGGCGCCCTGGCTCCGGGCGACCTCCTGCCAGTCGCCCTCCAGCTCGGCGCGGCCGATCCCCGCCCCGCCCGAGACCAACAGGGCCCGCACCGCCCCGCCCGCGTCGAGCACAGCGCGGAACACCCGCAGGCTGGTCGCCTGGAAAACGTCGCTCACCGTGACCAGCTCCAAGCCGAAGCGCGTGTCCGGCTTGTCGGTGCCGTAGCGATCCAGCGACTCGCGCCAGGTCAACCTCGGCCAGGGGGTGACCAGTGTCCGCCCGAAGGCCGCGCTCCACGCCTCCGCGATCATCCGCTCGAGGGCGGCGAAGACATCCTCCTCATCGCTGAACGCCATCTCGACATCGAGCTGGGTGAACTCGAACTGGCGGTCGGCCCGAAGGTCCTCGTCGCGCCAGCAGCGGGCTATCTGAATGTAGCGGTCAAGACCCCCCACCATGCAGAGCTGCTTGTAGAGCTGTGGGGACTGCGGCAGCGCCCACACGTGGCCGGGCCGGAGCCGGCTGGGCACCAGGAAGTCGCGCGCGCCCTCGGGCGTGCTCGGGACCAGGGTGGGGGTCTCGACCTCGACGAATCCCATCGCGTCGGCGGTGCGGCGCAAACCCGCGATGAAGCGATGCCGGGTGCGCAGGTTGCGTTGCATGCGGGGGCGGCGCAGGTCGAGGTAGCGGTACTGGAGGCGGACGGCCTCGTCGACCGGGCGCTCGTCGGCGATCGCGAAGGGAATGGGCTCGGAGGCTGCCAGCACCTCGACGCCGGTGGCCACCAGCTCCACCTCGCCGGTCGCCAGCTGCGGATTCTCGCTGCCACGAGGCCGTCGACCCACCTCCCCGGTCACCGCCAGCACGTACTCGAGCCGGCATCGCTGCGCCACCCGGTGGGCCTCGGCAGCGGTGGCCGGATTGACCACCACCTGGAGCAGCCCAGTGTGGTCCCGGAGGTCGAGGAAGGTCAACCCGCCGTGGTCTCGGCGGTGGTGCACCCAGCCCGAGACCGTGAGGCGGGAGCCGACGTCGCTGACGCCGACACTGCCCAGGAGCCGGCGCTGGGTCATGCTGCGCCGCTCGCGCCGGTCAAGGCGCGCACCCGGCTCAGCGCTCCAGCGAGCTCGAGGCGCTCCTGGGTGGCATCGCGCAGGTCGCGGACCGTGACCGCTCCGGCGGCCACCTCGTCGTCGCCGATGAGGCAGACGACGGCCGCTCCGATTCCGTCGGCCGCCCGCAGCTTCGCCTTCAGCCCGCGCCCGCCGAGGTCCGCGCAGACCACCGCGCCCTGGCGGCGCAGCTCGCCCGCGAGCCGGATCGCCATCGGCGCGGCGGCCAGCCCGAGAGTGCAGACCGCCACGGTCTGCGGACCGGTGCGGGCGGGCGGGGGCACCAGCGGGGCGATGCGCTCCAGCCCGGCGGCGAAGCCCACACCGGGGACGTCCGGGTGCCCCAGCATCCCCAGCAGGCCGTCATAGCGGCCCCCGCCGAGGAGCGCGTTCTGGGCTCCCTCCAAGCCCTCGTGCCAGACCTCGAAGGTGGTCCGCACGTAGTAGTCGAGCCCGCGCACCAGCCGCGGCTCAGGGGTGTAGGGGACCCCGTAGGCGCCCAGCGCGGCCTCGACCCGCGCCAGGGCCGCGCGGCAGTCGGCACACAAGTGGTCGGCGATCCGAGGTCCTGTGGCCAGGAGGTGGAGCAGGTCGGGGTCCTTGGTATCGAGCAGGCGCAGGGGATTGCGATGCAGCCTCTCTTGGTCGAGCGGGCTGAAGGTGGCGGCGTGGGGGGTGAGGTACGCCAACAGCGCCGCCCGGAAGCCGGGTCGGCAGGCGGCGTCGCCGATGCTGTTGAGGCGCAGGCTGGTCCCGGTCACGCCGAGCTGCTCCAGCCACGTCCAGGCCAGCGCGATCACCTCCGCGTCCAGCTCGGGATCGGTCTCGCCGATCGCCTCCACCCCGAACTGGTGGAACTGGCGGTAGCGGCCACGGCCGGGGCGGTCGTGGCGGAACATCGGCCCCGCGTAGCTGAGGCGGACCGGGCGCGGCGCCTGCCGGAGCGGGCCCTCGGCGAAGGCACGCAACACCGCCGCCGTCCCCTCCGGGCGCAGCGTGACGCTGCGACCCCCAAGATCGGTGAAGGTGTACATCTGATGGGTCACGATGTCGGTGGTGTCCCCGACCGAGCGGGTGAACAGCTCGGTCGGCTCCAGAATCGGGGTGGCCACCTCCGCGTAGCCGAACTGGACGGCCAGCTCCAGCCCCGACCCGGCCACCCGATGGAGACGGGCAAGATCGGCCGGGAGCCAGTCGCTGGTGCCGCGGAGTCGCTGGATCGCAGCCATGGGTCCCGCCAGTCTACGGGGCGCAGCCGGCCCGGCTGCCGCCTCAGCCGACCTCGCGCAGGACCGTGTGGACGTCGCGGATCGCCTCCAGCTTCTCGAGCAGCCGACTCAGCTGGGTGAGGCTGCTGATCTGGACCACCGTGGAGATCACGGCGGTGTGGTCGCCGCGCACCTCCACCCCGGCTCCGCTGAGGTTCACCCGGCTCTCAGCGATCACGGTCGCGACGTCTCGCAGCAGCCCGGTCCGATCCCAGCCCTCGATCTTGAGGGCGACCGGGAACAGCTGGCGGGCGTCCTCGGTCCACGCCACCTCCACCTGGCGGTCGGGCTCGGATCCGTGGCGCAGATTGCTGCAGGAGGCGCGGTGCACGCTGACCCCGCGCCCGCGGGTGATGTAGCCGCGGATGGGCTCGCCCGGAACGGGGTTGCAGCAGGGGGCGAGGGTGGAGAGCACGTTGTCGACGCCCCGCACCCGAACCGCGTCCTGGCCAGCCGGGCGAGCGACCAGCGGGATGGCGAGCCGCGGGAGGGCGCCGTCCCCGCCCGGCTCGCCGTCGTCGCGAGCCGCCCAGCGCAGCACCACCGTGCGCGGACTCAGCTCGCCGTAGCCGACCGCGGCCAGGAAGTCGGCCACCTCCGGGTAGCGAAACTCCCGAGCGGTGTCGGCCATCCGCTCAGCCGGGATCTGGCTGAGACTGTGGCCGCGCAGACGGCGGAGCTCCCGCTCCAGGAGCTCGCGGCCCCGGGCCACGTTCTCCTCCCGGCGCTGCCGCTTGAACCACTGCCGGATCTTGTCTCGAGCGCTGCTGGTCTTGACGAAGTTGAGCCAGTCGCGGCTGGGGCCGTGGCGCTCCGACCGGGTGGTCAGGACCTCGACGATGTCGCCGTTCTCGAGGCGGTGATCGAGTGGCACCATCCGGGAGTTGACCTTAGCTCCAAGACAACGATGGCCGACATCGGTGTGGATCCGGTAAGCAAAGTCGATTGGAGTCGAGCCGGCCGGCAGGGACCGCACCTCACCCTTGGGGGTGAAGACAAAGACTTCGTCGGGGAAGATGTCGAGCTTGACGTTCTCGACGAAGCGCTCGGCGTCGAGCATCTCCTTTTGCCACTCCAGCAACGCCCGCAGCCAGGAGAAGCGCTCATCGAGACGCGGGTCACCTGCCGACGACTCCTTGTAGTGCCAGTGCGCCGCGATCCCCTCCTCGGCGGTGCGGTGCATGGCCGCGGTGCGGATCTGGATCTCCATCGGCTCCCCACCCTGGCCGACCACGGTGGTGTGGAGAGATTGATACCCGTTGCCCTTGGGCATCGCCACGTAGTCCTTGAAGCGCCCTGGGATCGGTTTCCAGAGCGTGTGCACCACCCCCAAGGCCCCGTAGCAGCCGCGCACGTCCTCGCAGATCACCCGGATCGCGACCAGATCGTAAATCTCCTCCAGCTGCTTGCCCTGCTGCTGCATCTTGCGCAGCACGCTGGCGGCGTGCTTGGGGCGACCGCCGACCTCGGCGCTGATCCCGGCGGCGCGGAGCTCGCTCAGCAGCAGGTCGCGGGCCCGACCAAGCACGTGGTCACGCTCGCGGGTGCGGGATGCGATCGCGCCCGTGACCACAGCGAATCCTTGGGGATCCAGCACCGCCATGGCCAGGTCCTCGAGCTCCGCCTTCATCTGCCACATCCCCAGCCGGTGCGCCAGCGGCGCATAGATGTCGATCGTCTCCTGGGCGATCCGCACCTGCTTGATCGGGTCGAGGGGGGCGATGGTGCGCATGTTGTGGAGACGGTCTCCCAGCTTGATCAGCACCACCCGCAGGTCCTCGGCCATCGCGATCAGCATCTTGCGGATGTTCTCGGCCTGCGCCTGCCCCTCTGGGCGCGCGTGAATCCGGCCCAGCTTGGTGACCCCCTGGACCAGCTTCTCCACCGTAGGCCCGAACTCCTGGCGCAGGGCCTCGGGGGTGACGTCGGTGTCCTCCAGCACGTCGTGGAGGAGGGCGGCGGCGATCGCGTCCGCGTCGAGGTGGAGCTCGGCCAAGGTGGCCGCCACTGCCTCGGGATGGACGAGGTAGGGATCACCGGACAGGCGGAGCTGACCCGCGTGCGCCCGCGCCGCCACGGCATGGGCCCGCGCCACCCGCTCCCGGTCGGGCGGGCTGAGGTAGGCGAGTCGGGTCGCCAGATGCCCGGGCTCCATGCGATCTGGAGGCATTCTAGATCGGCGCCGCCTCCACTCCCGTGGGTCGACACCGGCCGGTTCAGCCGGTTCCGACGCCCAGCACCTCCAGGCGCGAGCCCCGCCGGCCGCCGTGTGCGCCGGGGCGATGGTCGTGGTCGACGGCGGCGATGCAAGCCTGGGCCTCGGCCCGAATGTGCGCCTGCATCGCTCGCGCCGCGCGCACCGGGTTCCCCTGGGCAATCGCGTCCGCCACCCGGCGATGCTCGGTCCAGGCCCGTGCCACCCGTTCCGGTGCCGCCAGGCTGCCAGCCGATCGGTAGCGGTCGATGTGATTGCGCATGTGGTGGATCATTTCCTGGCAGCGGCGGTTCCCGGCCAGCTGAGCCAGCTGGTCGTGGAAGACGTCGCCGTTTCGCAGGGCCTCCTCGGGCTCCAAGGTGAGGCGACTCAGACGGTCGAGCAGGTCGATGAGGGCATGGACATCGTGGACGGTGGCCCGCTGGGCAGCCTGGCGCGCCACCATCATCTCGAGCGCCAGCCGGACGTCGTAGAGCTCGCGAACGTCTTGGGGATCGATCCCCGCCACCACCAGCCCCCCGCCGGGGAGGCGCTCGACAAAGCCCTCCGCCTCCAGGACTCGGAGCGCCTCCCGCACGGGTGTTCGGCTGACCGACAAGCTCACCGCCAGCTCCGGCTCCAGCAGCCGCGTCGACGGGGCCAGGCGGCGCTGAATCACGGCATCGCGGAGCATGCGGTAGATCACCTGCCCCGCCGACTCCCGGCGAATCCCGACGGGGGCACCCAGCTGGGTGCCCACGCGGCTCACGTGCTCACCTCCTGCAGCTGGGAGGCCCCGGGTGGGTTCGCTCGCAACCCGGGGAGAGCGGCCCGGCCCAGCGCCAGCACCCGCTCCAAGCTGCCGTAGCTGGCCGCGTAGCTGGCGCCGGGAGCCCCCACCAGACGTTGGGCCACCCCCCCCAGGTCACTGATGGCCTCGCGCTCGATCCCGGTCTCGATCCCAGCCGACTCGAAGAGGGCCACCAGGTCCTCGGTCGCGACATTGCCGAGTCGCGCTGCCCCGAGTGGCATCGTGATCCCGCTGCCGATGCCTCCGACCGATCCATCGAAATGCCGCACCCCAACTTCGGCCGCGGCCAGCGCGCACGCGAGCGCCAGCCCCCCCAAATTGTGCAAGTGCAGCCCCAAGGAGACGGTCGGGTGCCGGGCGCTGACCGCCCGACAGCGCTCGACGACCAGCTGGGGTCCGGCCAGACCGACACTGTCGGCCAGCACCACCTCGGTGATGCCGCAGTCGGCCACCCGATCGACCAGGGCCAGCAGGGCCGACTCGCTCTGGAGCCCCTCGTAGGGGCAGTGGAAAGCGGTGGCGACCCCGACCGCCAGGGTCACGGGCTCGCCCCGGACGCGCTCCGCGATCCGCGCCAGCTCCCGCAGGCCGTCGCTGACCGAGCGGTTGGCATTCAGCCGCTCATAGGTCTCGCTGAGGACAACCAGGCCGACCAGCTTGCGCAGTCCGGCATTGAGCGCCCGCTCCGCCCCCCGTAGATTGGGGACCAGGGCGCGCAGCACCGCGCGATGGGGACGCGCCAGAGCCGCCACCGCCACCTCTTCCGCATCGGCGAGACTCGGGATTACTCGGGGATGTGCGAATCCGGTTATCTCGATCTCGGGAACGCCGGCCGAATCGAGGGCCCCGATCATCGCCACCTTCTCCTCGGTGGTGGGGGCGCGCCAGCCAGGTTCGTGACGCAGGGCCTGCAGGCCGTCCCGCAGAAACACGTCCGCGACCACGACCTGAGTCATCGCTGCACCATCTCTCGTTCCACCACGACCCGCCCACTGGTATACCACACCACCTCCACCACCTCCCGACGCACCCACCGCGGGGCCGCCCGGTTGAAGCGGAGGGCGGCCCCGCGGGCCGCCCTCCTGGTGCCGGCCTCCGGCCTGGGCTCAGTGGCGGTACATCAGCGCCTGTTCGGTGGTGGTGACCGTGTAGATCTTGCGGAGCGCGCCGGATGTCGTCCATCCCTCCACCGTCAAGGGCGTGAAGACGTTGTGGTAGAGGTTGAAGTCCACGTTGCCGCCGGCGCCCTGGTAGTTGATCTTCTTATGGGCGTGGAGCAGGCGCACGCACGACGGGTAGGTGTAGCAGGGCGTCCCTGGGGGGTTGCTGACTCGGGTGATGTCCTTCACCCAGACCTTGGAGTTGGTGGTCCCTGCCATCGTGATGGCCAGCGCCGGCACCACCACGGCGTCGTACATCGCCTCGGTGGCGGGGAGCGGAGTGGAGGTGTGCCAAACCTGCTTGTACGCCGAGATAAAGGCCTTGTATGCGGGCGCGTAGGGCGGCGCCCCGGTCATTCCGGTGAGCCACTTGGAGGCGAACTGAAGGCCCATCGCCTTGGCCAGCTGGACCGCAGTCCCCGTGTCACCGGTGATGAAGTGGACGTTGAGATGCCCCTCCTCTTGGAGGTTGCCGGAGAGGGTGCTCATCTCCGCCGGCGTGGCGTGGAAGAAGACGCACTGGGGGTGGGGAGCGAAGGCATCGGCGACCTCGGTCAGATAGGAGGTGGCGTTCGGCTCCAGCTTGAGGTTGACCAGGATCTTGCCACCGTTGCCGGTGTAGGCCGCCACCAGCGGCGGAACCTCGTCCTGCGCGTTGGTGGAGTCCTCGTACATGAGTGACGCGCGACGGCAGCCGAGCACGTGGATGGCATAGTACGCCTCCGCCGCCAGCAGACTGCTGTCGGAGGGGAACATCCGGAACACGTATGGGTAGTGCATGTGGTCGAGTGCCGTGGTTCCCCCTTCCATGAAGTCGGGGAGCTTCGAGGCTCCGAAGAATTTGATCACGCCCAGAATCTCAAGCGATGAGGGGCCGACCACGAAGTCGGGATTGCTGGTGAGCAGAGCGTGATACGCCGGCACCGCATCGACCGGGTCGCCCGCGGTGTCCTCCAGGACGGTCTTCAGTCTCATCCCCATCACACCGCCGGCATTGTTGACAGCCCGGATCCCGGCGGCTGCCCCATGGGTGAACCACTCACCGACGAAGGCCTCGGACCCCGACATCGGCATCAGCTCCCCCACTGTGAGGGTGCCGGAAAACTTGGCGGCCCGGGGAGCTCGCGCCGCTGCCACCCCGCCCAGCGAGGTGATTCCCACGATCGCGACGATCGCCCCCAGGACGGCCGTCGCTCGCTTTGCTCTCACGCTGTGTCCTCCTCTGCGTGCGGGCCGCCGGTCGGGTCCACCCCGAGCCGTACCGGCCCCTGCTTGACTACGCCGACCGGGTCGGATGCGGGTAGACGTCGGCCGGGGCAATCGGCCCGGCCCCGCCCAAGAAGAGTGCGGTCAGGTCCTGCTGACGGACCTCGGCTGGTGTGCCGTGCAGGCGCACGCGCCCCGCCACCAGCACATAGACGCGGTGACTGTGGCGCATGGCCAGGTCCACGTTCTGTTCCACCACCAGCACCGCGGTGCCCGCCGCCGCCAGGCGGCCCACCTGCTCCCAGACGGTGCCGACGTAGCGGGGCGCCAGCCCGGCGGTGGGCTCGTCCAGAAGCACGACCTTGGGCGACAGCATCAGCGAGCGGGCCATTCCGAGGATGTTCTGCTGACCCCCACTCAGACTGCCCGCCCTGGCCTTGGGGCTGCGCGCCAGGTCGGGGAAGATCGCCAGCACTTCGTCAATCCGCTGGCGCACGTCCTTGCCCGACGCGAAGCCGCCGATCTCGAGGTTCTCCACCACCGACATGGAGGGGAAGGTGTTGCTCACCTGAGGCACGTAGGCCATCCCACTGCGGGCGATCCGATGGGGCGGCCAGCCACTCACGTCGCGGCCATCCACGACCACCCGGCCGCTGGTGTGTCGGAGCAATCCGAACAGCCCCTTGAGGAAGGTGGACTTGCCGGCACCGTTGGGTCCGACCAGCACCACCACTTCGCCGGCCACCGCCTCCATCGACACGTTGGACACGACCGGGACCGACCCATAGCCGGTGGTGATCCCCTCAGCCTGCAGCGCGCTCAACCGACTCTCCCCCCAGGTACGCCGACACCACCTCAGGGTTCTGGCGCAGATCCGACATCAAGCCAGTCGCCAGGGTTCGCCCCAGTGCCATCACCACGACGTAATCGCAGCTCCGCTCCACGAACTCCAGGTTGTGCTCCACCAACAGGAAGCTGATCCCGCCCTGGCGGAGCGTCTCGATGTGCTGGGCGAGCTGGTCCGTGAGGGCGGGGTTGACCCCGGCCATGGGCTCATCCAGCAGCAGCAGGGTGGGGCGGCCCATCACCGCTCGGGCCAACTCCAGCAGGCGCTTCTGGCCGCCGCTCAGAGTCACAGCGTACTCATTGCGCATGGCGTAGAGGCCGAAGGTGTCGAGGGTGTCGAGCGCCTCCGCCACCAGCCGGCGCTCCTCCGCTCGACTCACGCCCGGGCGCATCAGGGCATTCCAGAGGTTCTCCCCCCGCTGGTCGGGCGCCGCCACCAGCAGGTTCTCCAAGACCGTGAGCCGCGCCCACTCCCGCGAGATCTGGAAGGTTCGGATCAGTCCGAGGCTGGCGATCCGGTGCGGCGCCCAGCCGCTGATGTCCCGACCCAGAAAGCGGATCCGGCCTCCATGCAAGGAAAGCGCGCCAGCCACCAGGTTCACCAAGGTGGTCTTGCCCGCCCCATTGGGTCCGATCAGCGCCGCCAGCATCCCTCTTTGGAGCGTGAAGCTGCAGCCGTCGACAGCACGCAGCCCGCCAAAATGCCGGACCGCGCCGTCCACCTCGAGGATCGGAGGATCAGCCTGCATGGGGCTCTCCCGGTCCGGCGCGGGCGGCGCGCACCTCCGAGAACTGCGCCTTGCGCTCGGGGAGGATGCCCTGGGGCCGGAAGCGCAGCACCACGATCAGCCCCGCCCCGATGACGATGTTGCGCAGCGCCGGCTCGAGGAACGCGTTGTTGGGAATGGCGGGAAGAAAACGGGTGGCTTCGGAGAGCAGGGCGATCACGAGGAACGACCCCAGCACCGACCCCCAATTGTTGCCCCGGCCCCCAATCAGCATGACCGCCCAGATGATGAAAGTCTCCAGGGTGGACCAGCCGCCCGGACTGAAGGCTCCCACGAAGCCGATCAACAGGGCCCCCCCGATCCCCGCGTAGAAGCATCCGATCACCATCGCCACCAGGCGGATTCGAAAGGTGTTCTTGCCGAAGGACTCGGCCACATCGACGTCCTCGCGAATCGCACGCATGGTGCGGCCCAGCGCCGACGAACGCAGCCGCTGCGCGAAGAACCACAGGATCACCATCACCACCCCGGTCACCGCCATGTAGAAGATGGTGTAGGTATTGACGCCCAGGTGGACCTGGCCGTTGAGCGGCTCAGGCACCCCCACCAGGCCGTCGAAGCCATCGAAGAGACCCGTGAGGTTTCCGACCAAGCTGTAGATGATGATCCCCACCGAGAGGGTCACGATCGCGAGGTAGTCGCTGCGCAGGCGGTTGATCGCGAGCAGCCCCACGAGCAGGCCGAGCAGGGCCGCCGCGAGTCCGCCCAGCAGCAGCGGCAAAGGGAACGGGAGATGCCAGCCCAGGATGTAGGTCACCCCGGTCCCCGGCTGCTGCCGTCCCAGCGAGGTGACCCCCGCGACGTAGGCGCCCACCGCCATGAAGGTGATGTAGGTGAAGTCGAGGATGCCGGCGTACCCAAATTGAATGTTGAGTCCCCAGGCGAGGATGTTGTAGATGAAGAAGTAGTTCACCACCGTGGCGATGTAGAAGACGATCGCAGACATCTAGGCTTTTCCCCGGGCCGGGATCAAACCCTGCGGGCGAAGCAGGAGCATCACGATCAGCACCACGAAGGCCAGGTCGGTGCTGTACGCCGGATCGATGATCGCCGCCGACACCTCGGTCACCATCCCGATCACGAAGGCACCCAGCATCGCGCCGTAGGGTTGCCCGATCCCCCCCACGATCACGGCCGCGAAGATGATGAAGAGGAAGTTCTCGCCGAAGGCGGGCTCGAAACTGGCGGTGCTGATCGCGAGGCCGATGCCAGCCAGTCCGGCGAGGGTGCCACTGATGAACCAGGCCCAGGTGGTGACCCGGTTGATATCGATGCCGCTGACCTGAGCCAGCGCCGGATTGTCCGACATCGCGCGCATCGCCTTGCCCAGGCGGGTGCGGGTCAGGAGCAGATGGACTCCGACCATAGTCAGGATCGCCACCCCGATGATGACCAACTGGGCGGGGGTGAGCAGGAAGGGCCCGATGTGAAGGGGATACTGGGAGACCACCGCGAAGAACTGCGGGCTGGGACCCCACACCCCCTGGACCACATTGCCGAGGATGAGACTCAGCCCGAAGCTCACGATGAGGAGGTAGAAGAGGGGAAATCCGCTGCGGGTGAAAGATCGGAACACTACCCGGTCCGAGACCACCCCCACTACTCCGACCCCGAGTGAGCCGATCAGAATCGCAAGCCAGAGGGGCAGGTGGCCGCCGGTGAGCACCGTCCAGGCGAAATAGGCCCCCAGGGTGAGGAAGGCGCCATAGGCGAAGTTGACGTAGTTGGTGACTCCGAACTGGAGACTTAGCCCAACCGAGGCCAACGCCAAGACCGAGGCGGTCACGAAGCCGAACCCGACCGAGAGCCAGAAGACGGTCACGACCGTCCCTCGCTTACGCCCGCCGCGCGGGCACGCTCCAGCGTGCGCTCGGCACGGTCGGCGATCGGCCGGTCCACGAAGTCCGACCCCACTCGCAGCGCGCCCACACCCCCCGCCACGGCCGCGGCGAATTCGTCTACCAGGCGCTGCGCGCGAGCGACCTCGGCCGCGGTGGGCAAGAACACCTGGTTGACCAGCTCCACCTGGTCGGGGTGGATGCACGCCTTGCCCTGGAACCCGAGGCGACGCGCCACCTCCGCCTCATGCCGCAAGCCCTCGGGATCTCCCAGGGTGAGGTGGACCGTGTCCACCGGGGCCGCCACCCCGGCCGCGCGGCAGGCCACCACCACCTGGGTGCGGGCCCAGAGGATGCCAGGGTTGTCGGACTCCAACGCCATGCCGGTGTCCAGGGTGAAGTCACCGACCCCAAAGTTGAGCGTGAGAACCCGTCGCGAGGCGGCGGCGACCGCTACCGCCGCCAAGACTCCGCGGGCTGTCTCCACGATCGGCAGGATCACGACCGAGCCCACCGGCAGGCCCCGCTCGCGCTCCAGTTGCTCCAAGCTCCAGTCGAGCACCGCCACATCCTGGGCCGACTCGGTCTTGGGCAGGACGATGCCGTCGAGGCCGGGACCCACCACGGCGATCAGGTCGGGGTAGGCGTGGGGGGTCGCGAGAGCGTTGATCCGCACCAGCCCCAGCGGTCCGCCAGGGACCCGGTCCGCCAGCCACCGGGCTGCGGCGGAGCGGGCGGCGGACTTGTCCTGGTCGGCGATCGCATCCTCCAGATCGAGGATCGCCCCGTCCGCCGCCGACGCCAGCGCCTTGCGGCTGCGACGCTCGTGACTGGCGGGCGCGAAGAGCAGGCTGCGCAGGCCGATCGTCACACGACTCCCGCCGCCCGCAGCGCGGCCAGGCGATCCCCGAGGCCGAGCTCGGCCAGCAGCTCCTCGGTGTGCTCCCCGAGCCGCGGCCCGGTGTGACGCACCTGGCCCGGCGTCCGGCTGAGTTTGGCCGCGACGTTGACCAGCCGCATGGGTCCCAGATCCGGGTCCTCGACGGTGACGAAGGCCTCCCGGTCGCGCGCATTCGCGTCCGCCACGACCTCGGGGACGTCGTGCACCGGACCCACCGCCGCCTCAGCCTTCTCCATCTCATTGATGACCTGGTCCGAGGGGCGCGCGCCGATCCACGCCGCCAGAATTTGGTCGAGCTCCTCGACATGGGCCAGCCGCGCCTCGTTGCTGGAGAAGCGCGGATCCTCCCCGAGTTCGGGGCGTCCGATCGCGGCGAAGACACGGCGGACGATCGAGGGCGCGCTCGCGGACAGGGCGACCCAGCGCCCGTCGCCGCAGCGATAGACGTTGCGGGGGGCCACGTGCACACTGCGACTCCCGGTGCGCTGGCCGCTGAGGGCGAGCTGGTCCCAGTCGAGCAGAGACGGCTCGAGCAGACGCAGAATCGGGTCGCACAGCGAGAGATCGATGCGCTGGCCCCGCCCATCGCCCCGGTCCCGATGGTACAGGGCCACCATCACCGCGAAGGCACCCATGATCCCGGTCACGCCGTCGGCGAGGCCCATGTTGGGGAGGGTGGGCGGCCCGTCGGCACCGCCGTTGAGGTGCGCGAACCCCGACCGCGCCTCCGCCAGGGTGCCGAACCCGGGACGGCGTGCCAACGCGCCGGTGCGGCCGAACCCGGAGACCTCAAGCATCACCAGACCGGGATTGAGGGTGGCGAGATGGTCGTAGCCGACCCCCCAGCCCTCGAGCGTGCCGGGCCGGAAGTTGGCGATCACGACGTCGGCGGTTCGCACCAGCCGGCGCAGAATGTCGGTCCCGTCCGAGGTCCGCAGATCCAAGGTGAGCGAGCGCTTGTTGCGGCTAATCGCCTTCCAGAACAGTGCTTGCCCGTCTCGGCGCGTGCCCCAGGCTCGCTGCGGATCACCCTCACCCGGCTTCTCCACCTTGATCACGTCGGCGCCGAACTCGCCCAGGTAGCAGGCGGTGGCGGGCGCCGCCATCATCGTGGCCAGGTCGAGCACGCGCACCCCCGCGAGCGGCAGCGGTGGCTCTGCCGGCCTAGCCACTCGGAACTCCGAGCGGGGGGATGCCGACCACCTCGTCCGCGAAGACCTGGAGGACGAGCGCCCCGGCGTGCTCCAGATGCTCGGCCATCGCGCGCTCCGCGCGCTCCCGGCTGCCGCTGCCGATCTCGGCAAGGATGTGACGATGCTCATCGTGGACGCGCTGCGGTCGCTCGGCGGCGGAGCCGCCGCGGCGACGGTAGCGGTCCTCGTGGTCGGCGATGTCGTCGAGCAGATCCGTCGCGAGCCGAATCCCCGCGATCCGCGCGACCACCTGGTGAAACTGGCGGGCAGCCCCACCGGCCCCACCGTCGGCGGCTGCCGGGGGGCGCTCCACCTCCCTCGCCAGGCTGGCAAGGTCGTCCGGACTGGCCCGCACGGCAGCCTCCCCGGCGACCAGCCGCTCGAGCGCGGAGCGCACCCGGTACAGGTCTCGAACATCGCTGGGGTCCCAGTCGGTCACCTGGTAGCCGCCGGTGGGCAAGACCCCGACCAGGCGGCGTTGTTCGAGTCGCCGGAGCGCCTCGCGAACAGGGGTTCTGCTCACGCGGAATTGGGTCGCCAGCTCCTTCTCTCCCAGCCGCGTCGCGGGAGCCAGCCGTCCATCCACGACCGCGTCGCGGAGCGCAACGTAGACGACGTCGGCGACAGAGGTGCGTTCGACCGGACGAGCCCAGCCCGGCTCGAGTGATCCCCGCGGCTCGAGCGTGGGCTCAGCCACGGGGCTCCCCCGCCGGCCTCGCCGCCCAGCGCCCGGTTCGAGAGCACCGCCTCACCGGAGTCCGGACGACGACTGCGGCCGGCGGCCGCATCCTCCCGAGCCCGTCCGTCAAGGCTGCTCCCCCCCCGTCAATCGGCGATGGAAAATATACATGGATACAAGCGTCCGTCAAGGGGGGGTCACGAGACCGCCCTCCCCCCGCTGGTTCGACACGCTCGGCGGGCGGGACCACACCGGCGCCCTGGCGCCGCTGCCCCAGTCCCCACGGTGCCGTCATTGGACGAGCACGCGTCGCGCTGGGGGAATCACCTAACGGCCGGTGACGCGAGGTCCGAGTCTGGGCTACTGGTCGGCTGGACCGGGCGGGCTGCGTCGACCGACCACCTCGACCGCCGGGCTGGCGCCACGCCCGTCCCTCGCCGCGCCCTCGGCGGCCGGAGTCGGTCCCCGTGACCCCGCCCCGACATCATCCGACGATGCCGACCGCCGGGGGCGCGCGGTGGTGGCCGGCCGGGGGCGGAGGGCTCAGAAGCCGAGCCGCAGCGCGCGCGCCCAACTGAAGACGAGCGCGGGGCGCGCTCCCCGCACCGCCGCGAGGATCTCGACGTCGCTGATCTCGCCCGCCCGCGGCCAGGGCGCCTGGGCCGCACCCATGACCAGCCAGTCGGAAGCAGCCGGGGGAACTCGGCGCAGGATCGTATCGCGGTGGCCCCAGCAGCCGGCGGCTCCCGGGAGGGGACAGTCGAGGTTGACCGGGCCAGGCCCGTCCTCATACAGCCAGTCGTAGGTGGCCGCCAGCGGCCCGAGGTCCCGGGCCCAGTTGGTCCCCCCCACCACGATGCGGTCGCGCCCGACAGCTCGAGGGACAGCGACGTCCACCCCGACCCGTGCCGCCACTCGGGCAACCCCATCCAGCTGGGCCGTAAGCCCCTGGACGGGGGTGAGGTCTCGCGCCACTCGCTCCTCATCCACCAGCACGAGCAGCAGCTCGGCCGGTGTCAGCCGATCGATGGCGAGAGGCATCTCCAGCGGGGGCAGGCCCTCGGCACCGCGGGCACGGTCCAGCGCCATCAGCACGACGGCGCGACAGCGGTCCGACGCCGCGCCGCTAGCCGCGCAGGTCCGGCGGAAGTCAGGCCCGAGGCCGATGTCACCGGCGGGGTGGGCGGGCGGCAGAAGGGGCATGCGGGGGTCGAGACGCGGGTCGACCCCATCGGTCAGCCTCACCGCGGCGTGCGCGGCCCGGGCGGCCTGCGACGCCCCCCTTAGCTTGACCCGCACCGCCACCGTCCAGGTCCCAGGCCACTCCTGGCCGGTTCGCCACACCAAGGTGGATCTGCCCCAGCCCCGCAGGAGGGCAAAGGGCCCAACCTGACCCACTCGCAAGAAGAAGGCGAACTGCCAGCGGGCGCCCCTCGGACACCGCGCCACCGCGTGGAGCCGAACCACTCCCCCGGCGGCGACGGCGATCGGGGGCGAGACGGTCAGCCCCACTCCCGAGCAGGAGGCCGTGTGACTCGACGCGGTGACGCGTGGCATCGGGGAGGGTGCCAGAGTCGCTCCCACGATCAGAGCGACCAGGGCCCCGCGCCTCATGGGCACAGCCCCCCCGCTGATCTCCGTCCCCCGCGGCCTGCGCCCATCCCCTCCTCCCCGCCTCGCCTGCGGTGGGCGCCAGTGTACCGGGGGCGCTGGCGACTACCATGCCCCGATGCCTCCCGTGTTGGCGCGGACCTCGGGACCTCGCGCCGCCCTGGTCACCGGCGGAACTTCCGGCATCGGCCTCGCCACCGCCCGGCGCCTGGGGCGCGAGGGGTATGGCGTGATCGTGACCGGCCGCGACGAGCGGCGCGGCCGCGCCGCCGAGGCGCGACTCCGATCGGAGGGGACCCCCGCCCACTTCGTCGCCGCCGATGCCCGAGACCCAGACGCCGCGGCGGGGGCGGTCGCCCGCGCCGCGGATGCATTCGGACGGCTCGACGCCCTGGTGGCCTGTGCCGGCGTCGGAGTCGTGGCCGCATTGGCGGAGACGCCCCCCCGGGTGCTGGAGGGGCTCCTCGCCGTCAACGTGCTCGGGCCACTGATCGCCGTCCAGGAGGCCCGGCCGCTCCTTCGTCGCAGCCGCCCTGCGGCTGTGGTGCTGGTGTCGTCGGACTCCGGGGTGCGCGGCGACCTCCCGCTGGGCGCCTACTCCGTCAGCAAGGCCGCCCTCAACATGATGGGTCGGCTGCTGGCCCGCGACCTCGTCGCCGACGGGATCCGCGTCAATGTCGTCTGCCCCGGCGACACGCTCCCGGGGATGCGGCACATGGGCCCGCTCGACGATCCGGAGAGCAGCGCCGCCGACCCCGCTCGCTGGACCTCAGCGCCCATGGGCCGGTACGCAGAGGCTCACGAGATCGCCGAAGTCATCGTGTTCCTCGCCCAGGATCAGGCCAGCTTCGTGAACGGCGCCGTCCTGACCGTGGATGGAGGCGCGGGCGCGGCCCTCGGGGATCCCGACGCCCCGCCACCGTCCGGCCGACTCTCGATTACCCCGCCCTGAGCGCGTATACCATCGCGACCCGTGCGCTGACCTGCTGGCTCCCGGCCTCCAGCGGAACGGTGGGAGCGGGGGCAGCGACCTTGGCGAAGCCGGCACTGACGCTCGGGTAGATGGTGACAGGAGTCGGGCTCTGGTCCGTCAGCGAGCACACCGGCCCGAGGCGCTCGCCGGCCGCGCGCGCCATCGCCCGCGCGCGCGATACCGCCTGGTGGACCGCATCCACCCGCGCGGCCGAGTCGAGGGCACGGCTGTCGGCAACCGAGAAACTGAGCCCATTGATCACGGTGGCATTGCCGCCAGCTTGCGAGATCGCGTCGATCGTCGCGCCGGCGCGGGACAGAACGTGCACCAAAGCCGTCACGGAGTTGATGACCGCGTAGCCGGCAAGGCGCTCGACCCCCTTGGGATAGACGTAGTTCGGCTGGACCGTGAGGCCGGTCGTCTGGATATCCTTGCGCACCACGCCACCGCGGAGCAGCGCAGCCACGACCCGAGCGGCCTTGCTGTTGTCGACCGCGAGAGCGGCGGCGGCGCTGGGGCGGGTCACCGAGATCTGGAACTGGACGGTGAGCAGGTTGGGGGTGCCGCTGACCTGCCCGGCTCCATGAACGGTGAGTTTGGGGGCGGAGCGGCCGCACGCCGCGGCAGCGCTCGCGCCAGCCGCCGGGCCTTCGGAGGAGGCGGCGCCGCATCCGGCGAGGGTCAACCCGGCGCCGAGCACGGCCGCCGCGATGAGGCCGAGGGTCTTCGGTCGTTCTCGCATCGTGATCACGCGCATGCCTCCTAGACGCCCCCACGGGTGCCTTCTCTGGTAGGGACGCCGGCCGGAGCCCGACGGTTCCCGTACCTGGGCCGGACGTCCACCGCAGCCCGCCATGCGGCAGGCGCGAGCTAGGAGCGGGGGATGGACCACCAGGCTCCCCATCCCGCCTCCGGGCGGAACCGACCGGCCGCGGCGCGGGGGCTGACCCGCTCCACGCAGAAAGGGTTCCGGAGCCAACCGCTGGCTGGAAGTAACCGCCTCACTCAAGCCCGACCGCTGGGTCAAGCAGCCGCACCCGGTCACCGACGCGGATCTCCCTGGTCCCCTCGCGCGCCGCCCTCCAGCTGCGCATGAGGGAGCACTGGTACCACCCGCGTCCTCGCTGGCCTACCCCAGCCAACCCCACGAGGTCACAGTGTCAGACGTGGCCGGTGCGCGAGGTTGCGGGCCGCGACCGCCCCGAACTCATCCGGTGGTCAAATTGGTGCCAGGCTTCGCGGCTGCCCGGAGGGTCGGGCTCACCCATGTCGCCCCCGAGGGTCCCTTGGGCAGGGGACGAGTCCGTCGCCACACGTGGCGCCCCCCTCGATCTCAGCGACTGGCATCTGCAGGCGACCCCGTCGCGACGCCGTCCAGCTGGGCGTCAGCTCCACGGGCGAGTCGGGTTGAGTCTGGCGGCACGATCCCGCGACCGGGCCGGCTCGGCTCGGGCGCCCCTCCTCGGCCGCCTTCGACCCCTGGAGCGCGGTCTGTGAGCAGGCTGTCGCCGTCTCCGGCGACGCCACGCGGGTGGCCCGGTGCCGCAGTTGCAGGCTGGACGTGACCCCCACCGGCGAGGTTGCCGTCCTCCTGCACGGATCCGGCGGCTTCGACTCGCCCATCACGCCCTCGCTCTCGGCTGAGCACAACGCCGGGTGGAGCGGGGCGGGCGCCTCGCCGTCGCCGTTCGGCGTGGGAGGGGCGAGCTCGACCACGGCTGGCACGAGATCGGCCGCGCCGAGCGCGAGCAGACGGTCTTCGCTGACGTCTGTGCAAATCCCCACTGGCCAACGTCGTCCGGCTGGACACTGGCCGAGCGACTCGGGATCAGCGGAGCCCCCGCCGGCGCTCCCCCGAGGGGAGCCCGCCGCAGCCAGCATTCCGGGCGCTTGGGAGCCGCCGTCGCTGAGCTAGGCCTGGTCGACCCGCTCTGCGTCGATCGCTTCATCATCGCATGGGCCAGGTCGAGTGACGTTGGAGATCCTGACGACCCGTGGACCTGCCGACCCTCGCGGCTGCTCGCTCACACCCCGCGATCGTGGGAGTGACTTCCGCCCCCGACGCTCGAGTGGTCCCTGCGACCCCTTTGGGCTCGCGGCCACCCTGCAGGCGGCCCGAGGCGGCGTCGATCCCGATCCGGGCGGAGACGGAGGCGGGTCACGGCCCGGGCGCGCCGACGCGGAAGCGGATCGGCGAGTCCACCGACGTGCTCAACTTGCTCGAGCGACTCCTCGGCATCACCGCGGATCCGCCCAGCTCCCTGGCGCGGCCCTCAACTTGACGCCCGACCCGGTCGCTGGGAAGATGCGCCTGGGTCCGCACCAGGGAGCATTCCACATGCCATCGATCCGACTCCGCCTCCTTGCACTGGGCACGCTCTTCGGTGTCGGACTCGGCCTCAGCGGAGCGATCCCGGCGAGCGGTGTCAGCCTGGGCAGCGTCAGCCCCAACGTGACCAACATGCTCGACTGCAATGGACACAGCCTGAGCTATCGCTCGGTCAAGGTCGACCTCGGCGGACTCTGCACCGACCCCCTGGCGATCTGGAACGGCTACGCGGACCGCTTCTACGACAACGGTCGGTATGTGGGACACGACGAGCCCTCGGTGCGATTCCTGTCGACCGCGGCAGGAAGCGCCAACAACCTCACCTATGGGCTCACCCTCTCCACCGACCCCAGCGGGCCACCCTCGGCCTCCCGCCGGCTTCCGATCACGTCGGACGCGGCGGAACTGGGACCCGCCGTCTGGCTCGGACTCGCCCTCTGCGACCCGCAATCGTACCCACTCAACCGCTGCGCCCCTGACAGCAACGGCAATCGCAGTGCCATCAACGACCCCGGTGCCGCCGGGTCGGCCTTCATGGAGCTGCAGTTCTACCCGCCGGGCTATCCCCCCTTCATCGACTCTCCCAGCTGCAGCGCCGGCAAGTGGTGCGCGGCGCTCACGATCGACAGTCTCGAGTGCACCTACGGGTTCAAATACTGCAACGCCAACTGCACCGAGCCGGTCAACTTCGCGTTCTTGCAGCGCAACGGCGTGCCGGCCGGCCCCCCGAGCCCGCAGCTGGCCGACGTGGCGACCTTCACCCCGAACGGCTCCACCCTGATGATGAATCCGGGCGACCAGCTCCAGGTCAGCATGGTCGACACGACCGGTGGGCTGCGGGCGCAAGTCAACGACCTCAGCACCGGACAGTCAGGCTGGATCACGGCAAGCGCGGCCAACGGATTCATGAACACGAGTGCCCTCGACTGCAGTGGACACCCGTTCAGCTTCCATGCCGAGTTCAGCTCGGCGTCGCCGCAGAATCAGGTGCCCTGGGCGGCGGCCGAGGGCAGCGTCATGCTCGCCAACGAGTTGGGTCACTTCACTCCCTGCTCCAGTGTCTCCCACCCCTTCCCCTACTCGCTGCAGTACCCGGGCGGCCAGTCGTTCGTGGACACGGCCGTGTCCCAGACCTGTGTCGGTGGATTTGAGGCGACCAAGTCGGGCGAGGGGCCGTGCAGCACCACCACCGGCACTTGTCAGAGCCCCACCACCGAGGGCGGGGGAGCCTGCCCATTCCACAACCTCGTCACGTCGCTGCTGCCGTGCGAGTTCTCCGACGCGCTCTGCATGCCACGGGGTCCCCGGCCACTCGTGGTCAATGGCGCCTTCGAGCAGGTGGGATGGCCCGTCGCCGGCTGCCAGACCGACTTCTTTCAGAATGGCGACCTGGACTTCGACGGCAGTTCCTACGTCGCGGACTGGCCCGATGGCAGCACTCGACACCCGACCTCGCTGCAGTACCTGGGACCCTTCTCGCACGGCCATGGCTACCCGGAGATCCAGTTCGAGACTGACGTGGCGGGTTCGGAGGCCCTGTGCAACACGCACACCGGCCAGGGATGCACCGCTCCCCCGGTCGGAGCCGCTTTCTACCCCTTCTGGAGCGTGGGACGCTCGTCCCACGCGGTGGGCACCACCAATCCGGTTGGCACCTGCGTGTGGGACTTCGGCAATGCCATCCCGGGAACCACCGTCAACACCTTCCACGGCGACGCGCAGTACGGGCACCCGGACATCCGACGCTTTGGAGGAACCCTGATCAGCGCCCCGATGGCTAACCCGCAGCTGTCCTCAGCGGGGTGCACCGCCCCGACCAGCTGACGGGCTCGAGCCCGGCAGCCCGGCGGCGGGGCCGCTCCGGCCCCCCGCCGGGCCGCCGGCGTCCTCGACGTGCCCGGGACACGTAGCGGATCCCGACCAGCCCCGGGCGGGGGCGCCGCCGCCCCCGCCGCGATGGCGCTCCTGGCCGACCCGAGCCGAAGGCGGGCACGCGGATTGACGACGATGCGACGGACGTGCAGGTGCGATCGCCGGCACCGGTCGGCAGACGGCCCCGTCAGGTCCCGCCGCCGGCCCGCCCGTTCACCATGCCCCAGGAGCCGGTGCGGGACGCGCGTCCGACGGCCTGGACTCCCGGCCAACCGGGCTCCGCTGTGGCCTCGGCTGCACCCGGGCGGAGGGCCGGACGGAAGCTCTGCTCGGGGGGCGAGGGCTTCGATGTGCCAACCGCCGCCCACGGGGGATGCCGCCCGAGCTTGCCCACCGGGACTGGCACGGGTGGATGATCAGGCCCCGCCCGAGGAGCGGCTGCGGCACGGCCCTGCTCACTGCCGCCCGGTCTGAGAAGAACCCAGCCGAGGTGCACCGTGGGCGGGAGTGGGATGGGGTTCCCTGTCCGAAACCGGCTTGTTTGCTGGGTTTGGCAGAATCTCCTGGCAGACCTCCCCACCGACGGTATCCCGCAGGATGCGGGAGCCGGCGCGGGGATTCGAACCCCGGACCCGCTGTTTACAAAACAGCCGCTCTACCGCTGAGCTACACCGGCGGCCCCCCCGGCGCGCCCGGAGGCGGAGCTCAGGATACCCCGCCGGCGACGAGCGGTCGGCGCGTCACGCAGGCGTGGGCGGCGCGGGGAGGTCATCGTCGAAGCCGGGCAGGGTGAGCGCGGTCGGGCCCGCCGCCGTCGCCGGGCTCGGCCCGGCGGGTGGGCGGACCGGCACGCCCCGCACCTCGGCGGTGGGAACCACCGCGACCCGGTTGCGCCCCGCCCGCTTGGCCCGGTAGAGGGCGCTGTCGGCCAGCGCCACCAGTGCATCGGGCGCGGCCATCGCCATCTCCACCGCCGCCACCCCCACCGAGATCGTCACCGTCCCGACCTGGGCGCGACGACCCGCCTGGCGCTCGACGGCGACCCGCAGCCGCTCGGCCAGCTCCTGGCCAGCAGTGAGCTGGGAGTCGCGGGCCAGGACCGCGAACTCCTCGCCGCCGTAGCGATAGACCGAGTCGGTGGCCCGGACATTGTCAGCGATCAGGCGCGCGACGTCGCACAGGACGGCGTCGCCGACGGGATGGCCGTGGCGATCGTTGACGCGCTTGAACCGGTCGACATCGATCATGAGGAAGGCGAGCGGGCTGCCGTACCGGCGCGCGCGCTCCCACTCTGACCGCAGCTCCGCCGTCAGCGCGCGTCGGTTGGGCAGCCGCGTCAGGGCATCGGTGCGGCCGAGCCGGTCCGCTCGCCCGTGCGCCCGAGCCGCGTCCAGAGCCGCGCCGGCGAGGGCGGCGAGAACCTCCAGTGCTGCCTCCGTCCCGGCGGACGGGGTGGGCTGGCCACGCACCTCGAGCCTGCCCAGCCGCCGCCCCGCCGCCGCCAGGGGGATCGTCTCGCCGCCAGGACCGTCGTCGCCGCCCCCGCCCGCTCCCGGCGACCCCGCCGCCGTGAGCTCCGGCGCGGTGTCGGCCAGCAGCGTCGGATCGCTGCCGGCGCCCGGGCTCTGCTGCCACACTAGCACCCGCCGCGCGCCCAGCAGCAGGCGGGCGGCCTCAGCGACCGAGCCCGCGATCTCGTCCGGGCTGCGGGCGCGGCCCAGCGATCGGGCAAAGGCCGCCAGCTGCGCGAGCGCTGCCGGCGAGGAGCCCCGGCGCCGGCGGTCCCGTTCCCGGCGGCCACCCGCGAGCCAGCCGCCGAGGCCGGCCAGCACCGCCACCGCCCCACCGAGCAGAGCCTCACCCATGGCCGAGGGCCGACGGTCGCGGCGGAAAGGCGAAGTCGCGCTGACGCGCGATCTCATAGAGGAGGAGCGACCCGGCGACCGCGGCGTTGAGCGACCCCACCCGGCCCCCCATCGGCAACCGCACCAGGCGATCGCAGCTGGCCCGGGTGAGCGGGCGCATCCCGGCGCCCTCCGCCCCCACCACCAGCGCGACCGGGTCTCGGTAGTCGGGCGCGTCGTGACGCTCGGGCGCCTCGGCATCGAGTCCGATCACCCACACGCCCCACGACCGCAGACCGTCCAGCGCCTGGCGCAAGTTGGTGACCTGAATCAGAGGGCAGTGCTCGATGGCGCCCGCTGACGCCTTGGCGACGGCGCCCGACAGCGGCGCGCTGCGATGGCGGAGGGTGACCACCGCGGTGGCGCGGCATGCCTCCGCCGACCGTACCAGGGCTCCGAGATTTTGGGGATCCTGTACCTCATCGAGGCAGAGGACCAGTGCCGGCCAGGTCGCGGCCGACTCGCCCTCGACCAGCTCCCGCAGGCGATGCACCCCGCCCAGCTGGCGACGGTCGAAGTAGGCGACTAGACCCTGGTGGTGCTCAGTATGGGCGATGTCGTCAAGTCTGCGGCGCTCCAGCGTCTCGACCGCCGCGCCGCTGCCGGTGGCTCGGGCGATCACCTCGGCAACCCGCGGGTCGTGGGCCAGGCCAAAGGCCAGCAGCACCCGGCGCGGCTGCCGGCCCGCTCGCAGCGCCTCCAGCACCGGGTTGCGCCCATACAGGATCTCCGGCATGGTCACCCCACCCGGCGCCAACGCGTCCCCTGGGGCAGGTCCTCGAGCGCGATTCCCAACTGGCGCAGCTCGTCCCGGTAGCGGTCAGCGGCGGCGAAGTCCCGGTCCCGGCGTGCCGCCTCCCGCCGTTCCAGCAGCCGCTGGGCCGCCGGGTCCAGCGGGCCGGCCCCCTCGGTTCGCTGGGAGCCCACCCGCATCACACCGAGGACGTCGTCGATCTGGTGGAGAGCGGCGGTGGCGGCGCGCGCCCCCGCTAGCCCCACGCTGCCATCGTCCAGCCGCCGGTTGCCCTCGCGCACGAGGTCGAACACGCCCGCGATCGCTCCGGGAAGATTGAGGTCGTCGTCGAGCGCGCGGGTGAACTGGGCGATCGCCTCTGAGGCCAGCCCGGCCAGCGGGTCGGCGACGGCCTGGGCGTCCTCCCCGCCCGGGGGAAGTCCGCCCTCGAGTCGGGCGGCGAGCTCGTGGGTCCGTTGCCAGAAGCCCGCCAGGCGCGCGACGGCGTCGGCGGCGGCGCCCAGGTCCGCCTCCTGAAAGTGGAGCTTGTGGCGGTAGTGCGCGCCGGCCAGGAGCAGGAAACGCACGGTCATGGGGTCGACGCCGCGCTCGACCAGGTCCTCCAGGGAGACGAGGTTGCCCCCCGACTTGGCCATCTTGGCCCCCCCCACGAGCAGGTGCTCCGCGTGGACCCAATGGCGCACGAACGGGCGCCCGGTGGCGGCCTCCGACTGGGCGATCTCGTTCTCGTGATGGGGGAAGATGAGGTCGACCCCGCCGCAGTGGAGATCGATCGTCTCCCCCAACTCGGCCATTGCGATCGTGGAGCATTCCAGGTGCCAGCCGGGGCGGCCCGGGCCATAGGGGGACGGCCAGCGGGCACCATCGTCCGAGTCGGTCGCCTTCCAGAGCACGAAGTCACGCGCCTGCTCCTTCACCTCGTACTCGTCGGCGTCCACCCGGCCGCTGCCGCCGGCGCGCAACCCGGCCACATCCAGCCCGGCCAGTCTGCCGTAGGCGGGGAAGGCGGCGACGCGGAAGTACACCGAGCCGTCGACGACGTACGTGTAGCCGCCGGCGTCCAGCCGGGCCACCAGCTCCAGCATCGGCTCGATATAGGAGGTAGCGCGGGGATAGAGATGGGCGGGGCGCACTCCGAGAGCGGTGAGATCGGTGTGGAAGGCGGCGATGAACGGGGCGGTGAACTCCGCAATCGGCAGCTGCGCCGCGCGGGCCTTGCGAATGATCTTGTCCTCGACATCGGTGATATTCATGACCTGGCGTACCCGCAGCCCCGTCGCCTCCAGGTGACGGCGCAGGCAGTCCTCCACCAGGAAGGTCCGCAGATTGCCGATGTGGGCCCGCGCATGCACGGTAGGCCCGCAGGTATAGAGACGGACCTCTGCGGGCGTGAGCGGCTGAACTGGTTCGACCCGTCGGCTGGCGGTGTTGTGAAGCCGAAGCCGCCCCGACGGGCTCGCCGATCCTGCGGCGGGGCGGAGATCGGCTCCCATCAGCTTCGCACCAGGCACACGGTCGCGAGCGCGACCACGCCCTCGCCCCGTCCCACCAACCCCAGGCCGTCGCTGGTCTTGGCCTTGACCACCACCGATGCCGCGTCCCCACGGCAGGCGGTGGCAAGCGCCGCCGCCATCGCCGGCGTGTGGGGGGCGAGCCGGGGAGCCTCGGCGACGACCGTGGCGTCGCAGTTGCCCAGCCGCCACCCGGCGGCCGCGGCCAGCGCCACCACCTGGCGCAGGATCTCCAGCGAGTCGGCCCCCCGGGTGGCGGGGTCGGTGGACGGGAAGTGGTGGCCGAGATCGGGCAGACCGGCGGCCCCCAGGATGGCATCCGCGACCGCGTGGCAGAGCGCGTCGCCGTCGGAGTGGCCGACCAGGCCGACCGAGGAGGGCACCGTGACCCCACCGAGCCGGAGCGGGCCGCTTCCGCCGAAGCCGTGGACGTCGATCCCCAACCCCACCCGCAGGGCGAGCGGGGCGGCGGGCACCGTCACCCCGACGCGGCCGCGAGCCAGGCCGCGAGCGTGAGCAGGTCCTCGGGGTCGGTCAGCTTGCGATTGCGGCGGTCGCCGACCACCACCGCCACGGGCCGCCCGCTCGCCCGCACCAGCCCGGCGTCGTCATCCCCCCGCCGGCCGTGCTCGGCCGCATCGGCGTGCGCCTCCCGGAGCCAGTCGAGGCGGAACGCCTGGGGCGTCTGCACCGAGACCACCTGATCGCGATCGAGCCAGGTCAGCACGCCCGCGGGGCTGCGCACCGCGGTGGAGTCGACCGCCGGGCAGGCGGCGGTGGCGGCCCCGTGGCGCACCGCGGCGGCGAGCACCGCTGCCACCAGCTCCGGACGAACCAGCGGGCGAGCGGCGTCGTGCACCAGCACGAATGGGGCCGCGCACCGCGCCAGGCCGGCCGCCACCGAGTCCTGCCGGGTGGCGCCCCCCGCCACCACCGTGAGAGTCAGCCGGGCCGCCACCGAGTCGGCGACAGCGCCGATCCGCGCGTGATCCGCGGGAGGGGCGGCGACCACCAGCTGATCGACTCCGCTCGCCGGGTCCGCGAGCGCCGCCAGGGTCCAGGCCAGCACCGGCCGACCGCCGAGGGTGGCCCAGAGCTTGGAGCCACCAAATCGCTCGCCGATGCCCGCAGCCGGGACCAGCGCCACCGCCCGGGGCACCGCAGCGCTCACGCGCCAGCCGGCAGGGATCCGCCCGCGGCGGCCCCCCGCTCCTCGGGGGCGAGGCGCGCGAACACCATCCGGCCGGTCGCGGTCTGGCGCACCGACCGCACCACCGCGTGGACCTGCGCCCCCAGCATGTGAGCCGAGCCGTCGACCAGGACCATGGTCCCGTCGTCGAGGTATCCCAGACCCTGGTCCGGCTCGCGTCCCTGGTCCTGGATCTCGACGGTCACGATCTCGCCCGGCTGCACCGGCGCCCGCAGCGCCGCCGCCAGTCGATTGAGGTTGACCACCGCCAGCCCCTCGACCAGCGCCACCTGCTCCAGGTTGTAGTCAACTGTGCAGAGCGCGGTCCGGCGTTCACGGGCGAGACGCACCAGCCGCAGGTCGACCTGGTCGATGGCGGGAAAGTCCTGGTCGAGCAACTCCACCCGGACCCCGGCAAGCTCCCGCAGCGCCGCCAGCTGCTCCAGCCCGCGGCGCCCCCGGGACCGCCGCGCCGCCGAGGCGGAGTCGGCCAGATCCTGCAGCTCGGCCACGACGAAGCGCGGCACCACCAACGGGTAGAGCCACAGGCCGGCCCGGGCACAGGTGAGCAGGCGCCCGTCCACCAGCGCGCTGGTATCCACCAACACAGCTCGCGGGCCGCCGGCTCCCGGCTCCGCGACAGGGGCACCGTCGAGCCCGAGCGCGGCCAGGTCACGGCGCCGGGATCTGCCGACGGTGACCCCGATCGGGACCGCCATGGTGGCGGTGGCGAGCGCGACCAACCAGCCCAGCCCGTAGGGGAGGCCGACGAAGACCACGGCCACCAGGGCGGCCACCCCCAGCCCGGCCCCGCCACCCACCAACCCGCCGACCAGCTCGCCAAACGGGGTTACCGCCAGCGCCGCGGTGGCCCACCGGTACGGTCGGATCGTGAGGCTGGGCGCGACCACGTAGCCGGCGACACAGCCCGCTCCGAGACCGACCACGATCGTCACCACGGCGGCCACCGGGGTCGAGAGCGGACCCTGCCACACCTGGATCAGGACGGTGGCGTAGAGGGATCCGAGGATCGCTCCTACCGCCATCCCAGCTCCGCGGGCGATCCGCTCCGGGCGCATCGAGGGCGCCGCCGGAACGGGCTGGCCCGGACCCAGCGCCCCCGGAACGTCCGTGTGAGTGGCCGCCCGCACCCTCATCGGCGCCCGGGACACCCCGGCGTCCCGCCGCCCGCCCACCGCCTCGCCGTCAGCGGCTCTCGCCGGTCCCGGGCGCCGCTCCCGCCGCCGGCTCCAGGGGTGGGGGCGAGGCCGGCTCCAGGGTCGGGGTGGTGATGACCCGGGTGCGCAGCCGGCCCTCGTCAACGTCGACCACCACCTCGTCACCGACCGCGTACCGCGTCTGCAGCAGTGCCTCGCTGAGCGGATCCTCGATCGACCGCTGGATCACGCGCCGCAGGGGTCGTGCCCCGTACAGCTTGTCGAACCCCTCGGTCGCGATCAGATCCTTGGCCGCGTCGGTGACGGTTAGGGTGAGCCCCTGGGTGACCAGGTGCTCGCGAATCCGAACCAGCATGAGGTCGACGATGCGCCGCATCTCGGCAGCCCGCAGTCGGTGGAAGACCACCACCGCATCGACCCGGTTGAGGAACTCCGGCCGGAAGGCGCGCTTCAGCTCATCCATGATCTTGTCGCGCATCCGGACATGCTCTTGGTCCTGGCCGGCGGCGTCGAGCCCGGTCGGCTGGAACCCCATGGAGACGTTGGTCTTCAGCCCCTGCAGGCCGAGGTTGCTGGTCATGATCACGATCGTATTGGCAAAGTTGACCGCCTTGCCCTTGGCGTCGGTCAGGCGGCCGTCCTCCAGAATCTGGAGCAGCATGTTGAAGAAGTCGGGGTGCGCCTTCTCAACCTCGTCCAACAGCACGACGCTGTAGGGGCGCCGCCGGATCGCCTCGGTGAGCTGGCCCCCCTCGTCGTAGCCAACGTACCCGGGCGGCGATCCCACCAGCCGAGCGGTGGAGTGCCGCTCGGCGAACTCCGACATGTCGAGCCGAACCACCGCGTCCTCGTTGTCGAACAGGAACGCCGCCAGCGACCGCGCCAGCTCGGTCTTGCCCACCCCGGTGGGCCCGAGGAAGATGAAGGAGCCGATCGGGCGGCGCGGATCCTTGAGCCCAGCCCGGGCCCGCCGGACCGCCTGGCAGACGACCTTCACCGCTTCGTCCTGGCCGATCAGGCGCTGGTGGATCTCGTCCTCCATCCGCATCAGGCGGGTGGTCTCCGCTTCCACCAGCCGCGTCACCGGCACGCCGGTCCACGAGGAGACGATGTCCGCGATGTGATTGTCGGTGACGTCCGGCGTGGTCAGGCCCAGTTGCTCCCGCCAGGCGGTCTGGGCAGCATCGTGGGCGTCCTGCTGGCGCCGCTCCTCATCGCGGAAACCCGCCGCCTTCTCGTAGTCCTGACGCTCGATCGCGTCTTCCTTCTGCACCCGCAGGTCGCGGATCTGGGCCTGCATCTGGCGCAGCTCGGGCGGCGTGGTGGTCAGCTTCATGCGCACCCGGGCCGACGCCTCGTCGATCAGGTCGATCGCCTTGTCGGGCCAGGATCGGTCGCTGACATAGCGTCCCGAGAGCTCCGCGGCGGCCCGCACCGCATCGTCGGTGATGCGCACTTTGTGATGCTTCTCGTAGAGGCTGCGCACCCCGGTCAGGATCGCGACCGTCTGCTCCAGCTTCGGCTCCTCCACGAAGACCGGCTGGAACCGACGCTCGAGGGCCGCATCCTTCTCGATGTACTTGCGGTACTCGTTCAAGGTGGTGGCGCCGATGCACTGCATTTCCCCGCGAGCCAGCGCGGGCTTCAGGATGTTGGCCGCGTCGATCGCACCCTCGGCGGCGCCCGCGCCCACCAGGGTGTGGAGCTCGTCGATGAAGAGGATCACCTCGCGGGAAGACCGGATCTCGTCGAGGATCTTCTTCAGCCGTTCCTCGAACTCGCCGCGGTACTTCGTCCCCGCCACCAGCGCGCCCATGTCCAAGGTCAGCACCCGCTTGCCCGCCAACGACTCGGGGATGTTGCCATGCACGATCGCCTGGGCCAGTCCCTCGGCGATCGCGGTCTTGCCCACCCCCGGCTCACCGATCAGCGCGGGATTGTTCTTGGTGCGACGGGACAGGATCTGCACCACCCGCTCGATCTCGCCTTCGCGCCCGATCACCGGGTCGAGTTGATTCTTTTGGGCGAGCTCGGTGAGGTCGCGGCAGAACTGGTCGAGCAGCGGGGTCTTGGTGGGCCGCTTCTTCTCCTGGGGCACCTCGTCGTCGAGGGCACGGTCGCGGAGCTGACGGTCGATCTCGCCGCGGACCTTCTCATGGGTGGCGCCGAGATCCTCGAGCACATGGGCGGCGATTCCGTCCCCTTCGATCAGCAGGCCCAGCAGCAAGTGCTCGGTGCCGACGTAGTTGTGCCCCATCCTCCGAGCCTCCTCGAAGGAGATCTCGATGACCTTCTTGACTCGCGAGGTGGGGATGATCTGCTGGATGATGATCCGCTCATT
Organism: Verrucomicrobiia bacterium; assembly: GCA_035532155.1. Lineage (GTDB taxonomy): Bacteria > Chloroflexota > Dormibacteria > Aeolococcales > Bog-877 > DAHUZL01. The sequence goes on along the minus strand of DATKRN010000032.1, from coordinate 8,803 downwards.
GCGACCCAGCACCGACTCGATGGTCGCCCGCACCTTGCCGATCTCGACCCCGAGGCTGCCCAGCACCTTGGCCGCCAACCCGTCGTTCTCGCGCAGCAGCCCGAGCAGCAGGTGTTCGGTGCCGATGTAGGAGTGGTGGGACTTCTCCGCCTCCTCCTGGGCCAGCGTGAGCACCTTCTTGGCGCGCTCGGTGAATCGTTCAAAGGCGTACACGGTCCACCTCCCTCGGGTCCGCGCGCGTCACCGGCGCCTGGGCCGAGACGGCCAGGCTGAGAATGACGAGGGGGGCACACGGTGCGCGACGGGCCACCCCCGCATTATGCCCAATTCCCCAAGCCGGCAACCGGCCCGAGGCGAGCGGCGCCGGCCCTAGCGCTCGGCCGCCTCGGCGACCTGATCCGCGGGCGCGATCCCGTCGGCCGCCCCGGGAGTCAGATCCTCACCCTCCGTGCCGGCGGCCACCCCGTCGGCGGCCGGGGCGGGCCGGCCGTCGGGCTCGGCCTCCTCACCTAGGGGGTCGGGCGGTGGCGGCACGGTGACCGCCCCCTCCGTCGGCTCAGGCTGAGGGGCCGCGGATTCGGCCGCGGGTGTCACCGATCGCGGCGGCGGCGGACCCGGGTCGTCGTCATCGTCGGGGACGTAGTCCGCGGCCGCGTCATACCCGCGCACGGGCCCCTCGACCTCAGGGGGGAGGTCGGCCGGCCGGGGGAAGAGCTGGCGCAGGGAGAGCGAGATTCGCCGCCGGGTCCGATCCGCCTGCAGCACCAGCACCTTGACCACGTCCCCGACCCGCAGGACGTCCTCGGTCCGCTCCACGTGCTCCCAGGAGAGTTCGCTGATGTGGAGCAGTCCTTCGACCCCGTCGGCGATCTGGAGGAAGGCGCCGTACTTCTTGGTCTTGGTGACGGTGCCCTCGATCTCCGCCCCGGTGGGGAAGCGCGCCTCGATCGTGTCCCAGGGGTCGTCGCTCATCTGCCGAAGCGAGAGCGAGATCCGGGACAGCTCGGGGTCGAGTTTGATCACCTTCACGGTGACCTCATCGCCGACGGCAAGCATGTCCGACACGTTGCTGACCCGATCCCAGGCCAGCTCGCTGATGTGGATCAGCCCGTCGGCGCCCCCCAGGTTGACGAAGCCGCCGTACGAGGTGAGCCCGCTGACACGGCCGCTGACCACGTCCCCCACGTGGAGGCGCTCGAAGAGCTCCTCGCGCTGGCGGGCGCGATCCTCGTCCTGGGCAGCCCGCTGGCTCACGATCAGCCGGTTGCGCTTGCGATTGACCTCCAGGATCTTGACCATGATCCGCTGGCCGACCAGCTCCATGAGGTTGCCGGAGTGGGCCCGAGCCACCTGGGAGCTGGGCAGAAAACCCCTGAGCCCCATGATGTTGACGATCAGGCCGCCCTTGTTCTGCTCTCGGACCTCGGCTTCGACCCCCTCCCCACTGCTCTCCTTCTCCGCCGCCTTGGCCCAGATCCCCTCGGCGCGCGCCCGGCGAAGGCTCAGAACGACATTGCCGTCATCGTTCTCGGACTGGAGCACGTAGACCTTGATCTCGTCCCCGGGGCGGAGCACGACCGGCTCCTCGGCGCGGCCCGCGAGCTCACGATTGCTGATGACGCCCTCGGATTTCGCCCCGATGTCGACCAGAACCTCGTCGGGGTCCACCCGCACCACCGTCCCGTCGACGATGTCGCCATAGGTGAGGGTGCGGATGGCGTCGGCACCCACCCGCAGGTACTCCTCCATTGAGGTGTAGACCTGCAGATGCTGCCCGTTGCTGCGGCTCTCGTCGGGACTCAAGGCGGGGCGTGGTCTCCCGTGGGACGGTGAGGTGATGGGCGCACACGACGGTGCGCGCCCCGTCGGCGCGCTGGCCGGGCGAGAGTATAACAGTGCCACCACCACTTGACCGCCACCAAGGAGCCGCCATGGCCAGGCCCGCCGCCCCCATCCACGAGTACCGCGAGGCCGCGGACCTCGACGAGGTCAACCGCCTCGCGGTGGCCGACGGCTTTGATCTGTTTCAGGCCGTGGCGGTCGAGGGCCAGCTTCGCTTCATCCTCCGGCGGATCCGCGAGCCGGAGGCGGGACGCCCGGTGGGCTTCAGCGCGGCCACCCCGGGAGGCGGCCCCGGTTCCTCGACCGCGCAGGGGGCCGGACCTCCCAGCTCCGGGTCCGCCGCAGCAGGGCACGGTCGCTGAGACGCGCCCCGTCGATCAGACGGACGGGTCCGATCCGGGCGGCCAGGATCACGCGCGTCCCCGGTGCGGTCCGGACGACCGGCTCGAAGCTGACCGGATCCACCAGCGCAGCGTAGTCGAGCACGGCGAGGGGCTCGCCGGAGATCACCTGGGCCGCCCGGCGTGCCAGCCGGTCGGCGTGGTCCTCGCCGCGGCGGTGGGCCCACAACACCTCCGCCAGCGCCCGGGGGAGGCAGGCGGCGGCGGCCCGCTCGCTGCTGCTGAGGGTGCGGTTGCGGCTGCTCCAGGGCAGCCCGTCGGCCTCCCGGATGGTTGCGCAGGCGACCACATGGGCCGGCAGACCGAGGTCGAGCACCAGCCGCCGCACCAGTTGGAGCTGCTGGGCGTCCTTCTCGCCGAAGTAGGCCCGGCACAGTCCCGCCAGCGAGAGCAGGCGTGCCACCACCGTCGCGACCCCGTCGAAGTGGCCAGGGCGGGCGGCTCCCTCCCACAGTCGGGTGCCTCGGGAGACGCAGACCGTGGTCGCGAAGCTCGCCGGGAACAGGTCGCGGCGCCGGGGGGCGAAGCAGAGGTCGGTGGCGACTCCCCGCAGCCGCTCCAGGTCGCCCCTGCGGTCGCGGGGATAGGCGCGCAGCTCGGCGGGGTTGTCGAACTGGAGCGGGTTCACAAAGAGGCTGACGACCACGCGGTCGACCTCGCGCCGGGCCCGCTGGACCAAGGAGAGATGGCCGGGGTGGAGGGCGCCCATGGTGGGCACGACCCCGACTCGAAGGCCGCGGCTCCGCCAGTCGGCGAGGCGCTGGCGGAGCGCCGCCGGCGTCGTCAGCAGATCCAAGCGGGTGTCGTGGGGATCACCGGTAGCTGTGCTCGTCGTCCGGGAAGCGTCCAGCTTCGACGTCGGCCTGGAACTCACCCGCCGCGCGGGAGATCGCCTCGCCCACCTGGGCATAGGCTCGGGCGAAGCGCGGGGAGGGTCCCGGCGTCAGTCCGATGAGATCGTGCAGCACCAGCACCTGCCCGTCGCAGCCCGGTCCGGCGCCAATCCCGATGGTGGGCAGGCCGCTCGCCCGGGTCAGCTCGCCACCAACCGCGGCAGGCACGCCCTCCAGCACCACCGCGAAGGCCCCCGCGTCCTCCAGCTCGCGGAGGCTTCCCGCCAGCGCCGCCCGGGCGGTCGCCCCGCGCCCCTGCACCCGCCACCCCCCCATGGCATGCACTGACTGGGGCGTCAGCCCGAGGTGACCCATGACCGGGATGCCGCGCGCGACCAGATGCGCTGTGAGCGCAATCGTGGGGCCACCGCCCTCCAGCTTCACCGCGTGCATTCCCCCCTGGCTCAGCAGCCGGGCAGCCCCCCGGGTCGCGCGGTCGGTCCCACCCCGCGACGCGAGAAACGGAAGGTCGCCGACCAGCAGGGCTCGCTCGGCCCCCCGCGCCACCGCCCGGGCGTGGTGCAGCATCATCGCCAGGGTGACCGACAAGGTGGTGGTGTGCCCCAGCACCACCATCCCCAATGAGTCGCCGACCAACAGGACCGGGACGCCGGCCCGGTCGAGCAGCCGGGCGGTCGGGTGGTCGTAGGCGGTGACCATGGCGAAGCGCCGGCCGGACCTCTTCCAGTCCCCGAGATCGCTGATCCGGACCGGAGCGCCGAGTCCTTGGCTCACGCTGCCCCCGCCACCGGGGGGGGCGCCGCCAGGGCGCTGGCGGCCCGGTACAGCTCCGCCACCTTGGGGTCGAGCGCCTCCAGCACCGCGAGGTGCGCGGCCAGGGTCCGTCGGTCGCCACGCACCGCAGGACCGGTGAGCGCGTCCCGGGTGCCCATCACCCGGGCGTTGGCGAGAGCCCCGGCCAGCAGAGGCAGCAATCCGCGCACGATCTCGGCCGGCAACCCGGCCTCGGCCCCGACCCGCTCGGCCGCCCCCAGCAGCACCAGGGGAAGATTGCCGGCCATGACCGCGACGGCGTGGTAGGCGGCCCGCTGGTCCCCCGGCAGCGGGATCGGGCACAGGCCGATCCGGCGGGCCATCGCCACCACCCCGCGGCGGGCCCCGGGGTCGGCATCGAGCGGCGCGACCACGCCCCGCAGCTGATCCGGGTCGGGGCGCGCCAGGGCGGCGAGCGGATGACACGCGGCCACCCCGGCGCCGGTCAGACGCAGGGGTGCGAGGACCGACCGATCGAAGCGTCCGGCGCAGTGGATCGCCACCCGCCGCCCCCACCGGTCGCGGTGCCGGCCGAGCCGGATCGCTAGCGGAGCGAGCTCATCGTCAGGGACGGTGAGCCAGACGACGGTCGCGCGGTCGAGCACGTCGACCGCGTCGTCGACCGCAACCGCCGGTCGTCCCAGACGGCTCGCCAGCTCGGCGGCGTCGGGCCGACGACGCGAGGAGAGGGCCACCAGCTCGTACCCGGCGCGCTCGAGCGCCAGCGCGATCACGGTCCCGGCGCGCCCGGCACCCACCACCCCGACCGTCACCGACGGGGTGCACCGCTCCCTTCGCACACCTCGCCCCCCGCGGTTCGTCTCCGTCTCGGCCACCTCACGTGATCCAAGCGGGCCTCACGACGCCGACCCGATCGCCCGGTCGCCGCCGGTCCCGCCGGTCGGCGCCCCACCGCCTCAGCTGGCTGCCGCGGTCTCCTCCTCGATCCGCTGGATCACCGCGTCCATCTCGGAACCGTCCATCGTCTCGACCTGGACCAGCTGCTCCGCCAGAGCCCGCAGGACGTGGCGGCGTTGCGTCAGCACCTTCTTGGCGGTGAGGTAGGCGTTGTCCACAAAGGAATGGACCTCCTGGTCGATCTCGCCGGCCACCTCCTCGGAGTAGTTGCGCTGCTCGCCGAGGTCGCGGCCGAGGAACACCAGCTCCTCCTTGGTGCCGAAGGCGAGCGGTCCCAGCTTCTCGCTCATCCCCCACTCCGTCACCATCCGCCGCGCCAGCTTGGTGGCCTTGCTGATGTCGTCGGAGGCACCGGTCGTGATGTTGGTGTCGCCGAGATGGATCTCCTCGGCCACCCGCCCCCCGAGGATCCCGGCGAGCTGGTCGGTGAGCTCCGCCTTGCTGACGAGGTACTTGTCCTCCTCGGGCAGGTTCATCGTCCAGCCCAGAGCCATCCCCCGGCTGATGATGCTGATCTTGTGCACCGGGTCGCAGTGGGGGAGGCTGCGCATTACCAGCGCGTGGCCCATCTCATGGAACGCAATCGTCAGCTTCTCCCGCTCGGAGATCACACGGGACTTGCGCTCCGGTCCGGCGATGACCCGGGCGATCGCCTCCTCCATCTCGTGCATCCCGACCACCTTGCGATTCAGGCGCGCCGCCAGGATCGCGGCCTCGTTGATGAGGTTGCTGAGGTCGGCCCCGCTGAACCCGGGGGTCTGGCGGGCCAGGACCTCGAGGTCGACCCCGGGATCGAGGGGCTTGTTGCGAGCATGCACGTCCAGGATCGCCTTGCGACCCCGGATGTCGGGGCGATCGAGGGTGACGTGGCGGTCAAACCGGCCCGGCCGCAGAAGGGCGGGATCGAGCACGTCGGGGCGGTTGGTGGCCGCGATCACAATCACGTGCGTGTTGGTCTCGAAGCCGTCCATCTCGACCAGCAGCTGGTTCAGGGTCTGCTCCCGCTCGTCATGCCCCCCCCCGAGCCCGGCACCGCGCTGGCGCCCCACCGCGTCGATCTCATCGACGAAGACGATGCAGGGGCTGTTCTTCTTGGCCTGATCGAACAGATCACGCACCCGGGACGCCCCCACCCCGACGAACATCTCGACGAATTCCGACCCCGAGATGCTGAAGAAGGGCACGCCCGCCTCGCCCGCCACCGCCTTGCTGAGCAACGTCTTGCCAGTCCCCGGCGGGCCCACCAACAGCACCCCCTTGGGGATGCGCGCCCCGAGGGCGGTGAACTTGTCAGGGTACTTCAGGAACTCGACAATCTCGGTCAGCTCCTGCTTGGCCTCCTCGACCCCGGCGACATCGACGAAGGTGACCGCGGGCTTGTCGCCGGCAAGCAGACGCGCACGGCTGCGCCCGAAGCTGAGCGCCTGATTGTTGCCGGTCTGAGCCTGGCGGAACATCCACCACATCACCAGCACGATCACCGCGACGATGGCCAGGTTGGGCAGCACCAGGGTCAGGAACACGTTGTCATTCCCCGACGATTGGATGTTGTAGTGGCTGAAACCGTAGCGCGCGAAAAGGGCGGTCACATCGATGCCCTCGGTGGTTGACTGGTACTCGCGGCCGTTGGTCGCGTACCAGTCGACCGAGGTGCCGCCGTTGACGCCGATCGCCTGCCTGCGTGCGCTGATCACCGTCTGCCCCGCGGGGACCCGGGACGGGCTGAGCCGCCCCTCCTGAATCGCCTGGTAGTTCGCCAGCGCCTGCTGCAGGCGACCCGTGCTCGAGTTCGCTGGGCCCGCCACCGGCACCGACCGCCAGGCGAGCACCGCCACGGCGAGCAGGGCCACCAGGAGCAGGACGTACACGGCCGAGCGTCGCTGCGGGCGCATGGGCAGGATTGTACCCGGTTCCCGGCCCGCACCCCCCGGGTCGTCACGGTGGCGGTACCTGGGATCGAACCAGGGACACCTCGGTTATGAGCCGAGTGCTCTAACCCCTGAGCTATACCGCCCGATCGGCTGCCCGACGGATCCGCCCCGGGTCCCGTGCACCCGCGGGGTGGCCGCCGACCGGCGGCTGCCGGAGCGGTCGCGTTGCGGCGCCGAGATTCGAACTCGGGACCTTCGGGTTATGAGCCCGACGAGCTGCCACTGCTCCACGCCGCACGCGAGATGGTACGGCGGCGGCGCTCGCACGTCAAATCCCGGTCAGCCCCCTGGCACCGCCGGTGGGGGGCTGATCACATAGACGGCCTGGCCGGGAGCGACCAGACCCTCGGCGCGAGCCTGCTCGGCGGCCCAGCCGGGCGACCCGGCCGCCTCAAGCTGGACGGTCTCACGCGCCAGCAGCGCTGAGAGGGCCTGATCCTGGCCGGCGAGCTGGGCGGCCTGGCGCTCCAACCCGCGATCGGCTCGCCACCCGCCCAGCAGGCTCACGCCCACCCACAGCGACACCATCAACACCGCCACGGCGGCGAGATGCCACCGGCGAACCGGGTGGCGCCGGCTGGCTAGCCGCCAGCGGACCCTGGCGTCCCAGACGATCCCCATCGGGACTCGACACGGGCGCTCAGCGGGCAGGGCCGGAAGGTGGAGCATGGCAGGACGTGGAGAGGGGCGGACGCCCGGCGAGTATAGGCCGGACGACCGGAATCAAGCAACCGCGCGCAGTCCGTCACCAGCAAACGCACCCTGGCCCGAACGTTCCCTCACGACGGCATCGCACCGAGGGGCCCCCACCAGCCCCGGCCGGGGCGGGAACGGGGCCGATGCGGATTCAGGAGCGGTACGAGCTGGCGGCCGAGTGGGCGCCCCGGTACGGGGCGGTGGGCCGGAAGGCGCGAGGCGAGCTCCTGGACGCTGTCTGCCTGGCCACCGGGTACGCGCGCAAGCACGGCCTGCGGGTCCTGCGCGGGCGGCGCCGGCAACGGCCCCGGCTCCTGCTCCCGCGCGCCCGCCGGTACGGGGCGGAGTTCCCGACCGCCCTCCGGCTGTGCTGGGAGGCCGCCGACTACCCTGGCCGATCTGGCCCAGCTCCGGGAGCGCCACGGCCAGCTCACCGGCAGCCCGGCGACGCAGGCGCAGCGGGCCCAGGCGAGCGTGGCGACGGTGGAACGCCGGCTCCGGCCGGTGCGGCGCACGCGGGGGGGCCGGCGGATGGCCCAGACCACGCCCGGCGGCCTGCTCCGCCGCCAGATCCCCGTGGTGGTGGGCCCGTGGCGGGCCCTCGACCTCCCCGGCTACCTGGAGACCGACCTCGTCTCCCACAGGGGGAGGTGGCGGCCGGGGACGGGATCTGGGTCCTGCGCGCCACCGACCGGAGCACCGGCTGGACCGAGCGCGTGCCCGTGATAGGCACGGGGGAGCGCGGCAGCGTGGCCGCCCTGGAGCAGATCCGCACCCAGCTGCCGGTTCCCCTGCTCGGACTGCATCCCGACAGCGGCAGCGAGTGCCTCAACGGGCACCGGGTCCGCTCCTACCGGGCCCCGACCGTCGCGCTCGCCCGCTCGCGCCCCGGGCACACGAACGACCACGCCCACGTCGAGCAGAAGAAGTGGACCCTGGTCCGCCGCCTGATCGGCTCCGAGCGGCTCGACACCCCCGCCCAGCTGGCCTGCCTCGCCGCCCTCTCCACCGACCTGCTCCGCCCCGACCACACCGGCTCCCAGCCGGTGATGACGCTGGTGCGCACGGAGACGGTCGGCTCGAGGGTGCGCACGGTCTCCGACGGCCCCGCCACGCCCCTGGCCCGGGTGCTCGCCAGCGGCGTCGCCGACCCGGCCAAGATCCCGGCCCTGGTCGCGCTCTCCACCCCCGTCAGACCGCTCACCCTCACCCGCCGCATCGAGCGCCGCCTGGCCGCGATGCCCGCCAGCCTCCGAAGGACCCAGAGTGCCCACCTCACCCCGATCCACCCCGCGACGCCCGCCCGGGACCCACCCCGACCAGACGCGCGGGCGGCGGGGCCCGGTCA